>CAYPJU010000050.1:0-1130 GCA_964411125.1 uncultured Bradymonadales bacterium | reverse complement strand
GCGCAAAGCGCAAAGCGCAAAGCGCAAAGGAACCCGTTCGATGCGCCGCGCTCCGCTGCACCGATGATGCGCATGAACCCTCGATTCGCCTCCAGGGACGGCGCGCGGCTCACGAACGCGACCCGCTCCTGGCGAAGTTTCCACTCCGCGTACAAGAAGTCGTTACGGCGCCTGCGCGACGGCGACCGGGGGGTCGACTTCCCACCCGGCACCATCAAGCTTCGCAAGGACGCCGGGGTGCGATGCCGCGAACCGGACTGTCGCCGCGAGCAAGGCCTGCTCGCAGCCGCTTGAAAGCCTGAGTCCTTTCACGACCCGTCTCCGAGCCCACAGCGACGCACCGCTCTGCGCACTCACAGCCCTCCTTAAGAAGAAGAGGCCCGGCCGAGCCCCCGAACCGGAAAATCCGGCAAAGAGCCATCCTCTTGAGGTCCGGAAACGCGACAAGTCTTCAAATCTCATCGTGGGAACGATCCGGCCTGGCGCAAGACGAACCGACGTTCCTCGCTCGAGCCCGTCCCATGCGGTGGAGACGGTCCCTCGGTCGGTTTTCCTTGCAGGTTACCCGAGCGCGCCGTCAGCGAAGCGGACGTGGACGCGATCGTGTGGCCGCATCCGCCGAAAACTGGCCAGCCGCGCGAGTACGGACGGATGACGTTCGCGGAAGTCGACGCGATGTCTAATCGCGTATGCCCGCGCCCCCTATCACTCATTACCGGGGACATCTTCCGTTGGCTCGGCGAGCCGTTCGGCCTCACACCGGTCTTCGTTGGTCTCTAGCCCGGAGTGGATGAACTGGTCGAACTGGGCGTCCGACATCCTCTTATACTCCATCGACCCCATGTGCGCACGGTCCATACATCTTCCAAAGAAATTCGAGGTTACCTCGCCGACGGCAGTCACGAGGTCAGGCCAGTTTCGCGGAAGCTCGCCAGCTGGCACGGCGTCGTTAACGGGCTCGTCGTCCGATTCGGCCTCTACGAAGGCCATCACCACCCACTCCTCGCCGGCCCGCCTCATCGAAACCAAGACGGTATCACCTTTGCCCAGCTCTTGACCGTCCCCATCTGGAACGAACGAGTCAAACCAGAAAGTTTCGACCGTGTCACCTCCGACGAACAAGTCTGGAG
>CAYPJU010000049.1:43359-45790 GCA_964411125.1 uncultured Bradymonadales bacterium | reverse complement strand
AGGTGTGTGATGGCGGTATCTGTAAGCACGCCTATTCGATCGCCGAGCTCACGGATGACGACTCTTTCGATATTCAGGGCATCTTGACCCACGAATTCGGCCATGCGATGGGACTACACCATCCGAGCGCTGAGAACGCGGTGATGGGCAATTCGACCGGCAAATTGCGGAAACGGGAATTGTACCCATGGGACATCGCTTGTCGTGAGCGTCAATTCGGACGGCGATACGAGGATGTCGACTTTCGAATTCAGCTCGACGGCGCGTCATCCTTCAGTACGTCCATTTACAATATGGATTCCGGCTGGGTCCGAGGCACCGGCGCAATCCGTGACGACTCCGGCACAAAGGGCCCGGCTTCCAGCGCATACAGCTACAGGTTCGGAAGCTCCACCGGCTACTACCTAAGCAGCTCACCGACCTACTATTACCGGTCGTACTCGCCGGGCCACAGTCTCGACTGGTTTCCGGAAGAACCGAATAGCTGGCGTTTGAACTATCTGAGCGACCTGACATCGTCCAATCCCTACACGAATATAAACAGCGTCTCCGATGTTCGACAAGTCTCCTACGGGCTCAGCTTCTCAGGTTACACTCAGGGAGACTTGAGTTATTGCGTAGATTCGGCCTGCACCACCACAAAGAAGATAAAGACCTACGCGCCGATATCTACAGCATTTGACGAGGCCGTGTCTGAAAAAAACAATTACGGCCTGGGTGAACGCTAATCGCATAAATGATTCGGCAGACCGTGAAATCTGGTTTTCCGTCGGCCTCGCTGACAGCACAGGGCGATTGCTCAACAAGCCGTTCAAGACCGGCATTAGAACGGCCGCGAACGTAGCGTTGGCATGCGGCCCGTACTCTTCCGCAGGGTCTTACGATTGCGTACTGGCCTACGTCCCGCTCGATTCGACCACCTATCAGTTGGCCACAACGAGATTTTACACGTACAGCGGAGGCAGCTCGGTGGCCTACTCCACAGAGGAGGATGTGGGCTGGCTCACAGGTTCTGGTGCTACTGCATGGTACAATGGTGACTGGTTCCTCGCGCATACGTCGGGAGGAAACATTCAAGTTCGTGAGTCCACCGACGGGGCCTCATGGTCACACTCTGAGACACTCACGAGCGCAGCGGTTGGATTTGTATCGGCGAAGAACGCGCCGGGCCTTTCCGCCGACAGGGGCACGGTCCTCTATTACACATCGCAGTGACTTCACCGCGACTCTATTTATCAGGGGCCGTTGTCGACTGGCGCGGTTCTACAACCTCAAAAGGGGAGAAAGTTATGAAATATTTCGCAAAAATAGCCTCCATGTCACTCTGTTCACTGCTCGCGGCGGGCTGCAGCTCGGGCAACTCGCCCGCAACGGACGAGGTCTCACCGCCAGCGACGGTCGAGCGAGAGAAGCCCGCGGCGACGTCGTTGCCGACTCCGGCTGGCGAGCCGTCCGACTCAGACGGACTTTGTCCCGACGAGAGTGAGCCAAGCCCGGTCGAATACCGCCCGTCCCTCGCAGCCTGGGTCGACGCGGCCGACGCGATTTTCGTCGGCACCGTCACCGACGTGGTGTGGTCGACTTCTCCCATCTATGTCCAAGAGAGGCCCGATGGTCTGGGTAGTGAGGTCTTCGAACTTCGTGATGTGGATGAGTGCCCCGCAGACAGGGTGACTCACAGGGCGATCGAGATCTCGTTCGAGGATGTCGTCAGCATCACGGGAGTCAGTCTTCCAGAGTCGCTGTCGATTCGGATGAGCAAGTCCTCAGCACAGCACTTTCCTGGCATCGATTTGGAGGAAGATGGGGATGTGCGGAGCATGAGTGGCGGAGTGGCGTACCTCCCGGGTGCACGGGTCGGAGGCGCGATCTTCGAGGGTGACGAAGGCAGTTTTCACTGGCGATATCGACAGTTCGAGGTGCTCGACGGAGTTGTGACGCTCCAAGTTCTTCCAGCGCCGGCTGCGGGGTGCGGCGATTCGGAGCCGGTTTTGACCGGTATTCCGGACGTTTACGATGGGGCCGACTGGTCGAGCTTCGAGAGCGCGATCCAACGGGCCCCCGCGCCCGACGCCACCGAAGCGCGCCATGAAAACTGGCTCCGATACATTCGCAGCCGAGATGCGAACGTGGGCAATTCTACTCGATGCACACTGGGGGTCATCGATGACAGCTCGGGACCCGGAGACCGCGCGCCATGAGCGCTGGGGCAGCATTCGGAGGGCGGGCATCCTTGCGCGCTGGAAGATTTCGGAGGGCGGGCATCCCTGCCCGCCCCAGCCTCGACGCAGTGCAGTGCCCCATGCACGCTGGCTGCGTCCGGTCGGCGGGCATCCCTGCCCGACCCAGCCTCAGCGTGTTTCGACAGCCGCCGCTGGGAGTGCGGGGCCGAGCGACTTCGCCTGATTCATCCGAACATCAGGCTGCGGAG
>CAYPJU010000049.1:31453-43259 GCA_964411125.1 uncultured Bradymonadales bacterium | reverse complement strand
CGGCCGATTCACTTCGCGGGCGCGAGACGGACATCACGTCTCGCGCCACTGCCGTAGTAACTTTTCAATGAGCTACGCGACAATTTCGGCACGCGCTTCTCGGCGGCGTCGGCTTCAGCAGCACATCCGTGGCGCGCATCATGCGGTGGGCGACGCTTTCAGATCGTTTCAGTTGGATCGCGATCGAACTCTCGGCAGGGTGTGAGGGTGCAGCAACACTGGGAGTAGAACGATGGCGATCATGGACTGGCTACTGAACCTACGACAGCGACTGCGGGGCGACGAGATCACTCCGGAGGACTTTGCGCTAGAGCTCGACGATTGGGGCGAGATCGAGGCGAGGCTCATGAACGGGCAGGTCGACCGCGTCGAAGAGCCGGCTGCCGTCGAACCTCGCTCGGCGCGCCGCCCGCGCCGAAAGACGAAGCCGGTTCGCCCACGCAAGGTGGCGGTCTGAGGACCGAGCGAATCGCTCTCTTTCGCTCGAGAGGTGGCGATCCCGCCATCTCGAAAATCCCCAAAAGCTCGCATCTGGCTAGAGTTCCGACGCTTGGCCTTCCTGGCGTTCGCAAGCCTTTGGCCCGCATCCCAAGCGGTGCTACCATGTCTCCACAGCTCAGCCTGGAGACAACATGAAACGTTTCGCGCTCGCAGTGTCGATCGTCGCCCTCTGTTCGTACGCCTGTGGCGGATGTGACGGGACGACGGGTTCCAACAACGGAGATTCCAACAACGGCGGATCCGATGCCGGGATGACGACCAACGACCTCGGGGGGCGCAGCGACGCCGCTGCGAACAACGGCGGCGGCTCGAACAACGGTGCGGACGCCGGTATCCCGGGGCTTAGCGAGCTACGCATCGACCCGGCGAGCGCGATGGTACTCGACGACGGAGTCGATCCCGGCGAGACCGCGACGTTCTCGGCGTTCGGTACCGTCGACGGCCAGGAACAGGACGTGACCACGACGGTTCAATGGACTCTCGGGGACGACGCGCTGGGGGCGATCGTGGACGGAGTCTTCACGAGCGCGGGCGTCGGTGGGATGACCACGGTCACTGCGACGTCGGGCGACCTGTCGGCGGAGGCGACCCTCACCGTGATGCTCGAGGCGAGCCGCGTCGATGACGACGCGCCCGCCACTCTGCCGGACCTCTTTCCGGACGACCGGACCGCCGATGTCGTCGACGCAGCCGAGCTGACGATCGTCTACCCGAGCCACGAGACGATGTTCCCGCGAAACCTCGAGCGCGCGACGTACCAGTGGCTCGCCCCGAACCTCGACGCGTTCGAGCTGCGCTTCGAGAGCGACGTCGCCGACGTGCGGCTCTACACGGACAAAGACCAGATGTTGCCGAAGCCCGACGCGTGGCGCTGGCTCGCGGCTACGCATGCCGGTCGGTCCGTGAAGCTGACGGTGCGCGGCGTCGACCAGGCCGATCCCGCCACCGTCTACGCGTCCCAGACCATCGACATCTACTTCTCGCGCAGCGAGGTCCTCGGCGCGCTCTACTACTGGTCGACCGGCGCACAGGGCGTGATGAAGGCGCACATCTCGTCGCCGACCGCGACGAAGTTCTACACCGACCCCGAGTCGGGGAACGACGACTGCGTCTCGTGCCACACGGTGGCGCGGAACGGGAAGAAGATGTTCGTGAACTACGACGGCGAGAACGCGCAGACCGTGACGGTTCCCGACCGCGCCGTGCTGATGCCGCCGATGGGTGAGCAGGAGCGAGACGGAGGTTGGGCGACCTTCAACCCCGACGCGACGCGGCTCCTCTACTCCGCCAAGGGCGTGCTGTGGCTGTTCGACGCCGACACCGGCCAGGAGATTTCGCAACTGACGCTGCCCGAAGGGATGGCGGCGACGCACCCCGATTGGTCGCCGAGTGGAGACTTCGTCGCGGTGGCGTACGGCGAGGCCGAGCTGAAGAACAAGGGCGTCGAGGGGACGTCGCTCGCGCGGATTCCGGTCACGGGGCCCGACCAGTTCGGCGCGCCGGAGGTCTTGATTCCGTCGGCCGACAACGACAAGGACACGCTCTTCTTCCCGTCCTACTCGCCCGACAGCAAGTACATCGCGTTCGTCCGCACCGAGGGGGGATCGAAGGATTCGGAGCAGGCCGAGGTGTTCCTGGTGCCAGCCGAGGGGGGCGAGCCGATCCCGATGGGGCGGTTGAACGAGCGCGTGCGGCACGAAGACGGCATCCTCGATATCGGTAACTCGATGCCGACCTGGGCGCCCTCGACGCGCCCCGACGAAGTCTTCTTCCTCACCTTCTCGTCGCTCCGGGCGTACGGCCACACGCTCGACGGCGGTCGCGACCAGCTCTGGGGCGCCGCGGTCGACTTCTCGGTCATCGGTCAGTCCGACCCCAGCTACGCATCGTTCTGGATGCCCTTCCAGGACCTCGAAGAGGGTAACCACCGCGCGTTCTGGGTGATCGACACCGAGGAGGAGTGTCCTTCGGACATCGAGATCTGCGACGGCATCGACAACGACTGCGACGCGGTGGTCGACGAGGACTGCTGTACGATCGAACCCGAAGTGTGCGGCGACGGGGTCGACAACGATTGCGATGGAGCGGCCGACGAAGGGTGCGGCTGCGACCGGACGGAGATCTGCACCGACGGCATCGACAACGACTGCGACACGATGATCGACCTCGACGACCTCGACTGCGATGGATGCGCCGGCCCCGGGGAGTCGTGCGCGGAGGACGGCGACTGCTGCTCGCGTCTTTGCGGCGGCGGGATCTGCATCGTGCAATAGGCGCGCGCCGATCGTCCGGGTGCTGCGCGCCGGGTAGAAGGGGTCAGCGCATCGTCTCGAGGATGAGGGCGATGTCCTGCTCGGTCGTCTCGGGGTTGATGAAGCAGAACCGTACGACCGTCTCGCCGCGCCACCGCGTGGGCGTCACGAGCGCCACGCCGTCGCGATGGTTTCGGTGCGTCCATGCACGGTAGTCTTCCGGGCTCCAGCCGGGGCGGCGGAACAACACGACCGACAGGCTGGGGGGCCGCACCAGCTCGACGTGTTCGCACGCCTCGATCTGGGAGGCGGCGAGTCTTGCCAGCTCGATGCCGCGCTCGACGGCGTCCCGGTAGATGTCGGTGCCGTGCATCGCCAGCGAGAACCACAGCGGAAGGCCTCGGAGGCGGCGGGTCAACTGAATCTGGTAGTCGGACGGGTTGAAGCCGCGCGCCGACTCGTCGAAGATCTCGAGGTACGCACCCTTCTGCGCATGAGCGTTCGCGGCGAGGCTCATGTCGCGGTAGAGGACCGCGCCGCAGTCGTACGTCGAGAAGAACCACTTGTGCGGGTCGACGGTGATCGAGTCGGCGCGTTCGATCCCGGCGAAGAGGTGGCGAACCGACGGGGCGGCGAGCGCGCCTCCGCCGTATGCGGCGTCCACGTGGAGCCAGAGGTTCTCGGCGTCGCAGACGTCCGCGATGCCGTCGAGGTCGTCGATGATCCCGGCGTTGGTGGTGCCGGCAGTGGCCACGACGGCGAAGAGGCGCGCGCGGTCGGCGGGATCGAGTGCGTCGATCGCCCGTCGAAGTGCCGGCCCACGGAGGTTCTCGGTCTCACAGTCGGCCAGGACGACGTCGGCATCCATGACCCGGGCCATCGCCGCGATCGAGGAGTGCGAACCGTGGGATGCGATGAGGAGCGCCCGGCTGTGGGACGCGGTGTCCGACCTCGCCCGCCACGCGTCTCGCGCGGCGACCAGCGCCGAGAGGTTGGCGGCGGTCCCGCCGCTCGTGAAGACGCCGAATGCGCCCTCCGGCAGGCCGGTCAGCGAGACCAACCACTTCATCGCCTGGTTCTCGCAGAAGATCCCTCCGGCCCCCTCCATCCAGTAGGCGCCGTGGATGCTGGCGGCGGACGTCACGAGGTCGAACATCACCGCGGCGCGGCTGGGTGCGGCTGCGACGAAGGCGAGGTGCCGGGGGTGGTCGATCGGTACGGTCGCCTTCACGAGGACGTCCCGGAACATCTCGAAGGCGACCTGGCCGCCGATCCCCTCGGGGGTGATCGTCTCGCCGACCTCCTCGAGGAGCTCGCTCTCCGTGCGCGGCGCGCCGAGCGCCGGGGCGGACCCCGAGACGCGGTCGACCGCGTAGGCGACGACGGCCCGCGCCATCTCGATGAGCTGAGCGTCCGCCTTGTGCATCGCGGTGTCGCCACCGCGACGGTTTTCGAACAGATATTGGGAGAGGGGGTCCGATCCAGGCATGCCAACCTTCGCGGTGAGAGGCCAATCGCCTCATCGATAGGGCATCGCGAACGGTCGATCCAGAGCACATTCGGTGCAAGTATTGCCGGGATGGGATGCAACCGAGCGCGGAGTACTGCGCCGCCCGTTCCCCGTACCCCGCGCGGACTACGTGCCGGTGGTTTGGGCGGCGTTCGGGACGGTGGTAGACTTCGGCCCGGCGCCAATGAATGTGTGGGTCGAAATGCGAAGATTTCTGCTGCTTCTCTTGCTGCTCGCTGGCTGTGGACCCTCGGAGACGTCGGGCGGTGACGACGCCGGTGACGTGCCGCGGTTCGAACGGGACGTCGGGCTGGATCAACGAGACCAGGGGACCCCGGAGGTCCCCGACGACGGCACCCCCGACGCGGGACCGATCGAGACCGACGACGGGACGGACGTCGGGCCGGGACCCGACCCCGACGTGGGGACCACGGACGCGGGCGGGCCCCTCCCCGAAGGGCCGCCGTTTGCGGTGCCCGCTACCTCGGGTTCGTACGGGTTGGAGTTCGGCGTCGCGATCTCCGGCGCGGGTTCCAGCCCCCCCGTCGGCGCGGTCGCGGTGACGGGAAGCTCCGGCACGGTCGAGCTGGACGGGCGCTCCCTGCCCGTCGCCGTCTACGAGGAGCAGGAGTGGGCGGAGTTCGGGTACACGCTCTATCAGGGCCTGGCGGTCGATCAGGACGAGTGGTGGGTCGTCTGGTTCTACTGCAAGGAGGGCTCCCTCACCGACGTCTACTATCAGAGCACCGGCGGTGTTCAGATCGACGTCGTCCGAGCGAGCGGATCGTGCGCGGTCGACCGCACGCCCACACAGGTGGCGGTCGATTTCCCCGAATCTTCGCTGGGGATCGATCTTCTCGACGCCTTCACCGTGACCGGACCACGGGTCGAGCTTCGCCCCGGCGAGGCAGGGATCCTGCGTGCGGGCAAGACGTTCGAGGTCTACCCGTTCGGCCACGTGGATTGTTCGACCGCATGCGGTGCTTCCGGCTGGCACGAGATCCACGCCGTGCTGCGAGATCCGATGACGTCGGAACTCTGCTTTGCCATCTTCTACCTCTACTTCGACCAGGACTACGCGCTCGTCACGTACGCGTTTTCGATCCCGTCGTTGACGGATCCGCTCGAAGGCAGTGTGCGGCTCGACGGCGTGACCTGGACCCGGAACTAGTCCCCATATCTTGGAAGCGGCGCTCTGTGCGGCGTCGGAGAGCCGCACCACGCTCGTGGCGCGCCCTGTGCCTGCCCAACTTTCTCCACTTTTTTCGCAACGCTCCGCGGCCGCGGCCGAAAACGTAAGTGTGCAATTCCGCACGGTTGCGATGGAGAACGAAAATGGCTGGAATGAAAAAGTACAAACTGGCGAAGGAATCTCGGCGGCAGGCGCAGCTTCGTCCCGCGGCGCTCTATCACTGGCACACCGCAGTTCGGCGAGAACTCTTGCGGTGCGCCGAGACGGACGTTCCAGTGCTCGCCGAGGTTCTGGAGTGCGAAGACGAGCATTTTGCGGGGTACGTCGCGCGGGTCGCCGGCGTCGACCGAATCGTGATCCGCCGCGCGACTCGCGCGGTGGGGCTCGACCTCTTCGCCGGGGAGAGCGCGGTCGCGCGGCTCGGGACGGACATCTCCGACGACCGGGTGATGCCGGCGCTGCTCGACCGGGTCGCCGCGGGGTCGACGGCGCTCGCGATCGAACTCTGCCTCGGCTCGACCGGTGAAGTGGTCGAGCTCGGGACGCTGCCCGTGACGATCGAAGACGTGTCCGACGTCGAGTTTCAGGGGCCCGTCGAAGAGCGAGGGGAGGGCGACTTTCTGGTCGCTACCGTCAACCACCACGACGGTTCCGTCTACCACCATCGTTTTCGTTCGCTCGAGGAGGCGACCCACCAGTTCGAGCGCAACGTGACCCGCAACGAAGCCTTCGTCCCGCCGCTCGTCGCGTAGTAAATCTGAAGCGCCCGAAGTACGACGGCCCGGACCTCGAGAACCCCTTCGAGTCCGGGCCGAACTTTTTTCACTTTTTTCGCAACGCTCCGGAGTCGCGGCCGAAAACGTACATGAACCCAACGAGAGGAACTCATGAACGTCCAGACCCGAGCCCGCTTCTTTCTGATCGCCATCGTAATGTTCGCCACCCAGGCTTGTGCTCACAATCGCTCCTACACGTCGTGGGACGAGCCGACCGAGATGTCGCGCCGGCCGGTGGGTGAGCCGGTCCTCGGCGAGGACGGCAAGTGCACCAGGGTCTACGAGATCACGTACGAGAAGTCCGGGGCGCGACGCTTTCAGACGATCAATCAGCGGTCGAGCCTGATCGCCGTCGCGGCGCTCGGGGCAACTGCGGTCGGGAGCTTCGTCTTCGCGGCCGCGGCGGACTCGAGCTCGGCGCGCGGTCAGTGGGCTCTCCTGTCGCTAGGCTCGGCGACCGCCAGCGTCGTATGGGGGCTGCACACGCTCTGGGTCGGGTCGCAACGGCCGGTCGACACCCCGCTGACGAGCACGAGCGTCGAAGAGGAGAAGTTGGCTGCCGACGGCTGCGGCGCGCCGGCCGTGGTGGCCGAGCTCTCCGGTCCCCCGGCCACCGAATGCGTCGTCCCCGCACTCGCCGACCGAAAACTGGAGCAGCTCGAGGACCTTCGAGCCGAAGGGCTGATCGACGACGCGAAGTACGACGCGGACCGGGAGCAGATCGAGGCCAGCCGGTGTGCAGAACCCGAGCCGTCCGACTCCAACGTCGCCGAACGGCTGCGGCAGCTCGAGCAGTTGCGGTCGGAAGGTCTGATCGACGACGCGGAGTACGCCGCGAAGCGTTCGGAGGTCCTCGGACAACTCTGAACGCGGCCCCTGACGCGTCGAGCTTCGGTTCTCTTCGCCGGTGGGTACACCACCGGCGTTTGCGTGTTTACTATCGCGCCGCGCAGCTCTACCGCAGGACTGCCGTCTTGTCGGACGGTGGCTCAAACGGTAGTAGGAGAACAACCGAACAAGGCATCTCGTGAAACCAGAATTTGCCGAACTGCTCGCCGAGCCCGTCACGGGCGCCGCCCTCGAACTCGACGTCACCGAGTCCGACGGGGACGACGTCGTGGAAGGTACGCTGACGTCGCAGGAGACCGGGCGGACCTATCCGATTCACAGGGGGATTCCCCGATTCGTGCCCGCCGACAACTACGCGGAGTCGTTTGGTTTTCAGTGGAACAAGTTTCGCGGGGTTCAGCTCGACAGCGAGAACCGGGCGGATCACTCGAGGCAGCGGTTCGACGCCGAGACGGGTTGGACGGGTGACGAGCTCGAAGGGAAGCTCGTCCTCGACGCGGGTTGTGGGGCGGGTCGGTTCGCCGAGATCGCCGCGGCACGGGGTGCGAACCTCGTCGCGATGGACTACTCGTCGGCGGTGGAGGCGACGGCCGAGACGCTCCGCCCCTACCCGAACGCGAACGTCGTCCAGGGTAACCTGCTCGAGCCGCCGTTTCGGCCCGGCACCTTCGAGTATGCGTACTGCATCGGGGTGGTCCAGCATACGCCCGATCCTCCGCAGGTGATCCGAAACATCCTCGAGATGGTGCAGGACGGCGGGCAGTTCGCGCTCACGATCTACGGTCGCCGTCCCTGGACCAAGCTGAACGGAAAGTATCTCGTGCGTCCTCTCACGAAGCGGATGGACGACGAGACGCTGTTGAAGGTTCTGGAGACGACGATGCCGGTCGCATATCCGGTCGCCGACCGTCTCTTCCGTCTTCCGGTCGTGGGTCGCGCGTTTCGGTTCGCCATCCCGATCGCGCACTGGCCAGACCACAAAGGGCTGACGAAAGAGCAGCAGTACATGGAGTCGGTCCAGGACACGTTCGACGCGCTCTCGCCCGAATACGATCAGCCGATGAGCCCCGGCGAGGTCGAGGCTGTGCTTCGGGAAGTCGGGGTGCGCGACTCGACGTTCCGCACGCGAATCCCGGTGAACGTCACGGGCCGGCGCTAGCCTTCTTTCGAAATGAGTCTTCCCGCCGCACGTTTCGCCTCGCGAACCTTCTTCCTGTGCGCGGTGGTGCTCCTCTGGGGTGCCTGCAACGCATCGACGCTGCCGCAGCCGGCCCCGGACCCGTCGGAGTGCGCTGGGGGACGAGACGAGGACGGGGACGGCGTCGGTGACCGTTGCGACGTCTGCCCGTCGATCCCCGATCCCGAGCAGTTCGACAGCGATCACGACGGCGTAGGCGACGCCTGCGATGACGACGACGACGACGACGGCGTGCGGGACATCGCGGACAACTGCCCGAAGGTCTTGCAGCCCCCGGCGGCGAGGGACTCCGACGAGGACGGTCTCGGCGATGCGTGCGATCCTTGTCCGGGCGGCGAGGACGAGCGGGACTCCGACGAAGACGGCGTGGACGACTGTCGGGACCTATGCCCGGGGATCGCCGACCCGAGCGGTGCGGATGCCGATCACGACGGGGTCGGGGACGCCTGCGACAATTGCCCGACGGTTGCGAACGGGGGGCAGACCGACACGGACGGAGACGGGGTTGGAGACGCGTGCGACGAGGAGGGTCCGTTCACTGTCGAGGAGCTCACGGTCGAGCATCTCCACGGCGCGCTGCTCGACGGTGAGGTGACGTGCGAAACGGTGGTGAGAGCGCACTTGGAGCGGGTTTTTCGAAACGATCTCGACGTCTCGTCGGGCCCGCCTCTCAACGCGATCGTGGAGCTCGCCGACGATTCCCTCGCGCGGGCGCGGGAGCTCGACCGACACCAGGCCCGAGAGGGCGACCTGGCTGGTCCGCTCCACTGTGTGGTGGTCGGGGTGAAGGCGAACCACGGGACGACTCGCACCGAGGTCACGGCGGGGAGCCGAGCGCTGGTGGGGACGCAAGCGACGAGCGATGCGGCCGTGGTGCGCCGGCTCGAAGCTGCCGGCGCGGTCCTGCTCGGGACGACCGCGATGGACGAGTTCGCCGTCGGGGTGTCGGGCATCGCCGGCGTTCACGGCCGGACCGGCAATGCCTACGATCGATCACGCAATCCCGGAGGATCGTCCGCGGGGAGCGCCGTCGCGACCTCCGCCGGTTTCGTCGTCGGCGCTACTGGCACCGACAACTGCGGGTCGATCACCCTGCCGGCATCGTTCAACGGCGTGGTGGGGATTCGGCCGACCGAGGGCCTCGTGAGCCTCGACGGGATCGTGCCGACGACTCTGCCGGGCAACGTCGTCGGGCCGATGGCCCGGACCGTGGACGATGCAGCGCGGCTGCTCGAGGCGATGACGGCAGACCGCGCCGAAGATCCTCTCGGCGCCTGGCGGGTCCCGCCGGACGGATATCGTGGGGCGTTCGACGGGATCGATCTGGCGGGCGTTCGGATCGGCGTCGTCCGGCGGCTCGCGCCCGATGGAGTGCTCGACTACCGCTTTCCGTATTCGGGAGCGCGTCCGGTCACGCTGCGGGCGCAACGGCAAATGTTCGAAGATCTGGAGCGCCTCGGGGCGATCGTCGTCGACAACGTGCAATTGCCCGACTTTTCCGACGCGCGGCTGGGAGGAGGGACGGTCGCTGCGACCGAACGTTGGCTCGAGCAGGACGTCACCGGGCCGGTCGCCGACTACGACGATATCTGCACGAGCGGTCGGTTTTCGAGGTTCGTCTGGGAGTCGACGGAGCAGTGCCTCGACCGGGCGGAGCGCTCGCGCCAGGCCGGTGAACGAGGGGTTGATGAGGCGCGCAGTGCATACGCACGAAACGCGGCGTACGTTCGCGAAGTGATGGACGCACTGGCGCTCGACGTGCTGTTGCTGCCGGTGAACGGCAAGGGTCACGCGGTCGAGGGGCCTCGGGCGAACTGCGTGCTGACCGCGGTCACCGGAATGCCGGCGGTCACCGTCGTCGTGGGGAGCACGGACTTCGAGCCCACGTTGCCGATCGCCATGATGTTCGTCGCGCGACGTTGGGAGGAGCAGGAGTTGCTCCGCATCGCGCACGCCTACGAGCTCGCCACCTTTCATCGAAGAGCTCCGCGAGCTCCTGCTCCACCGGGGCAGGTGCCGGACGACTTCGACGTCGAGCGATTCGACCACCTGAGTGACGCCGTGGGAGCCGCCGCCTTCGAACAGGTGCTCTCGAGCGAGCCGCGCCACGCGCTCGACGCGTCGAGATTTCGCGCCATAGTGACCGCGGTCATCGAGCGCGAAGGCGAAGACTTCTTATTGCGAGCTCCGTAGGCTCGCAAACAGGCGAGCACGGCAGACGCGCAATCTGCGATCGGTTTTGTTAAGGTCGCGCGACGAAACGAAGGGAACCCCCATGACGCACCGTCTGATCTCCACCGTCCTCGCGCTCGCGCTCTTCGGGGGCTGTCAGTGTTCGACCGAGGAGACGCCGAAGAGTGAGGAAAGTGATGCGGCGACGACCGTGGACTCCGGCGACGGTTCCAGCCCCGATGGGGGTTCCGAGATGAACGGCGAGGCGACGAATTGCGAGGAGGAACTCCCGCCGCCCCGGGACGTCATCGATCTGCGTGGGCAGTCGACGGCGACCGTGATCGAGGCTGACGACTGTTCCCGTAGCTACCGCATCGAGTCGAACGCCCCGCGGCGCGACGACCAGCCCCCGAGCCCCCGCGTCGTCGCCGAGCTCCCCGACTGGCCGAAGCTCCGCTCGGGGGATGCGATGCTCGACGCTCTCTACGCGATGACGCTCGAAGAGGTGCGTCAGAACTCGGTCGACGAGATCTCCAACGGGGGCTTCCGCGACGGTCAGCCGCTCCCATGCGAAGAAGGGGGATGTTTCGAGACGGGCGAGGAATGGACCTACGTGTGGACACGGGACATCTCCTACGCGACCGACCTCGGGCTGGCCGAGCTCGATCCCCGCCGCGCGGCGAACAGCCTGGCGTTCAAGGTCTCACCCCCGCGAGGTGGGGGTGACGAGCAGGTGATGCAGGACACGGGAACGGGGGGCAGCTATCCGGTCTCGACGGACCGCGTCGTGTGGGCGCTGGGTGCTCGGGCCGTGGCGATGCAGCGCTCGGGGCAAGATGCGATCGACTATGCGAGCTGGGCCTTCGACGTACTTCGAGCGACGCTCGAGCACGACCGCGCGCTGATCGTGGACGAGCGGACCGGGCTCTACTTCGGTGAGCAGTCGTTCCTCGACTGGCGCGAACAGTCGTACCCGGCGTGGGTTGCTGGAGACCCGGTGCACATCGCCACGAGCCGCGCCTCGAACACGAATCTGTTGCACATGCGTGCGATGCAGATCGCGGTCGAGCTCGCCGAAATCGCAGGGCGTTCCGCCGAAGCGGCGGAGATCGCCGGATGGGCCGAGGAGCTGCGGGACGCGATCGCGACGAACTTCTGGAACGACGAGGTCGGTCTGTACGCGACGTATTTCGCGACCTACCTCGACGAGGCGCCGAGCGCGCAGTACGACCTGCTCGGAAACGCCCTGGCGATCGAGTTCGGCGTGGCGGGCGAACGGCAGGCGGAGCGGATGTTGTCGACCTATCCCCTGACGACCTTCGGGGCGCCCGTCATCATGCCTCAGCAGCAGTTCAC
>CAYPJU010000049.1:0-31353 GCA_964411125.1 uncultured Bradymonadales bacterium | reverse complement strand
CGCAACCACTGGGCCGGTGGGGCCGGGGACGGAATCGTCGTCCGCGACGTGAAGCCGGGCCGCTCCGGGGCTCAGTTGCTGCAGCTCGAATACGGAAACGAGGGGCCGGTCGAGTCCGGCATCACGTGCGCACTCGCGGAAGTTCGCGTGTTCGACCAGGCGACGGGCGCCGACGTCGGCGGCGGCGTTTTCACGCTCCCGCACCTCGGCGACGCTTCGAACTGGAGCTACTCGTCGTTCGTCCCGATCGAGCTGGACGCCGAGCGGTCGTATCGGCTGGAGATCTCGTTCGACGGCCCGTCGACCCGCAACATGTCGAACTTCGTCCACTTCGCCGCGTACACGGGTGGTCCCGGGGGGCTCGAGCCCCGAAACTCGGCGCGAATCTCGGAAGTTCGGATCTTGTCGAAGTGAACCGAGAACGAAACGGGGCGCCGTAAACAGCAGGATGAGGAGAAGAGGATGGGTTCACACGATTTTCGCGGAAAGACGGTCTTGATCACGGGCGCTTCGGCCGGGGTCGGCCTCGCTACGGCGCAGGGGTTCCATGCAGCGGGAGCGAACGTCGTGCTGGTCGCGCGAAGGGAAGGACCGCTCGAGGAAGCTGCCCATGGGCTCGAACGCTCGCTGAGCGTGGCGGCGGACGTCTCGGACGCCGTCGCGATGGAGGCGGCGTTTCAGCGGGCGGTCGAAGAGTTCGGTGCGCTCCACGGGCTGGTGAACAACGCCGGGGCGCACTTCCGGGGTCCGCTCGAGACCCGCAGCGCGAGCGAAGTCGGAACGATGGTGGACGTCAATCTGCGCGCTCCGCTCGTTCTGACGCGTCTCGCCCTACCTTATCTGCGCGAGCACGGTGGGTTCGTGATCAACGTGGCGAGCCTCGCGGGGAAGGTCCCGCTCGACGGCGCGGCGACCTACTCGGCCACGAAGTTCGGGCTGCGGGCGTTCACGTACGCGATGGCCGAAGAGCTGCGCGGCTCCGGCATCACCGTGTCGGCGGTCAGCCCCGGGCCGATCGACACGGGGTTCATCATGGACTCGCTCGACGAGGTCGAGGACATCGTCTTCAGCCAGACGATGTGCAGC
Source organism: uncultured Bradymonadales bacterium (assembly GCA_964411125.1). GTDB lineage: Bacteria > Myxococcota_A > Bradymonadia > Bradymonadales > Bradymonadaceae > JBFIHF01. The sequence continues at coordinate 30,267 of CAYPJU010000049.1, read as the reverse complement.
GCGGAGGACGTGGCCGAGATGATCATGGACTGCGCCGCGGACGGAAAGGTGGAGCGCGAGTTTCCAGTCGCTGGCGGGAAGTTGGCGACGGTCGGCTACTTCTTTCCGGGATTGCGTAGGACCCTCAAACCGCTCCTGAGTGAGAAGGGACGTCGGACGAAGGAGAAGCTTCGCGAGGAACGGGGCGACTCGTAGCCCTACCGGCGTCGACGCCACAGGACGCCTCCGAGAAGCAGCCCCCACAGAGCCGAGGAGAGCGGCGGCGCAGCGCCCGACGCGCTCGCGCAGCAGCCACCGTCGGCTCCCATGCCGCCCTCTTCCTCGAACTCCCACCCGCTCGGTTCGTCGGTCTCTTCGTCGTCGTCCTTCGGTGACACGCTTTCGTCGACCGGATTGTCCTCTTCGACTTCGTCGTCGTCGGGCCCCTCATGGACGGGGTCTTCGGGATCCGCATCTTCGTCGCACTGGAGCAGATCGTGATCGACGTTTCGGGGCGGTGCGCTGTCGAAGGGCGGCGGGTCGAGGCACTCATCGTCGCCGACGATCGGTGCCTCGGGCGCTTCCACGTCGTAGGCGACGACACGGAGGCAGTACCGTTCGGTCGAAAATCGCACGTCCTTCGCGGAGAGCGACGCCGCGCCGTGGCCAAGCGCACCGGTCGTCGCGACACGCCAGGTGTCGGAGGCGTCGGCGCGGTATTCGAGCTGGTAAACGTGCCGGGCTGGCTCGCGCGGATCGAGCGGCTCGAAGCTGGCGCTGACGGCTCCGATTGGTTCGTCGCCGATGTCGTAACACCGCGGGCACTCACCGACGAATTGTTCCGGGCAGCATTGCACGACAGGTCGGGTGTCGAAGTACCGGGAGAACGTGGCGGTCAACGCTTCGACGGGCATCGGTGGCTCGAGCGGGCTCTCGCTCGTCTGGAACTCCATCGAGAAGGTCGGCTCTTCCTCGACCCACGTAGTGAAGACGTAGGTGGTGGAGGGACCGAGCTCGGGCAGTGAGAGGTGGGCGAAGAGCCAGTCGGAGTCCGGCACCCGTTCCGTCGTCAGTTCACCGGCCGCGACGTCTTCCCCCATCGCCGTGGTCAAGGTCCACATCGCCAACTGCGGGTCGTACTCCCCGAGGACTCCATCGGGAGCGTAGCCGTACTCGGGGCGCAGTTGCAGGACGATCGACCCGGGGCCCGGGGCGAGGGTGCCTCCGTCTTCCGGAGACGTCTGCTCGACATGCCAGCGGAGCTCCGGACCGATGCAGGCGTCGGCAGTCGCGGGTGCGTGGAGTAGGGGAACGGATGCGGCGAGCGCCGCCAGAAGGGCGCCTTTCGTGGAGCGGATCATCGTGGGTCCTTGGTCTTCGAGAACGGGGGCGGCAATCGCAAGACGCGGGCCAACGTCGCCGTACGGGCACGACGGACGGCGCGCCGTCAGACCTCATGCGGGCCGAAGCGCGAAACGGCGCCGGTCGTCGCGACGCGCGGGACGACGAAAACCTCAGAAAACTGTGGGGGGTATGACGTGTGTGTCGGCGTTTGACCCCGTCCGGCCAGTTCCTACAACTGAAGCCCCACTTCAGGAGACTCGATGGACAACACCTTCAAGATTGGCGGCGACCTTTCGGTTCGACGCCTCGGTTTCGGCGCAATGCGCATCACGGGTTCTGGCGTCTGGGGGCCGCCCGACGACGTCGCGAACGCTCACGCGGTCTTGCGACGCGCGGTCGAGCTCGGGATCAATCTCATCGATACGGCGGACGCCTACGGTCCCAACACGAGCGAGGAGCTGATCCGCGAGGCGTTACATCCCTATCCGGCGAACCTCGTCATCGCCACGAAAGGGGGCCTGGTCCGTCCAGGACCGAACCAGTGGGAGACGAACGGGCGTCCAGATCACCTGATCGCCGCGTGCGAGGCGAGCCTGAAGCGGCTCGGGCGCGACACGATCGATCTCTATCAGTTGCACGCGATCGACGACGACGTGCCGCTCGAGGACTCGCTCGGCGCGCTCGTGCAGCTTCAGGAGCAGGGGAAGATTCGACACATCGGCGTGTCGAACTTCACGGTGCCCGACCTCGATCGAGCGGTGAAAGTGTGCAACGTCACCACGGTCCAGAACCGCTTCAACCTGAGCGATCGCAAGCATCGCGACGTCGTCGACTGGTGCACCGAACGGGGCATCGGGTTCATCCCGTGGTACCCGCTCGCGACGGGTGACCTGACGGAGCGGTCGAACCTGCCGGAGGTCGCGCAGGAGCACAGGGCGAAGCCGAGTCAGATCGCGCTCGCGTGGCTCCTCAAGCTGTCGCCTGTGATGCTGCCGATCCCGGGCACCTCGTCCGTCGAGCACCTCGAGGAGAACACTCAGGCTCGCGAGATCGAGCTGAACGCCGACGAGATGGAAGCGCTGACGAAGCGAGCCTGACCGCGGTCATTCGTCGAGGGGAGAGCCGACGCGAAAGAGGTTTCCGTCGGGGTCGCCCCAGGCGAACTCTCGCAGCCCGTAGTCGGTATCTCGAGGAGGGTGAAACGTACCTTCGTCGAGGCGGCGCCACCGCTCGTACACCGCGTCGGCGTCGTCGACGTAGAGGTACATCGCCGACGTGTTCTTCTTCGGCCGCAATCGGTCGACCCTGGTCACGTGAAACTCGGTGGGGCCCATGCAGACGAAGCCGTAGAACGGTTCCCCGTCCGATTCGAAAGCGTTGGTCACGAACCCCAGCTTCGCGTAACGCTCGAGGGCAGCGCTGACGTCTCGCACCGGGAGCACCGGTGACACGGATTGGACGAGGACTTCGGGCTTTTGCTGCGTCATGTAACCTCCATTTGGGTGCGGAAGCTCAGCCGCCGGGGCGTCCGTAGTGCGTCATCACGGCGATGCCGATGATGACGGTCCAGACTCGGAAGGTCTCGCCGGAGTCCTGCCAGACGGCGTGGTTGGCGATGAGCTCGGGGGTGACCTTCACGGCACCCGAGGGGAGAAATCCGATCGAGCCGGTGAAGAAGTGCGTGGGGAGAAAGGTGTCGGACCCGACGTCGGTCCCGTAGGTGTACTTGAGGGCGGTGAAGAAGGCGTTCTTTCGCCCGGTCTGCAGGAAGGTGCCGCCGGTGAACTGCGTGAAGACGGTCTGGTCGTCGGGGGTCGCCCACATGCCGAGCCCGAGCCCGTGGATGATGCCGAGGCGCAGGTCTCCGTCGAGGATCGCGAAGTTCCCTTCGGCGGTTCCGACGAGGTTGCTCAGCGAGACGCCCAGGTCGTAGCGGTCACCGAGCGAAATCCCGAGGCCTGCTTCCACGGGGAAGAGAGCGAAGGTGGAGTTTTCGTTCTGGTCGATCTGCATCCCGACGCCGGTCGAGAAGCCGAGCCGGTTTCTGTCCGACGGCGGGCGCGCGAACTTCGCCATCGACATCGGTGGCGGAGGCTGCGGAAAAGCGCATCCTGCGGCAGCCGTGGAAGCGGCGAGCGCGGCGAGGCAGACGCGGCGGATCGAGGGACTCATCGGCGCCATCATACGACGCCCGGTCGTAGGTGGAAACGAGCGGTTCAGGCGCGCCGTCGCGGGCGGAGGCGGGCGGCGACGAACCCCAGCAACAGGATGAACGGCATGGCAGGCGGCGTCGCGGCGGTGGAACAACTGCAGCCGCCGCTGTCGTCGCCGTCCTTGCGCTCGTCTTCGTCTTCGGCGGACCCGGAGTCGGAGCGGTCGCCTCCATCCTGTCCACCAGCCCCGGAATCGACCGGGTCTCCCCCGGCGTCGTCGCTCGGGCTTCCCGCGTCGGGGGTTCCCATGTCACTGACCGGCACTCCGGCATCGTCGCTCGGTCCCCCTGCGTCGACGGTCCCCATGTCCGGGTCCGCATCCATCGGTGGAGTGATCGGGGCGCACACCGCGGCAGTCTGCACACAGACTTCCTCTTGGTTCGCGTCTTCGACGCCGTTGCGTCCGACGGCGCGCAGTACGAAGCACTCCTCGGCGTCGACCTCGTCGGGGAGGAGCTGTACGACCGCCGGGAGGGTCGGACGCAGAACCGCGGTCCGCACGTCGCCCTGGTAGACGGCGTAGGCGACCGTGCGGGTGCCTGGAGCCGCCGCGACGCGGAATGCGAGGCGCGGGTAGGGCTCCTGGTCGTTGCAACTGTTGAGCTCGGCGGGCTCGCGGAAGCACTGCGCGGAGGCGGCCGTGGCCCCCAGGAACTGCGCAGGCTGGGCGGTCGTGGTGCCGGTCGTGAACTCCAACGAAGGCGCGGCGCAGACGTTCGTGGCGAGGTCGAAATCGACGACGTACGTGGTGTTGGGGGCGAGCGGGACGAGCGGCTCGACGATCGCGACTTCGTTTCGGACCTCGGCGGTCGGGTTCCCACCGGGGGCGACCTCGACGGAGGTGAGGACACCCTGGCCGGAATCCTTCTCGAAGAGGGCGATGCCGGTCTCGGGTTGGTCGAGCCCCGGGGTGTTGTCGAAGAAGACGAAGATCTTCGCGTCAATCGGCACGTCGACCGCGCCGTCGGCTGGATACGTCGACTGTACGCAGTAGCCCGCCTCGCAGGCGAACGCCTCGAAGGCGACGAGTGAAACGATCCCCGCGACGAGCGCGGCCAGCAGATTCTTCGTCATGTTTGCTCCCTACGATTTACGCGACGATTCTACACGGTCCCATCTCCTGCGTCGCGATTCAACGGACTCGCCGGACGGGGGGCGTGCAACGCGAACGCGCCTGCGGGTCGCAACGAGGTTGTGGACGCGGCGGGCGTGGCCTATCCTCCCGGCGTTTCCCATCATGGAGAGCTCAAAATGACGACGTTCAACGAAACGCCAGCCGACTACTTCCCCGGTGACGGGCAGCTCTACGCTACCCTCCACACCACCAAAGGCGACATCAAGATTCGCCTCTTCGAGAACCGCGCGCCGAAGACGGTCGCCAACTTCGTCGGTCTCGCGACCGGCAAGCGCACGTGGACCGATCCCGACACCAACCAGAAGCGCAACGACCCGTTCTACGACGGGGTGATCTTCCACCGCGTCATCCCCGGGTTCATGATCCAGGGTGGCGACCGCACCGGCACCGGTCGCGGTGGTCCCGGCTACCGCTTCGACGACGAGTTCCACCCGGAGCTGCGCCACACCAAGGCGGGGATGCTGTCGATGGCGAACGCGGGGCCGGGCACCAACGGCAGCCAGTTCTTCATCACCGAAGGGGCGACCCCGCATCTGGACAACCGCCACTCCGTCTTCGGCGAGGTCGTCGAGGGGATGGATGTCGTGAACGCCATCGCAAAGGCCGACCGAGGTCCGGGTGACCGTCCGATGCAGGAGATCGCGATCCAGAACGTGGAGCTTTCCCGGGCATGAAGCGGTTTGCGACAGCGTCGGTTGTTCTCTGTGCGGCGCTGTTCGCCTCCGGTCCGGTGTTCGCCGACGGCGGACGCCCCCTCGCGGTCGGCGGACGTGTCGGGGCCAATTTCGTCGAGCGCTCTCAGCCCAACGATCCCCCCGGCGAGCCGACGGTGCTCTTCGGCACGGCCTTCACGGGCTGGGAACTGAAGGGTGGGGCAGCGCTGCAGATGGAGCTGTCTCGGCTCGGCAATGCGCCCCTCCTCCTCGACGTCGACCTCCTCTTCTCGTACGCGCGCGCCACCGGCTACGCCGAGAGCCGCACGAGCGACGCTCGGCGAGAGCTCACGCTCGTCACGACCGGAATCCATCTGCCGGTCTTGCTCGGCTACGGAATCGAATCAGAGTCGACGATGTTGGAGTTTGCGCTCGGCCCTGAGGCCCTGGTCGGTCTCGCGTCGGGTTCCGTCGCGAGCCAGACCGGCGTCGAAGGGGCCCTCCCGCCGATTCAGACCCGTCCCGTGATCCACGTCGGGCTGACCGGCAAGCTCGGGATCGCCTTCGAAGTAGGCGACTCGCTCGTGCCGATCGAGCTCCGCGCGACTTACGACCCGTTCGTCGCGAAGACGACTCGCGACAGGTTCTCGGACTTCCAGAGCTTCGAGAACCCCGGCGAGTACGGGGTCGCGTTCAACTGGCACATTGGTGCCTCCGTCGGTTGGCTCGTCCAGCTCGACGGCGATGAGGACGATACGCCGACGGCGACACCGACGACCGTCGAGCCCGAAGAAGACTCCGACGACAACTGAGAGGACTTGCTTTGAGTTACCTGAAATCCTTGTGTACCGCGGCAGCCGTGACCATCGTCTTTGGCTGCGGCGGGGCGAAGACCGCGCCCGATTCGAACGGCGAGCTCGCCGAGACGCCCGCCCAATCGCGCGTCGCGTTCGAGGAGCCCGAGTACCCGAGCGTGGACATTCAGTTCGAGAAATTCGTGCTCGACAACGGCCTCACGGTCATCGTTCACGAGGACCCGAAGACCCCCGTCGTCGCTGTCAACGTGTGGTACCACGTCGGATCGAAGGACGAGCAGCCCGGCAAGACCGGCTTCGCCCACCTCTTCGAGCACCTGATGTTCCAGGGCTCCGAGAACTTCAAAGGCGAGTTCTTCGAGCCCCTACAGCAGGCTGGCGCCACCGACCTGAACGGCACCACCAACAACGACCGCACCAACTACTTCGAGACTGTCCCCACGCCGGCGCTCGACGTCGCGCTCTGGATGGAGTCCGATCGCATGGGGCACTTCGAGGGGGCCATCTCGCAGGAGCTGCTCGACGAACAGCGAGGTGTGGTCCAGAACGAAAAGCGCCAGGGGCAGAACCGTCCTTACGGAAAGGCGTGGGAGACGATCGCGCCGAACACGTACCCGCAGGGGCATCCCTATTCGTGGACCGTGATCGGCAGCATGGAGGACCTCGACGCGGCGTCGCTCGACGACGTGAAGGGCTGGTTCGCCGAGTACTACGGTGCGCGCAACGCCGTCGTGACGCTCGCCGGAGACATCACTGTCGAAGAGGCGAAGCAGAAGATGCAGAAGTTCTTCGGTGATATCGCGCCAGGCCCGGCGACCCCCAAGCAGGGGCCGTGGACTGCGAAGATGACCGAGCGGCGCGAGATGACGATCTTCGATCGCGTTCCGCAGGAGCGCGCGTACTACGTCTACAACATCCCGCCCTACGGCGAGCAGACGGTGGAGGAGCTGCGGCTCGCGGCGAGCGTCCTCGGGAAGGGGAAGAACTCGCGGCTCTACCGGCGGTTGGTCTACGACGACCAGCTCGCGACCAACGTCTACACGTTCGTGGCCGAGCGGGAGATCGGCTCGCAGCTCTTTCTCGTCGCGGACGCCCGCCCCGACGTTCCGCTCGAGAAGGCGGAGCAGGCGATGCAGGAGGAGCTCGCTCGTTTCCTGAAAGAGGGGCCGACCAGCGACGAACTGATCCGCGCCAAGATGACCTATTTCTCCGACCGGGTCTCGGGGCTCGAGAAAGTGGGAGGCTTCGGCGGTAAGTCGGACGTTCTCGCGCAGCACGAGGTGTTCTTCGGTGATCCCGGAGCGTTTCGTCGGATCGACGATTACATTCGCACGGCGCATCCGGAGGACGTGAGAGAGGCCGCCGCCGAATGGCTCGATGGGGGCGTCTTCGTATTGCGGGTACTCCCCGAGGCGCAGCGTCAGGCGGGGGCGGCGACGGCGGATCGCAGTAAGGTCCCCGATCCCGGGGACCCCCCCGCGCTGGAGCTGCCGAAGATTCAGCGCGCGAAGCTGTCGAACGGAATCGAGGTGGTCCTCGCCGAGCGCCACGACGTGCCGCTCGTCCGGGTCGCGGCTCGCTTCGACGTCGGGTTCACCTACGACGCCCAACACGCGCTGGGAACAGCCAGCTTCGCCGCCGACCTGATGGACGAGGGGACCGAGAACCGCAGCGCCCTGGAGCTGTCTGCCGAGCTCGAGCGCCTGGGGGCCGACCTGAGCGCGTCGACGAGCCTCGTCGACACGATCGTCTCGATGAAATCGTTGAAGACGACGCTGGAGCCGAGCCTCGACCTCTTCGCCGAGGTCGTGAAGAACCCCTCGTTCCCCGAAGAGGAGATCGAGCGGCAGCGCAAACGTCGCCTCGCTTCGATCGAGCAGGAGAAGGCGCAGGCGTTCTCGAACGCCCGACGGTTGCTGGGGCCGTTGCTCTACGGCGAGGGGCACCCGTACGCCCAGCCGTTGACGGGTTCGGGGACCATCGACTCGGTCTCGAGGATCAGTCGCGACGACCTCGTCGGTTTCCACCAGGCCGTCGTTCATCCGAAACGGGCGCAGATTCTGGTGGTCGGCGACACGACGCTCGCCGAGATCCAGCCGCTTCTCGAAGCTCGGTTCGGCTCGTGGGAGTCGTCCGCGACGCCCGCCCCGCCGGCCGAGGGGGCGGCGCAGAAGCCCGAGAGAGTGAAGGTCTACCTGATCGACAAGCCGCGGGCGGAGCAGTCGCTCATCATCGCCGGGCATGTGATCGGCCCTCGGGACAACGAGACGCAACTGAAGCTCGAGGCGCTCAACGACGTGGTCGGGGGGACGTTCATGGCGCGCCTGAACATGAACCTGCGCGAGGACAAGCACTGGTCGTATGGCGCCCGGACCTTCGTGTTCGAGAGCCCGATCGACCAGGCGTTTGCGGGATACGCTCAGGTTCAGACCGACAAGACGGCCGAGTCGATGGTGGAGATCAAGCGCGAGCTGTCGGACATCCGGGGCCCGCGCCCTGCGACGGATGCCGAGATGCAGCGCACGATCGACCAGCAGACGCGCACGCTCGCGGGGAACAACGAGACGGCGTCACGGGTACTGTCGAACATGCTCGAGATCGTGCGATACGGCTATGCCGACGATTACTGGGATACGTACGTGGACCGGGTCGCGACGCTGACGAAGGCAGAGGTTCAGACCCTCGCCGAGACGCTCATCACCCCGGACAAGCTGACCTGGGTGGTGATCGGCGACCTCTCGCAGATCGAGGAGAAGGTGCGGGCGCTCGGGTTCGGTGACGTGCAGGTGCTCGACCAGGATGGTCGGCCGGTCGGTTCTCGCTGAGCGTTTCTCACGCATTGGCGTGAGTTTGCGGGCGTGCGACGCTATCATCGCCAGCGGAGAGATGTGAGCGACCACGATCAGAAAGAGACTCTCGTCACGGCCCCCGGGACCGACGAAACGGTCGCGACGGAAAACGGGACGTTCGTTACCGGCTCGTCGCGTCCGGTCGAGCTGTACGACGGGACGATCGACGGCCGCTACGAGATCCGCGCGCTCCTCGGACGGGGTGGGGCGGGGTCGGTCTACCGGGTTTACGATACGGTGCTCGGGGAGACGGTCGCGCTCAAGACGTTGCACACCGACCTCGTCGAGAAGTCGTCGGCTCTGGACCGATTCCGCGCAGAGGTTCGCCTCGCGCGTCGCGTCACCCACCGAAACGTCGTCCGGACCTACGACATCGGGTCGGCGGGGAACCTCCCGTACCTGACGATGGAGTTCATCGACGGGGCGGCGCTCGACACGATGTTCACGGCTTCGAATCCGTTCCGGGCATCGAAGGCGCTTCGGATCGCCGCCGAGGTGGCCACGGGGCTCGCCGCGGCGCACGAGGCGGGGGTGATCCATCAGGACCTCAAGCCGCAGAACGTGCTCGTCGAGAAGACCGGGCGGATCGTGATCTCCGACTTCGGGATCGCACGTGCCCGCGATGCGACGGTGGAGGGGAACCAGTTCATGGGGACTCCGGCGTACATGTCTCCCGAGCAGGTGTTGGGGGAGGCGACGCTCGACGCGCGTGCGGACATCTATGCGCTCGGGGTGATGATCTTCGAGATGCTGACGGGGCGGACGCCATTTCATGGCGCCACGCCGCTGGCGACGGCGCTCGCCCGCATGCTCAACGATCCTCCCCCGTTGGAGGGATTTCCGACCCCGATCGCCGATCTGGTGGCGTGCTGCCTGCAGCGCGACCGCGCGAATCGTTTTGCGACGGCCGACGAGCTGCGTGAAGCGATCATGGAAGCGGCGCATGCGTCCGACTCCCACTCGACGACCGACGTCTTTCCGGTGGTCAGCCGGGACGCGGCCTCCCGTGTCTGGGTGGCCTTCTTGCCGCTCACCGTCCGGGGAGATGTCGCCGGAAACGAGCACCTCGTCGACGGAATCACCGAGGAAATCGTCGACGGCCTGTCGACGACCCCGGGCCTCGCCGTCAAGCCGCGGGCGTCGGTGTCGCGCCTCGCCGAGGGGACCGATCCGATCCGAGCGGGACGCCAGTTGGGGGTTGAGGTCGTGGTGGACGGCCGGCTGACGATCGGGCCGGACGGCCTGCAGATGCGTCTGGCCGCGATCTCGGTGGAGGACGGTCTGCAGTTGTGGGCGGGCAAGTTTTCGGCGGGGGTGGGGGAGTTGCTGCAGATGTGCAACCAGGCGGTGGGGGAGATCGCCCAGTCGATGGCCCGCAAGAGCTATCCGCGGCCCGACGCCCTGACCGACCCGGTCACGGTGGAGCTCTACATGCGCGCCCGGCAGATGACCGCGGCGAACTGGCATTTCAACATCGATCGCGCGTCGAGTACGTGGGAGCGGTTGCTCGAGCGGGCCCCGGACGATCCGCGTGTTCTGGCGGGGGCGGGGCGGTTCTTTGCGCGCCTCGGACGATCGGCGACCGCCGATTCTTTCGCGGCGACGAGCCGCGCCCGAAAGTACATCGAACGCGCCATCGACATGCTCCCCGAGTCGCCGGAGCCGCTCGCCGGGCGTGCAGTGATGGCGTGGAATGCGTTCGAGCTCGATGCGGCGCTGCGCGACTCGTTGCATGCGCTCGAGCTCGCTCCGGGCTACCCGGAGTCTCTCCATATGGCGGGACAGATCTTGATCGAGACGGGCCCGCTCGACGTGGGGATCGACCTGCTCGACGCCGCGCACGAAGCGGACATGCACGCCGACGCGACCCGATGGGTGCTCGTACGAGCCCGGGCGCTACGGGGCGATTGGCACGAGGTCGACGCCCTGCTGAGCCTCGATGTCGTAGATGGAGGTGGCGAACAGCGGGTGCTGCGCCAGATAGCGATGGCGAGGACGGATCTCTGGCGGGAGTCTCCGCGCTGGCTCGACGAGCCATTCGACCTGGGGTTGGAAGGGGTGACCGAACTCGCGATGTACGTTCCGATTGCCCGCTCCGTCGCCTCGGGGGGAGCGCTGCCGGACCTGCGCGAGATCATGGGGAAGATCCTAGACGTCGGCTCCGAAGTGCCGCGTGTTGCGGCCGTTCCGTTGCAGCACGTGATCGAGCTAGTCATTCGTGCAGGTGACCTCGACTGGGCGGCGCAGCTGTTGCCGAAGTGTGTCGATCGAGGGCTCGTCGACCTGATGTGGCTCGAGCACTGTCCGCTGTTGCTGCGAATCGCCCATACCACCGCGTACCGAGAGGCCCTGGCGGTGGTGCGAGAGCGGGTCGAGCCGGCCCGCAAGGTCGCAGACGCGTACTACCGGCTCGAGCGCGCCGAAGGGCAGCTCAGAACCCCGTCACCCTGACCGGGACGAGCGAGCCGCTCGAACCGGCCCCGAGCTGTCCGTCCGCACCGGCACCCCAACAGTATGGATCGGAGCCGGTGGAAACGGCGCAGGTGAAGTCGGTGCCCGCGTCGACCGTGAAGTAGGTTCGCGAGCCTTCGATGACGGTCGGTGTGGCGACGTCGTCGGTTGCCCCCGTTCCGAGCCGTCCGTCGTCCCCTTCGCCCCAACATTGAACCTCACCCTGGCGGGTGAGACCGCAAGTGTGATCGGGGCCGGCCGACAGTCGGCGGTCGAGGATGTTCGGCGAGACGAGCGCTGCGTTCGGACGTTCGGTGGAAAACGTCCCATCACCGACCTGCCCCGAACCGTTGCCCCCCCAGCAAAGGGTCTCCCCGCCCAGCGAGATAGCACAGGTATGCGTTGCGCCGGTGACGATCGTCGTCAGATCGTAGGCGGTCTGGACGACCTGGGGGTTGGGGTCGGGGCCGCCGGCGGTCGACAGGCCGAGCTGCGCGTTGCCGTTCGCGCCCCAGCAGTGGGCTTCGCCGCCCGCCGTGAGAGCGCAGGAGTGCGAAAAGCCGACCGAATACGAGACGTAGTCGCCCACTTTCTGGAGCGTGTTCTGCATCGTCATCTGACCGATGCCGAGGCGCCCTTCCGAGCCTTCACCCCAGCAGTAGAGCTCGTCGTCGATCGTGAGGGCACAGGAGTGCCGATCGCCGGCGATGACGGATTTGAACTCCATCCCCTCGGCGACCAGGGCAGGTGACGCGCCGCCGTTCGTGAGTCCGCCGCCGAGCTGCCCCGTCGAGGCGTCGCCCCAGCAGTAGACCTGGCCTGCGTTGGTCAGGCCGCAGGTGTGTTCGCCACCCGCCGAGATGCGGCGGAACCGCAGGTCGGTCTCGACGCGGGCGGGGTTCGTCCCCGAGGCGCGGCCGAGCTGCCCCGAATCGTTGGCACCCCAGCAGAAGGCGACGTCGAGCACGAGCCCACAGGCGTGCGCTCCGCCCGCGGAGACCGTGCCGAAGTCGAAGACGACCTCGACCGCCGAGCGGAACTCGTACGGCGTGCCGTCGATCGTCGCGGTGACAGCCGTCCGTCCCTCCTGCAGCGCGGTGACCAGGCCGGTCTGCGCATCGATCGTGGCGATCTCGGGGCTCTCCACCGACCAGACGATCTCGGGCTCGTAGTCGGGCCGGACGTCGTCGTTCCAGTAGATGACCGCTTCGAGAGTCGCCGAATCGCCGGGTACCAGCGAGGTGGTGCTCTGCGACAGTTCGACGGTGCGAATCACGGGGGGGACGACGGTGAACTCGACCGAGCCGGTGAAGCCTTCGACTTCCACTTCGATCGACGCAGTTCCTTCACCCACGGCGCGGACGAGTCCTTCGTCGCTCACGGTCAAGACCGCCTCGTTCGTGGACGTGAAGAGGACGTCCCGGGGGTCGTCGATCGGAGCGTGAAAGCGGTCGAAGAGTGAGACGGAGATGCGAACGTAGGCGCCCACGGAGATCGGCTCGGAGCTCTGGGGCCCGACTTCGATCGAGGCGACGTCTTCTCCGCGCACCGAAACCTCGAGCGTTCCGACGACGTCGCCGGCTCGGGCTTCGATGCTGGTCGCCCCGGCCCCGACGGCGATCGCGACCCCTTCGGGCGTCATCTCGATCACCGAACCGTTCGCGGCGGACCACTCGACCGCCACCCCGGAGATCTTGTTCCCGTCCTGGTCGAGGACCTTCGCCCGCAGCGGCGCGGTGTCGCCGAGCGCCATCTCCAGCGGCTCGGATTCGATGACGACGGACGTCACTTCCGTCTCTCGCATTTCGGTTGCCGGTCCCTCCGGCTCCGGCTCGTCGGCGGGCGACCCGCATGCTACGAGGGAAGAAATCGTCAAACAGTAGATAAGCTTACGCATCGAGTCCTCTCGTGTGCTCCGTCCACCTACATCTGCCACCACGCAGAAGACGGGACAGTAACGGCTGCGATCCAAATTGCAAGCGTCTACGGGGAGTTCCGCATTATTCCGGGCGCTCCTGGGTCAACCGCTCCCCGCCGGAACTTCGGCCCACCTTTCTCGTCCGGAACCTCGGCCCACTTTCCTCGTCCGGAACTTCGGCCCACCCACCTCGCTTCGCTCGGGCCCCTTTCAAGGCCCGCCCGCCATTCCCCGGGCAGAGCTCTCCCGTCGCCGCGAGAACCGAGGTTTTGCGGTGGGCAGAGGCTCTGGCCGCCTCCCGGGCGGGCGATAGCGCAAGGGTCGCCCGACCGAGAGGAGGTTCTGGTCTCTCCCGTTATCGGCAGACATCGAGCTCCGTTGCGAAGTTTTTCGCGGTCTCCCGCCGGGGCCAGCGTTCATGCGGCCCTGAAGCACGAGGTTCCGTTTCTTTCGCTCCGAAGACGGTTGGGGTTTGGGGCCGGCGAGGCTAAAAATGTGGGGTACCAGAAACCGAGGTCGAGATGTTCACACCCGAGGCATACGAGAAATTGGGGGCGTTCTTCATGGGCCGGTTGCGTGAGCGTCCGGAGGTCCCCGTGCTGTACGATTCGCGCGACCTGACGACCCACGCTCTCTGTGTGGGGATGACGGGCAGCGGCAAGACGGGCCTCTGCATCGGCTTGCTCGAGGAGGCGCTCATCGACCGAGTCCCGGCGATCGTCATCGATCCGAAGGGCGACATCGGCAACCTCGCGCTGACGTTTCCGGAACTCTCCGCCGACCAATTTCGGCCCTGGGTCGATCCGGCCGAAGCGCAGCGAAAGGGGCTGACGGTCGACGAGCTCGCCGCGAAGGAAGCCTCGAAGTGGAAGGGCGGGATCGAGTCGTGGGGACAGTCGGTCGATCGGATTCGGCGTCTGCGCGAGTCGGGCGACGTGACGATTTACACGCCCGGGTCGACCGCCGGCAGGCCGGTCTCGATCCTCGGCTCCCTCGCTGCACCTGCCCTGGAGATTCGAGACGATGCCGAGGCGTTCGGGGAGTCGGTGTCGAGCACCGCGACGAGCCTCCTGGGGCTGCTGGGGGTCGACGGCGATCCGTTGCAGAGTCCGGAGCACGTCTTCCTTTCCACGTTGCTGACCCACTTCTGGAGCCGCGGGGAGAACCTAGACCTCGCCTCGCTCATCCGCAGCGTACAGAAGCCGCCATTCGACACGATCGGCGTGATGCCGGTCGACGACGTTTTCGGCAAGAAGGACCGCGTGTCGCTCGCGATGCGGATGAACAACCTGCTCGCCTCGCCTTCGTTCGCGGCCTGGCTCGACGGGGACGCGCTCGACATCGAGAAGTTCCTTTACGAGGGGGACAAGCCGCGCATCTCGATCTTCTCGATCGGTCACCTCGACGAAGCGGAGCGGATGTTCTTCGTGTCACTGATGTATGCCCGGATCCTCGAGTGGACCCGGCGTCAGTCGGGGACGTCGTCTCTGCGTGCGTTGATCTACATGGACGAGGTGTACGGGTACCTGCCGCCGGTCGCGAACCCGCCCTCGAAACGGCCGATCCTATCGCTCTTGAAGCAAGCGCGCGCGTTCGGCGTCGGTCTGGTGCTCGCCACCCAGAATCCCGTCGACCTCGACTACAAAGCGCTCTCCAACATCGGAACCTGGTTTCTGGGCCGGCTGCAGACCGAGCGCGACGTCGCGCGCGTGGTGGATGGATTGCTCGGGGCCGACGATGCACTCGATCGCAGCGAGGTGGAGCGAATCCTGGCCGGGCTCGAGGGCCGTCAGTTCTTGTTGCACAACGTGCACGAGGACGCGCCTGAGGTATTCGAGACGCGCTGGGTGCTGTCGTACCTGCGAGGTCCGCTGACCCGCGACGACATCAGAAAGCTTCAGCCCGCGGCAGAACCTCGAGAGGATTCGGCGGCTTCGCTTCCTCCGAGCAGGGAGGTGAGCGCGGTGCCTGCTGCGGTGCCGGCGGACGGTGAGCGGAAAGGTGCGCATCTTCCGATTCGTGCACCAGGGGCCGACGACGACCGCCTGTTGTGGCGTCCGATGGTGTACGCCGAAGGCGTCGCGAACATCAACGACGGCCGGCGAGGGCTCGACGAGGACGTGAAGTTCGGCTGGATTCGAGGGCTGCAGCACGGGATCGACATCGAGTGGGCGGGAGCGACGGCGGTCGACCTCGACCCGCGCACGTTTCTGGCGGCGAGCAAGGCAGGAACACACCTCGACGTCCCTGCCGACACGGAGTCGGACGCGACGCGGGACGCGTGGCGCGACGGGTTGGTCGAGCACGTGACGTCCACCTTCAGCGCGCCGGCGCTCCGCTGCGACAAGCTGAAGATGTCGCGCGAGTCCGGCGAGTCGGTCGAGCAGTTCTACGCTCGCGTGGAGCACGCCGTCCGCGAGAAGCGCGACGCCGCGCTGCAGAAGAAGCGCGAGTCGTGGGACAAGAAGGTCGACCGGCTCGAAGACCGCATCGACCGAGCGCGCGACGCGTTGCAACGGCAAGAGGATCAGGCGAGCCAGGCGAAGCTCGATGCCGCCGTGAACGTCGGCGAGGTGTTGCTCGGCATGTTCGGTGGCCGAAGCCGGCGGGTCTCGACCTCCCGCGCGACCAAAGTGGTCCGCGAGAACCGCGACGTTGCGCGCGCCGAAGAGAAGGTCGAGGAGCTCCTCGCGGAACTTCGCCAGCTGCAACAGGAGGCGGAGCACGACCTCGCCGACTTCGCCGCCGATTACTCCCCCGACGCCTACCCCGTCGAACGCACCGACATCTTCCCCAACCCCGACGACGTCGCGATCGAGTTCTGTGATCTCGTGTGGGTCCCCTATTGGGAGTCCCCCTCCGGCGAACGTCGACGCGCCACGTGACCCACGCATCCGCGCCACGCGACCCCGCGACCCCGCGCTTACGCGCGGGGCTACGCCGGCACTTCGTGCCGGATGCCCGCTCACGCGGGCGTCTCCGTGCGGAACGAGTAATGCCGCGCGCGTCGTTGGCGACCCCGCGCTTACGCGCGGGGCTACGCCGGCACTTCGTGCCGGATGCCCGCTCACGCGGGCGTCTCTGTGCGGAACCGGATGCCCGCTCACGCGGGCGTCTCCGTGCGGAACGAGGGGAATGCCGCGCGCGTCGTTGGCGACCCCGCGCTCACGCGGGCGTCTCTCTGCGGAACGAGCGGAAGCTCCGCTCCGGCCGTCCGCTACTCTACCCGCTCCACCGATGTGGCTCCTCCCAAACCACCGCACCACCACCCCAGCGGCCGCAGGCCGCTCCCCCAGCGCGCGCAGCGCGCTCCCCCAGCGGCCGCAGGCCGCTCCCCCAGCGCCGCAAGGCGCTCCCCCAGCGCGCGTCCAGCGCGCTCTTGCCGCTGCCGAGAACGCTGGCACAATGGTGCGGTGAAAGGCCTTCTCACCCATCCCTGGTTCACGCGCGCCGCCATCGGTGTGTACGTGGCGACGATCTTCACGCTCGTGGCGGCGTACTTCGCGGTCTCGACGGCCGACATCGACATCGCGCTCTACCTGCAGGCACCGTCGACGCTCGTCGCGGGCGAGCCGACGGCGTCAAGGGGCATCGTGATGAACGCTCCGACCGGCAACCTGTTCGTGGACGCGGTGACGACGTTCGAGGTCCAGGGGCAACAGGTAGGCAAGGCGACGACCGAGCCAAACGGACACCTGCACGCGAAGCTCGAACCGGCGGCCGGGACGACGGGCCGCGTGCCGTTGCGGATCAAGATCGAGCATGCAGCGTTCGACCCGATCCTCATCGAGAAGGAGGTCGAGGTCGCCGAGGCGACGACGTGGACGTGGCCGGCCGCGACCTCGCGGATGGCGGAGGGGCCGAGCGAGCCGAACGACGACTGGACCGGCGACCTGCGGGTCCGGATGCTTCCGTCCAACCGGGAGATTCCGCGCGGGCTTCCGTCGACCTCGTATCTGCTGCTGACCGACGCCGAGGGGCGTCCGGTCCGCGGAACCATCGCGATCGACAAGATCGAGGGGATGCTGGAGGGAGACGCGCCGGTCGCGTTTCAGACCGACCAGCTGGGGCTCGCACCGCTCGAGCTCGTACCGATGACGACGATGAAGTGGAGCATCACCGCCACTCAGGCGGGGGCCGAAGGGTCCGAGCCCGTGCGGACGGGGACGGGGTCGCTGCGGATCGAGACGGTTCCGTCGCAGTTCTCGATGCGGCCGACGCAGCTCCTCGCGGCGCCCGGCCAACCGGTCGAGGCGGTCGTGCACAGCCTCCATCGCTCCGGCGGGATCCTCGTCGACCTCTACCACGATGGTCGCTGGGTCGACGCGGCGGCGTTCGGGATGGCGCCCGACCAATCGGGGGTGCGCGCGATCGTACCCGACGGGGTCGAGCAGGGCGGGGTGGTGCGGATGCAGGTCTACAAGGACATCTTTACGTCGGAGAACGCGTGGGACTCGCGGTGGCTCGCCGTCGCCCCCGATCAGCGACCGGACCGGTGTACCGACGCGGCGCGCAACACGTTCCGGCTCGTCGCCGACCGAGACGAGAAGGTGGGGCCGTGGGCGAAAGCAGTGCTCGAGGGGGGGCAGCTCGACGACCCGAGGCGCGCGGCGGGGCGGTGCAGTCGCTGGCTCGAAGCGGCGCTGCTGGCGGTGCCGCAGCACTTCGAGCCGAGCCCGATCCTGGTGAACAGCCAGAAGGACGATCGCGAGGAGCTCGACGTGTGGCGCAAGCGCTGGCAGAGCCAGCTTCTGGTCGCGACGACGAGCGTGCTCGTGATCGGTTTTCTGTTCGTGCTGCTGCTGGTGCTGCAGGGGACCGCGCGCGCGCAGCGGCAGCGGGCTCTGATCGAAGAAGTCCACCTCGAGACGGCCACCGACGATGATCTCGAAGAGCCGCAGTCGTTCGACGCCGAGCGGTGGCTGGTCGTGATCCGCAGCATCATCATGGTGCTCGCCATCTTCACGTTCGGGGCGAGCCTCCTGATGCTGTTGAGCTGGATGTAGGCTGTCGATCCCACAGTTGAGGCACCTTTGCCACGATCGGCGAGGCGAGGTGGAATGCCGGAACCCTAGTATTTTCCAGAGTTTGTGAAGTTCGTGGCGGCTTCGGGGTCATGGTCCGGATCTTGCGAAGAAATTCGGGTGATGCGTTCGATCCTCAACATAGTGCTCTTCGCCGCCGCCCTCTCGATGATTGCCGAGCCGGCGTTCGCCCGCAGCGGGCGGCAGAACCAGGTCCCCAACGGAAACACGTTCGGGTGCGAGGTGTGCCACACCTCGACGGGCGGGCTCAACGACTTCGGGTTCGACTCCTACGACTACACGAACGGCGGGACCGTGACGTGGAACGCCGAGTTCGCGAACCGCGACAGCGACCGCGACGGATATTCGAATGGTGAGGAGCTCGGGGACGTGATGGGGACGTGGCGGCCCGGGCAGAACAGCCCCGCCGGGTTCGCTTCGAACCCCGGCGACCCGTCCGACGGACTCTGCGGCAACGGAAGCTTCGACGGCTCGGAAGAGTGCGAAGGGAGCGACCTGCAAGGGGCGACGTGCGAGGGGCTCGGGCTCGTCGGAGGCGACCTGAGCTGCGATTCCTCCTGCAAGCTCGACACCTCGATGTGCACGAGCTGCGGCGACGGCGTCGTGCAGGCCGGGGAGGATTGCGACGGCGGCGATCTGAACGGAGAGACGTGCTCGACGATGGGGATGGGGGAAGGGACGCTCGCGTGCAACGGTTGTCGCTTCGACACCAGCGGATGCGAAGCCGACGATCCGGTAGCCGACACTCCCGACACCTGCGGCGACGGGATCATCCAGACGGGGGAGCAGTGCGACATCTTCGACCTCGGTTCGCAGACCTGCGCCACGCTCGGTTACTCGAGCGGAACCCTTCGATGCGCGATCCGATGCACCTTCGATACATCGGAGTGTGTCGGCGGCAATCCACAACCGTCGCCGATGCCGAACGACCAGCCAGCTCCGGGAGGGGCAGCGCCCGGCGGTAGCGCGGGGACGGACGGGGATCTCATGGGTGACAGCATCCATGCCGAAGGTCGCGCCTGTTCGACGACCCTGGGGAGCACCCCCGGCTCCGGCTGGCTGCTCGCCCTGGCGCTCGGGCTCGTCGGCATTCGTCGGCGCCGGAACGTCCGCTGAATCGCCTCATTCGAGTGCCCCTTCTGCTCGTCCAGATCCCGCAACGAAAATGGGTGGACCTCCGCGGGACGAACGATTACCCTCCGGACACTTTTCGAACTGAATCCGTCCGGGGTCGCGTCATCATGAAGAACAAGTTCACCAGTCTCCTTTTGATCGTCACCATCGCTTCGATGTCGCTCGGCCCGATGACGGGTTGCTCGTCGTCGACGCAGATCACGAGTGACCCGGCGGGCGCCGAGGCGCTCGTCGACGGTCAGCCGGTCGGTCAGACGCCCGTGCAGTTCAGCGAGGGTTCCGTCTGGTTGTGGACCAAGCACCAGGTCACCCTGAAGAAGAAGGGATACGAGCAGTACACCGGTCAGATGGCGGCGGGGATCAACACCCCGATGCTCGTCTTCGGCATCATCTGTGGCCTCTTCACGCTGTGCGGTTTCGCCTTCATCACGATCGGCGAGTACAAGCCCGTCTACCACTACGTCCTGAACAAGAAGGAAGCGTCGGAGATGGTGCAGGCGTGGTTCGCCAAACCCTCCGTTTCGTTCTCGGAGTGAGCGATCCGGTCGTCCCTCACCCATAGCGTGGGCGTACTCCTCGTCGCCACGCTCGCCGTCGGTCCGCTCATGGGCTGCGCGTCCTCCACCAACGTGAGCAGCGAGCCCTCCGGCGCCTCGGCCATGATCGACGGCGTCCCGGTCGGCTCGACCCCCCTTCACTACGAACATCCGACGGTCTGGGTCTGGACGCGCACGCGTGTCGTGCTCGAGAAGCGGGGGTACCACCCCACTTACACGCAGCTCACCGCGGAGGTGTCGACGCCGTACATCATCCTCGGGATCGTGTGCGGTGTGTTCACCTTCTTCGGGTTCGGGTTCGCCCTGATCGGCGAGTACCGGCCGAACCACCATTTCATCCTGAACCCGCGGGCAGATGCCGACGAGCCGGAGCTGGTCGAGTGGAAGGCGAGCCCGACTGTCGCGTTTCAGTGACCTCGCCGAGCACCCGCGCCGCGTGATAAGACGCGGGCATGAGCAACCGCGACACGATCTACCTCGTCGATGGATCCGCCTACGTCTTCCGTGCGTTCTGGGCGATCCGCAACATGTCCAACTCGAAAGGGTTTCCGACGAACGCCCTCTACGGCTTCGTGAACATGATCCGGAAGCTGCTCGAGGCGGAAAACCCCGAGTACATCGCGGTGACGTTCGACCCGTTCGGTGACCCGATGCCGAATTTTCGGACCGAGCTCTACCCCGAGTACAAAGCGAACCGCGACGACACCCCCGAAGACCTCGTCCCGCAGCTCCCGCGCTTTCGGGAGATCGTCGAGGCGCTGAACATCCCGTTCCTGGAGGTGTCGGGCGTCGAGGCGGACGACGTGATCGCGACGATGTGCCGCAAGGGGCGGGCAGCGGGGCTCGACGTCTGCATCGTCAGCGCGGACAAGGACCTGCTGCAGCTTCTGACGGACGACCACGTTCGAATGATCGACACGATGCGGGACAAGACGTTCACGCCGGTCGACGCAGAGGAGCGCTTCGGTGTGCCCCCGGAGAAGGTGAAGTACGTGATGGCGCTGAGCGGCGACTCGTCCGACAACATCCCCGGCGTTCCGGGGATCGGCGAGAAGACGGGAGGCAAGCTGATCGCGGAGTTCGGGGACCTCGAGACGCTGCTCGCGAACATCGACAAGGTGTCGGGGAAGAAGCGCAAGGAGAACCTCGAAACGTACGCCGATCAGGCACGGCTGTCGCTCGATCTCGTCACGCTGCGGGACGACTGCGACATCGATTTCGACCTCGATGCGCTGCGACTCAGCGCACCGGACGTCGGCAAGTTGGAAGAGTTGTTCAAAGAGCTGGAGTTCGGCCGTCCGCTGCGGGACATCGAAGCGTGGATGAAACGGCGCGGTTGGCTCGAAGGCCAGACGGCGCGCCCGCCGACTGTCGAGAAGGTCGAGCCGACCGAACAGGGCGATTTTGCGCAGGCGGAGAAGTCGTACCGTATCATCACGAAACTCGACGAGCTGGAGGCGTTCGTCGCAGCGTGCCGCGCCGCGCCGCTCGTCGCGCTCGATCTCGAGACGACGTCGCTCAATCCGCTCGACGCCGTCATCGTGGGGTGGGCGCTGTCGCACACCGAGAACGATGCGATCTACGTTCCGACCGAACACCGTTACATCGGGGCGCCGACGCAGCTCTCCAACGAGGTCGTTGCGGCCACGCTGAAGCCGCTGTTGGAGTCGGACGAGCGCAAGATCGTCTGTCAGAACGCGAAGTACGAGACGATGGTGCTCCACCGATACGGCATCGAGCTTCGCGCGCTCCTGTGGGACACGATGCTGATGAGCTATCTGCTCGATCCGGGTCGCCTGTCGCAGGGGCTCGACGCGATGGCCAAGGATTTCCTGGGCCACGAGATGACGCGGTACAAGAACGTCGCAGGGAGCCGCGGGAAGGCGGTCGACTTCGACCTCGTCGACGTCGAGACCGCCTGCGATTACGCCGCCGAGGACGCGGACGTGACCCTGGCGCTCTGCCGGGTCATGGAGCCCGTGATGCAAAAGGCGGAGCTCGCGGCGATCCACCACGACATCGAACGGCCGCTGATCGGCGTGCTCGCGCGGATGGAAGAGGCGGGGATCCGCGTCGACCGCGACATCTGCCGCGAGCTTTCGCGCGAGTTCGAGAAAGAGCTGACCCAACTACAGCGCGACATCGACGAGATCGCGGGACGCCCGCTCAACCCGAACAGCCCCACTCAGCTTCGCGAGGTGCTGTTCGACGACCTCGGGCTTCCCGTCAAAAAGCACACGAAGTCGGGGCCTTCGACCGATCAGTCGGTCTTGGAGCAGCTCGCCGAGCTGCACGAGCTGCCCGACATGGTCCTCGAGTACCGCTCGTTTTCGAAGCTGAAGGGGACGTACGTCGATGCGCTGCCGGCGCTGATCCGCGAGGACACGGGCCGCGTCCACACCGACTTCAACCAGGCGGTGACCGCGACGGGGCGATTGTCGTCGTCGAACCCGAACCTTCAGAACATCCCGATTCGCTCGGCCCGCGGCCGGCAGATCCGACGCGCGTTCGTCCCCGCCGACGGCTGGAAGCTCATCGTCGCCGACTACTCGCAGATCGAGCTGCGCATCATGGCGCACATGTCGGGCGACCCGAAGCTCTTGCACGCCTACCAGAACGGGGAGGACATTCACCGCCTGACGGCCTCGGAGGTGTTCGAGGTGGCGCTCGACGAGGTGTCGCCCGAACAACGTTCGGCCGGCAAGACGATCAACTTCGGCGTCATGTACGGGATGGGGGCGAACCGGCTGGCGCGTGACCTGAAGATCAGCCGGTCGGACGCCAAACGCTACATCGCGAACTACTTCCGCCGCTACGCCGGCGTCACCGATTTCTTCAGCGACCTTCGCCGCGAGTCGCGCGCAAAGGGCTATGCCGAGACGTTGTTCGGACGCCGCCGCATGATGGACGAGCTGTACGAAGGGACCCGCGCTCAGCGCAGCTTCGCCGAACGCGTCGCCGTCAACATGCCGATCCAGGGGACCGCCGCCGACATCATCAAGCTCGCCATGATCTCGCTCGATCGCGAGATCCGCGACCGCGACCTGCCGATGCGATTGCTTCTGCAGGTGCACGACGAGCTGGTGCTCGAGGCGCCGCCCGAGTTCGCCGAGGAAGGGGCCCGCCTCGTCGAACGCGTCATGGAAGGGGTCGCCGACCTCGAGGTCCCGCTCGAGGTCGAGGCCGGTATCGGTGATAACTGGTACGAAGCGAAGTAGCGGACTTCGGAGAGATAGGGGCAGGGAGGTGCGAGGCGCCGCACCCTCGCGGGTGCGGTGACCGGCGCGCTACGCGCGCACGCCGGCTGCTGCCGGCAGGTGACCGGATTCAGCGGTATCGGTCGAACCAGTCGGGGATGTGGACGGGAGCTTCGGGGGTGTATTCGTGGCCAGCGGTCTGGTTGGTGACGAGCTCGGTTTCCGTGATCGGCTGGAGCTTCTCGTGGTATCGCTCGACCGTGCTCAAGGGCACGACGGCGTCGGCCTCGCCGGTGACGAAGAGGGTCGGGGGATGATCGGTGGGGAGGTCGGGGACGACGCAGAGTGCGCCGCTGCAGGTGGCGTAGGAACCGGCGTTGATGGCGAGCGCGCGAAACTGGCCGGGGTAGGAGACTGCCATGCGGCTCGTCATGTAGCCGCCGCTCGAGATGCCGGTCGCGAACATCGCATCGGGGTCGAGGTCGCCGAACTCACCCGCTCCGATCCCTGCGAAGATATCGAGCATGAACCGGTGGTCGGGGGCCGTATCCCACGCGAGACTGTACGGCGGGACGTTGGTGTCCCAATAGGTACTGCCGTCGAGGTGCGCTTCGGGGGCGAGCACGGCGTAGCCGCGGTCGACGAGCTCGGCGACGAGCCGGGTCTGGTGAATCGCCCCGAACGGATCGTCTTCGGAGGCGGAGAACGACAACTCGGCCGAAAAGAGCGAACCCTGGAAGAGCAAGACGACGGGGTGCCCACTGGCGGGCGCCGAAGACACGGGGAGGACGTAGTGCACGTCGCGGGGGACGAGCCCGGTGAAGCCCGTATCGAGGGTCGCGGTCGAGTACTCGCACGCGATCGCTTCGGGGGACCGTTCGCACGGCGACGGTCGGCCGGCGTCGGGAGCGCCGGGATCGGGGTCGGCGTTCGGAGACAGGTCCGCCGCCCCCGAATCGTCGGTGGTCGTTCGTACGTCTGCTTCCGCCGCTGCGTCGGCCGTCTCTCCCGCGTCGAGCAAGCCGCCATCGGAGACCGTCCCGCCTGCGGGATCGGACGAACAGCTCGACGACACGAGCGCCCACGCCGCCATCCAAACCCAACCACTGCCATGTCTCGTCCGCATCGTTCGCTCCTTCGTCGCCGCGCTCATATCACGGGTCGAGGGTGGTAGAAAGTCGGCCGCAGCCCGCGCCCGGAGCGCCGATCGCTCCGCCGACAGCGTCCCATCCAGGTGCGTGATCTGTGGTGTTGACGGGCGGTGAAAACCTGTCAATTTTCACGGAGACGGGCGAATGGTTCGCCCCTCTTCCACCCGGTGCAAACCCCAGTGATTCATCCACATACCGAGCTTCGCCACGTGAGCGACGAGGTCGGCTACGGCGTCTTCGCGACGCGGCCGATCCGAGCCGGCACCATCACCTACGTCAAAGACTCCCTCGAGCTCGAGATCGGGCCGGAAGACTACCATCGGCACTCACCCGAGATGCGAGCCACGATCGACAAGTACTCGTACATCGACCCCGACGGCGTGCGGATCGTGAGCTGGGATTTCGCCAAGTACGTGAACCACTGCTGCGCATGCAACACCATGAGCACCGGCTACGGCTTCGAGATCGCGATCCGCGACATCGCCGCTGGCGAGCAGCTCACCGACGAGTACGGGATCTTCAACCTGACGGAGTCGATGGAGGTGAGCTGTGGCCGGGGGGAATGCCGGCGCGTGATCCATCCGCGCGATTTCGACGATTACTACGAGCGGTGGGACGAACAGATCCGTGGGGCGATGCCGCGGCTGTTCCAGGTCGAGCAGCCCCTGTGGGCTCTGCTCGATGCCGACACCCGGGGAGAGCTGGAACAGCTCCAGGGAGACCCCGACCGGTATCGGTCGGTCTACGCGCTCCGGCTGCGAGCCTGATCTGGGGCGTCTGCCCGCGGGTCAGAGGCGCCACTCGACACCGAAGCCGACGAGCGGGCCACCGTAGGTATAGACCTCGCGGCAGATCCCGTCTTCCGGCTGCGGAGACTCGATCGGCACTTCTCGGGGCTCCTCGTACTTCGAGTAGTCGACGCTGCGGCAGGCCGACCATGCCTCACCCTGCAGCACGCCGGCCCCGACGGTCGGGGTGAAGAAGACCGATCCTGGGCCGCCGTTCCCCTTCGCGAGGACGCGGATGCCGAGCTCACCGAAGATGTGGCCCGGAACCCCGCCGCCGCCGCGGGCGACGATCCATGCGCCGTTCTTGAACAGGCGGATCGGGACGGCCCCTTCGATCGTGATGCCACCGAACTCGAACTCGCTCTCGTGCAGGATGAAGTTGTTGAGGACGGCGACGTGGAGTCCATCGACCGAGCCGAGCCGCGCGAACTGGGCGATGGATAGCCCCGCGCGCACGGTCGGAGCTTCGGCGTCTTCCCCCGGGATGAAGTTCTGCCCCTGGACGGGGAGGGTGGAGATCCGAGACGCCCCGGCGCCGAGCCCGACCTGGAAGGGCGCGGTGTCGTATGAGACGACGAGGTTCCCCGCGAAGGTCAGGATGTCACCGCGCTCCGCGATCCCGAACGCGATCGGCGTGAAGTGCGCCTCGACGGCGAGTGGCGCCGCGAACCGTCGGCCGATCGACCCATCGAGGATCGCGCCGCCGCCGAGCGTGTTGAGCGCGAGGAAAGGACGGACGTTGACCGAGACCTCCCAGAGGTCCGCGGGCCGCGCGGGACTCAGCCGTTTTCGGAATTCGTTCACCCCCTCGGGATCCGGGCGCACGAGCGCCCCCACCGGGACGCGCTCGTTGAGCGCGAGGTCGACCTTTGCTCGTGAGTCCCCGACGGTATCGACTTGTCCGACTCCGACCCGGCGCTCCTGCTCGACGACCTCTCCGCCCCCGAGATCGACCCGCTCTATCTCGTAGAACTCGATCCATCGGCCCTCGTCGATCCCATCGTCGCGCCCCAGGTCGATCACGACCGAGCCGACCCCGATACTGAGGACTTCACCGACGAGCGCCGGCGGTGCTTCGACCGGGAGTGGCTCGGAAGGCTCGGTCGGCTCGGCGGGGTCGGGTGGGGAAGGTTCGAGCGCCGTGACCGCCGCTGGTGGGACGGGGACGACCGGTACGCGCTCGGCGCCGAGGACGTCCTCGAGGCGGCGCGTGCCGAGCGGTGTCTCGACCCAGATCTCGCCGCCGACAGCCGAGACGCCGGTCACTTCGACCAGCTCCACGACGTTTCGGATCTCGACCGGCCGCGGCGGATCGACCGAGGCGTCGACGATCAGCAGCCCACCTCCACGACAGCTCACGTAGTGCCGGTCGGCCCTTGTCGCGACGGCGGTTCCCTCGCACGGAAGGTCGACCTGCACCTCTCCCTTGCGGAGGACTCTTCCGTCGACGGACCAGGTAGACTCCGCCGCGCCTGGTTTCGGCTGTTCCTGCGCGGTCGCCTCGATAGAAACCAGCGCGGCGACGACCGCCAGTGGAAGAATCCCTCTCGTTCTGTTCACGATCTGCTCCGGAGCGGGCCACGGAGATCGCGGACCCTGCGAAGCCGATGTGCATCACTCGTGCCTGTTTTTCTCGCGGGAGCGCTCACCCCGACTCCGCGCCGGAAAACCGCGGGAGCCGTGCGTGTCGGGGGGTTGCACGTCCGTCGGGCTTCACGGCTCGGACGGTCCTTGGGCGCAATTATTTCGCCCCTCCGTTCGGGGCGCAGATTTTACAGTCCCGATGCTCGCGCGGGTCAGTCGTCGAGGATACGGTGATGGCTGGCGCGGACCGGTTCAGCCGGCTCTCCGGGCGTCACGACGCTCACCACGTCTCCGCGGCGGAAGGGGATGCGGTGCGCGAAGCGAAGCACGTTCTTCCTGCCCACGGTCTTCACGCTCACCTGGCCGAAGCTCACCCCGTCGATCATCGCTTCCCCCGAATCTTCGGGGGTGTGTCCGTAGTCACTGGCGGCGACGAGATCTCGGACTTCGACGGAGCCGGGCGCGGCGAGGGCGTCGATCTGACCGACGGGTAGGTCGCGCAGACGGAAGACGATCCCGCCTCGGGCAATGTCTTCGACCGTGGTCGGGAAGCGTTCCCCCGCCCCGATGACTTCGATCTCGTCACCGATTTCGACGGAGCCTCGCATGACGCCTCGGGCGATGCGCATGTGGGGCGTCACCCCCCAGGAGGTCGCCTCGCGCACGGAGAGGCGAAACGGCTCGCTCGTCAAGGGGCGGGGGTTCGAGACCCATTCCGCCATTGCACGGTAACCGTCGCTGGCGGTCCCATCACGCAGGTCCCCCTCGAAGACCTGAACCTTTCGGAACGACTCTCGCGCGATCTGCTCGGCGAGTTCTTGTCGCTCCTCGGCGGTGGGCTCCAGGGGAAGATGGTCGATCCAAACCGCGGCTTTCGGGACGTCGAACGCGGCGGCCATCGACGCGAGTGACCGCGTCTCGGACGCTCGATCGACCCGGTCGAACACGACGGCAGAGGCGTGGCGACAGACGTCCACCAGAGTGCTCATCTGCGCACGGTAGTGCTCGGGGTGCATCTCGGTCCGCCAGAATCTCCCGGCATCGAAGACGACGAAGTCACCCGCAGGGCCGCTCACCACCGAGGCGTGGAGCTGCGTGGGGTGGGCAGTGCCGACCTGGAACGCGCGGTGGTCGAGCTTCAGCCCTTCGTCGGCGCCGGCCCGGAGCAGCTTCTTGCGAAGCTCGCGTTCGGCGTTGCCGACGACGATCACGACCGGCAGGTCACGCGGGACATCGGTCCACTCGAGGGCAATCTGGGTCATCTGGTCTTCCGGGACTGCGACATTGCGAGCGACTGTACCGCGCCGGGGGCCGCGCAAGAAGGTGGGTTTTCGTAGTTCGACGCGATCGTCGGGGCGGGGCCCCTCGGCAAGGTCCCCACGGCAGGCCAAAATCTGGTCCTCGGACGGCCCAAGTTCCTTGACCATGCATGACGCGTGAGTCACCCTCCGCGCCATGCAAGACGCACCGATTCAGAAACCACTCGAACTCGTGTTGATCGACCCGCCGCCCGTCGAACAGCGAACCCGTCGCGAGGCCGACTTCGCGCCCGATCCTTCGAAGAAGACGCGCTACTCGATGCCGTACGAGCTCGATTCGGCGTCGCCGGTGGGCTATCGGACCCGGGTGAGCTTCACCCCCGAGGAAGCCGAAGAGATCCTGCCGCTCCTCTCGCTCGACCGGCCGTCGAGTTTCCTCGCCGACCCCGATCCGATCTTGGAGCGAGAAATGTTCGAAGAGTGCTCGCTGGGGACGCTGTCCGCGCGGCAGTCGACGAACTTTCGTGGGCATCGCCAGGCGACGCTCGGACCCGAGACATCCAGGGAGATCGCGGAGGCGATGCGTCGGCTCGACGGGGTGGAGGCCGAGGTGCTCGACAACGCGACGCACACTCACCTCGTGTTCGCGCGACCGTATCGGACCCCCTTCACCTTCCTGCTGACGTTCATCGGGCACCAGCCGATCAAGAGCCTGCTTACCGTGCCGAAGCGCGCACTCGACAAGCGGATCAAACACGTCGACGACATCCCTACCGTCGGATACCTCCAGCACCTTCACATCGGCGTGCTCGCCGACGCGATGGAGCGTGCGGCGATCATCGCGTCGGGTGGGCGCCGCATGGCGCAAGTCTTCCTCGCTCCCTTTACCAGTGATCGCCGCGCACGGAACGAGACGGTGTTGCGCGATCTGGAGCGGATCGGTGGGCTGACCGCCGCGGACCGCGCGCAGGGATGGCGGCTGGCCCTGGTCGCGCAGGTCGGCGAGGTCCCCGAGGCCGAACGGATCGAGGCTGCACCGCAGACGTTTCGGAAGCTCGGCGCGAACCTGCTCGCGTTCCGCAGCGAGAGGATCCAGCCCGGCGTGAACCAGGAGAAGTCGGCACCGGAGGGGTACCACAAGCGGCAGGAGATGGACGTCCCCGACGAGCTCACCGTGCAGTGCGGTCGCGCTGCCTACAATGCGTTCGTCCACTGGACGGGGATCGGGCGGAACCGCTCGAAGGAGCTGGTCCTGATGGAGCGTGTGGACGTCCTCACGCCGACGGGTAAGGAGCGACTCCGCGACATCCGCGAGGACCTCGAAGACGTCGCCGACAAGACGATCTCGGGGATCCCGAAATGGGCCGACATCCCGACCGGAAAGGCGCTGAGCCGCAACGCCGCGCGCGGAAAGAAAGCGTTCGCCCTCGCCGGGCAGCGGATCTACATCGGTGGGCTCGACCGCCACGTCGTCGAGGCGGAAGGGCTCGACTTCGAGCTCGCGCTGCGTGCGTTCGGCGCGACCTCGGCGCGAAGCGCGCTCTTTGCGGAGCTGATGGGGGCCACCAACGTCCCCGACGACTGCGATCTGCTCGGCGGCATCTGCCTGATGGCAGGCCCCGTGAACCAGAACGACATCGGCAAGGAGTTCTTCGGCAAACGCGACCTCCTCGCCGACGCGTTCCCGGGCCAGAACCCGACGTCACTCATCGTCTGGACACTGAAGGCGAAGACCATCGCGGACCCGATCGGCAACGAGGAGCAACTGCTCAACGCGGCCCGAAAGGGTGCGCTCGTCGACCTTCGTCCCGGCCCCCACGAGGTGTGTGTGATCGGGGAGCGAGGGTCGCTGGCTCCGATGCGCCAGAAGGGCGAGGTCGTGAACCGCGAGCGCGCTTTCAGTGATATTGGCAATTTTGTCATATCTGTCGGTGGTGACGAGATTCCGGGGAACAGGGGGGATGTGTGGTCTGGTGGGGATTCGAAGGTTTGGTGAGGCTTGAGGCTTGAGGCTTGAGGCTCAAGGCTTCGGCGAGCGGGCGTCTCGCCCGGCTCTGGGGGCTTCAACTCAACGTGGGGGTAGGCTTTGTCATAATGTCAAAAACGACGAATGTGGCAGGCAAGGGCCGAACACCCAACCCCGCTAACCGCTAACCGCTCCCCGCTCCCCGCTAACCGCTCCCCGCTAACCGCTC
>CAYPJU010000048.1:0-46730 GCA_964411125.1 uncultured Bradymonadales bacterium | reverse complement strand
CACCCTGCACCCTGCACCCGTGGGGCTTTGCCCCATTGCCCCACACCCCACCAGGGATTGCATCCTTGGAACCGCGAGTTTTTCAGGCGACGTAGAAGGCGCGGTCGAGGCTGAATCTTTCAGAGCGTTTCAGTCGATCTCGAACGTTCGGGCGGCTAGGTTGCCAGCGCAAACACGAGGCCCCAATGCACGAATCTAGCCGCAATCTTCCGCAAACGCTCCTGACGGTGATTCTGACGACGGCGCTGTGCGCGGCCGCCTGCAGTGATCCTCCGGACAAACGGACCCCGAAAGGGGGACCGCCCGGATCGCCGGACGCGGGGATGATGCAAGAGGACGGCAGCACTACCCCGGACGCTCGTGACATCGAGGGTCTCTGCGGCGACGGGGTCCTGGACGAAGGGGAAGCGTGCGATGGGGATTGCCCGACGTCGTGCGACGATCTGACGAACATGTGCGGGACGTACGAGCTCGTCGGCTCGGCCGCCGACTGCAGCGCTGCGTGCGAGTTTCGCCCTGTCGCCTGCGGCGCGGCCGACGGTTGTTGCCCGGCGGGGTGTGACGCGAGCAACGACCCCGAATGTTCGAACGAGTGCGGCAACGGAGTGGTGGAAGACCCGGAGATCTGCGACGGCGCGTGTCCGGCGACTTGTGACGATGGCAACGCGTGCACGACCGACGTGATGGACGGAAGCCCCTCCACGTGCGACGCGACGTGTCGAAACACCTCGATCACGGCGTGCGTCGACGGTGACGGCTGCTGCCCCAACGGGTGCGACAGCAGCACCGACGGAGACTGTTCTTCGAGCTGCGGCAACGGGGTCGTCGACCCCGGCGAGCTCTGCGACGGGGATTGCCCGACGTCGTGCGACGACGGCGACGAGTGCACGACCGACACGCTGACCGGAAGCGCGAGCGCCTGCACGGCGAGCTGCAACTATGCGACGACCTCGGCCTGCATCCACGGCGACGGCTGCTGTCCGGCGGGCTGCTCGAGCGACACCGACGACGACTGCACCACCAACCCCAACGATCTACTGGTCTGCGCGGCGCTCGGCGCCACGTGCGGCTCGATCCAGGGACCGACCGGGACCGTCAATTGCGGGACGTGCAGCGGCGGGCAGACCTGCCGCAACAACACCTGTTCGCGCGACCAGTGGATCGGCGACGAGTGCGTGTCGGGGGACGGCTGCCCCCGCTGCCTCACCGAGGCGAAATACGGCTACGACGACGGATACTGCAGCAAGAACTGCCAGTCCGATTCGGCGTGCGCTCCCGACGCGAAGTGCGTCGACTACGACAACAACGGGCTCGGCCTCTGCCTCGCCTCGTGCAGCACGAATTCCGACTGCAGGTCGGGGCACTACTGCCAGCCCGGCCCCGGAGCAGGCGCGAACACCTGCGTGCCCGGCGGTTCGGGGAACGGGGCGGTCGGGAGCTCCTGCTCGACGTACTCGCAGTGCGCTGGCGGTCTGGACGGGAGTTGTGCCCTCGAGAGCAACGGTTGGAAGGGGGGCTACTGCATCGTGTGGTGCGACTCCGACGCCGACTGCCCATCCGGGTCGAGCTGCGATGATGGACGCTTCTGCACCGACAACTGCCAGAGCGACGCCGACTGCCGCTCTGGCTATCTCTGCTTCGATGGGGATCAGGGGGGCACGAAGACGTGCCTCCCCGCCGGCGTCGGGAACGGATCGGTCGGCGACGCCTGCGCGGGGGCGTGGGAGTGCGGTGGGCGCGAATGGGGAGGCTGCGTCATGAACCAACCGGGCGGATACTGCTCGGTGTTCTGTGGGAGCGGACAGGCGGCATGCCCGAGCGGTTCGGAGTGCATCGAAGGCTCTGCGGCGGGTGGTGGAAGCCTCTGCTGGGAGAGTTGCACGGTCGATGCCGACTGCCGGTCCGGGTACGTCTGCGACTCCTACGACTTCTTCGGACCGACGGTCTGCATCGCCTCGAACTGACCGCGGTCACTCTCACACGCCCCCACGCCGCTCCGTACCAGTCTCAGGCGCCGTCGATACAGCCCCTCACGTCTCGATCGGTCTCGGTCGGTCTCCGTGTCGCACGTGTGGTCGTCGCCGAGATGCTCAGAGCATTCCGCCCCCCCGTCATCGCCTACTCCCTGGTTCGTCAGTCAGGGACACATTCACCATCCTCGCACGCCAGACCATCTTCGCAGTCTTCGTCTTCGAGACAGGCGACGCAGCCGAGGTCTTCGTCGCAAAACGGATTCTCTGCGCTGCATTGGTCGCCGTCCCGGCACACGACACATTGCATCTCGTCCGGGTCGCAGAACGGCGCCGCGACGGGGCAGTCCGTGTCGGTGAGGCATTCGACGCACTCGAAGTCGACGCAGGGCGCGGAGTTGGCACAATGGTCGGCGGTCCGGCACTCCACGCAGCGGCCGGCATCCTGCCAGCAGAAGGGATCTTCCCCGCCGCATTCGCCGTCGGAGAGGCATTCCACGCACTGTCCGCCGTTGCACGAGTCCCCATCTTCGCACTGCGAATCGGTCAGACACTCCACGCACCGTGAAGTGTCGGTGTCGCAGAGCGGCGTGTCATCCCGGCAGTCGTCGTCGGAGGCACACGGTGGTTCGCACCGGTGCTCATCGACGTTGCAGACGGATGCCTCTCCGAAGCAGTGGGAATCGTCGACGCATTCGCGGCATTCACCGCTCACGACGTCGCATGCTGGCAACGCGAGGCCGCAGTGCGAATCGGTGGTGCACTCGACACAGACCTGCCTCTCGGGAGAGCAGAGCGGCTCGCCGGCCGGGCATTCCTGGACCCCGCAGCTTCCGGAGGCGTCGTTGTTCGCGACGCCGTTGTTCGCGACGCCGTTGTTGGCGGTTCCGTTGTTGGCGGTTCCGTTGTTGGTCCCGTCGTCGAACGAACCCTGACCGGCGGTCTCGTTGCCACATGCTGCGAGAGCGCCGAGGGCGATGATGGCGGCTAGCTTCTTCATCACGGTTCCTCGCACTGGAAGTCGTCGGCACAGTACTCGTCGGTGCCGCAGTCGGCGTTGCCGAGGCACTCGACGCAGCGGGCCGACTGCGGATTGCAGCGCTCCCCGCCGCCGCAGTCTGCGTCGACGGCGCACTCGCCGCATCGTTGCGATGCGGGGTTGCAGATATCTCCGCCGCCGTTCTGGCAGTCGCCGTTGTCGAGACAACCGACGCATGCTCCGACCGCGGCATCGCAAACCTGGCCCACGGCTGTGCAGACTGCGGAGTCGAGGCTGCAGTCGGTGGTGCAGAGTCCGCCGCTGGTGCAAGCCTCGCCGACACCGCAATCGCCCGAGCCGAGGCATTCGACGCAGACCATCGCCGCGCTGCAGAGTTCGCCGTTGCCACAGTCGAGGCTGTCGGTGCACTCCACGCACGTGGCGGTCGGTTCGTCACAGACGGGCGTGGCGGCGTCTCCCTGCGGGTTGCATTCGCCGTCGGCGACGCAGCCGCGGCAGAGGTTCGTGGCGTCGTCGCAGAACGGAGTGTCGCCGCCGCAGTCGTCGTCGTTCTGGCACTGCACGCACGCGCCGTCGCGGCAGCTCAAGCCGTCGGCGCACTGGTTGCTGTCGACGCATTCCACGCAGCGCTGGCCGTCTTCGCAGAACGGAGTGTCGGCGGCGCAGTCCGTATCCGCCGCACAGACCACGCACTCGGCGTCGGTGGGATGGCAGGTGGGTTCGGAAGCCGGGCAGTCGCTGTTGCTGGTGCATTCTCGGCACTCGAAGTCGATGCAGTAGGGCGAAGCGACACCGCAGTGGGAATCTTGCTGGCACTCGACGCAACGGCCTGCGTCGACCCAGCAGAGGGGGTCGCCCGCCGGGCAATCGGCGTCGGCCCCACACTGGACACAGAGCCCTGCTGCTCCGCAGACAGGGCGGTCCGGGTCGGTGCACTGCGTGTCGTCGGCGCACTCGAAGCAGCGGCCGGTCGTCGTGTCGCACGTGTCCGCGCGACCGTCGCAGTCCGCGTCGGAAGTGCACGCCGCGATGCAGTCGTTTCTGCGCGTGTCGCAAACAGGCGTCGGGGTCCCCGCGCAGTCGGCGTCTTCGGTGCAGGTTACACACTCGCCGCGGACGTCGCAGGCGGGTTCGGCGACGCCGCAATCGTTGTCGGAGAGGCACTCGACGCAGGTCTGGCGCGCGGTGTCACACAGCGGTTCGCCGGGCCCGCACTGCGGGGTGGCGCCGCACTGGTCGGGGTTCGGGATCGTGCCGTTGTTGGGCGCGGTCGTCGTCCCGTTGTTCGAGCCGGTCGTGGTCCCGTTGTTCGACGGTCCGGAGGTCTGGTTCGTGCCCGAATTGGTCGCGTTGTTGCTGCCGTTCGTTCCGTCGTTCGTGCCGTTGTTCGACACGCCGTTGTTCGACGCACCGTTCGAACCGTTGTTCTTGCCACCGCTCGTTCCGGTCTTGTCGCCGCCGCACGCCACGAGGCCTATACTCAGGGCGCAAAGCCCCAGCAAACGTTTCATGACTCTCTCCATTCGGGTTGGGTTTACCCGAGCAGAATACGTCGAACAGGAAGTCGGCTCCACGTTTCGTGGCGAGATTTCGTATTCAGTCAGTATACGATTTCTGCCGGGAACCACTCATTTGGAGCGCCATTGAGCTCCCGATGGCTTGAGACGCGAACGACCCGCCGTATACACTGAGGTCCCCCGCTTCGACGGACGCGCGAGCATCTCATGGCCGGCAGTTGGACGCCCGACATCTACGAATTTCTCGACTACCGCGAGTACCTCGGCGCCTACTACGAGGCGGCCAAGGAGAACGTCCCGGCGTTTTCTTACCGGTACTTCTCGCGGCGCGCTGGCTACTCCTCACCCAACTACCTGAAGCTCGTGATGGACGGGGAGCGAAACCTCACGGAGAAGTCGACGCATCAGATGATCAAGGGGCTGGGGCTGGAGGGGGAAGAAGCCCGGTTTTTTCGGGCGCTGGTGAACTTCAACCAGGCGACGTCGGCTCGGGAGAAGAACGAGTACTTCGAGGAGGTCTCGGCGAGCCGACGTTTTCGGAGCGCGCGTCGGATCGATCGCAGCATGTTCGAGTACCTTAGCTGCTGGTACTACCCGGCGATCCGGGAGATGGCGGCCCGCGACGACTTCCGGGACGACCCGGCGTGGATCGGACGACAGTTGTTTCCGCGCGTGCCGGCAAAGAAGGTGCGGGAGGCCCTCGACCTGTTGCTCGAGCTGGGGCTGTTGGAGCGTGACGAGGACGGCGCCATCGTGCGCGGCGAACCGGCCCTCACGACCGGCCACGAAGTCCGGTCCCTCGCGATCGGGAACTACCACCGGCAGATGCTGGAGCGCGCCGCGGAGTCGATCGATACCGTTCCGCGCGAGATGCGTGACGTCAGTGGGATGACCGTCTGCATCGATGCTGCCACGGTGGCCGAGATCAAGGGTCGCATTCACACCTTTCGCGAGCAGCTCATGGAGATCTGCGAGCGGGAGACCGACGAGGACAAGTCGCTCCTCTACCAGATCTGCTTTCAACTCTTCCCTTTGAGCCGATGGGAAAGCGAATGAAGTCGAGCCCCGTACAGCGCCTCTGGGTGCTCCTCCCGTCGGTCCTCGCCGCATGCGCCGTCACCGACGTCGGGAACCCTCAGACAGAACCGGAACCGGAGCCCGAGACGGAAGTCGTCGTCGAGGTCCGGGCGTTCGAGGCGAACATGCCGAACGCCCTCACCCTGCGGAGCGGGATCGAGATTACGCATGCGTGGGTCGCCCTCGACAGCTTCGCGGTTCAACCGTGCGAGCCCGAGGGAGACGACGAAGAGGCCGAAGGGGCGGAAGATCTGGAGCCGATCGCGATCGAAGGATCGGTCGTGGTCGACCTGATCACCGGGACGAGTTTTCCCGAACCGTTGCGCCTGACCACGATCGGGCGAGATTTCTGCGGGCTCTCTTTCGAGATCACCGAGGCCCGCCGCGCCCAGGCACCATCGATCCCCGAAGACCTCGATGGGTTGTCCGTGATGGTTCGTGGGTTCCGGAGCGACCGGACGCCGTTTCAGGTTCAAGCGGACTTCAGCTCGAGCGTGGAGATGGAGGCCGAAGCGGTGGTGGAGGAAGGCGAGGGGCTCCTGCTCGGCTTTGCCGCCGATGCATGGTTCGACGAGAAGACGCTCGACTCGATCGACGGACCGGCTCCCATCATGATCAACGTCGCCGACAACGACGCAGTGTACGATGCATTCCGAGAAGAGTTCGCGAGCTCGAGCTGGCTCTTCCCCGACTACGACCGTGACGGTGAGCTCGATCCTCGGGAACTGTCTTCCCCCCTGGGGCGCGGAGAGTCGGAAGACACCCCCTTCGATTGACGCGACGAGCGGACGCTCGACGCAGACGGCCGGATTTGGATCGCGATTGGATCGCTGGCACTTTCGTGTACGTCACGAAGGAGGTCGTATTGAAACGAGTTTGCGCAGCAGCACTACTCTCGTCGCTCGCCGCATGTACTCCATCTTCGGACGGCGACGTCGCGGGAGACGCCTGGTTCGTCGACGAGGCGGTGGGCGTCGAGACCGTAGAAGATGCCGTTCGCTCGGCGCTCGGCGGGGCGCCGATGTGGGAGCACCTCTACCAGAGCGACCACGGGGAGACCCGAACGGAGCTCGAGTTCGGGGCAGGGTCGGTGCTGCACTTCGTCGTCGATTCGTGGGACATCTTTCTGGAGCCTCCGGAGAGTTTCGACGAAGGAGAGGGGACGTGGGAGGTGGACGAGCGCGGGGTCGTTCGCGTGCTGTGGTCCGCCGACGAGGGGTGGGGATGGGAGGAGGAGCGTACGTATGCTCCTCTCGACGACGGGCTCGCGACCTTGCTTCGCGAGCAAAATCCGCACGACCGCCAGGTCTGGACGTCGACGGGGTATCTGGCTCAGGACGCTTCCCTGACGACCTACCACCATCGTTTCTGGAAGAAGAGCGAGAGCGAGGAGAAGGGCGGCGCCGACGGTATCCTGCGACTGAGCGCGGCGCCGCTCGAGCTGGCGGCGGGGGCGCCCTGCACCCTCGAGCTCGAGCTCGAGATCCGCAACCGCGATGATGAGGGGACGCACAAACACGCCGACGATTGCGTGGTCGACGAGGTCGACGGCTACTTTCGAATTCGCTCGGCGGGGATCGAGCCCGAGGCGAGCGTGGTCGACTGGGACGCGGAGTTGAAGGAGCGTGGACTCTACGACGAGCTCGCTTACGGCGTCTTCGCGGCGATCCGCGACGTGGGATTCCCCGTCTTCTGGTTCGACCCCGCGCGGCCGGAAGTGCTCGTCACCGAAGGCTATTCGGAGACGCTGACGGGTTTCGAACCGGAAGACCACGAGCCGTGACCGGTCTGCGCGGCGTCGCAGCGCCGCGCCACGGTGCCCATGGCGCATCCCGGTGGTCGTCGGTCAGCGGGACGCGCGAACTGTAAGCCATTGTAAGGCGGTCGACAGGGATCACGAGTGCTAGTCTGCTTCTCGGTGGTAAGGAGGCATGGAGTGATTCGAAGTAGAGCTTCGGTGTTCCTGTTCGTCGCGTGGGTCGCGGCGTGCTCGAATCCCGGCGAAGACGATGCGAAATCTCGAACCCTGGCGCTGACCGACTCGAGCGTCGAAATCCTGGACCAACGGCAGACCGAAACGGGAGCCCTGGCGCTCGCCGGTCCCGTCGAGCCCGTGCCGTTCGGCACCGACGCTCCTCGCGTCGTGGTGCTCGAAGTGGTCCCCGACCACCTGGCCGCCATCCGTGGAGCTCGCGTCTCGGACGCGCGCTTCACCGCCGACGGCGCCGTGATTCTGGGCGCCGACGGGGTGCTGCGGCACGTGACGTCCACCGGGACGACGGACCTCGCGAGGGACGCGCTCGCGCCGCTGTCGGTCGAAGCGAACCGGGTGGCTTTCGCGGGGGGAAATCCGCCCGACCTGGTCCTCTCGGTCGTGGACCTCGGTGACGGTACGGTCCACGCGGTCGCTCCCGACCTGATGCCGGCTTGGTCCCCGGCGCTGTCGCCCGACGGGAGCGCAGTGATCTTCGCAGCATCGATCGACGGCATGCCCCGGATGGTTCGCGCGACGCTCGGGGGAACGGTCGAAGTGCTGCCCCCCATCGATGTCGTCCCATCGTCGCCGCGGGCGCCGATCTGGCGCGACGGCATCCTGACGTTCGATCACGAAGAGGGGGTCGTGCAGATGGACCCGAAGTCGGGAGAGATCATCGAGGAGGTCGCCGCGGCGCAGGTCGCGGTGGGAAGTGGCGATGGTCCGGTGCAGATCGTGGCGGGCGATGACCGACGAACGTTGGAGGTCTCCGATGCTCGATGAACGATGGATCTCGTTGATCGTCGGGGTGCTCGCGCTCGCCTTCGCCCTCCCCGCCGGCGCCCAGACGAAGCACCGACGGCCCTATACCGGTGGCTTCGGGGTGACGGCCCACCACGACACGGACGGCGTCAAAGGCAACGGAGCCTCGCGGGACTATCTGTGCCGCGGGGACAGCTACGACGGCCACTCGGGCACGGACTTCGCGTTGCCCCAGGGGTCGACGGTGGTCGCGTCGGCGAAAGGGACCGTCACCCGCGTGAACGACGGATGCTCGAACTTCGGCGGGCTCGGGAGCACCTGCGGGGGGTACCTGGGCAACTGGATCGAGATTCGTCATCCCGACGGGTCTCAGACGATGTATGCGCACCTGCAGCGGGGATCGCTTCGCGTCAGCGCCGGCAGCCGGGTGCAGTGCGGCCAGGTGATCGCGAAGTCCGCGTCGAGCGGCAACAGCAGTGGGCCGCATCTCCACTACGGTTCGCGCGGTGGGAACACGGGCTCGTGGAGCCACGGCGGGGTGCGCGAGGTCTACCGCGGCGCCTGCGGCCGATCGAGCAGCCTCTGGACCCAACAGGGAGCCTACCAGGGCGCGCCCGGCACGCAGTGCCAGAGCGTCGACTCCGACGGCGACGGCAAGATCGACGACGTCGACAACTGTCCCGACGACCCGAATGGCGGCCAGGCCGACCGCGACTCGGACGGGGTCGGCAACGTCTGCGACAACTGTCCGGGGGTCGACAATTCGGGCCAGCTCGACTCCGACGGAGACGGCGTCGGAAACCGGTGCGACAACTGCAAGAACGATCGCAACGGGGGCCAGGCGGACCGCGACTCGGACGGGGTCGGCAACGTCTGCGACAACTGCCCCGGCATCGCGAACCGCCGGCAGGCGGACCGTGACGACGACGGCGTGGGCAACGTCTGCGACAATTGCCCCGACGATCCCAACGGTGGCCAGCGAGACGACGACGGCGACGGGGTCGGAAACGTCTGCGACAATTGCAAGCAGGTCGCGAACGGTGACCAGCTCGACACCGATGGGGACGGACGGGGCGACGCCTGCGACGCGGACGACGACGACGACGGGGTCGACGACGATGCCGACAACTGCCCGCTCGTGAAGAACGCGGGTCAGGCCGACGCCGATGGCGACGGCACGGGCGACCGCTGCCAGGGTGACGACGACGGCGACGGCGTGCTCGACGAGGACGACAACTGCCCGACAGTCGCCAACGCCGATCAGCTCGATGGCGACGGCGATGGCGACGGCGACGTGTGCGACGATTCGGACGGCGACGGGGTCGTCGATGCCTTCGACACCGACGACGTCGACGCCGACGGGGTCACGGACGCGACCGACAACTGCGCGGACGTGCCGAACCCCGACCAGCTCGACACGGACGGCGACGGCGACGGCGATGCTTGCGACGACGACATCGACGACGACGGCCGGACGAACGACGAGGACGCGTGTCCCCTGCTCGCAGACGGCGAGCACACCGACCTCGATGGAGACGGCATCGGCGACGCGTGCGACGACGACATCGATGGAGACGGTGTCCGCAACGACGACGACTTCTGCCCGGAGGTGGAATCGACCGAGCAGGTCGACTCCGACGGAGACGGGACGGGCGATGCCTGTGACGAGGAGCAGACGGCGTGCGGGTCCACGTCGTGCGAAGACGCCGACTCTTCGGGTTGGGAGGTCGAAGAGGGGGGGACTGTCACCGCGACCGGGACCGGCGGATGCTCGGTTGGACGGGGCAACTCGTCTCGCGTGCTCGTCGTCTTCGCATTCTTCGCCCTCGTCGCGCTCCGCCGCCGTCGGTCGTAGGGGAAGGGTTCACTTCGCCGTTCGGATCTCGAACGACCCCACGGCAGCCTCGCACCCTTCCCAGCAGATGCGGATGTTCTCGGGGTCGGTGAGGAGGTCTTCGGGTTCGAGGCGCCCGGGGAACCCGGTCCATCCGTCGGGGCCGAAAAAGTCGCCCGACTTCGCCTCGGGGTCCATGGAGCATCGAATGATGCCGAGGGCGCCGTCTTCGGCCGATTGCGCGCGCTTCATCAACGAACTGTCGGCGTCCATCCCGCCGTCGCGGCTCGTGGTCTGTTGGAGCTCGGTCGCGGCGAGGCCGGGGTGGGCGACGAGCGCTTTGACGTTGTCGATCCCGGCGGCTTCGAGGCGTTGGTGGAGGCCGTAGGTGAACGTGCAGTTGGCGAGCTTCGTCTGATGGTATCGTTCCCAGCGAGGGCCGGAGAACGAGCTGTTCTCCTCTTCGGTGCCGTCGCCGCCGAGGTCGCCGCCATTCTTGCCGAAGTATTCGGGGCGTTGCGGCCCGCCGAGGCGTGCCTGCGACGAGTGGTTCACGATTCGGGCGTCGTCGCTGCGGCGCAGAAGTTCGAAGAGCTCCTTCGTCAGCAGAAAGTGCGACAGGCAGTTGGTCTGCATCTGGACGTCGTAGCCGTCCGTGGTCGCCTCGTCGCTGAGCGCCATCACTCCAGCGTTGTTGCAGAGCACGTCGAGCCGGTCGTAGTCCCCCTTGATCCGGTCGATGGCGGAGCGGACGCTGGCGAAGTCCTGCAGGTCGCAATCGACGGCGACGAAGTTCCCGTCGGGCACCTCCTCGCGCAGCCGTGCGAGCGAGGATTTGGCGCGCTCGCTCGGCCGGTTCAAGAGCAGCACTTCCGCGCCGCGTCGCGCGAGCTCGCGAGCGCAGACGTAGCCCGTCCCGCTCGTCGTCCCGGTGACGGCCGCTACGCGCCCCGTCATGTCGCGGGTGTGGTTCTGGATGACTGCGTCGAGGTGCTTCGTCTGGATGGTGTCGGTCATGTCGTCCCGTTCTGGCTGGTAGCGCAACAACCTAACCCCGATCGGGACGAGTGACATCCGTGCGGCGTGAAAGGGTCCATTCGCGGACGGAAACGCGTCGCAGTGTCAGCGGCCGGTGTTCGGGATCTCAGAAAGTCGCGACGACGCCGATGGCCGGGCGTGGAGTTCCGTCGCGGTCGACACGAACGTCAGGTGCGATCGAAACCCGGCCGGAGGCAGTGCGGACCCCGTGCGAGAGCTCGTACCCCAGTATCCCCCCGACGATCGGCCCGACGAGCGCCAACCCGACCAACGCCAACGCCGTTCCGTTGAGAGCCGGCCTGGAATGCGCGTCGATGTACACCGCGATGGGGACCGCCAGGACGACACCGCCCACCACCGCCCCGACAGCGGTCGTCCAGAGCGCGCCATCGCCTCTGGCGAGCGTCCCCCCGAGATAGACGCCCCCGATCGCACCGGCCATCGGCATCGACAGGGCCAGCACGATCACCGGAACGCCGCCGCCGGCAGCCGAGAGGGTCACCGCAGTGCCCACGAAGCCGACCCCGATCCCCACGGCACCGAACGCAGCTTCGAGGGCCACGCGGCCCCCCGGGCCTACCCGGGTAGGCTCGAGCTCCGCTGGTTTCTGCTCCGCTCCGGGCTCGGTGTTCGGGGGCTCCTCGGCGACCGCCGATGCCGCCGCGAGGTGTACGCACGAAAGGGCGATGACGAACGATGTCCGACTGACTCCCACGCTCCACTCCTCGAGCGTCGATTGTCGCTCGACGCGCTGAACCACAATGCCAGCAACTCATCCATCGAGAAACATCCCTCGTGAAGTATCGACTTGGGCCTGGACGATTGGTTCACGATGGCTGCGCCCCGCGCTCGCCTTCGAGTCGTGGTCAGTCGAGCACCCGACGGCACACTTCCTTCTCGCAGGTCTCGCCGGTCGCGCAATCCGCGTCGACTTCACAGCGTCGCTGCTCGGGCACCGCACAGACCGCGGGCGGGACCACGAACGCGACGTCGAGCGCGTGCATGAAGGCGTGACCGTCGGCGAGCAATTGGAGTCGGGCTCGGTACGTCGCGGGCTCTTCCGTCTGGGCGATGCTCGTGTTGGACCGCGCGACCACGCGGAAGCAGAGGTCGGTCCCCGAGATCGCGGCGAGGAACGTGTCGGGGGTTCCGTCGCCGTCCGTGTCGCTCGCCGAAGA
This sequence comes from uncultured Bradymonadales bacterium, assembly GCA_964411125.1. Classification (GTDB taxonomy): domain Bacteria; phylum Myxococcota_A; class Bradymonadia; order Bradymonadales; family Bradymonadaceae; genus JBFIHF01. Next base: position 34,379 of record CAYPJU010000048.1, on the reverse strand, counting down.
GCCCCCGCACGTGACCGCTTCGACACGCTCGACGAAGTGGTCGCGGACGTCGACCGGATCCGTCGGATCGTCCACCACGACCGCCGAGACGTCGAACCTGGCGCCGCGCGCGATGGCCCGGATCGCGGACGCCATGTTGTCGGCGAGGAACGAATCGTAACGGTCCCCGCTGAAGACGAGCGTGCAGAGACCGTTCTCGGCAGGCGGATTGTCGGCCTCCGTCCCTACGGGGTCGAGACAACAGTGCCCGACCGGGCAGTTCGCCGGACGTTCCGGCCCGGTCCCCCAGACATCGGGAGCGACCCGGGCATCGGTGGCGATCGCGATCGCTTCGAGGTCCGCGTGGCTCGCACCGAGCCACGCTCGGAGCCCGACGACTCGAGCGCCGATCGCGTCGAGCTCGGCGACGGCGACGGCCTGCGTCGCCGTCACGGGCGTGGTGCCAGCGTCGCCACCGTCGTGGTGGGTCGTGTCCGTGATCATGAGGACGATCGGAAGACTGTCGTCCCGGAACCCGAGGCCCCCATTCGTGCCGACCGTTTCCCCCGGTGGTGGGGTCACCGGATGAGCGGTGGCAGGGTCGAACGGCGGCACCGCCGTCGGGACACCATTCGCGTCGGGGTAGGCGATCCCGACGCCGGTCGCCAACTGACGCAGCGCTTCCCAACCCTGTTCGGGTTCGTCCCCGCCACGCATCACCGAGAACCACGGGCCGAGCCCATCGATGATGTTTCGGAACCCGAAGGCGTCGAAGAGGGACGCTCGGCCCGCCTCGGTGACCGCGGTCATTATGCGGTGAACGACGTAGAACGGGACGTCGTAGTGCGAGTTGCGCCCATCGTAGTAGGGAAAGTCGCCGTAGCCCGCGGCGCCGAAGGCAATGTCGTCCACTTCGCCCGCGAGGGCCGTGACGAGACCGTTCAGCGCCGGCTGAATGCGCGACGTCGTACCGAGCATCGACCCCGTGGTGTCGAGGAGGATCGCGACGTCGGCGCGCGCCACCCCGGCCGTCGCTGTAGCCTCCACGCTTTCGGGAATCGGCGGTTCGCCGAACGGGACGAGGATCGTCACCTCCTCGTCGGGGCGGTCGTCGGGGTCGAGCGAGTCGCTCCCCAGCGCGTTTTCCAATGCGTCGGCAACACCGTCTTCGTCCTGATCGGGAAACCTGCAGGCCGCCGGGTCGGGTCCCGGGCCTCCATCACCCTGTCTCCCCGTACCTGCATCCCGCTCCGGATCGATCCCGCCGTCGTCGGTGGTGCCTCCGTCCGTCACGTGCCCGGCGTCCGGGTCGCGAGGCGAATTCGCGACGTCCGATCCCTCCATCGTGTCGATCTCGATGGGAGCTGGAGGCTCGTCGCTCCCTTCTCCACCGGGACTACCGGTCGATGAGCCGCAGGCGGCTGCCACGGTGAAGCAGGCAAGGAGAAGAAGATGGCGCATTCGGTCATGCTCCCCAGATCGTCGAGACGGGTCAAGCGGGGGGCGAGCCCGTCCTCCTTGGACCCGTGACGACCGGTCCGTGGCAACGAAAAACCCCTCGCCCTGCGGGTAGCGGGAGTGGGGGACGAGGCGAGCGGAGTCTTGGTTTGCGGAGGCTCGACCTCCAGCCAATCTCCACGCAAAGGTCAGGAACCCTCCAAGCAGCCCTCGAACCACCTCCCTAGTCTCGGACGTGTCGAATGACCGACATCGCTAGGAGGCGACTCATGAATTCCCGAAAGACTCACTCGTTCTCGAAACCTCGCACTGCGCTCGCGGCGGCCCTCTGCTTTCTGTTTCTGTCGACGGGGGTCGGATGCGACGACGACGACATCACGCTGCACGTGCCCGACGACCAGACGATCGACGCGCCGGACGACCCCGTTCCGCCCGATCCCGAGCCCGCCCCCGACGACGATCCCGCTCCCGACCAGCCGGACGCCGGCTCGCCCGACGATGGCGCTCCCGACGGGGGACCGGGCGCCGACACGTGCGGGCTCGATTGCGGGCCCGGTTACTGCGACTGGGTCGACACGGAGGTCGAGCGCTGCGTCTGCCCGGCTCCATTCGCAGGAGAGTCGTGCGAACTCTGTGTGGCGGGCCACACTGGCGACGACTGCTCGGAGTGCGCCGACGGCTACTTCCCCGACCCGACCGCGCCCCGCGTCTGCCGCCCCGATCCTTGCGCCGCGGATCCCTGCGGAGAATCCGGCGAATGCGCGGTCGTGCCCGACGCATCGGGCGCTCTTCAGATCGAGTGCAGATGCGACGATGGATTCGAGGGGGAGTTTTGCGAAGAGTGCACCGAGGGTCGCACGGGCTCCGACTGCGGGACCTGCGCGCCCGACTACGAGCGCGACGCCGCCGGGACATGCGTCGTCAGCGTCTGCGTCGAGATCCCGTGTTCCGACAACGGCGAGTGCGTCGATCGGGACGGCGCGGCGGTCTGCCTCTGCGAAGAAGGTTGGACCGGGCGTGACTGCGGGACCTGCGCGCCCGGCTATGTCGAACGCGGCGATGCTTGCGTCCTGGACCTCTGTGCCTCCACCGCGTGCGACCAGGGGATCTGTCGCCCCGACACGGCGGGAGCCACGGGTGTCTGCCACTGCGATCCCGGCTATGGCGGCGACGCCTGCGACGAATGCGCGCCCGGTTACACGTTCGACGACATCGCCGGCGCCCCGGGCTGTTACAACGTGTTACCGATGCGTGACAGCCGGGTCCTCGCATGGTTCGACGCAAAGTCGGCGCATACCTACACCGTAGAGGCTGGCGGCGTGTCACGCTGGTATCAGCGCATCGAGGGGGCTCCCGGTTTCGAGCAGCTCCACCCCGACCGACGCCCCGACCCGACGACTTCCCCCGAGGGGATCACGTTCGACGGCTCCGGCGCCAACATGTACTCCGTCGGCAAACTGTTCGGCAGCCCCATCGAGGACGTCACGGGCTTCGCGGTCGTCTCGTGGGACACCACGCTCCCTCTCGCGATGCCGCTGATCAGCGCGCATCACGTCGGGCTCTCCGACGAGCACTTCTCGGGAGAGGTTCTCATCGACGGCGACGAGGTGCGGCACACGACGCACTCCGACTCGGTCTCACACATCGGTTTCGGTGCATCGACCGGCCCGCGCCTGATCGTCTTCAAGCGCCGTGCGCTGCCCAACGCTACGGCGCTGACGGTCGGGAACGGCACGGGCGAGACCGCCGCGGTCGGGGCTCCGGCCGTTCACCCCGATCCCTACCATATGCACCTCGGCACCCCGAATCTGTCCGATCACGACGCCAACTTCGAGGGGACCATCCATGAGCTCGTGATTCTGGAAGGGGACGTGCCGATCGTCGAACAAGAGGCGATTCGCGCCTACCTCACCGTTCGGTGGGGCCTCTGAAGGGGCCTGAGCCGGGGTGACGCGCGCGGTCGCCCCCCACAATCTCCTCGACGCCGGGCCCGTCGCCTCATGAGATACGACGTACAGATGCAGACGAACGTCCTCTCGCACTTTCTGCTGACGAAAGAGCTCTTCGGGCTCCTCCGCGCGAGCGACGACGCACGCATCGTCAACCACACCGATCCCGAGAACATCCGAATCTGCTGGGACGGATGCGAAGCCGCCGTGGGTGCGTTCGACATCTGAGGCGGCTCGCGACGACGGGGCGTCAGGCCTCGCCGGGGCGTAACCGAATTCCTCGGACGTTGCCGGCGAGCTCGAGCAGCCGCTCGCTCACGACCCGAACACGCGGGACGTGACGCATCGATCGCGCGCACACCACATGAATCGCGGCGGTCGGCGGGAGTGGCAGAGTCGTCTCGAGCTCGACCAGCTCTCCCCACGGGTCGAAATCCGACGCGATGCGCGGGAGGATCATCGCCCCCAACCCCAGCTCCACCGCACGGCGCTGCACCAGGTAGTCGTTCGACGCGAAGCCGATGACGAATGGATCGAGCGCCTCCTCGAGCTGCGGCCTCGGCAGCGCATGCTCCAGCGGATAGGACCACGTGACCCACGGGATTCGAGTCGCGTCGATCGGTCCGGCCGTCCCTCGCCGAAGCTCTGCGGCGAGCTCGGCCGCGGCGAAGACACCGAGCTCGACCACGATCGAGCCGAGGACGACGAGCTCGGGCTGCGTGGGGAGCTGCGTACGAACGGCGAGGTCCGCGTCGCCGCGCGTCAGGTCGATGTGCTCGATGCCGCACAGCGCTTCGACGCGAAGATCGGGATGAGACTGACGGAGGCGCTCGGCTAGAGGCAACAGGAGTTCGAATGCCTGGCCGGGAGGGATGGCGACGCGCACCGGGCCGCTCGCCGTGTCTTCCCAACCGGACGCGACGCGCTGCATTTCCGCCGACCATCGCGACATCTGCCGCGCCGGTTCCAACATCCGCTCCCCTTCCGACGTCAGGTGTGCACCACCCGAATCTCGCCGAAAGAGAGGCCGGCCGAGGTCCGCCTCGAGCGCTGCGATCCGTCGACTGACGGTCGGCTGTGTCACGTCGAGCGCACGAGCCGCCGCGCTGAAGCTCCCCGCCTCGGCGACAGCGAGGAAGATTTCGGCATCCTGCCACGAGATATACATGAGCGTATGGATATCTTCGATTTTTGCGGATTTCAATACGTTTTGCCGCCACCCATGATGATTTCACGACAACCAAGGAGACTCGTCATGAAATCGAAACTCACCGCACTACTCGCCGCTATTTGCGTCACCGCCTGCGCCCAGACCTCACACGAAACGGTCGAATCCGAGCTCGGCTCCCCGTCGGACTGGGGATCCGTGGAGCGTACGTTGGCCGAGCCCGGCCCGATCGATCTCGAGGTCGTCATCGCCGCGAACTGGAAGGTGCCGCGCTCGGGCGTGATCAACCTGAAGAACGAGGAGGCGGAGCACCTGGAGGAGGGGGACGAATCGATCCAGATCTACATGTACGCCTTGCGGCATCCCGAGCATGGTCTGTTCCTGATCGACACCGGGGTCGACCGGGCGACGTCCGAACGCGACTTCGCCGAGATGGCGGCTGGCCCGATCGTCCGTGGCGCGATGAACCTCGAGGACCTCGAGGTCCTGGTCGATACGCAGACCTGGCTCGAGTCGCAGCCGGACCCGGTCGCAGGCGTCTTCATGACGCACATGCATCTGGACCACGCGATGGGGCTGCCGGACATCCCGGACGACGTGCCGATCTACACGGGCCCGGGCGAGGTAGGTGACCGCAGCGTGAAGAACGTGGCGACCCGCAGCGTGACGAACCGGACGCTCGAGGGGAAAGGAGCGCTGCAGGAGCTTCGGCCGATGCCCGCCAAGGGAGCACCGTTCGAGGGGGTTCTCGACGTCTTCGGCGACGGGTCGTTGACGGCGATCCACATCCCGGGACACACCGCAGGCTCGCTCGCGTTCCTGGTGAAGACGACGGGAGGACCGGTGCTACTAACCGGTGATGGATGCCATACGGCGTGGGGTTGGGACCATCGCGTCGAGCCGGGAACGTTCAACGCCGACCTCGACGGGGCGCGCGACAGCCTGCTCGTGTTGCGCGACTTTGCCGACGCGCACCCCGAAATTGCCGTGCACCTCGGTCACCAGCCGCACGAGCGAAACGCCGACCAGGCGACCGTGTCGCGCTGAGTCGGCGTCGAGGTGGAGTCCAGCCGCGGCGGCACTGACATCGCGGGCGGGATTCGCTCGACCACGATGGCCGGGCGGAGAGTTCCGTCGGGGTCGAACTGCAGGTTCGGCGAGACGGAGAACGGGGCGGATGAGACCGCCACGGTCGGGCGCCCATAATCTGCTCGACGCCGGGAGAGTCGCCTCTTAATATGAACGCGCTCATATTGACCGGACGGCGCCCGGCGCGCCGGTCCACTCACGGACGGCGTATGAAATACTCATTCGGGGGCAGCGAGCTCGACATAGAGCGGTTCGAACTGTGGACCGACGGCGAGCTCACCGAGGTGGAACCGCAGGTGTTCGACCTCTTGCGGTTCTTGGCCGAAAATCCCGACCGGCTCGTCACCAAGGAAGAGATATTCGACGAAGTGTGGGAGGGCCGCATCGTGAGCGAATCGGCCCTCACGAGCCGCCTGAAGTCTGCGCGGCGGGCGGTCGGCGACGACGGTTCCGCGCAGCGCATCATCAAGACGGTCCGCGGACGGGGTTATCGCCTCGTCGTGCCGGTCGAGACGACGCGCCCCGAGCTCGTTCTCTCCGAGCGGCTTCCGCTCACCTCGGCTCGGCCGATCGAGCTCGTCGGCCGTGGCGACGAGACGCGACGAGCTCTGGAAGTCTCCGCTCAGGCGTGGGCCGGCAAGCGGCAGGTCGCTTTCGTCGTCGGGGAGGCCGGGATCGGCAAGACGACCTTCGTCCGATCGGTGATCGAGGGCGTCGCGGCCGACGGCCGCCGTACCACCGAGGGCGGATGTCTGCCGCAGACTGGCGCGGCCGAACCCTACCTGCCGTTCGTCGACGCGCTGACACGTCTAGCGTTCGCGGACCCCGCCGCGCGTAATGCGCTACAAACTCTAGCCCCCACGTGGGCGGCCCAGATCCCGGAGCTCGGCCCCACCGATGCTCGGGGAGCGGGGGAACCCACCGAACGGATGCCGCGGGAGTTCGTGGCTCTGGTCGAGCATCTGGGGCGCGAAGGCGAGCTCGTGCTGGTCCTGGAAGACTTTCACTGGGCCGACGCCGCCTCCACCGCGTTGCTCGAGCGCATCGCCTCTCGAACCGACCCCGCCCGCCTCCTCGTCTTGGTGACGTTGCGGCTGGGCGAAGCTCGCAGCAAACGGCACGGCGTCGTCACCACGATGTCGCGGCTGACGATGCGGCACGGAGCCCATTCGATAGCCCTCGCGGGATTCGACGACGAAGCGATCACCGCGATGGCCTCTGCCCGGCTCGGCGGGGAGGTGACACGGCGTTCCGCCGTTCGCCTGCGGTCGAAGACGGGCGGGGTGCCACTCTTCGTCGCGGGCGTGCTCGACGCATGGCGTGCGGACGGGACGCTGCACTGCGAAGGCGAGAGTTGGGACCTCGCCGACGACGCTTCGGAGACCGACGTGGTCCCGGACACGCTGACCGAGCTTGTCGAACAGCGGCTCGAGGTGCTGGACGAAGCCGAACGCGACATCCTCGACGCCGCAGCGGTCGTCGGTCGCGAGTTCGCGGCCGCCGGGGTCGCCGAGCTCTGCGAGCAACCGCTCGACGAAGTCGAAGCCCGACTCGAGCGTCTCGCCGCCGGCGAGCTCTTCGTCGAGTCGCGGGGGCTCGATCCGGCACCCGACGGCAGCGTCAGCGCTGCGTTTCGCTTCACCCACGAGGTCTACCGGACCGTGATTTACGATCTCCTCCCGTCGGGGCGCCGTGCTCGCCTGCATCGCAAAGCGGGCGAACGTCTGGAACGGGGGGACGAGGAGTCCCGCCGGCGCTTCGCGACCGACCTGCTCCACCACTTCGAAAACGCGCACGACTTCGGGCGGACGGCGACGTACGCGGTCGCCTCGGCCGACATCGCGCTTCGACGCTACGCGTACAGCGAAGCGATGGACCACGTCCAACGGGGGCTCGAAGCGATCGCGCGTCTCTCGGCGCTCAGCTCGGGCGCCGATGTCCGACGGACCGCCTACGAGCTGCAGATGCGGCGAGCCGTCTGCAGCGTGGCGCTGCTCGGCTTCAGGTCTTCCGACGCACTCGACGCGTACGAAACCGCCCGGAAGTTGGCGATCGAGCTCGGGGACGCGCGAGCGCAGGCGTCGGTGAACGCCAAACTCTGTCGGCACTATATCGCGGCTGCTCGATTCGACGTCGCCCACGAGGAAGCGCGGCGGCTGCTCGAGACCCCCGACGCCCATCCCACCGTTTCGATCGCCGCGAAGGTGACGCTCGGGGTGGCGTCGCTCTATCTCGGCCGTTTCGACGATTGCGAGCGCCATACCGCGGATGTCATCAGCGCGCTCGCGCCGTCCGTCGCTCGAGACGAGGCGTTGATGGCGGGCGAGGCGCTCGAGGGACTGGTCCTCGCCCGCACCCACCATGCTTTTGCGCGATGGATGCGGGGGGCGCGTGACGAGGGACGCGAGGAGCTCGGGGCGATCCTCGACCTGGCCCGGCGACGTGGGCCGAGCCGTCACCTCGAATTTGCCCTGCAGCATCGATGCTGGATGCTCTTTGCCGACGGCTACGCCGACGGTGTGGAGCGGGGCGCGGCCGAACTCACCGCCCTCTGTGACGAGTACGGGTTCCGGCAGTTTCGCCCGGTCGCCGACGTCCTGACCGGGTGGTGTCGAGCGAAGCGTGGGGAAGATCTGGAGGAAGCGTGCCGACGAGCGAAGCGCGCCGCGAACGAGTACGAGCAGAGCGGCATGTTGATCGGTTGCACCAACATCGCCGCGGTGGAGGCGGACATCCTGCGGTGGGCCGGTCGACACGACGAGGCGATCGACGTGCTCGCCACCGCCGACGAGCTCGCCGCTTCCACGGGGGAGCTCTGGTGGGGCCCGTTCCTCGCCGCCAACCTCGCGGCAGTATTCGAAGACGCGGGACGCCCCGACGACGCACGACGTGCCCGCGAAGAGTCGCGGCGGCGCGCCACGGAGATCGGAGCAGTGTTGCCCTGACCGGTGGCGACGGGGCCCGCTCCCGAGCGAGACGAAAAAGGGCGGGCCTCCGAAGAGACCCGCCCGTGGGGCGACCAACTCGGGCCCGAAGGCCCGGGGGAGGCGATCAGTTGGTTCGCCACACCTGGGAGATGCCGTCGTAGCGCAGGAGGACCACCGGCTCACCGTCGGGCGCCGTGCCGATGTCGGTGCTGCGGAACGTGTGGGTCTGATCGAGCGTGAAGTCGGTGATCAGCTCCGGGTACCAGGTGGTGGTGTCCCCCGAGACCTTCGCGACCAGCAGTCGCTGCGGCATCGTCGCCAGAATGTGCGCCTCGTCCGCTCCGATCGGCGAGAGCTTCACGGCGATCCCGGTGTCCGACGCTGCGGGCATGTCGGCGAGCATCGCGTCGGGGAGATAGGCGTCCCAGGTCGACGTGCTGGCCCGCAGGCCATGAGCGCGGGCTGCCTCGTCGCAGTTGGGCCGGTAGGTCATGATCGCGACCGGCGAGGACCCGAGGTAGTCGATGTCGACGCTCTGGAACTTGTCGCAAGAGCCAGGGTTGGTGAAGTTCACCGGAGTGTTGAAAGTCCCCTGCAGGGACCATGCACCCGAGCTGCGGCGTGACCGCACCAGTTGCGATTGGAAGCAGGGGCTGATGCCCGCGGCGCAGCGGCTGAAGGCGACCTCGTAGCTACCGTTTCGGAGCACCGTGAGCGCCAGGTCGCCGTCTTCCCTGGCGTTGTTGTACTCGGGGGCGTCCGACGGAAAGATGCTCGCGATCGAGAAGGGGATGTCACCCGTGTAGTCGAACACCATCAGACGGGAGTCCTGAATGGCCGCGATGAGCCCCTTGCCCGTCGTCCCCTGCACGTCGAGCGCGACTCGGCCTCCGTCGTAGGCTGCGCCGGTAGCCTGAACTCCGATCGAATCCATCGTCTTCGCGGCCGGATCGATGTCGAAGACCTCGATCGAGTTCATGGCACCGTCGGTACGCAACGCGGCGACGTGGATCCCGGCCGACGACACTGTCGCGTCGATGTCGTGGACGTCCTCCCGCGTCTGCTGCGCGACCGTCTCCCAGCTCTGCGCCGCGGGGTCGTACTTCAGCAGGACGATCTTGTCGGCGATGCGTGATTGGACCGTGCCGGCGATGAACTCGTCGCCCTGGAACACGAGGTACTCCATGTCGGAGAGCTGCAGCGGCAGCGGCTCCTTGACCCAGGCGCGCACCCTGAATGCGTAGTTGTCCTGGAGGAGGTTCCCGGCGAAGTCGGCGACCCCCTCGAACTGCAGGCTCACGTAGTAGGGTGGTTTCGCTTCGCCGCCGGCGATCTCGATGTCGATCGACTCGCCGTCGTCGGCCGGGGTCACCGCGTACTGCGTCGACCGCAGACCGTTGAGCGACAGGAGCACCGACGATTCGTTCACCGTATCGATGTCGACCGCCTCGGAGAGCCGCAGCCGAATGGGGGTCCCGGGGAGCACGGCGTCTTCGCCCGCAGCCGGGGTCGCGCTCAGAATCTCGGGCGCGGTGCGGTCCACCATCACGGTGCGAAAGACCTCGGAGGTGTTTTCCTCGCCGTCGAGGAGGTACTGGATGCGGACGTCGTACTCTCCTTCGGCGCTCGAGGTCGTGTCCCAGTCGAAGGTGGGTCCGTCGAGCGCACCGACCTCTTCTCCGTTGGCGAGGAGAGCGTCGAGCACCGCGTCACCCTCCGCCATCATCTCGAAGGAGACGGTGTCGTTGGTGAAGGTGACGGGGTCGAGCGGCGCCAGAAACCCCACGTTCCCATCGAACACCGGGCGGGGGACGGTCTCGCCGCCGTTGTTACTTCCGGTGCCGCCGTTGTTGCCGGTGCCGTTGTTGCCGGTGCCGTTGTTGGGGGCGCCGTGGTCGACGGTGCCGTTGTTGCTCCCCTCTCCGTTCGACATCCCGTTGTTGCGGTCGTCGGTCGAAGACCCGCTTCCCGGGCGGGCGTCGCCACCGCAAGCGAGGGTGGTGCTGAGGAGTCCGAGTGCTGCGATTGCTTTCCAGTTCATGATTGCCTCCCTTTGGCATCTCAGTTTCGCGTCGCCGATCCACCCGGCTGACGATTCGGATTCTGGCCCACGCCGCTGGCCGGAGCTTGGAGACGCCCTGAAGACTTCGTGGAGAAGCGATGGGGAAGGCGCCGCATCGTCTCCACGAAGTCTCCTCGTCGGCTCCGAGCGCGCGAATGCGGGCTCTCTACGATGCGATCGACATCCAACGAGGAGGCACTCATGAACTGGAAGCACATCGCAATCGCAACGCTCGTCGTCACCCTGGGCTGTGGACCTAGGCGACGGACCGCCCCTCGGTGGCTGCGGGGATCTCGAACTCCACGCCGGTGAGTTCTTCGGAGAGTCGCCAGAGGCGCTCGGCGATCGTGGGGTCTTTGGCGAGGTCGTTCGGCTCGACCTCGACCGCTTGTCCCTTCATCTCGGCAAATCCATTGGGGCCCCAGTAGTCGCCTCCGTCCGACGGTGCGGTCGCGGCGGCGAGCGTCGGCCACGACCCCTGCTCGGGAGTCTGCGCAAAGATGGGGTTGAGGAACTTCGCGAACGCGGAGTTGCTCTGAAGCTCGGTGGCGGCCCAGCCGGGGTGGGCGGCGGTCGAGATCGTGTCGCTCCCTGCGGCTCGGAGTCGGCGATCGAGCTCCAGCGCGAAATAGAGGTTCGCGATCTTCGACTGGCCGTAGGCGCGCCACGCCGAGTAGGAGCGTTTCTCCCAGTTGGGGTCGTCGAAGTCGATCTTGCCCGCTTTGTGAGCGCCGCTCGAGACCGTGACGACGCGGCTTCCCTCCGTCGCCATCACGAGCTCGATCAGGTGCGCGTCGAGCGCGAAGTGCCCCAGGTGGTTGGTGCCGAACTGCAGCTCGAAGCCGTCTTTCGTCTTCGAGTACGGCGGGACCATCACGCCGGCGTTGTTCACCAGAAGGTCGAGGCGGTCGTATCGGTCGAGGAACTCGTCGGCGAACGCCTTCACGGAGGCGAGGTCGCTCAGGTCGAGCTGCATGAATTCCACGTCCGCGCCCGTGTGTTGCGCGCGGATCTCGTCGCGCGCCTTCAGCGCTTTCGATTCGGTCCTGCACGCCAGCACCACCTCGGCCCCGCGCGCGGCGAGGTGCCTCGCGGCGTGGAAGCCGATCCCGCTGTTCGCTCCCGTCACGATCGCGACGCGTCCGGTCTGGTCTGTCATGTCGTCTGCCGTCCAACCACTTTTGCTCATTCGTGTTCTCCGTAAATGTCTACGTGGAACAGTACGTGCCGCAGGGCCCGAGGCCACCGGATCGCAAGGAAACGAACCTGTTTCGGCGTGGAGTCTCGGTGGGTCGACTGGGCGCCTCCCGGCATCGGGAGGGGAGGAAGTGTTAGCCCTTCGCCAGACCGTTGAGGATCACGTCGCGGGTGAACGACGCCCGCAGGTAGAAGCCGCGTGGATTCGTGAGCGCAGGCTCGCCGAACTCGTCGACGGTCTCGGTGAGGATACGACGGTTGGCGGCCTTGGGACGGACCTGAAGCACGGCTCCTTCCGAACCGGAGACGTGCTCGACCGCCCCCGCCGCGATCGCGCGCATGTGCAGCGACCAGTCTGCTTCGAGGAGCGCCAGTTCGTAGGGGTCCGGGCTCCAGAGGACGGCGCGCCCGACGATCCGCTCGGCGGGCGGCGGACGCCCCTCGGCGAGGATCGGGACCCAGAGGACGCGGCGCAGCTTGCACCAGGCGAGGCTGTCGGCCCAGCGGAGGGTCTCGTCGGGCGTGAGGTCTGCGACACAGATGTAGGTCGATTCGAGGGGCTTTCCGGTCGCGTCGACCGGGATCGTCTTCAGCTCGACGCCGAGCTCGACGAAGTCGGGGAGCGCCTGATTCCCCGCGGTCGCCCCGAGCGCGGTTTCGATGAGTCGCCCGACCCACCCCTTGTCCGACCGGAGCGAACCGGGAACGTCGACGCGAAGGGCGGCCGCGATCTCGTCGAGCCGCCGCCCGGCGAGCGCGCGTGCGCGCCGAAGCAGTTCCGCTTCGGTTTGCGGTGTCGAGTCGAGGAGGATCACGTTCCGCGGATATCAGATCGCGACGGTGGCAGGCAACCGCGAGACGGAACGTCAGGGGAGAGCGCAGATCTCTCGTGCGGTCGGGGCGGCGCCACTCGCCCCCACCCATCGCGACGCCACGCTGCGCGTGGTGCCGGGGATGGAGGCGCATTGCGCGTTGAGCGCGTGCGGCACCGGCGCACAGGCGCCGCTGCCGAAATCGGACTCGACGCAGAACGTCGTCGCAAACCCTTCGCGATCGGGGCAGTAACCCTCGCACGGCAACGTGCAGTAGCCGCCGCTGCCAGAGGTCATGCACTGCCCGGGGGTTCCGAAGTGGTCGAAGTTGCAGTCCGCATCGGACTCGCAGGCCGAGCCGATCCACGTCGGCGCTTCCCACGCGGTGTTGGTGCCGACGCCGACGACGAGCTGCGCCCACTCGACGCGCTGCGAGGCTGACGCCGACGGTTGAGTGTCTCGGATCTCGAGGGTCCATCGACCCTCGGCCAACTTCTCGCCGAACGCGAACGTCGTGCGGGTCGGGGTGCTGATCGAGTTTCTCCACGCGCTCGGTTGGTCCATCACCACCTGGCGGGTGCCGTCGGGTGCGACGATCGCGTACTCCAGAGTCGTCGGCTCGTGGTGGGAAATACGGGCGTTCAGTGTGACGTAGTGGGCGAATCCGTCCGCGCGGATGTCGAACGGAATCCTGATCGGGCGGCCGTCTGCAGGGATCGGGTCGCCCCACCCCCCGGTGAATTCTGCGGAGACTGGAGTGGCTCGAAGGAACCGGTTCAGCGGAGCGATGTGGATGCCCTGGTTGCCGGAGCACTGGACCGAGCTCGGGTCGTAGCCGTCGCACGTCTTCGAAGTCATGCAGGTTCGGCTGGCGTTGTAGGTGTAGCTCGCGCCACCGGACCCGCGCGACACGATGCCGACCGCCTGTCCGTTCGAGTCGGCGATCACGCTGCCGCTGTTGCCGGCGTAGATGTCGAGGTCGGTGTTGAACCACAGTTCGTGGTCGTCCACGACCGACCCGCTCGTGACCTTGGTCGGCACGCCTCCGGGGTGCCCCACTGCGTACACGCGCTCCCCCTCGGTGATCTTCGTCCCTCGGATCGTGAGCGGCACGCGGTGATCGACCGGCGCGTCGAGCTGGACGACCGCCCAGTCCGAGTAGAGCCGCATGTCGTCGAGCGCCCGACCGCGGGTCGATTCACGGTCGAAGAGGTGCCCCACCACCGCCTTGCACTGTCGGTAATCCCGTCGATCGATCAGGGTCGGGTCACCGTCGCGCTTGTCGAACCCGAACGCGAAGGCGAGCTGGTCGCACGGGGTGTCGATCGAGACGCAGTGCCCCGCCGTCGCGACGAGATCCGGGGCGATCAAGAACCCCGAGCAGCTCGCCGCGGCTGGCTCTTCCTTGAATCGCTCACCGTCGCACAGCGGCAGTCCGTAGAGCGCTTCCTTCTTCGAAGCCAGAGTGCGCGACGGGAGCCGCATGTGATGGTCTCCCTCGGGACGCACGCGGTATCGATTGAGGATCGCCACGGTCGAATCGCCGACTTCGCGCACCGAAGGCGAAGTCTCGTGCGACAGGTCGCGACGGTCGTCCGCACCGTAGATGTCCGCCTTGCCCGAAGGTACGGCAGCGTTCGTCTCGGAAGCTGCCGCTTCCACGGCCGGATCGTCGTCGACCACGCCGCAGGAGCTGAAGACGAGAACTGCGAGCGCGAGGGGGGCGAGTCGTTTCATGAAAACTCCGGCAGTAACTGCGGGGCTCGTCGAAGTGCGACGGGCCCGGGAAGCCGGAGGCGGTAATTGCATGCTACGTGCCAACCGCTCTGAGGGGCTTTTCGGCCACTTACGGCGCGCGATCGCGGCATTGTAGCAACGCAATCGGCAACTCGAGTTGCCAATACGATCGACAACGCGGGGAGGCTGTCGTTTTGTCGGAACACCCTGGAGCGTTGCCCCAGACCCACCAGGGATTGCATCCCTGGACCCGCGAGGTTTTCGGGCTCGGAAGGCAAGCGATTGTAACCGCTGGCTCCCCGCCCCGTCAGCCGCCGAGCGCCGCTCCTCCCACCCCGAGGATCGCCATCGCGATCACCCCGAGCAACATCCCGAGGACCCAGAGAATGAGCATCGCCGGGATCGAGGCGATCGCCATCTTGATGAAGAGGCCGATGAGGCTGCCGATGGTCATGTCGAAGTCGACCACCTGTACGCGCTGAAGTTGTGGGTCGTGCTGCATCTTTGCTCCCCTTGGTCAGAAGTTAGGTAGGAGAGATAGATACGCGAACGTGCGGCACGCTACGTGCCGGATGAACCCGAAGCGTTCGCTCCTTCGATCATCGCGTCGACGGCGAGTCGCCCGAACGAGTTTGCGGCGAGGGGGCTGTCTCCAGTGACGAGCTTCCGATCGCGATGCGTCGACCCGGTCATCATCGAATTGACGACTCTCAGTCCGTGCGCTTCGAGCGCCTCACCGAGGTACCAGGGCATCGGCCCAGGGAGGTAGCCCATCATCGGGCTGGTGCGGTCGACCACGTCGGGAAACGCCGTCACTTCGTAGCCGTCGTAGACGAACGCGTCGTCGCCTCCCGCGAGGGCGAGGAGCGCGGCGGGGCCGTGGCAGATCGTGAGGGTGAAGAGGCCCGATTCGTGCGCCCACCGCAGAAGTCGACCGACGTTCGGATCTTCGGGGAGCCCGAGCATCGCTCCGTGCCCTCCCGGGATGAAGACCGCGGCGTAGTCGTCCGCGGAGCCGAGCTCCTCGACGAACTCTCTCAGGTCGATGGGGTTCTCGAGCGCGTCGGCGTGTCGCGCGCAGGCGTCGACGACGGCGCCGTCGTCAGGCATCGCCCACCGCTCCAGTGCGACCGCCTCTCCGGTGGGCGTCGCGATGTCGACCGCGAAACCGGCGCGCTCGAAGTGGAGGATCGGGATGAACGTCTCGACGGGGTGGTTTCCGGTGGAAAACCGCTTCCCGTTCCGCATCTCCATCGCGCCGTTTTCCGTGCAGACGATCAAGATTCTCCGCCCTTCCCCGCCGGACGTCGGGCCGTCGGCGTCGAACTTCATCCCCTTGCCGGAGAACGCGATGGCGAGCTTCGAAGGCTTGTAGGTGCCGTCTTCTTCGGGACGTGGGGACCAGGGTGCGGGCATGAGTGAACCTCGGAGGGGGTGACGAATTCAGCTCTCAATGTCGACGCTGGATTCCCGAAGGCCAACGCGAACTTCGACGGATCTACCGGGAAATGTCGACGCAGCTCACTCGGGCGGCCGAAATGGTCCGCGGGGACGACGACGGTGGACGCCCCGGCGAGCGGCGGTGGGTTGTCGCTGCGGCAACGGGCGTGTAGATCTTCAGCGGAACGTGTCCTCAACTCGGAGCTCCACGTGGCCAACCTTCTCGACCAACTGAAACAGATGACCGTCGTCGTCGCCGACACCGGTGACATCGACTCGATCCAGGCATTCACGCCGCGCGACGCGACGACGAACCCGTCGCTCATCATGAACGCGGCGGGGATGGAGCAGTACGCACCCGTCGTGGACGCGGCGCTCGACGCGGCGAAGGCGAAAGCCGGCTCCGACGCGGACGAGAAGGACGTCGTCGCCATCGCGGTCGACATGCTCGCCGTCGAGTTCGGCCGCCGGATCCTCGAGATCATTCCGGGGCGGGTCTCGACGGAGGTCGACGCGCGCCTCTCTTTCGACACGGATGCGACGGTGGAGAAGGCGCGCCATCTCATCTCGCTCTACGACGGTCACGGCATCGGCCCCGAACGAGTCCTGATCAAGATCGCGTCGACGTGGGAAGGAATCCGCGCCGCAGAACAGCTCGAGCGCGAAGGGATCCACTGCAACTTGACGCTCCTCTTCGGCCTACACCAGGCGATCGCTTGCGCCGAAGCCGGGGTGACGCTCATCTCGCCCTTCGTGGGGAGGATCCTCGACTGGTACAAAAAGGAGACGGGCCGCGATTCCTACCCCGGTCCCGAAGATCCCGGGGTGCAGTCGGTGACCGAGATCTACACCTACTTCAAGAAGTTCGGCTACTCGACCGAGGTGATGGGGGCGAGCTTCCGGAACCTCGACGAGATCACGGAGCTCGCCGGCTGCGATTTGCTGACGATCGCGCCGAAGTTCCTGGAGGAGTTGCAGAACACGGAAGGCGAACTCCCGCAGAAGCTGAGCGTCGATCGGGCGAAGGAAGCGGACGTGGAACGGATCGACATGACGAAGGAGCGCTTCGAGGCGATGCATGCCGACGACCGCATGGCGACCGAGAAGCTCGCCGAAGGGATCGACCGGTTCGCGGCCGATCAGGTGGCGCTCGAAGAGATGCTGGCGGAGAGACTATGATCCATCCCCCGTACACTTCTTTCGCGCCTCAGGCGATCTTGTTCGCATGCCCGCGACCGACGCCGGACCCGGGGACGGTGATCACGCAGGAACCTGGATCTCTGGTCCCGCACGAGCGCATCTCTTCGATGAAGATCGTTCGCGCCTCGGTCCCCGCGAACCACGCCGTGTAGGAGTCGCGGAGGCTCCATGGACGCAGGCCCGTCGCCTCGAGCCATGCGGTCGTGTCGCGTACGCTCCCTCGCCCCGCGACCCGAAACGTCTCGTCGTCGAGGGCGGCGAGCTTCCCGAACGCCTCTCCGCCGAAAAGTCGGTGGAGGAGACCTATTACTGCCCGCGCGCCGCTCACTCCGGGGACGCGGGCGCACGGTGCCGGCTGCATCCCCATCGCTTGTCGCACCGTGTTCATCAGCTCCGGCCAGGTGGTGACCTCCGGTCCGCTGGCGTCGAGAACGACCCGAGTCACCGAGTTTCGGGCGAGCCGCGCGATACCGATCGCGAGCTCCCGGTTGTCGATCGGCTGGATCGACTCGTCGCGCAGGTAGGGGAGCACCGGAAGCTTCGCGACGTCCTCCAGTGGAACGTGTCCCCGGCCCGGTTCCAACACCATGTTCGGACGAACGATCACCCAGTCGAGGTGCGAACAATTCTCGATCTCCTCGTCGAGCAACCGCTTGGCGCGCGTGTAGGAGATCTCGGCCCAGTCGTCCCAGTAAACGCCCGTCGACGAGATCTGGATCAGCCGCAGCGGACGACGCCGAGCGACGCGGTCGGCAGCGGCGACGAGCGCGCGCGGGACGCGGTGGTTGACCCGTTCGATGAGGTCGGCGTCGCCGCTCGTGCAGGCGCCGGCGTTGTTGATGACGACGTCGATCCCGTGTGTCTCGAGGAGCTCGTGGAAACGCGCCGTGGTCCACTCCTCCTCGAGGTCGACCCGGACCAGCTCGACGCCGGGCAGGTCGAGCTGACGTCTGCCGCGGTCGAGACTTCGGACCGTGCCGACGACCGGGTGCCCCTCGCGGATCAGCTCCTCGACGATCGTCGGTCCCATGAACCCGGTCGCCCCCACGACGAGGACTCGCTCGCGTACGATTCGAGCGGTTGGCAGCGCCAGGGGCGGGGAATCGGGCGTCACCCGCTGCGTCAGGACGCGGAGCGCTTCCACCGGCCCGGGGGGCTCCCAGCCCGACGCCCGGAGCTCGCGGTAAGCCGCCATGGGGTCTCGGAAACTCTCCAGCCCCGATGCCGCCCGGAATCGTTCGGCGGCGGAGCTCGATACGCGAAATTCGCGGTCGAGCTCCAGGATGTCGAACCCGTCCGCGCCCCCCGGCAATGGAATCGAAAGGCGTCGGGCCCACTCCACGACGGCAGCGCTGAGCCTGTTGCACGGGAGCGGCAGCGTTGCGGTCGAAGGTCCGAGCCCGAGCGCCGTTCGGATGCGCCCGAAGAAGGTCTTCCAGTCGACCGATTCGGGTCCCGCGACCGTCACCGTGCTCCCTCGCGGGACGCGCGTCTCGTCGCCCTCGATCAACGCCTCGGCGAGCCCCACGAGCCCGGCGGCGGCGTCGCGGGCGTCGATCGGGTTGAGCCCGACGTTCCCCGTCGGGACCACGGCGATGCCGAGCGCACAGAGCAGCTCCAGCCGGTAGTGTCCCCGGCCCGGGTGCGTCACGATCCCCATCTCGGCGACGACGGAGCGTAGCGTGGAACCCGCGGTAAACGCTTCCAGCCAGGTCCGGAAACGGTCCTTGGTGGCCCGGTAGGAGTCGTCCGGCGCATGAAGGTGCGCGTGGAGCGGCGACAACTGAACGAGCGCGACGTCCAGCGATTCGCAGGCCGCCGCCAGCGCCCTCGGGACGACGTCGTTGACGCGCCGGGCGCCCTCCGGGTCGAGATCGGCCCGCGGGACCGACTTCGGTGTTCGCATCGCACAGTTGATGACGGCGTCCACGCCGAGCTCGGCGAGGACCTCGACCCAGTGACCGGGGTCACCGGCCGATGGGCTGCAGTAGTCGATGCAGACGATGCGCGGGATCTCGAGGCCGGCGGCGAGCGCTCGGGCTCGCGTCGCCTCGTTCCGGGTGCTCGCCACGACGTCCCAGCCGTGGTCGACGGCGGCCCGGGCAACCATCCCCCCGAACCCGTTCGCGCCCGTCACCAGAACGGTGCGTCGTCTCTCGTTTTTCCGGGTCTCGCCCATCACCACTCTCTCCGTGGCCTACGAGTCTGCGAAACCCGTACCAGAAAGAGTGGAAGCCGCGGCGAGGCATGCTCGGCGCGGCAGAGCGGTCATCTCCGATCCCGCAGGGGTGCCGAAACCAGACGCGATCGAGGCGTCGACGACGCGGTCTCCGCGCCGATCGTGGCGCGCAAACCACGATGAACCCTCACGGCGGGGACGCGGGCGGGGTGCGAAGTCGCGGCCGCTACCAGTCCGTCGGTTGGTAGTCCTTGAGAAACTGTCCCCAGACGAACTCCCCGGTGTTCACGCCATGGAAGATCGGGTCGACGATACGCGCCGCGCCGTCGACGATGTCGAGCGGCGGATGGAAGCGGTGCACCTCGCGCTTCTGCTCGGCGTGGTGGGCGGGGTCTTCGTCGGTGACCCAGCCGGTGTCGACTGCGTTCATGTGGATGCCGTCCTCGACGTAGTCGATCGCCGACGTCCTCGTCATCATGTTGAGGGCCGCTTTCGCCATGTTCGTATGCGGATGCCGGTCGGTCTTGAAGATCCGGTAGAACTGCCCCTCCATCGCCGAGACGTTGACGATCTGCTTGTCGCGCGCGGGCGTTCGCAGCATCGCCGGCTTGAGCCGCGCGTTGATGATGAAGGGTGCGACGGCGTTGACCAGGTGCACCTCCAGGAGCTCGATCGTGGGGACTTCGGCCAGCTTCAGTCGCCAACTGTTGACCTTGCGAAGGTCGACCTGCTGAAGGTCGGCGTCGAGCTCGCCGCGCGGGAAGAGGTGATGCCCGCGCTCTTCGTCCCCTTCGACCAGCTCGACCTGCGTCATGAGCGCGGACGGCTGCGTCACATGAACGCGGACTCCCTCGCTCTGGTCTTCCAACGCGAGCTGTGTCTCCGCCTCGATCAGATGGTCGTAGAAGCCGGGCGGGCGTCGGACGGTCTGGCACGCGTTGTTGATGATGAAGTCGAGGTGGGGAAGACGCTCGTCGAGGTCGCGGCACATCGCCTCGACGCTCGGGCTGTGCCGCAGGTCGATGCCGTAGATCTCGAGCCGCTCGCGCCACTCTTCGAAGTCGGGTTCGGCGGCGTAACGCGTCGCGGCGTCGCGAGGGAACCGGGTCGTCGCGACGACGTGGCAGCCGGAGCGCAAAAGCAGGATCGCTGCCTGGTAGCCGATCTTCACGCGCGCGCCGGTCACGAGCGCGATTCTACCGGCGAGGTCTGCCGTCGGGTGCCGCTTCGCGAAGTTGAAGTCGCCGCATTCGAGGCACATCTGGTCGTAGAAGTGATGCACCTCGTCGAACGTCGTGCGGCAGACGTAGCAGATGCGCTCCTCGTCAGTCCGGCCGAGCGGCTCTCGGGGCACGTCGGCGTCCGGGTTGTGCTTCGGCGTCAGGAAGATCGGCGACTCGCGCAGTTGCCGCACCCCCGTCTGGTTCAGCAGCGCCTGGTCGTTCTTGCGCCGGTCGCGCTTGCGTTTTCGCCGGCGCGCCTTGGCGAGGGACCGCTTCGAGGCGGTGTCGGGCCGCGATACCCGGCCCGCGGCTTCGAGCAGCCGACGGCACTTCGCTTTGTCGACGTTCGCGATGACGCTGCGATCTTCGACGATCTCCTCGAGGAGTTCCGCGGCGGCGATGAGGCGTTTTTCGAACTCTTCGCTCATGGGCGCGTTCTGCCACGGAGCGGCGGGTCGGCGCAAGCGAGGTTCAGGGCCAGCAGACGTTGGCGCTCGATCCACCGACCAGCTTGCACTGGTAGCCCGAGCGGCAATCGCTGCCCGAGAAGCACGAGTCGAGGCAGATCTCGAAGTCGCCGTCCGCCGTCTGCAGGAAGACGCACTCGCTGCCTGACGGGCAGGTGGCCTGCCCGGAACCACAGGCCAGAAGGCAGTAGCCGCCCGGCGCGCCGCGCGCACTGTCGAGGCAGGTTCCCCACTGTCCGCCGGCGCAGTCGCTCTGGTCGGTGCAGGCGTCGCCGACGCGTCCGGTGCCGGTCCCACCCGGCAGACACTCGCGCCTGCCGTCCGAGTCGTTGTCGTAGCAGACGTAGCCCGTGCGGCACTGCGAGTTGCTGGTGCAGGTGTCGAAGCACGCGTTCGAAGACGACAGGCAGTGAGCACCACTCCCGCACTCGCTGTTGGAGCTGCAGACGCGGCTGCAATATCCGTCGAGGAACCCTTCCGACTCGGTGATGCAGAATCCGTTGCTGCCGCACTGCCCGTCGCTCGTGCACGACGTGCCCGCCTGGAAGTTGTCCACGCACGTGTTGTTCTGGCACGTCTCGCCGGAGGGACATCCGCCGCAGCTCACGTTGGAACAGCCGTTGAAGGTGGACCCGCACTCGAAGCCCTGCGCCGCGCACGACGTCGTCGGGATGCAGGCGCAGTCGGAGTCGGTCTGAGATGTGCAGCCCGACGGGCAGCAGCCGTCGCCAGAAGTACACGAGGTAATCTGCGACGAGGAGCAGGCGGCGCTGCACGCCGCGGCACTGCCGGTAAGGACGTCCGCGGTGCAGGAGTTGCCGTCGTCGCACGAGGTCGGGCAGTCGCCGTCGCACGTCTCGCCCGAGTCGATGATGCCGTCGCCGCAGCCGCCCGAGCAGTCCGAGTCCGTCTGGGAGTTGCAGCCCGCGGGGCAGCAGCCGTCGCCGTCGTCGCAGCTCGTGACGGTCGCGTAGGAGCAAGACGACGAGCAGTTGGCCGGATCGCCGGCGAGCGTCCCGACGGTGCAGGCGTTGCCGTCTTCGCAGTCGGACGGGCAGTCGCCGTCACACACTTCGGGTGCTTCGATGATCCCGTTTCCGCAGGCGTTGGTGCAGTCACCATCGTTGGATGCGTCGCATCCGACGGGGCAGCAGTCGTCACCGTCCGCGCACGCTGCGGGGACGAGCTCACAGCGCGACGAGCAGTCGTCGGGCATCCCGCGCAGTTCGAACGTGCCGCACGTGCCGGGCGGCGTCGGGCACGCGTTGGGGCAGACGCCGTCTCCGCCGTCGATCGCGGAGTCGCAGGATTCGCCGGCGTCCACGACGCCGTTGCCGCACGTCCCGCCGCCGTTGTTGGAGCCCACCGTGGTCTGGTTGTTGGACGCGGTTCCGTTGTTCGACACGACCCCGTTGTTGGCGGGCGCGCCCTTCTTCGTCTTCTGCGGCGGCGGACCGCAACTCACCGCAAGCAGACCGACCAGCGACACCGCAACCACTCTTCCGAACATCATCTTCCGCCTCATCCATCTCATCGAGGTCGGAACTTACCGGGCATGGTCGTCGAGATCGACTGAAAGATTCTGAAGCCCCGGGGAAGGGGTCACTGCGCCAGGAGGTAGTCGAGCAGCGCGTCACGAAAGTCGTCCCGGGGGGTGGGGATGTGCCCGCCCCCCTCGATCGTCCAGAGCGCCACGCTTCCGCCGTCGCAGTTCGACCACGCTTCGCGCGTCGTATCGTTCCCTGCGGGGCTCGTGAAGTAGTCGCCGGTACCGTCTGCGGTGGGGGTTTCGTCGCAGCCGTTTCGCTCCGCCCAGCGCCGCACCATCTCTTCGGCGCCCGGGTATTCGCCGACGGACCCCTCGTAAGAGATCGTGTCGTCGAGCGTTCCGTGGATCTGGAGGATCGAGGTGTTGCCGGCGCCCACGCAATCGACCTGTTGTTCGGGGCCCGAACCGGCCAGGCTCGCGATCGCGGTGATCTGTTCGACGTCGCACGCCATGCGGTAGCTCATGAAGCCGCCGTTGGAGTGACCGATGAGGTACACCCGGTCCGCGTCGATGTTGTAGCGTTCCTTCGCCGCCTCGATCAGCCCGGTGACGTAGCCGACGTCGTCGACGTTCTCGCCGTAGAAGTCGCAGCACCAGTATGCGTTCCAATGCCGCTGGCCGGCGGGGTTCTTCGTGCCGTCGGGGGTGACCAGGACGAACTGCTTGTCGGTGACCCGGTCGCTGGTGCCGAAGTAGTAGTTCTGCAGACGACTGTCGGCGCCGTAGCCGTGTAGCAGCACGACCAGCGGGTACGCCGTTTCGGCGTCGTAGTCGTCGGGGACGAAGACGCTGGCGGGCCGATCCATCACGTCGAGCGGTGAGGTGTCGACGGGCACGTCGCCGACGTCCGGCGACCCCAGGTCGGGGGCTCCCGCGTCTTCGAACCCCGGGGTCGTCGCGTCGTCTCCGCCCAGATCGTCCGTCGTGCCGGCGTCGGTGGCCGCCATCCCCCCCGCGTCACCGCCGTTGGTCTGGCCTTTCTCGGACTCGGTCCCGCAAGCCACGGCGAGTAGCGCGGCAAGGATCATCGTTCGACGCATGGGATTCCTCCTGGAAGTCGTGGCGGTCGTCGCCGCCTTCGATGCCAGAAAGCTCCACGCGTTGCACGTTCCCCCGTCCGTCGTCCCTCACGGGACGTATTCGTCGACCCCGATGTCCCACTTCGTGCCGTTGGGTCGTGCGTCGCCGAAGAAGTCGTCGGGGACGGTCAGAGACGTATATGCCGCCGGGTTGGCTCCGGCGTCGATGCATGGGCTGCCTGCGGTGAGGTCGAACCCGCTCATGAGCGGGGCGTCGATGATGTTGTTCCCGCCGTGGGCGTTGAGTCCGGCGAGCCCCCCGAAGCAGGAGCCGTTTTCGTGGAGGTGGCATCGGGTCGACGACCCGGTCGTAGCGCCGACGACGTAGACGTCGTTGTTGCGCAAGAGCTGCGTGGTCGGGGCGGCCCAGGTGATCGCTCGACGCGTTCCGCCGGTCTGGATGCGGATCGTGTTGTTCACCAGCTTGACGCTGCCGCCGCTGCCGGGGCCGGGGATCCGGAAACCGTAGGCAGCTCCCGATCCGCTGGCGTCGCCGTCGAGGTGGCAGTTGGCGAGCTCGG
The DNA here is from genome assembly GCA_964411125.1 of uncultured Bradymonadales bacterium. Taxonomy (GTDB): domain Bacteria; phylum Myxococcota_A; class Bradymonadia; order Bradymonadales; family Bradymonadaceae; genus JBFIHF01. The sequence goes on along the minus strand of CAYPJU010000048.1, from coordinate 10,343 downwards.
CGGTCACGCCGAACTCGGCGTCGACACCGTAGCCCTGGATTCCGCCGTAGCCGTGGAAGACGGAGTTGGTCGCCTTGATGCTCGCCCAGACCCGGGCGCCGCCGCCGTTTGCCGAACCGGAGGCCGCGTCGAAGCGGGTCTTGGAGGCGACGAGCGTCCGTACGTCGATCGCGTAGGAGTCGCCGTCCAAAGCGGTCTTGGAGAAGATACGGCTGCCGGTGATGTTGACCGTAGCGCCGGAGTCGGCGGCGGAGATTCCGATCGTGTCGCCTGCGGTCGAGTTGCCCGCGTTCACGATCGTGTTCGTGATCGTCAGGGTGTGCCCGTCGATCCCGAAGCTGTCGTTCTGGGCGGGCCCCGCCGTGATCGACGAGTCGGTGATCTCGGCATTGCGTGCCGCGACGCCGATGCTCGTAGCGAGGGTGTGGGTGGTGGATCCCGCGGTGATCGTGCTGTTGTCGATCGTGACGAGTGCGGTCGATGCCCCGCCCCCGAAACCTTCGTTCGCTTCGATCCCGTTGCCGGTCGTGATGGTGCTGTTGGCGATGTTCACGGTCCCGGCCGTTCGCCTGACCCCGTAGACGTAGGAGGCGTTCGGCATCGTAATCGTGGCGCCGTCGATGGTCGCGGTTCCAGCGTCCACCTCGATCCCGACCGAGCGCCCGGTGTTGCCGGCGTTCGCGGTCCCGCTGATGGTGACGGCGCCGATCGTGGCGGTCCCGCCGCTACGGATGCCGAACTGGCCGAGCGCCTCGGTCGACCCGGGCGACGTCACCGGGGCGAGCGTGATCTCTCCGGCCGGGAACAAGAGCGAGCCTCCCCGGACGTTCACACCGATCGATGCGGTGCTGCCGGCGCGCGCATATGTCGTGACGTAGGCGTCATCGAGCGTCGTGGTGCCCGACGCCATGTACAACCCGACGGAGACGAACAGTGACGTCGATGCACGCACCGCGACCGACGTATCCTGCAGCCGCAGGGTTCCGCCCGCCATGTCGACGCCGTAGTCGACGCCCCAGATGTCGGACAGCTCGAGCGACATGATGCCGCTCCCCATTTCGATCCCTCTCATCACGTACGGTTCGGAGGTCCCGGGGTCTCCGATCGTAACGAAACGTCCGGCGACCCGTCCGTTCAGCATCTGGAAGACCGATCCGTTGTGGCTGCTCGCCCCGGCGCCGACGCTCATGTCGACGTCGAAGAGGCTCACCGTGGGGCCGGTCGTTCGCAGCGCGCCGGCGGTCGGTTCGATGACCACGTCCTTGAGCAGCGTGTTGAAGCTCGCGCGGACGGCGTGGCGGCTGGTGCCCGACTCGTCCGGACCGCCGAGGATCCGCACGCGAGACATGCTTCGGCCCGCAGTGGTGCTGCCGATGTTGATCGAGGCGGTCGCATTGATGACGGTCGCCTCGGGGCTCCCGAGGTAGCTCCAGTTGCCACAGTCGAGGCTGCCGAGGATCGATGCCGTGGTCGTCCCCGAGTACGAGTAGGTCCCACCCGCCACGTAGACGTAGTCCTTGCCCTGTGCCGTAGCGAGCGACATCGCGTGGCCGATCGTCAGGACGGGGGAGGCCATCGTGCCGGGGTTGGAGTCGCTCGGCGACTTCGCGACGCAGCTCGCGTCGGCGACGAAGATGCCGTTCGCCTCGCTGATCGTCTCGTCGCCACCCGCGCAGTCGTTGTCGATGCCGTCGCCCGGCACGTCGCTGATCTCGGGGCGCACGCCCGGGTTGTTGTCCACGCAGTCTGCGATGTCGCACCCGAGGCGGTAGCCGTCTCGGTCGGAATCGGTGGTCGTGCAGCTTCCGCACGACGCCCAGACGTGGTCGTCGACGTCGTTACAGTCGGTCCCGAGGTCGCAGCCGGTCCCGTAGTCGTCACCGTCGACGTCGGTGCACGACCCGCAATCGGACCAGTGGTTCGGGTCGGCGTCGTTGCAGTCGACGGCGGCGTTGGGGCAAGCCGACGTATCGCCGGTGCCGTAGCCATCGCCGTCGACGTCGGTGCACGTCGCCTCGCAAACGTCGCCGATGCCGTCCAGGTCCGCGTCGGCCTGGTCGGTGTTCGCGTCGTCGGGGCAGTTGTCGATGCAGTCTTCGACGGTGTCGTTGTCGCTGTCGGTGTCGGCGACCCCGCAGCCGCACACGCCGGGGACCGTCTTGTTCGGGTCGGCGTCGCAGTCTTCGTTGCAGTCTTCGGTGCCGTCCGAGTCGCTGTCGGTGTCGGCGACACCACAGCCGCACGCTCCGACCGCGGTCTTGTTGATGTCCATCGGGCAGGCGTCGTTGCAGTCCGCGGTGCCGTCATTGTCCGTGTCGGTGTCGGCGACGCCGCAGCCGCACGCTCCTTCGGCGGTCTTGTTCGCATCCATCGGGCAGGCGTCGTTGCAGTCCGCGGTGCCGTCGTTGTCCGTGTCGGTGTCCGCCACACCGCAACCGCACGCTCCCTGGGCCGTCTTGTTCATGTCCATCGGGCACTCGTCGTTGCAGTCGGGCGTGCCGTCGGAGTCGGTGTCGGTGTCGGCGACACCGCAGCCGCATGCCCCTTCCGACGTCTTGTTCATGTCGCTCGGGCAGGCGTCGTTGCAGTCGGGGGTGCCGTCCGAGTCCGAATCTTCGTCGCTGACGTTACAGCCGCAGATCCCGGCCGCGGTCTTGTCCGCGTCGGTCGGGCAGCCGTCGTTGCAGTCGACGGTGCCGTCGCTGTCGGTGTCGTCGTCGGCGACTCCGCAGCCGCAGACGCCCGGCGAGGTCTTGTTGGAATCGGCGTCGCACGCGTCGTTGCAGTCCGGGGTGCCGTCGCCGTCGGTGTCGGTGTCGGCGACGCCGCAGCCGCACGCGCCCGCGGCGATCTTGTTTGGATCGTTCACGCAGAGGTCGGTGCAGTCGGGGGTGCCGTCGTTGTCGGTGTCGGTGTCGGGGACACCGCAGCCGCACGTGCCTGCGGCCGTCTTGTTCATGTCCATCGGGCACTGGTCGTTGCAGTCCTCGGTGCCGTCGCCGTCGGTGTCGGCGTCGGCGACGAAACACCCGCACACACCGGCGGCCGTCTTGTTCGGGTCGGCCGCGCAGCCGTCGTTGCAGTCGAGCGTCCCGTCACCGTCGCCGTCGGCATCGGGCGAGCCGCAGCCGCACACGCCCGGGAGCGCCTTGTTGGGGTCGTTCGCGCAGCCGTCGTTGCAGTCGAGCGTGCCGTCGTTGTCGGTGTCGACGTCGGGGACTCCGCAGCCGCATACGCCCGCGGTGTCCTTGTTCGGATCGTTGGGGCACGCCTCGAGGCAGTCCACGGTGCCGTTGTTGTCGCTGTCGACGTCCGCGGTGCCGCAGCCGCACTGGCCCGGCTGCTGCTTGTTGGGATCGCCGGGGCAGGACTCCTGGCAGTCGATCGCGCCGTCGCCGTCGGCATCGCCGTCGGGGGTACCGCAACCGCACACGCCCGCGGTCGTCTTCGTGCCGTCGTTCGGGCACATGTCGACGCAGTCGGCCAGGCCGTCGCCGTCGGAATCGGTGTCGGCGACGCCGCAGCCGCAGGCCCCCGCGACGAGCTTGTTCGCGTCGTTCGGGCAGCCGTCGTTGCAATCGAGCGCGCCGTCGGAGTCACTGTCGACGTCGGGATTGCCGCAGCCACACACGCCGGGCGACAGCTTCGAGCCGTCCATCGGACAGCCGTCGACGCAGTCGATCTCGCCGTCACCGTCGGTGTCGCCGTCGGAGACGCCGCAGCCACACGTGCCGGGCGCCGTCTTCGCCGGATCCATCGGGCAGCCGTCGACGCAGTCGATCTCGCCGTCGCCGTCGGTGTCGCCGTCCGAGACGCCGCAGCCGCAGGTGCCCGGGTCGAGCTTCGCGGCGTCGTTCGGGCAGTTGTCCATGCAGTCGGGGGTTCCGTCCGCGTCGCTGTCGGTGTCCGCGACACCGCAACCACACAGTCCGCCCATCGTCTTGTTCGGGTCGGCGGCACACGCATCGACACAGTCGGCGACGAGGTCACCGTCGGAGTCGATGTCCGCGGTTCCGCAACCGCAGTCCAACGGCTCGACCTTGTCGGCGTCGCTCGGGCACGAGTCGTCGCAGTCGGGCGTGCCGTCGGAGTCCGTGTCGTCGTCGGCCACGCCGCAGCCGCACACCCCGGCGTCGACCTTGCCGGCGTCGCTCGGGCAGGCATCGTCGCAGTCCAGCGTTCCGTCGGAGTCCGTGTCGACGTCTTCGACGCCGCAGCCACACACGCCCGGCTCGGTCTTCGCGGGATCGTCGGGGCACAGGTCGTCGGGGTCGCCCCCCATGTCGTCGGGCCCCATACCCATGTCGGTGGTCGTCATCCCACCCCCGTCGCCTTCGGACGTAGTGCCTCCATCCGACGACGAAACCCCGTTGTTCCCCATGTCGTCGGACGTCCCGACAGAGGGTTTATCCTTCGGCCCACAGGACGTCAGGATCAGCAACGAGAACAAGCACAAGCGCGATACGAGGGACAACCGCATACTTCTCTCCGAACCGGATTTGGCGGAGTCGACCACAGCCTCGCTCGACGCACGCCCCCCAATCGTTCGAAGAGCTTGCGCGAGCAACTCCCGGGCGCTGGCGGCCGCTTCGGGCCGCGCTGATGTAGAAATAGTTCAGGGAGGATAAGGCATGACCTAACCCTGCGGCGAGGCCAAAATCGCCCTTAAGCTCAGATCATCTATCGAGAATCGCCCGGACCGGGCGTCGACGGCGCTGCGTTCCGCTTCTGCTCTACAGGAGCGGTTCGGCGAGTCGCCACGCTTTCGCCTTCGCGAGCTCGCCGGCAGGGATGTCGGCGGAGGCGGCCGTGGAGTAGGCGAAGTCGACCACCATCGCCTCGCGGAGTTGCTGCACGGCGGCGCCCTCTCGGACGAGCAGCATCGACTCGGTGTTGTCGATGGCGCTGCGAGGATCGAGGTTGAACGAGCCGATCACGGCGACCTCGTCGTCGATCAGCATCGTCTTCGCGTGCATCGCCTCGGTACCGCCGTACTGGTAGATCTCGACGCCCGCTCCGATCAGCTCTTTGTAGAAATTGAGCGACGCGTAATACATCGGCCACGCGTCGGTGCTCTCGAGCGAATTGGTCAACACCTTCACCTCGACGCCGCGCGCCGCGGCCGCCTTGAGGTGCCGGCGAAGCCGTCGCGGCGGCACGAAGTAGGAGTTCGCGATCGTCACCGACTTCCGCGCACCGCGGATCAGCGCGAGCGTGGTGAGGTAGCCGTACGGCGTGTCCTGGTTGTGCGGGTCGCTGAAGATCGCGCGCGTGATCGACCCGCCGAGCTCGTCGAGCTCCGGGTACTGCGCGGCGTCTTCGGCGAGCTCCTCCTGCGGGCACGCGAAACCCCAGTCCGACTGGCTCTCGCAGCCGGTCGCGAGCTCGTATCCCGCGACGCGGTCCCAGTCTTCGAGGAAGAGCCGCTGGATCCCTTCGACCGACGTCCCCGCGACGTAAACGTCCGTGTCGCGCCAGCGCCCCGGGAGCAGGTACGGATCCCCCACGTTGCGCCCACCGATGACCGCTTCGCGGCCATCGACGATCAGCATCTTCTCGTGCATCCGGTCGTTGACCGTGAAGTTCTCGCCGAGCCGCAGCCCCGCCCACTCGGTGGCCGGATTCCACGCCAGGATCTGCACCCCCGCTTCGGCCATGTCGACCAGCATCTGGTAGTCGGCCTGGGTGTACTGCGTGTTCGCGTCGATCAGCACCCGCACGTCGACGCCACGCTGCGCGGCGGCAGAGAACGTCTCCACCATCTCCTGACCCATCGAGTCGTCCTTGATGACGAAGGCGGAGAAGTGCACCGACTCGCCCGCCTGGTTCACGAGGTCGTTCCGAAGCTGTCGCGTCAGCGCGTTGTCGGTCAGCAGTTGGGTCTGGCCGCCGCCGATCTCGTACGACTCGGTGAAGAGGTCGAGCGTCTCCTGGAACTCGGGCGAAGTGACCCCCTCGAAGCAGTGCTCTTCCACGCAGAAAGCACCACCCGCGCAGTCCGCGTCACTGGTACATGCAGGGCCGACGAAGATTGCCTCGTCCGCGGTGCAGCCCAGCCCGAACCAGTCGCAGAACGCTCCGTCCGCCTTTCCGGACGACACGAACTCCGCGTCGAATTCTTCGCACGGCGTCTCGAGGATCTCGCGGGCGCGGGCTTCCGCATCGCCCTCGCAGATCGGTGGCGTCACGTAGTCGCCCACGCACTCCGCGCGATGCTGCGCAGCCTGCTCGCAGACGTCCGCGTCGTCTCCGGTCGGTTCTTCTTGCGTCGGCGGTTCGGAACAACCGACGGCGATCAGCAGAGTGGCGGCGAGTACGGCTCGAAACTTCACGGCGACCTCGAATTGGTGCGGCCGAGCACCATAGCGGTGCCCCGGGCATAAGCCAAGGTTTCGGTGGCGGAAACTTAGGCCGTCTGCCCCCAGCCGTCGGATGCCGGAATGCGGAGAGTTGCCGCGGGGCGCGGGCGATTCGGTGGTCGTCGAGCGGCTCCTCCATGCAATCTTCCACGTGGTGGTCGAACGTAGATCGCGGAGTCACACGAAAAAAAGTTTCGTCCTTAAGATTTGCTTCAGAAACGCCCCGTTCACAGCGATGAAGGCGAGGTTTTCTCGCCGGATTCTCGAACGGAGAAGAGCCATGACGAAGAACATCATCGTGACCATCATCGCAGGAACCTTCTTTGCCGCCAGCGCCGTGGCGCCCGCGTTCGCCGGAGACTTCGGGGCGACCCATGCCACCGCGCCCCGCGACGGTAGCCAGACTCCCTTGCCATCCCCCGACATTCGGGATCGGCTGCGCGACGTCGTCGTCGGCCACCCCGTGACCGGCGAGCTCCGCGAGAAGCTGAAGTCGCTCGAGCCGAAGCTCGATCCGATCGATCTGCCGAGGCTTCCCCCGACGATCGATCCATCCGTCGCGAACCCGGTGGAGCTGCCAGCGAAGCTTCCGGACGTCGTGGTTCCGTCGACGATGCCGGTCGAGACGAAAGAGGCGAAGGCGACGCCGGCAGTCGCCGAGCCGCGCGGCGCTGACGCCGCAGGCGGGGACCGAGACGTCCCCGCGATCGTCGCGGCGACGAAGGCCGAGAAGGCGGCGATTCTGGCGGCCCACGACGGCGATCGTCGGGCCGCGAAGGTTGAGCTGAAGGCCGCGCAGATGCGAATGGTCGAAGAGATCAGGGCGAGCAAGCCCGGCAAGCAGGGACGCGCCACGAAGAAGGCGCAGGGTAAGCGCTGAAGCGCTTCGCGAGCCATTGATACCAGGAAAACTTCGGGGTCCAGGGGAGAATCCCCTGGTGGGTTTGGGCGAAGCCCAACGGCCCCTTCCCCCGGCTGAGAATCTACAGCTCGTCGTCCTGGTCTTCTTCGTCTTCGGCACCTTCGCATTCGGCGTCGTCTTCGGTCACCTCCCGCGGTTCGGTGTCACCGGGGCACAGGAGCGTGCACGTGGCGTCCTCTTCGCAACTGACGTCACACTCACCCTCGCAGGTGATCGTGCAGTCGGCCCCCGCGGCACACTCGACCGATGATTCGTCTCCGACGACCACCGTGCATCGTGCTCCGTCGACGCACTCGACGTCGCTGTCCTCGCCCGTGGTGACGTCGCACTCGGCGCCGGAGCACTCGACGTCCCCTTCCTCGCCCGTGGTGACGGTGCACGACGAGTCGATGGCGCAGTCGACGTCGGTGTCGTCTCCGATGTCGGCCGTGCAGGTCGCACCCTCGCGGCAGTCGACGGTGGTGGTGTCGCCACCGGTGGTGTCGCACGTCGAGTTTTCCGCGCACGAGACGGTTCCGCCGGGATCGAGCGCGGCACCGCACTCGGTGTCGGCTTCACACTCGAGTGTGCAAAACCCTTCCCCCTCGCGTCCTTCGCAGTCGAGGTCGCAGGTGTCGCCAGCCTCGCAGACGCATCCGTCCGGGCCGCAATCCCCTCGCGATGCGGGGGCGTCTTCGCTGCACGCCGAGCCGGTGAGGAGTGCGGCGCACGACAGAACTACGAGGAGATGTTTACTCATCGACTTCATGTGACCCTCGGGGTTGGTTCTCTCCGAGAGTGCGGGAGGTTCGAGGCGGAATCAAGGGGGTGCCGAGTGATCGGGCGACGCTTCGACCGGCCGGCGTGAGGTGGGGAGGAGCGAGCCCGGGCGCCGACGACGAGCGAGTAGCGTCTCGTGTTCGATGGGTGTACCACTGTCGCATCGATAGACTTCCGTAAGGGAATGTGATGTCCGAGACCCCAATCTTCGACTCTCTCGCCGAAATTTCGGCCAACCTCTGGTGGGCCTGGCAGCCTGACGTCTGGCAGATCTTCCGTGAGATCGACCCTCAGTTGTGGCGCGACACCAACCACAACGCCGTCTCATTCTTGAAGCGACTCGACCCTCAGGAGATCGAGACGCGGGCGCGCGAGCACGCGCTGTCGAGTCGCATCCAGGGTGCGCGGCGTCGCCTTCGCGAATACGTCGACGGTGCTTCGCCGAAGATCAACATGGAGGCGGGACCGCTCTACGCCTCGCCGGTCGCCTACTTCTGCGCGGAGTTCGGGATCCACGAGTCGCTCCCGATCTACTCGGGTGGGCTCGGTGTGCTGGCGGGCGACCACATGAAGTCGTCGTCCGACCTCGGAATCCCGATCGTCGGCATCGGCCTCTTCTACGTGCGCGGCTACTTCAAGCAGACGATCGACGAGAACGGCTGGCAGGGGGAGAAGTACGACCGCACCCCGATCGACGAGATCCCGATCCACAAGGCGTTGGGGCCCGACGGTGAGCCGATCGAGATCGTGGTGGACGCGACGGAGGGGCCGATCAAGGCACACATCTGGCGCATTCGGGTGGGACGCAACTGGCTGCTGCTGCTCGATGCCGACGTCGACGGGAACACCGACGAAGACCGAGAGCTGACGCACGTCCTGTACCACGGCGATCGCCGCACCCGCGTTCGGCAGGAGCTCTTGCTCGGTGTCGGCGGCATTCGTGCGCTGCGCGCGCTCAACATCCGGCCGGGCGTCTACCATCTGAACGAAGGCCACAGCGCCTTCGCACCGCTCGAAGCGGCTTACTGGCTGATGGAGGAGCAGGGGTTGACGTTCGAGGACGCTCGGCAGCGCGTCGCTCACCAGACCGTCTTCACGACCCACACGCCGGTGCCGGCCGGGCACGACCGCTTCGATCCGGAGCTCCTCGACGGGACGATGACGCCGCTTCGCGAGCGGTTGGGGCTCGACCATTACCACTTCCACGCGCTCGGGCGCGTGAACCCGAACAACCCGCACGAGACCTTCTGCATGACGGTGCTGGCGCTCAAGACGAGCGAGTACCGAAACGGCGTCTCGAACCTGCACGGCCACGTGTCGCGCGACATGTGGAACGGGCTGTGGCCGCACTTCGAGCAGAAACAGGTCCCGATCGGACACATCACCAACGGCGTCCACACCTCGACCTTCCTCGCCCCGCAGATGCGCGCGCTCTACGACAAGCACCTCGAACGGGGGTGGGAGGCGCGGATGGAGCAGCCCGAGGCGTGGGCACCGATGGGTGAGGCGGACCCCGGCGAGCTGTGGGAGACGCACCAGATCCTGAAGTCGCAGTTGCTCGACTTCATCGGCCATCGCGTGAACGCGCAGTGGCCCGAGGCGGCTGCCGGCAAGGTGAAGCCGGGGAGTGGGCTCGACCCCGATATCCTGACGATCGGGTTCGCGCGGCGGTTCGCGACGTACAAGCGCGCGACGTTGCTGTTCTCGGACCCCGACCGGATGAAGGCGCTGCTGACGAACGAGGACCGGCCGCTGCAGCTCGTCTTCGCCGGCAAGGCGCACCCCGCCGACGAAGGCGGGAAACGGCTGATCCAGAAGATCATCGAGGCGTCGGAGGACCCCGAATACGGCGGCCGCGTCGTCTTTCTGCCGAACTACGACCTGAACATCGGCCGGCACCTCGTGCAGGGGGTCGACCTCTGGTTCAACAACCCGCGTCGACCGCAGGAAGCGTGCGGAACGTCGGGGCAGAAGGTCGTCCTGAACGGGGCGCTGAACTGCTCGATCCTCGACGGGTGGTGGGCCGAAGGCTACGACGGCCACAACGGCTTCGCGATCGGGCATCGCGAAGAGTTCGCGGTCCCCGACGCGCAGGACTCGTTCGACAGCGAGGAAATCTACCGCGTGCTCGAACAGGAAGTCCTGCCGCTCTACTACGAGCGCGACGCGATGGGCCTGCCGATGAAGTGGATCGACCGCGTGCGATGGGCGATCGCCTCGCTCGGTTGGCGATTCAACGCCAACCGGATGGTGCTCGACTACATGCGCGAGGCGTATCTGCCGGCGGTCGGGGCGACCTGGAA
>CAYPJU010000047.1:0-48929 GCA_964411125.1 uncultured Bradymonadales bacterium | reverse complement strand
CGCGTGAACGGTGACATTGACCGGGCGAACGGTGGCCGGGCGAACGGGTGACCGGGACGCAAATCGCCCGGTCCCGGTGCGTGAAGCCCGGTCGCGCGGTCCCCGGTCGGACTCCCAGCTCCCGAACAACTTCTTCGCGCCTGGAGTAGCACCCACACCTACATCTTTCAGAAGCATTCAGACGACTTGAGGGCTTCGGGTCGATAGCCTCCCCCTCGTTGACGATGGCAGGCGAAAGAGTCGCCGCCCCCAGACGCGGAGCTACGATGAAATTTCAGAATGTGTGTTTGATTCTCGCCGCCGGTTCTTTCCTCGTTGCATGCGGGGAGGCCACTGACACGACCGACGTGTCGCCGGACCCTGAGTTCGGGATGGAGACGCTCGACGGCAAGGACGACTCGTTCGCGATTCGACCCGGTTCCCCGGAAGCCGACGCGGTGGTGCGGTTCGTGAACCGTCCGATCGCGGACAACACGGCGGGCGCGGCGTTCGTGGCCGAGCTCGACGCGCGGCTGTACAGCACGGCGGCGAAGAACATCGGCAAGTACCGCGCAGGTGCCGACGGCAACTACGGGACGGCAGACGACGTCGGTTTCGACGACATCACGACGCTCGACGGCATCCCCTTCGTGGGGCGCTCGGCGCTGATGGGGCTCTTCGAACTCGCCGATGCGGCTGGCTTCTTCCAGCGCGCGTCGGTCGACTGCGCGGATTTCCTGGCGCACGATCGTTACGACAACTACTACCTCACGAGCTACGCCGACCTGCTCGAGGTGGAGAACTCGCGCTGTTCGTCGTTGAAGGGCAACCTCTACATCGAGATTCAGGGGACGGACCTTCTGCCGCCGGCAGCGAGGGAAGTTCGAACGCTGCGTCACCTGCGGACGATCGACGGGAACCTCCAGGTGACGGCGACGTCGCACTGGAACAGCATTCACTTCGAGAAGCTCGAGACCGTCAGCGGCAACGCGGTGTTCCGCAGCAGCAGCGACCACCGGCACACCGTCGAGATGGCTTCCCTGAAGTCGGCAAAGACGATCGATCTGACCAACGTCGACGTCGCCCTCTTCCCGAAGCTGGTGAGCAACGCGGAGCGCATCCACATCCGCGACTCGGACATGACGGGCTTCACGGGGCTGAAGGAGGCGAACAACCTCGTGATGACGCGGACCGGCGACGGTGACTGGAACGTTTCGTTCCCCTCGCTCGAGGAAGTGGTGACGCTTCAGATTCACGGGACGCGCGGTCGCTACTCCGAGCCGACGGTCGGCTTCGCCGGCAAGTTCGACGCTCTCGCGTACGCTCGGTCCCTCGATCTCCGGGACGCGAAGTACGGCGCGCTGGAGTTCCCGAAGCTCGCCGAAGTGGGAAGCCTCAGGAGCAACTACGCCGTGGATCCGTATCAGGGGCTGGGCAAGCTCGAGGAGGCGAACTCCCTGCACTCTACGGACGACCGGTTCGCCGCGGGAGTTCACGACGGCCCGTCGTCTCTGAAGAAGGTCGGGCAGATCGAAATCACGACGGACCTCGACGTGAAGGGATACGCGAAGTTGGAAGAAGCCGAGCGCAACATTCAGGTGACGACGACCCGCGGGGTGCAGGGCTTCGAGGCGCTCTCCCTGGTCGGTGGCAGCGTCTACCTCAACGTCGGATCGAGCCGTCAGCAGCTCGACCTGAACGGTTTCAACGCCGTCACCTACATGGGCTCGCTGACGATCCGAGCGAACGGGGCACCGGTCACGATCGGAGCGCTCTTCTCGAGCCTGGAAGGCACCGAATCGAGCATCGCGATCCAGAACAACAACGGTTTCGACCGAAACCCGGAGCTCGGTTCGCTCGGGATGGTCGGGGGTGGCTTCAGCATCGATACGCTGAGCAGCGTGAACGAAATGGCGCCGAAGCTCGAGATCGTCGACGGCAGTTTCCAACTCAACTACACCCCCGAGACGCTCGCCGGGTTCGGAAAGCTGGAGCGGATCGAGGGTAGCGTCGTGCTGAAGCGACAGATGAGGCAGATGACGGGGCTCGGGAACCTGACGGCGATCGGGGGCAACCTCAGCGTTCCCCGCACGTTCGACAGCGCCGCGCTCGACGCCTTCCTCAATCGTCTGACGGAGTTCTCGGGAACCATCAACTACAACTGAACGTCGCGCTCTGCTTCGCTAATCGGGAGGCCACCCATCGGGTTGGCCTCCTTTCCTTTGGGCGCTCCTCCGCGCACACTGACCGCCGGGAAAGTTTGCCCGAAAACGGGCCTCTGCGCGAAACGTGTAGAAGTTTTCGGCACGTTGACGTCATCGACGAGAGAAGAGCTATGGATATTGGCGGAAAGAAGCGTTCGGAGAATTTCGAGGATCGCGGCGCAGGCGGGATGAATCGCGGCGGCGGCGGGATCGGCATGAACCTGTTGGGGGCGCTGGGGCGCAAGTTCGGTCTCCCCGGGCTCGTGATCGGCGGGCTCGTGATCGGCGGCATCTACCTCTTCGCCCCCGATCCGGTGAAGCAGACGGTGGTGGGTGGCGGCTCGGTGTCGGGCGGCGGCGGCAAGGTCTGCGACGCTTCCACCGAATACGCCGCGGCTTGTGACTTCTCGCGCGCGGTGCTGGCGTCGACCGAAGCGGTGTGGGCCGACAAGTTCGCGAAAGGCGCGTTACCGACCTACGGCAAACCGCTTCCCGCCACGTACGAAGAGCCGACCCTGGTGGTGTTCACCGGAGGGGTGAGCACGGGCGGCTGCGGCAACGCGACGTCGGCCGTCGGCCCCTTCTACTGCCCGGCGGACAAGAACCTGTACATCGACCCCGGCTTCTACGACACGATGGAAGAGAAGCTAAAGGCACCGGGCGACTTCGCGCAGGCGTACGTCATCGCTCACGAGGTGGGACACCACGTGCAGAATCTGATCGGATCGTCGCGGATGCCGGTCCGTGGTGAATCGAAGAACCAGGTGTCGGTGCGGGTCGAGCTGCAGGCAGATTGCCTCGCCGGCGTGTGGGGCCACAGCGCTCGGACGGACCTCAAGATCACGGACGAAGACCTCTCGGAGGCGACGCAGGCGGCGCACTCGATCGGCGACGATGCCCTGGGGCACCGGGACGAGGCGAAGTTCACGCATGGTTCGAGCGAGCAGCGCATCCGCTGGTTCAAGCGCGGGTTCGAAAGTGGGGACCCGCGAAAGTGCGACACCTTCGCGGTGAAGAACTACGCCGACCTCTGAGCCTTCTCCTCTCCGCTGGTCTGGAAATCGACATGATCCGCAATTTTCGTGAACTCCGCGACGCCGTCAGCAAGCCCTCTGACCACCGACTCGCCGTGGCGGCGGCGACGGACCGACGAACCCTCGAGGCCGTCTGTGCCGCCCGCGACGCGGGGATCTCGGATGCCGTGCTCTTCGGCGAGGAGCGGAAGATGAAGGCGTCTGCCGAGGAAGCCGAGCTCGATCTCACGGGGTTCGAGATCCACGACCATTCCGCCCCCGAAGCAGCCGCGCTCGCGGCGGTGACCGCGGTCAGTGAAGGGCGCGCGAGCGTCTACATGAAGGGGTACATTCATACGAGCGCGTTTCTGCGTGCGGCGCTCGACCGCGACGTCGGGCTGCGGACCGGGCATCTGTTGAGCCACGTCTTCATTCTGGATGCCCCCTTCCTCGGGCGACTGCTCTACGTGACGGACGGTGCTCTCAACATCGAGCCGGATCTGGCGGACCTCGCGCAGATCGTGTCGAACGCGGTCGGCCTCGCCCGGCTACTGGACAACGCCGAGCCGAAGGTCGCGATCCTCTCCGCAGTCGCCGCCGTGAAGCCGACCATCCCCACGACCACGAACGCTGCGGCGTTGTCGAAGATGGCGGACCGCGGTCAGATCGAACACTGCAAGATCGATGGCCCGTTCGCCCTCGACAACGCGATCAACCCGACGGCGGCGGCGTACAAGAAGATCGGCGGGGACGTCGCCGGACGTGCGGACATCGTCGTGGTGCCCGACGTGGTGGCCGGCAACATCCTCGCCAAATCGTTCCCTCACATCGCTGGCGGCGAGATGGCGGGGCTGGTGATGGGCGGGACGGCGCCGATCGTACTGCCGAGCCGAGCGGACTCGCTCGAGAGCAAGCTGGCCGGTATCGTGGCTGCGATCGTGATGGCGGAGAATTCGGGCGGCCTTCCCCTCGACGTCCAGACGGTCCACTTCTGACCTCGAGAGAGCCGATGGCGAACGATGACGGGGAACCCTTCGACCTCGTAGTCGTAGGGGGCGGTGCGGCAGGCTTCTACGGGGCATTGATGTGCGCCGAGGCGGCGGACCGTCGCCTTCGGATCGTGATCCTCGAACGCTCGCGAAGAGTCCTTCAGAAAGTGAAAATCTCGGGGGGTGGACGTTGCAACGTCACGCACGACACCCACGATCCACGGTGGTTGTCGACCAACTACCCTCGCGGCGAGAAGCCGTTGCTCGGTCCTTTGCATCGTCACCGCCCGCACGACGTCGTCGGCTGGTTCGAGGGACGGGGAGTGAAGTTGAAGACCGAGGCGGACGGACGCATGTTTCCCACCAGTGACGACAGCCAGACGGTGATCGACTGCTTTCGGGGCGCGGCGCGGGACCACGGCATCGGGATACGGACGCGCACGGAAGTGACCGCGGTCACCCAGGCATCCGCGGGGTTCGAACTTCGCGTGGAGAGTTCCGGGCGGGACGGCAATGCGGCGCAGACGCTTCGTGCGCGAAGCGTCCTCCTGGCGACGGGCGGTATTCGCACGGGCTGCGGTGCCGGGCTGGCGCGATCGCTCGGGCACACGATCGAGCCTGCGGTTCCGTCGCTCTTCACCTTCCAGATCGACTCTCCTGTCTTGCGCGACCTGCAGGGGGTGAGCGTAGATCATGTGCGGGTTCGCGTTCCCGAGGCAGGCCTCGACGCGCGCGGACCGGTGGTGATCACGCACTGGGGCCTCAGCGGACCGGCCGTCCTGAAGCTCTCCGCGTGGGGGGCTCGCGCCCTCCACGAGCTCGACTACCAGTTCGAGCTCCGGGTCGACTGGCTCGATGGTGTCGGGGCGGAAGAGACCTTGAAGCGCCTGCCGAGTGATCCGGAATGGGGGAAGCGACAGATTTCGTCCCGTTCTCCGTTTCCCGAGCTGCCCAAACGGCTGTGGCAACGGCTGGCGGAGAGTGCGCGGATCCCCGAGACCCGTACATGGGCCGAGTGCACCGTGGAGCAGCGCACCAGCCTGGTGGGGATGCTCGATGAGACCCGGCTTCGGGTCCGCGGGCAGAGCGTGAACAAGGACGAGTTCGTCACGTGCGGCGGGGTGCCCACCGACGAAGTCGACATGCGGACGATGGAGAGCCGCCTCACCCCGGGGCTGTTCTTCGCCGGCGAGCTGCTGGACATCGACGGCATCACGGGGGGGTTCAATTTTCAGAGTGCGTGGACGACGGGATGGATCGCCGGAACCTCGATCGCGAGCCGCTCGGCAAGAGAGTAACTCCCGCGCCAACACGGGCCCCGAGGTTTCCGTTCGTGACCGTGTCGCCCCACCGAGCTTCGCGGACTCTGGCGTTGCACGCGTTTTTCTCTTTTCCCAGCGGGGCGGCCGGCCTGGCAGCGGGGGCGCGGGGGCCGACCGAGGGGCGACGCTTCCCATGGCCGCGTGGACTCCGTGAGCCCCCTCTGCCCCGAATCCCCAGAACTTGCGGAAGGCCCGAGAGATATCTACTCTGAGGTCCGACGTATAGAGGCATCCTCCGTGACGACCAGTCTACACACCACCACCGGCTCTTCTCACTCCCCGACGCGACTGACGAAGGCCGCGGAACGATACGAGTTTCGCGCCCTCGTGAAGCACGGCCGAACGGGCTCCACGTACGGGGCGCTCGATCGGCTGGCCGAGAACCTGGTGTCGGTGAAGCTGCTACCGTTCGATCTTCGCGCCTCCAACGCGCGCGAGACCTTTCAAGAGAAGATCAAGCGGCTGACGGCGATCGACGACCCGCGGCTCGCGCCGGTAATCGACTACGGCTACCACTACGGACTGGCGTTCCTCGTCACCAGTGAGGTGGACGGCTACAGCCTCGACCGCTACCTGAGGCGCGGCCCACTCTCATTCGAGCAGTTCGCGCCGATCTTTTGCGAGCTGCTGCTGGCGCTGGAGACACTGCACGAACACGACATCGTGCACGGCGACGTGCAACCTTCGCAGATCAGTCTGGAGGCGAAGGGGGGGAAGGTTTCACGGCTCGTCCTGAGCGGTCCGGGATTTCCCGATCTCACGAACGGTGGCGAGATCGAAGCTCAAGACACTCGTCACGTGTCGAACATGGATGCGATCGCGCCCGAACGAATCTTGCGTCAGACGATCGACCACCGTCTGGACCTCTACGCGGCCGGAGCGACAGCGTACGAGCTCCTCGCGGGCAGAGCAGCGTTCGAGGGTCGCAGCTTCGGAGAAGTCTTCAAAGCTGTCTACGAAGACGCCGCCCCGCTGGGGACCGTTCTCCCTGCGGGCCATTCGGTCCCGGATTCGGTGCTCGAGCTGATCGCAGCGCTTCTGCAGAAGTCGCCGATGGATCGACCTGCCACGGCTCGTGATGCTCGGTTCTGGCTCGAGTCGGCCTGTGAAGACGTCGAACTGGACCTTCCAGCGGCGGCGATCCCTGCGCTGACTCGAAAGGAACTCGAGAAGCTGGACCGTGACGACGACATTCGCGCTGCGAAACCTCAGTTGTTCGCGGCGCTGCAGCTCCCGGGACACGCCGGTACCGCTCCTGTGCCAGGGCCGGTCTCGGGCTCGCAGCCCGGTTCGTCGCTGTCGACGACTCAGATGCTTCAGGTGCTCGCGCTGATTACGGTCTTCTTCGGCTTCATGGCGGCCGGGTGGATGGCGATCGCGGGCAGCCCCGAGGACCGAGCGCCCCAGGAATCCCCCCCTGTAGCGACGCAGGAGGTGCCTCGGGACGACGTGCGCACCTACTCGGCACTCTTCACGCAGATCGATCGAGCGCTGAACACCGGACGGTGGGGCGAGGCAGAGGACATGCTGGTCCAACTCGACCAGAACGAAGATCTTCCTCCGGGCCAGCGTGGGACGTTGAAAGCGTATCAGTCTCGCCTCGAACTGCTCTCGGAGATGGACCGAGCTCGCCGACTGGAAGCGAGCGGCAAGCTCGAAGAGGCGTTGCCAATCTACTGGAAGCTCAGCAAGAAGTTCCCCGAACACGCCGACGTCCCCGAGTCGGTAGAGCTCCTGGAGACATCCTTCGTCCTGCACGTCAACGCGAACGTAAAGTCGACGATCTACGTGGACGGGGAGCCGATCGGAGTGACTCCGTTCACGGGTGTCGTAGCGTCGGATGCCAAGGAAGTGTCGGTCAGCCGCAAGGGGTATGCGACGTGGCTCCGTTCGATCGCGGCTCAACCCGGGACGCGGTTGGAGTTGGACGCCAAACTTCGGAAGCAGGTGTCGTCTTCGGCGCGCCGGAAGCGGAGCACGCGGAGTAACGTCGACGTGGACCAGAGTCCGTTCATGGACTTGATGGAGATGACGATCGACGAATGACCTGGGGCGCTGCAGACGCAGTCCCCGGGTACGCTGCTAGCCGCCTCGACCCACTCTCAAATTCGATCTTGTGCCGGAAATCCGGGGAACGTCAGCCC
The DNA here is from genome assembly GCA_964411125.1 of uncultured Bradymonadales bacterium. Taxonomy (GTDB): domain Bacteria; phylum Myxococcota_A; class Bradymonadia; order Bradymonadales; family Bradymonadaceae; genus JBFIHF01. Next base: position 41,278 of record CAYPJU010000047.1, on the reverse strand, counting down.
GCAATGCTCGTCCACGCGAGCGCGAGGGCGACTCCGGTGAGCACCCCGACGATCGCTACGAGCAGGAGCCACAGGAGGACGGCTTTGAGACCTCCTCCCTGCTGGGGCTCGAGATACGGCTCGTCGATCTGCTGCCAGTTCGCGGGAGCGGGGCTGGAAGGCATGTCGACGTGAACCGTCGGAGAGACGGATCCCTCGGCCGAAACGGGTCCCTCGGCCGAAACGGAGGCATCCGCTACCGACGCGGCGTCGACCTGGTCGACCGCCTCGCCCTCGCCCGGCGGCGGGTCGGCAGTCTCGAGGTACTTGCGCACGGCATCCCGATCGACCTTCGCCGTGCCTTCTTCAGGCGAAAGGTCGTGGGTGCGTCGCAGCTCTTCGTTGACACGGTCGAGCACCTCTCGGCTGTCGACCGATTGGTTCAGGGCCCGGTGAAGAGCATCGCGGTCGACCTGCTTTGTCGACTCATCATTTTCGCCCGAATCGTCGCGCGCCAATGTTCAACCGAATTGGGGATAGTTGCTATCTCTTGTTTTCGGCGAAAATCGCCGAAAGGTCAAGCCGCCACATCGTTCAAATGCGAAATACGTGGCCCTGCGTGTGATGGAGGAGAATCTCGAGCGGCCTCGAGGCAAGCCTCAGAGGTCCATCTGAACTCCGATGCCGACGTCGATCAGAGGGGAATCGATGTCGATGCCGTCGGGGACGAAGATGTTGGGTTCGAGCTCGAGGCTGTAGTTGAACTCGCCCGGGGTCCCGAAGTGGTAGTTGGCGAAGACGTTCCAGCGCAGGTAATCGAGGGCGAGCTGGGAGACGTCGATCCGGGCGAGGTAGGACTCGTCGGAGAGGTTGGCGAGGCCAGTCGCAAAAATGGAGGTGTCGTCCCAGCTCCCGGGCCCGAGCAGCGCGGCGTAGGCCCCCGCGTAGCGACGTCCTGCGTAATACGGCAGGAAGCGGTCGTTGAAGAAGAGCCACGGATAGAGCTCTTCGTCGGCATACCCGGTTCCGTTGTAGAAGTATTCGCCGCCGAGGATCAGCAAGTCGCCGCGCCTGTAAGGGATCTGCAGGTCGGCTCCCATCACGGCCTGCGGCAGGATCTGGTCTTCGCGCGACGACTCCACGGGGAGGAAGCGCGGTGGGTCGACGATCCCCCGATAGTACGGACGAGGATCTCGATAGAGGGCGGCTCCTTCGAACCTGAGGTCGAAGAGCCAGATGCCAGTGGAGAGGTCGAACCCAGCGCGATAGGGCTGTCCCTTTTGCGCCGTGGCGCTGAGGGAGACTTCCGTGAGTCCGAAGAGAAACTCACCGCGCAGGGCTCCGCCCACTTCTTCGGGTGTGCTCGCCTCTTCGAGGACGGCAATGGCGTAAAAGTTCCAGCCGAGCTTTTCGATCGGCAGGTGGAGCTTGGCCAGGGTCACCCCCAGCCTGGTGTCGAAGGTAGCGACCTCGAGCGGATCTCGGGGACGGCTCGAAAGAAAGTCGGTGGGGTTCCAGAAACGCCCCGTCCCCCATTTGACGTGTTGACGCCCGAGCGTGGCGAAGACGGCTCGGCCGATGTCGAAGTTCACCCAGAGTTGATCGAGCTCCACGTCGATCGGCTCGAGTTCTTCGCCCAGGACGTCCTGCGTCTCGCTGTTCAGGCTGAAGTTGGCAGTGAGCCTGCCCCTCGCGTACCCACGCACGCGTGGGCTCGGCCGTGCGTCGAGATAGACGTCGAGGAGACTGGGGGTGGAGAGCGGCCACTCTTCCGGGGCTCCCTCTTCGTACGTGAAGTACTGGGCCTGCAAAAATGTGAAGGCACCGACGGTGAGGGGGTCTTCCTGAGCTTCGAGCCGCTCTTCGATGTCTTCGGCCGTCATCAGAGGCTCGCCGAGATCTCCGCCTGACGTCGTCGAAGTGGTGCCCTGTTTCGAACTATCGGTAGAGCTCGACGCATCGGCGAGGGCCCCCGAATCGTCGCCGCCTCCGAAGAGTGCAGCTTCTCGATCGAGTTCGGTATCGGTCGGGGGAGGAACCGTGGAGTCGCCGGAGGGTTTGTCCGTGGTGGCGACGCTGGTGTCGTCGGCGCCTGAGGGGGGCGCAGAATCGAGGGGAAAAATGTCGGCGAACACCCGCACGTCGAGGGGCGCCCAGCCGCTCTTGACGGGCGTCTCGATCCGTACCCACCAGACCTTCTCGACCGGCTGCATCTGATAGGGCAACGACGGCCCGTCGAACCGACCGTTGAAATCTTCGGGCGTAGGACATTGGCCGACGAAGATCTTTCCGCCGGCTCCCAGATAACACTGAACCCCGCCGGCGTAGCCGTAGACGTTGAGGGTATCACCGCGCTCCAACACGCGACTGAACACCCGATCGGACGGCCCCGCGGAGCCGTGAACCTTTCCTTCGACCGTCAGCCGCCGTTTTGCGCGAAATTGGTTGGGCCGATACACGGAGAGGTAATCGCCCGCAGTTTCGATCGTCTCGCCGTCCTTATAGCTGAGTTGCCCCACGATACGGGACTGCGGGTCAGGCTCCTCGAAGAGGGGGAGTGTCGTTTCTCCGCCATTCCAGACGAGTCGATACTGCGACGAGCCGTCGTCGAACGGCCATCGAGGGACCAGCAGGAGCGGGTCCCTGAACTGCCGCGACGCAATCCCCGGAGTCTGTTCGGGGCGCGCGGCGACTTCGTCGGGGGTGACATCATCGGTCGCGCACGCGCTCTGGCAGAGAGCGGCCACGACGACGGCGACTGGCCCGAGACGGCCGAGAGATCCTCCAACGTTGCTCATCTACTCTTGCTCTCCACCCACGCTTTGGTGAAGACGTTTTCCGGCAGATCTCCGAGCTCGACGTCCTGCAGAACGATGATGGTCTGGTTGCCCTTGTTGAGCTCGTCGTAGATGCGAATCTCTCTGGGGTAGTACATCTCGGATTTCTTCTTCTCGTTGAACACCTTCTCCCATTTCGGGAAATACAAGGTCCGGAGCAACTTGCCCGACTTCGAGAAGTCTTGTTGCTTCAGTGGGTTCTTCGACTTCTTATCCACCCAGAGGTGGACCGTGGGGAACGCGACGCTGGCCCCCTCTTTCGCGGTGAGTTTGATGCGGTCCGTCTCGAAATTGCCCAGCTTCTCACTGCCGACCCATTCGCCGGTGTAGTCCCGGGCCAGGTTTCGAACGTCGAAGTCCTGGCGTCGCGAGTCCGTACCGCCGATTCGCTCGCGTTCGGTGCGCCGTTCCCACTTGCCCACGGTCGGATCGTAGAGGAAGAGGTTGCGATCGATGGTCAGGTAGCCTTTCCCTGCCTCGGCCTTCGGCTTCAAGAACAGGAAGATGAACTTCTCCTCGTTCTCTCGCCGGTAGGTGACGGCCTGGTAGACGAGTTTGCTCTTGTCCTTTTCCTGCTGTTCCATGAAGACGACGGCTTTGAAATCACCGAGAGCCCGTTGGCGAGCATCCAGCTCGTTCAGGAGGGTCAGGACTTCTTTCTTCGACATCTCTGCGTACGCGATCGAGGCGAGCAGGAGAATGACCAGAAACGACGCGGCGGAAATTGAGAGTCTCTTCATGTAACTGCCTTCTGCATTGCGATGGCTGGTTCGAGTTTCGCGGCGCGGAGTGCCGGCCACGCGGCCGCGAGCAACGTCAGTGACGTCGCCAGTCCAATGGACGCGAGCAAGTGAGAAATGTTTACCCGCAGATGAAAAACGTCGGCGAGCAGGATCTCTCGGAGGGCTTCGCTCGGGATCGAGATCTGCGCAGCATCGAGCGCGACGGCTGCCCCTGCGCCCAGGATCGCTCCGAAAGTCGTCGCCATCAACCCGAGGAGTGCGGCTTCGGCGGCGATCATCCGAACGACGGCCCAGCGCTGGATTCCGATCGCCCGCATCGTCCCGATTTCGCCGGCACGTTCGCGGGTCGCCATCATCATGGTGTTGATGATGCCGAGATTCACGATTCCGAGCAAAATGGTGATGATCAGGATCACGACCGCGTCGAGCGCGTCGAAGATCCAGGCGAGGTAACTCACCTCGTCCCTCCACGTGGTGACGTCGAAAGACTGTCCTTCCCAATCCTCGGTCACGGCTCGGTCGAGTTTCCAGAAATAAGGAACGGGGTCGTAAGGTAGGAGCCTCTCGCCGGCGGCATCCAGGTCGGTTCGAAGTTGATTGAGGACCTCGGGGGCTTCGCTCGCCTGGTCGAGTTCGACACGCAAGATGCTCGTGGTTCCGGGAGGGTACCCGAACAAGCTCTCGAGATTCTCTCTGGGAGTCATGACGGTCCACGAGGTGACGAGTCCGCGGTCCGCAGCGATGGCGGCGACGGTGAGGTCGACGGTGTTCACCTGTCCGTCGACCAGGACTGCGCGCGCAGTGACGACGTCCCCTACTTCCACGTCGAGCCGCCTTGCCTGCGCCTCGAAGAGCATCGCGGTCTTTCCGGTGAGCAGCGTGGCCGGCTCGCCTTCGGTGAGGTAGCTGCGCAAGTTCTGCTCCTCGGCCTGCGGATCGATGCCAGTGAGGACCACGTTGCGGATGTTGGACCGCGCGCTCGTGATGGAGCCGAGTCCCACGAGGCGGTCCGTCACGCGGGCTTGAGGCGGAGCGCTCTCGGCAACTACCTGCCGGATCCGGTCCGTCTCCATGATCGCGTATGCACCGCTGCCGGGGGTCGGCTTCCAGAAGCCGGTGACATTGACGTGCCCCGACGCGAGGGTCGTCACGGAACGGAAGAACGCATCGTTCATCCCCGCGGTCAGGGCGAGAAGGATCACCAACAGGAACGTCACCAGTGCGATGGCGGCGCCGAGCACCAGGGATCGTTTGCGAGCCTGGACGAGGTTCCGGAAAGCTATCTGGAGAAGGACCTTCATTCGCTATTCCCTCATCGCGACGACGGGGGGGACGCGCATTGCGAATCGCGCGGGGAACAAGGTCGCCATCGTCGTCACGATGCTCACGAGCAGGGTGGCGAGGACGATCGGCCAGGCCTCGATCGTCGGATAGAGAACTTCGCCTCCGAACAGAAACACGACGATCCCAGTCGGAGCTGTGATCCCGACATTGCCGAGCCAGGCGATGATCGCGACGGCGACCAGGCTACCGGCCAACGCAGAGGCGATGGCGAGGATCAGCGTCTCGAGGAGGACCATGCTCAGCACGGTGTCTTTCTGTGCCCCGATTGCGCGCAACGTCCCGAATTCGGACGTCCGTTGAATCGTCGAGATCAGCGCGGTGTTGTTGATGACGAAGGCAGCAATCACGAGCAGGATCAGCACCGCGATGTAGAGAATGGTGGACATCACGAACGTGAACTGCCCGACAATCCCCGAGGCTCGTCGCCAGTCGGTCGCCCGCACCGATTCCAGCGCATCGATGGAGGGGAGCACGTCTTCCACGTCGGTACCGTCTGCGAGCATGACTGCGACGTTCTTCACGAGGCCCGAACGCAATTCTCCGGGCGCCAGGGGGCGCGGCTCGAGGTCCTCGGCCGGGGTCACGGCGGGAAGCTCGATCTCGTCTTCGCTCGCCTCGGAGTTCGGCTCGGGTGCCGAATCTTCGTCGGCGGTGTCGATTGCATCGTCGGTGGTACCCAACGAGGCTCCGCCTCCGAAGAGCGCGTCTTCGGCCGAGTCCCGTGACACCGCCTCCACGCCGACCGACGCTCGGATGTCGTCCAACTCTCGGCGCTGCTCTTCGGACATCTTTCCGTACAGTTCCCGGAAGGTCACGAGGTCGAGGAGTTCTTTGGAACCCGCGATCGACGAGCTCTCGAGCCCTCGGAACTCGTAGGTCCCGTAGAACCGAACCCGTACTGAGCGGAAGTATCCGTTTTTGGTGAAGCTTTGAAGCACGACGGTCTCACCGGGAGAGAGCGCGTACAGCCGGATGAGTGGAGCGACCGCTTCGTAGAAGAGCTCCTTGCGAGCTTGGAAATTGTCGTCGGTCACGGTGAGGAGTTTTTCGAGAAGCGGCACGAGACCCGTGTTCTGGTCCGCATCGAGAGCGTCCCGGAGCCGAACGACGAGTGGCTCTTCTTCTTCGGCGTCGATCTCCACGGCGAGTGTCCCCGCCCTTGCGACCAGCCGCTCGATCTGGCTACGCACCGTCGGTTCTTCCAAGGTGCCCGAGCGTTTGAGTGTACGGCCGAGGAGATCGAGCTCCACGGCAACAGGATGTTTGACGGTCTGTTCGAACGTGCGATCCGACATGAGCAGGCCGCGGTGATCGGGGGGAATCTCCTCCCCTTTGACGATCTGGAATCGGTCGAACGCTCGGGCAAACCCCGCAGGATCGGTGGCGAGGTAGTGGAGGTAGATCGGTTGGGCGGGCGGTACGAGGGTCGCAAACTCGGTCTGCAGGAAAGGAAGCGCGCTGTCGGGGTCGTTCTCCATTCGGTTCACGAATGGGTCCGACATGACCCGCTGCAAGACTTCGGAGCGTCGCCGAGCGGTGGTCCCTTCGGAGGCCGAGTCGCCCCGCGCCGCGAGCCGACGGGCCAACTGCAGCACACGGTCCCGAGCGGCGTGGAGGCGGTCCGGGCTGCCCGAGTAAGTCGCGTCGGCGAAGTCCTTCACGACTCTGTCCATCTCGGACGTTCCAGAGGTGACGGCGGTTCCCAGGGCCATAGGGATGACTTCTTCGACGCCGTCGATCGCCATGAGCTGGGACTCGAGAGTCTCGAAGGATTCGATCTCACCCACGTCGGCTTCGACACTACTGAAGTTCACCATCTCCAGATCGTCGGGTGCTTCGGCCGACCAGACCTGGATGTCTCCTGTGATGCTGGAGACGATCGAGTCGCGCATTGCGCGCTCGATGTTCGACAGGATGGTCATACCGAGGACCGTCACGAAGGTCGCGACGAACACGGTGCCTCCCAGCGCGAGCGATCGAACGCGGTGCCCGCGTAGGTTCCGCAGTGCGATGGTCACCTTGAGCCGGAATCCCTGCTCTTTCATGCAGACGTTCGTGCCTCGGGTTCGGTGAGAACCCCGTCGACCATGTGAATGATTCGACGTGCCCTGGCGATCACCTTCGGATCATGCGTCGAGAACACGAAGGTCGTCTCATCGTGTTCGTTGAGTTCTCGGAGCAATTCGATGATCGAATTGCCCGTATCCGAATCGAGGTTGGCGGTGGGCTCGTCAGCCAGCACCAGTCGAGGTTTGGTGACGAGGGCCCTCGCGACGGCGACTCTCTGCCGCTGCCCACCGGAGAGCTCGCCGGGACGGTGTCGGAGATGGGACCCCAGGCCGACTCGCTCCAGAATCTCGCGGACGGCCTTTTCCCTCTCGCCCTTTGTGGTTCCCCCCTTCAGGAGGAGCGGAAACTCCACGTTTTGAAAGACGTCGAGCACGGCGATGAGGTTGAAACTCTGAAAGATGAACCCGAGCGTGTGCAGGCGCAGATTGGTGAGCGCCCGGTCGGAAAGCTTGCCCGTGTCTCGCCCGTCGACCTGCACGACTCCGCTGGAGGCGACGTCCACGCAACCGATGAGATTGAGGAGGGTCGTCTTCCCGGAGCCCGAGGGTCCGGCGATGGTCGTGAACTCGCCGCGGGCAACCTCCAGGTCGATTCCACGGAGCGCGGGGACCTCGGTCTTGCCGAGCATGTAGCTCTTCCGGACGTCGCTCATGCGAACAATCGGATCGGTCGACACGTTCTTTCCTTTTCGAGATCTGGTCGGGCGAGAGTGTATCGCGGGCGCCCCTCATCGTCGACCATGGATTCGTTGGGCGGGGATCATCCGGACAGTTGCCAGACTTTCTCGATCGCGGGGGTACCGTAGGTGGCGGCGCCCGTCCGAACGGTGAGGTTTGGGCGGGGGTGAGTCACCCGCCGGACGTGAGTGTGTCCGCAGAGGACCTCCAGTTCGATGTCGGGATGGTCGTCGGCGAACTGAGCGAGCACTTCCCCGGTGGCCCGGCAGGCCAACCAGGGGACCCAGAGGGACGCCATCGCACTGCCGTCGTCGCCGGCGGCCTCGGCAAATGGAGGGACATGCGTGAGGACGAGCAGTTTCGGGAATCTCCCCGCGGCAGCGGTCAGCGCACTCCGGAGAGCGTCCGCCGATTCGTTCGCGAAGGCGCCGACGACTCGCATCCTGGCCTCGAAATCGGAGATGGCATCGACCTCTCGGAAGTCGTCGATCAGATACCAATCCGTGAAGACGAGATCCGAGAAGCGAGCATTGCCGTAACCTCCGTCAGCCCAGCCGTCGACCCCGACCAGTCCCCACTCGTCGGTGAGTGCCACGGGGGGGTGGGCATGCAGGTAGGTCCCGTGATGAGACTCGGACGCGCGGGCCCGGACGTGCCCGACCCGCGACCGATAGAAGTCGTGGTTGCCCAGAACGTAGTAGAGACGTCCTGGGACGGGGCCGAAGCGTTCGAGGCTCTTGAGGAGAGTCGGAGCCTCGGCGATGTCGCCGGTGACGAGGATCGCGTCACAGTCGGCGGCCTGGAGCGAGGCGAGGAACCGGTCGAGTTGTCCGCTGGCGACGAAGTTGAAATGAACGTCGGTGACCCAGGCAACGCGCATGTTCGTCTCGGTTGGGAAGTGGAGCCTCAGTCGCCGGAGACCGCCGGTGGGTCCGCAGCGGCTCCTCGGGGGCGCTCGGGCACGACCCACTGAGCGAACACCACGAGTAACACCACCAGGGCCAGGATCCCGCATCCCAGATAGAGGGCGCGGCTGAGGAGCATGCGATTCTCGAGGCGCGTCACGAGATTGTTCAGGTCTTCTCTCGCAGCCCCGGACAATCCGACGAATTCTATCCCGGCGAACATCTCTTCTTCCTCTCGGCGCGCGTAGACAGCGCGCCCGCGGTACGACTTGACGGTACCGTCGCGCAACCGCAGCTCCAGATCGAGGAGTTCATTGCGCGTCAACGCTCCGGCGTCGGTCCAGGCAATCCCGATCCCCCCGCGGCTCAGATCGCGTCCGGTGGCGACGAAGGTGGAAGAGTCGGTCTGCCGGGTGACTTCGACCCCAGCGCTGGCCGGGAGGGGGACCCGAAAGCCGGCGACCCGAGGGGTGGCGCGGGGGTCTCCCATCGACGCGACGTTGGCGAAGCGGACTCGGTCCGCCGTGGCGGAGGCCACCTCGGCGTGCCAGATCCCATCGGCGACCTCGACCTCGAGGGTTCGCAAGGTGGAGAGCAGCCCATCCTCCCCAGCGGGGTTGCGGACGACGATGCTGGAGCCATCGATCTCTCCCGCGCATTCCATCACGACCCGAACATCCTCGGCCGAATCGAGTGCTTCGTAGAAGTCGGGAGTGGAGTCGCGGGTCGGAATGAGGGAGACGATTTCCTCACCGGCGAGGCCGTTCAGCAGCGTGTACAGGGGCTGGGCGTCTGTTCGAGCGAGTGGTGCGAATCGTACGCCGACGCGCCCTCCTCCCGCGTGAGCTACGAAGCCGGGGATCTCGAGTGTCTGTTCTTCGGCCTCGATGGTCACGGTGACGGGCTCGCCCAGCTCGAGGCTGGCATCTGCGACCATGCCGATCCCGCCGGCGCTGAGGTCGAGACACCGCCCCTCGATTGCTGTGGGGAGCCGCCCGACTCGGATTGCGACGTCGCACGTCGGGCTGTCGATCCGCCGGCTGGTGCGGCTGACGAGGTACGCCTTCGCCTCACGTCCGATCTTCTCGACCTTCTCGACCTCGAACCGGCCCCCTTCGCCGAATTTGCCCGAGGCTTTCCAGACGGTGTCGACTTCTCCGCTGACCGGGACGCCGACGATGGCCGCGTCGACACCGTCGAGCTGGACGGGAGAGATGGGTCGGTGCACGGAGACGGCGGGGTGCTTGTCCCACTCCACGCGCACCTGCGCCCTGAGGGCGATCCGCACGGTCTCGCACTCCGCGAGATCGCGAAAGAACTCGTCTGAAAGAGGTGGCTCTGTCATTGTGGCGAGAGTACTCGTGTGACGCCACAGATGTCGAGCACCCCGATGAGTCTTTCCGCCTTGATCCGTCTCCGGACGGCTCGTTCTCCCCAGATACACTACATTTGCCTTCACCACGCCGGTGGTAGTGCGGCTGCGTTCAAGGCGTGGCCCGAACACTTACCGGCGGAGGCGTCGGTGACGGCGACGCTTCTTCCGGGCCGCGAACGGCGCTTCGGTGAGACGATGTACCGCTCGATGGACCAGGCTGCAGACGGGCTGGTGTCGTCGATCGAGCACATCTGGCGGAGCGGCCACCCGCACGTGTTGTTCGGCCACAGCCTGGGGGGTCTACTCGCGTTCGAGGTCGCGCGCCGGCTCGAGCACCGCGACCTGGCGCCCGCTCGTGTGGTGATTTCGGGGGCTACCCCGGTCCCCCGGGGATGGGAGCGCTACGAGTGGGACGACGAATCGCTGGTGGAAATGATCGAAGAGTTGGGTGGCACTCCGAGCGAGGTCCTACAGTATCCCGACTTGCTACGGCTTTGCGTGCAGGTTCTGCGGGCCGACCTGCGATTGGTCGACACGTATTCGACGGCCGGGCGCGCGCCGATTCGAACGCCGATCACGGCGCTGGGAGGCAGCGAAGATCCCAACGTGGACCCTGCCGACCTGGCCGAATGGGCGAAGTTCACGAGTTCGTGCGAGACGAAGGTGTTCCCCGGTGGTCATTTCTACCTGGAGGAAGATCCGGCGTCGGTTCTGCGGTGGCTGCACCGTCACCTCGCGCTTGCCTCGACCTGAGGTGGTGCGGATCTCGGTACATTTCGTTGACCTGACGGAGCCAACCGATCTATGCTCATCGAACCCTAACCCCGTGAAATAGCGTCGCGAAGGTGCGACGAGGATGGAGAGAGCATGAGCGACGAAGCGCAAGGTGGCCTGTCTGCCGAGGAATTGGCCTTTTTCAAGGAGAACGGCTACTCGGGACCTCACAAAGTGTACGAGCCGGACGAAGCGCGGAAGATCGCTTCCGCGGTTTCACGGAAGGCTCGGACCGAAGCGGGGAAGAGTCCCGTCTACGGCGACAACCACTTCCTGAACTACGACCGCCATCTCGATATCCCGGAGCTCGCGCGACACATCTTCAAGCCTGAGATCGTCAAGAGAGTCCAGAGCGTTCTGGGCCCCAACGTCCTGGCGTGGCGCGGGGAATTCTTCGTCAAGTATCCGGGAAGTTCGGGGACCGAATGGCACCAGGTGGAAGAATTCCGCTACTCCACGGGCCAGCCGCACCTCGTGCCGACGAAGCGCGACCCGAACTTCGAGTACCAGATCACCACGTGGACGGCGCTGACCCCCGCCACCAAGGAGAACGGCTGCTTCAAGGTCATGCCGGGAACTCACAAGACCTGGTACTTCGACGAAAGCAAGCACGTGAACACGGGACGCGGGGACCAGATCTACGACGCCAGCCAGTCGGACACGTCGTTCTTCGGCTACGACTACGCGGAGTTCAAGATCGACAGCGAATGGGAAGCCGACGAATCCAAGGCCCACTACTTCGTCATGGATCCAGGGGAGTTCGTGATGTTCACGGGCAAGTTGATGCATGGCTCACTGCCGAACATCACCAAAGACGATGTCCGCATGGCGTTCGTCGCCCGGTACGTCGCGACCCACGTACAGGTCTACCCTGGCCTGGACCAGTTCGTGGAACACGGCTCGTCGTTCGACCTTTCGAACTACGGGACGGTGCTCGTCGCAGGAGAGGACGAATTCGGTCACAACCGGCGACGGATGGAGGACCTCAACGGTACGCCCTATCCCGATCCTCATCCCGGTTGGTAACAAGCTCGATTCAGACTCCGGCCTCCCCGGCCATCGGGGAGCCGTCTGCGAGCTCCAAACTGGGTGTATCCCGCGGACCAGACCCGATCTATCTGGGGGCTCTCATCATCGAACCGTCACGAAACGGGTTTTCTTCATGAACTCCATCTCCGCACGAATTCTGTTCGTCCTGGCGCTGTTTACGTTCTCGTACGCGGGCTGTGCGAACCCCCAGAAAGTTGCCGACTCCGCCGGCGTCGAAGACGAACAATTGTTCCAGATTCCCAGATACTGGGAAGTCGTCGACGAGAAGGAGGGCGAGACCCTCTATCAGGCGAACTTGCGCAACAACCAGGGGGCCGGACGGATGTTGATCGGTCGTCTCACGCTCAAGAGCGAGGTGACCGAGCTGCAGAGTTATCTCTACCGGCTTCACACCGATCTGGTGGACCGGATTCGGGGTCAGGTCGACCTGGCCCCCTTCTCCGAGGAGCGGCTGGTCTGGGCGAACGGAATCGTCGGGTATCGCACCAAGATGAGGGGCGAGCTGGGGCGTGACGCGGTCATCATCGAGGGGGTCACGTTCAGCGATGGCAAGAACGCGTATTTCCACTACGGCCTCTTCCCCGAGAAGGACTACGAGGCAGGACGTCCCGTCTACAATCAGGTTCTCACCTCGATGTCTCCCATTCGCGGCTCCAAGGTGCAGAAAGACCGCGGGTTCGGGCTCGACGCGAACACGGAGGTCACGTCTGCGGAAGTCGGCAGCGATGGCGCGGCCTCACCCGGGGCCTATCCGAGCCCCTCCACCCACCTCGGAATGGCGAGTTGGGGTTTGACGCGGGAGGGGGTCACGACCCAGCTAGGCCCCCCGCTGCGAAAGGGCGAGCACGCCCTCGGATACCGCTGTCAGTACGTTGGGGCTCCCGATTGCGTGGTCGTCTACGTCTTCGAGTACGACCAGTTGACCCACGGCGCTTTCCTGTTCGAGCGCGAGTTCGACTCGCCCCACCAGTATGTGCAGCGCTACCTGAAGATGACCCAGCAGTTGAGTCAGCAGTTGGGGAGACCGCAGCAGAGCGCGGCCATCTGGAGCAACCCCGAGTTCAAGAATCAGGGTGCCAAGTGGGGGGACGCGCTGGCGCGCGGCGACGTCATCTTCGGCACCGTGTGGGAGATGGGGGACGCGCGGATCGTCCACTCCCTGCGTCGCAACGACTCCGGACGGATCGAACACCGGATCCTCGCGAGCAACGATCGTTTGCGCGAGACCGCCCAATCATCGGCACCGCAGGCTGCTCAAGCTCCTTGACCCAGCATTCGCGTGGCGTGAGACGTCCCGCAGCCGCGATCAGGCCCCCGACAGCGAAGGAAGTTGCGGCGGCGGGCGATTCCGCCCTATGATCCCAACATCTCAACCCCGGCAGATCCAAAAAGGTGGCTTTGATGGCAGTTTATCGTGGACTCAGCAACGTCTCCACATGGAGCGTCGCGTTGGGCATCGTCGTGTGCTCCACTTCTCTGTACGCACAAACCCCTCCCGCAGCGGAGGAAAATGACGATTCGACAACGGTCGAGGAGAGCGAAGACATCGGGGAAACAGGCCTCGAGGAGTTCGACCTCAGCCTCTTGATCGATCCGGAAGTCCGAACGGCCTCGCTCGTCGCGGAGCCGCTCAGTGAGTCTCCTGCACCCGTGACGGTCATCACGTCCGACATGATCGAGGCGATTGGAGCTCGTAACCTGCAGGAAGTTCTCATCTACTACGTGCCCGGGATGACCCTCATCGCGGACAAGAATGAGCTCAATGTCGCGATGCGCGGTATCTACACCGACTCGCAGCAGAAGATCCTCATCCTGGTGGACGGGCACCGCATCAACTCGCGAATCTTCTCGAGCGCGGCTCCCGACCACTCGATCGGGATTCACCCGTCGAAGGTGAAGCAGATCGAAGTCTTGCGTGGCCCGGGTTCGGCGATCTACGGAAACCTCGCACTGAACGGCGTCATCAACATCGTCACCAAGGACGCTGCGGAGATCGACGGCGCGACGATCGAGGCCGAGGTAGGAACGTTCGGACAACGAGCGATTCACGCCGCGGTCGGGGAAAAGTTCACCGACGAGGCCGAGCTGGTTCTGTTCGCAGACCTCTACCGTGCCGAAGGGGAGACGATCGTGGTCCCCCCCGAGGACCAGTACAACACGATCGACGAGGAAGACGAGACGAACGCCTATCTCAGTTCGTTCCGAGACCCCGCCTCATACGACCTGGGCGCTCGACTCCGGCTGGGCGATTTCTCGCTTCACCTGGGGGCTCGGCAAGGAAAGATGGTCCCACCGTTCACTTCGGGCTCCGTCACGGGCGGCGAGACGTACAACTACGAAGACTACCGCCCCTGGAACGGTGTACGCCCCGGACACATGTCTCGTAACGTGCACATGGAGCTGGCATACGACAATTCGTGGTTCGGCTGGCTCAGCCTGCACTCCGGTTTCTACGCGGACACCAACTCCACCATCATGCGCGACGTCGTCGCTCCGCGATCGAATGGGGCGGACCAACAGGTGTCGACCGTCATCGGCTGGCAAGAGCGAACCCTCGGTAATCTGTCCCACCTCACGCTCAACTACGACATGGGCGCCGTGGGGTCGGGGGCAGTCGTCGTCGGTGGTCAGATCGACAGTGTCGACCTCGTCGACAGCTACTGGATCACCGGGTCCAGTGGCGACCTGAAGACGATCGAGGGCACGTCCGAAGAGCAGGTTCTCCCCGACGGTGGCGAGACGATCTACTCGGGATTCACCCAGTTGAAGCATGCGCTCGGGTTCAATGGAGACGTCATCTTCAACCTCGGTGTTCGTTACGACTACAAAGATCGCGTCGACTACCTGTACACGAACGAGTTCCTCGAGGAGGAGTTCGAGGTCGGAGAGGACATCCGTGCGATCAGCCCTCGTACTGCGCTCATCCTCGCCCCGGAGAGCTGGTTCGGGGTGAAGTTCTCGTTCTCCGACTCTTTCGTCGACGCGCCGTACTTCACGCGAAACAACCGGACGCGAAACTTCCGCGGAACGCCCACGCTTCTGCCGGAAAGGATGCGGGCTTACCAGTTGACGCCGACCATCAGGGCCTTCAACGACCGGTTCCGCAACACCACCAACTTCTACTACCTGGAGCACCGAGACATCATCTTCCGTAAGCCCGATGCGGCATCGGGGGAGAGCGTGTTCCAGAACTCCGGTCAGTTGGTCATCGCCGGGGTGGAGGACGAGATCACGTTCCTCGCCGAGGACTACCGAATTCGCGCGGCGGCGTCCTATCAGCGTCCGCTGCACTCGGAGGTGTACCCGGTCACGAACAACGAGATCGACAACGTGCCGCTGTTCTACGCCAGCCTCGTGTTGGACGTGAAGCCGCTCTTCTGGATGACCGACAAGCTGTGGCTCGGTCTCTCAGGGCGTTACTATTCTTCGCAGGCCTCTCCGATCGACATCTTCTTCCTCGTTCAGCGCGGTGGTCGTGGCACTCCGCCCATCACGCGGGAATGGGAGGAACCGGACAACCGGGTCGACGACTACTTCCTGCTGCGTGCGAGCCTGAGGTGGAAAGAGATCGCCGATACGCGATTCCATGCGGACCTGACCGTCGACAACATCCTGAACCAGACCTACTACCAGGGCGGCACCACGTCGCATCCCTACCAGCAGCAAGGCCGGTGGATCATGGCTGGTCTGGGTTACGACTTCGACCTGTAGGCGGCCCGCCTCCTCCCGGGCGGCACCGGCCGCCCGGCCGCGCTCACGTCCCGTGAGCCTCTCTTTCGCGAAAGCTTCGTTCGTCCCTGCACAAAGACGTTCGACGGGCTGGCTCCTCCCTCCTGAAGCGAGAGGGGAGCAAGCCGTGGAGTCGGCATCGGGCCGGGCACAATGGCTCCGGGCGTTGGACCGTGGCGCGTGGCGCGTGAAAAAAAAGCCTCCCGATGTCGGGAGGCGTTTGGTGGGGCGGAAGCGGGGAATCTCGCCGCTTGCCGGCTCAGAAATCGAAGGAGAGGATCGGCCCCAGGAAGTTCTTGTGCAGGGATACGCCGACCTTGACCCCATCGGGGGAGCTCTGGGCGTTCATCTCCTCCTCGGCGTTCTGGCTGTTCCGGACGACGAAGTAGGCCCCGACGACCGAGAGCACGGCACCACCGATGAAGAGTCCGGTCGCGGTGGTCGCGTACATGGAAGCGTCCTCCTCGGCGGCAGCGAGCCCGGCGTCGTCCCCAGCCTGGCCAGCCGCCTTGCCTTCGTCGATGCGCTTGTTGGTCATCGCGACCATGACGACCCCTCCGACCAGCGCTGCCGTCGCGGTCCCGAAGGACGCGTAGACAGGCCAGCGATAGTCGACGTCGGGACGGACTGCGACCTCGACCTCGCCGTCGGTCTCGGTCGGGGTCGTGGTGGTCGCCGTCCCCTGTGTGTTGTTCGTCGTGGTGGTGGTCGTGTTTGCCGTGGCATTGGTGGTCTCGGCGGGCGCCATCGCCTCGTCGATGCCCATCGCCTCGAGCGCGGGCAAGAGGTCGGTGACCTGCTGCTTCTGACGAGCCTCCTCGGCAGACGAAGACGTCTCGAGGATCTGCTGCACGGCGGCGAGTCGGTCAGACGCGCGCTGCCTGTTCTCCAGTGTCACGCCGGGGGCGTTCAGGAACTTGCGGTAATACTCCACCGATCGTTCCAGCGCCCCGCCCTTTTCGGCGATGAGCGCGATGTTGAACAAGATGCTGGGCTTGGCGTAGATGCCGTAGGCCCTCTTCAACTCGTTGAAAGCGAGGTCGAAGTTCTGGTTGGCGTAGGCGGCTTTCCCGGCACGCAGGTGAGCCTCGTACTGAACGCGTTGTTCGGCGGTCAGATCGGACTCGGACGTGACACCCTTGGGGGTGTCGGCAGGCTCTTCGGCCTCTCCGGCTGCAGGCTCCGCTGGCTGCTCGGGTTTTTCCGCGGGGGTCTCGGTGGTGGGCTCGCCTTGCGGCTCCTCCTGAGCGAACCCCGTCGCCGGCATCGTGACGGCACCCGCCGCGACGATCGAAAATACAGTGGCAAATTTGGAATACCGTGAACCCACGTGTGCCTCGCTATCCTGTGAGAAGTGTTGATGCGGGTAGTTTAACTCGGAACCGAGATGTTGCAAACTCTCTCGTCGATTGCTGTGCCGGAGGGCTTGTACGGTTGAACGGTACTTCGTACTCCAGTACGCTCGCAAAGCCTCGCAAGGAGTGGCTATGCGCGCCTACTCGACTCTGGTGTTCGGGCTGCTTTTCGCCGGAGCCGCTTGTACCGACAACAACGACTCTTACGACTATCCGGATCTGAGCTATTCGTTCGCCGACGTCGGTCCGAAAGTGGAGGTCGGCAACGACGGGGTGACCT
The DNA here is from genome assembly GCA_964411125.1 of uncultured Bradymonadales bacterium. GTDB lineage: Bacteria > Myxococcota_A > Bradymonadia > Bradymonadales > Bradymonadaceae > JBFIHF01. The sequence continues at coordinate 24,160 of CAYPJU010000047.1, read as the reverse complement.
TCTCGGCCGGATACGACGTGCGGGTCGACGAGCTCCAGTTCGTGGGCCCGCCGGCGTCGGATCTCAACGGGCTCGTGGCTCTCAATCTCGACCTCTCTCTGGACGACCCGATCATCCTTCTCTACCGCTTCACGGGGCTCGACTCTGACGCGGGGACCCCGATGCTGGTGTACGGCCCCGGTACGAAGACGGGTATGGAACAGACGTACGAATTCAGCGACCGAGTCGGACAGATTTCCGCCCCGCTCGACATCGACCCGGCGAGTGGAGAGTTCTCTGCCCGCTTCGAGCGCTATCGGTTCGTGGGGACCATCGAGTTCGAAGGAACGAAGCAGGTGGTCGACATTCCGCTGGAGGAGGTGGAGATTTCGGGGGTGCTGGACGTGTCGGAAGACGGCGAGAGCGCGAGCGTGCCGAGTGGACGATGGGACGGCTATCTGACCAAAGAGGACGCCGACAATACGACGCTCACGTTCACCGACAATCAGGCTCGGCCGCTGACGGAGCTCTTCCGTGAGAGCACGTTGAATTACGATTCGGGGGCGGGTCGGGAAGTCGAGCCCGGCAGCGGCGATTCGTGGGCGATCCGCGCACAGTTCATCGCGACGGACGTCACGGTCCGCGACTGACCGCACTGCGCCTCAGTCGTCCGACTCCGCGGTAGAATCGAACAGCGACACGTAGCTCCGGGCCGATTCGTCGGCCGGATAATGACCGGTGCGCAAGAAAGTGGGGCGGCCTTCGAGGGGGATCTCGGTCGTCGTCCCTTCGAGCATCTGCAAATCTTCGATGACCGGAGTGGCGGACCGATAGCGATTGCGGACGTTCTTTTGCAACAGCGTGTTCACGATGGCCGCGAGGTCGTCGGGGACGTCCGCTAGCGGCGGGAGCCGGATCGCTTCGGGCGACCGAATTCGGCTCGAGATCGTCATCTCGGGTTCCCCATGGAAGGGATGCCTCCCGACGAGCATCTCGTAGGCGATGATCCCGATACTGAACAGGTCCGTGGCGGGCCCGACCTCCTCGGAACGGAGTTGTTCGGGAGACATGAACCGCAGGGTACCGACGACGGTTCCCTGGATGGTGAGTCGCGCGGTTCCCTTGGAACCATGCGCGTGCTGGACTTTGGCGACACCGAAGTCGAGGACCCGCACCCGGTCGACGGCCTGGCTCGGATCGGGTTGCGAGACGAAGATGTTCTCGGGTTTGAGGTCGCGGTGAATGATGCCCTGCTGGTGGGCCTCTTCCACGCTCCCCAGGATCTGAAGCAGGATGTTGACGGCCCGGTCGACGGGGAACGCTCCCTTCCACATCAACATGTCGCGCAGGGTCCTTCCTGCGACGTAGTCGAGCACCATGAAGGGAGTTCCCTCGCAGTTCCCGTAATCGAAGACACGGACGGTGGCCGGATGCGAGAGTCGGGCGATCACCTGCGCTTCCACTTCGAAACGGGCGCGCGCGACCGGGTCGTCGAGGTGGAGGAACTTGACGGCGACGTCCCGGTCACTGCGCAGATCCCGCCCCTTGTAGACAGTCGCAAACGCACCACGGCCGATCGCATGAGAGATCTCGTACCGTCGCAAAAAGATGTCACCCTGCGCGAGTTCCACGGGCGGATCTTCCGTTCCAAAAAAGTAACTGATCCCTTGAGCACCACGATAGCAGACAGCCGCTGCAGTCGGCTAGCGGCATCACACAGAGACGCGCTCACCCGTCGGCTAGCGGCATCACACAGAGACGCGCTCACCCGTCGGCTAGCGGCATCACACAGAGACGTTCTCACCCGTCTTCGAGGGAGCCCCCGTCGACGGACCCCGGTCGACCCGGCGACGGGCGACGAAGCCCGTCACCGTCGCCGCCAGAAGGTTCGCGATCGGGAGGCTCGCGAAAATGCCGACCAGCCCGAAGAAGTGCCCGCCGATCCAGGCGAACGGAGCGATCACCAACAGTGACCGCGCTGCCGCGAGGATCGAGGCGATGTAGGGTTCGTCGATCGCCGTGAGGCAGGAGTGCCCGACGGCGAAGACTCCACTGAGCCCGTAGCTGATCGGCACGATCAACAGGTATAGCGTGAGCGCTTCGACCGTCTCGGGTTCGTCTACGAAGGTCGTGGCGATGTAAGTGGACCCGACCGCGAACAGCACCCACATGGAAATCCCCCACCCCAGCGCGATGCGCTCGCTGAACCGCAGGGCAGACTTTACGCGGTCGAAGAGCCCGGCACCCCAGTTCTGTCCGATCACACTCAGCAGACCGAACGCGAGGGATGTACTGACGAGCCCCACCATCGCGCCGATGCGGCTCCCCATCGCAAACCCGGCGACCCCGGCGGCGCCGAAGGCAGACAAGAGGCGGATCAACACCCCCCAGACCATCGGCTGAATGAGCTCGGTCCCGGCGACAGGGACTCCGATTCGGAACAGCTGCCGCCATATCTCGAACGTCTGCTTGAAAAAGATCGCGTCGGGGACGCAGATCAGTCCCCTCCGAATCACGAGCACCGCAGCACAGATGGCGATGAGAAAGCGCGCGATCGCCGTGGCGAGAGCGGCGCCGGTGATCCCCATGGCCGGAAACGGACCGAGCCCGAAGATGAGGAGAGGGTCGAGCACCACGTTGAGTACTGCGCCGCCGAGCATGAAGAACATCGGTGAGCGAGCGTCTCCCGACGCCATGAGGGCGGCACCCGCAGTGAATGGCACGACGTAGAAGAAGAGCGCGAAGAACCAGATGCTGATGTACTGGCGAATCAGCGGCATCACGTCCGCCGTCGCTCCGAGCAGCGAAAAGATCGGGTCCATGAACACGAAGCCGCCAGCGATCATCAAGATGCACATGAAGATGGCGAGCGCGATCGCATGAGTGACGATGCGTCTCGTTCGCGCGGTATCCTGGCTCCCCGTCGCGCGTGACACGATGGATTGCACCGCCGAGCTGAGCCCGGCCGTGATCCCGGTCCCGAAAAACATGACGGGCCCGCAGAACCCCACGGCGGCGACCTCGGCGGTCCCGAGTTGACCGAGGAAGAAAATGTCGACGACTTCCAGCGACGCGAGGGCAGCCATCCCGATGACCATGGGTCCGGCCATCGACAGCACTCCCTTCTGAATGGAGACGGTGGTCAGATCGCGGGACGTTTCGACCATGAAGGGCTTCGCAAACGGGAGGCTGCTGGAAGTGAAAACGGCTCGGCTGGAGGCTACCCGCCGGACCGCCACCTCGCAACCGTGGCGAGGTCCGAGACGACCGTTCGAGGTCCGGTCATCGGGGTCGGAGCGAGGCTGGCAGCAACCCGAATCACGGAGGAACCCTCGCGGGGCATTTTTTCACGGCCGGTCCTTCCCGCGGGCTCGAGGCTCGGCGGCCGAAGGCGCCCTCAGACGGCGGCCCCGGCAGGTTTGCGTCGAATCCTCACCGATGCTAGCTTTCGCACGGAAACAGTCATCCGCACATCGACTTTCTTTCTTGGTCTTCGAGGTCCCCATGGCTCGTATCGTCGGTAGGGTACGCCGTTCGTCACCCATCGTTCCACTCCGCGGCTCGTTCATCGTGATGGCGTGCGCAATGTTCATCTCCGCATGCGGCCCGAAGAACAACGGTGAGGACCCCGACACGGGCGTCGATCCGGATGCGAACTCGCCCGACGTCGGGATCGTCGACGGCGGCGACGGAGATGGTGGAGACGGTGGGGACGCCCCGGATGCCGGCCCGACGTTGCCCGAGCTCACCACGATCAGCGCCGATGTGACGGCTCGCTACGATATCGATGGTATCCTCCACATTCAGTGCGAAGTGGCGCGAGACTGCTTCGTCGCTCAGGGCTACCTGCACGCCGCGGACCGCTTCGTGCAGATGGACCTTACGCGAAACCAGACGCTGGGCCGCCTGTCGAGCATGGTCGGATTCTTGTTGGGAGCAGAGAGCGATCTCTTCTGGCGGCACATCACCTCGAGCCGGGACGGTACTCCGCTCGAGGACCTCTACTTCGATGCCCTCGACGACGACTCTAAGGACGTCTTCGTCGCCTACTCCGAAGGCGTGAATGCGTGGCTCGACGACATGCGCAACGGACGCAACGGCGCCAAGTTGTCCGAAGAATACGAAAGTCCGCTGGTGTACGATTCGTCGGACATCGTCGACTGGGCTCCGCAAGACGCGATGGCGCCGCTTTTTCAGATCTCGTACCAGCTTGGCTCCGCGGGAGTCGACCGAGACCTCATCTTCGCCGAACTGCTCGCGGAGATGGACGAGAATGCCTTTCTCGATCTGATGATCGGGCCCCCGGCGTTCGATAGCCCCGTGGTGCAACCCGCGGGCAATCAACTACGCAGAGCCCCGCAGCCCTTCGAAGGCCTCGCGCCCGAACAGGCCGACCGGCTGCGCGCGCGTTACGCCTCGAGTCTACCCTTGTTCAAGCGAACGCGGGCGCGGCTCGACGCCAGCACCTCCCTCTTGTTCGGTCCGCGCATCCCGAACCAGGGTTCCAATGGTTGGATCGTCGGCCCCGAGCGGGTCGAGGGGGGCGGTGTCCTCCTCGCGAACGACCCGCACCTGCAGATCAGCAACCCGGCGGCATGGTACCCCAACACGATCGAGGTCACCGACGGCTCGCTCTATCTGGCGGGGCTGGCCGTTCCGGGCGGCCCGGGCATCGTGCTCGGACACAACAACCACATCGCGTGGGGAGCGACGGTCGCGATGTACGACCTTTCCGACGCTTACCTGGAGACGCTGTCTGCCGATGGAACGGCGGTGATCCGGGACGGTCAAGAGATCCCGATCCTCCGCAAGGAGACCGATTTCGCCGGGAACGCGGGTCAGGTGCGAACCGAGATCCTCGAGTACGTCCCCGACCATGGCCCGATTCTGATGCGCGACGACGAAGCCGGGACCGCGGTCACGATGAAGTGGTCGGCCCAGGAGGGATTCACCGACGCCCGTTTCCTGCGCAAGATGTGGTACGCGCAGAATGTCGACGAAGCCGAGACCGCGCTCTCCGAGATTCGAGCGATCAACATCAACTGGATGGTGGGCGACACGGACGGCTCGATCGGTTGGTTCCCCGCGGGGGCGATCCCCGATCGCGGCGCCTGGGCTTCGATGGAGAATCCGCTGTGGCTTCCGCTGTCGGGCGACGGCTCGCAGGAGTGGACTAACTACGTCGACCGCGACGCTCTCCCCTCGCTGAAGAACCCGGCCGCAAACTTCATCGTCACGACGAACAACGACTTCACCGGCCGGTGGTCGGACGGAAACCCCTACAACGAGCCCGGACCGCCTCTGCAACAGGTCGTGGCCTACGGAACGGGACACCGAAGCTACCGTGCCTCGGAGCTGATCCGCGAGACGTCGGCCCATACGCCGGAGACGATGCGCCAGATGCATGGCGACATCTACTCGCTTCACGGGGCGACCCTGGTCCCCGAGGTTCTGACGACGGCCGCGGAGTTGGACGGACTGTCGACGAAGGCTCAGGCGGTCGTGACCGCGCTCGGTGCCTGGGACTTCACCTGCCCGACGGCGCTCGACGGGACGGATCCAGAAAGCGCCCAGCCGGTGGCCGACGACGACGAGCGAGCGGCTTCGGCTGGCTGCGCGGCGTTCCACGTCCTGATCAGGTTTCTGACCGTCGAGGCTTTCCAAGACGAGTTCCCCTCGTGGCTCGACGTCGGACGCAACCACATCGAATGGCAAGACACGCTGATTCAGCTCTACGGCAACCCTGAGGTGTTGATCACCGGAGAGGCGTTCTTCGACGACATCTCGACCGATGCTGCCCTGGAGACGCGCGCCGACGTTACCGCGGCTGCGCTGGAACGGACCGGCGAGTGGCTCACCGAGCAGTTCGAATCGGAGACCGCGACCGACTGGATCTGGGGGCGCCTCCACCTCGCGGAGATGCCGAGTCTTCTGGGATTGTCGCTGTACGGCGAGGGGCCGTTCGTGTCTCCGGGCGGGATGTTCACGCTGAACATGGGCGACCCGGAGCGCAGCGAGTCGGTGAAGTTCCACCACCTCAACGCATCCTCGCTGCGTACGGTGTTCCACCTCACGGCGTCAGGCATCGAGTCCTCGGTCCAGATGCCGGGGGGAACGACCCACCAGCGAGACTCCGATCGCTACCTGGGGATGACCCAATCGTGGCTCGAAAACACTCCGATTCCATTCCGCGCCCCCGCGGACGTCGAGGACGCTGCGAGCGAGACGATCGTCCTGCAGAAGGCGCCTTGAAGTCTTCCTTCGCCGGAGCGAAGCAACGGGGCGTTTCGAAGTCGATTGCTTGACAGGGAGCCGCGTGGATCGGTATCTTTAGGACAGGATTAATCCGCCAACTACAAATAAAGGTTCCGGGCTGCTCGAGAGTCGAGCCGCCCTCCCTACATCCGTATCCGTTGGGAGTATCTGATGAGTCTTGCGCAATCGACAGCCGGCACGCAGCTGATCCGCATGAGTGACATCCGCGAACTGATAAGCATCGTCGGTGTCGACGAGATCATGGATCAGTGCATCGACCGCCTGCGGCAAGCTTTGGAAGAGTACGATCCGGAGCTCGTGGACGTCCGCGAGCGAGATGGCTTCATCTACGAGTCGCCCCACCCCGGTCTGGTGGAGTGGATGCCGGTGATGGACAATCACCAGCGCGCGCTCGTGAAGCTGGTAGGGTTCCATCCTCGCAACCCCACGCTACACTTCCTGCCGACGATTCTGTCGACGCTGTGCCTGTATGACCTGAACACGGGTCACCTGCTTTCGATGGCGGACGGAGTCTTCTCCACGGCCGTTCGAACGGGAGCCGCTTCCGCAATCGCCACAGATCTCTTCGCGACCCAGAGCGCGAGCGTCCTGGGGCTCGTCGGTTGTGGTGCGCAGGCCGTGACTCAGATGCACGCGATCAGTCGAGTTCGCAAACTGAAGAAGGTCCTGGTGTTCGACGTCGACGAAGACGCCGTGTCCTCCTTCGAACATCGCGCGAACATCCCGGGCATCGAGATCATCCCGGTCAGCATCGAGCGGCTCGAGGCCGAAAGCGACATCATCTGCACGGTGACGTCGATCACCCCGGGGCACGGCCCCGTCCTTCCAGGAGAGAATCTCAAACCGCACGTGCACATCAACGCCGTCGGTTCGGACCTCCCCGGCAAGTGCGAACTTCCGCTGCACGTCGTCGAGTCTGGTCTGGTGATCCCCGACTTCCTGGCGCAAGCACTGCGCGAGGGTGAATGCCAGCGACTCGAGCTCGATCAGATCGGGCCCCTGCTCCACGAGTTCATGCAGGATCCGGGCAGCTCGGACGAGTACCGCCAGTCCCTGACGGTGTTTGACTCGACCGGCTTTGCGCTCGAAGACCTGGTGATGATGACCGTCCTGCGAGAGCTCTGTCAGCAATTCGACCTCGGCGTTCAAGTCGATCTCGAGAACATCAACGTGCTGGATCCCCGCGACCCGTACCTGCGTGTGGGTGCTCGAGAACTCGTCGAAATCAGTGCTGGAGAGTAATCTCTCCACCGAGAGGCGTTCGCCTCCCGCCCCCTCCGTGCTCCTCGCTGCACCCGCCCCGGGAAACCGCGGTGCGCGCCCACGCGCCTCGTGGCTTGCTGGGGACGGGGGTTCGAGGCTAGGCTTCTCCCAGCCTCTATCCCATCTATTCACGACATCCCCGTCCGGTTTTCCGGCATGAGGGACCAGAACATCGACTCGGATTTCCTGCATGGACGACAACACAACCAAGATTGCGGTGATTGGCCTGGCTGGCAGATTTCCCGGCGCAGATTCCGTGAGCGCCCTCTGGACGCAGGTACTCCGCACGGGCAGCTCTACCATCACGCAGTTCGAGCACGAGAACGGCGGTAGCACCGGATTCGGTGTCCTCGACAATCCGGCGCTCTTCGACAACGAATTTTTCGACATGTCACCGGCCGAGGCACGAACCGTCACTCCGGAACATCGCATCTTCTTGGAGTGTGTCTGGGCGGCCCTCGAGAACGCGGGCATCGACATCACCTCCTTCGACGGACAGGCGTGTGTCTACGGCAGCGCGAGCAATCACTCGGCGTCGTATCTCAAGCGACTCGTCGACACCGTTTCCAAGGAGCAGCTCGTCGGTGGATTCGACGTCCTGATCGGCAATGCCATGGATTCGATCGCGACACGCGTCGGCTACAAGCTCGGGCTGAAGGGAGAGTGCATCTCGGTACAGACCCACTGCTCGAGCTCCCTGACCGCCGTTCATCTGGCGTGCCAGAGCCTCTTGAGCGGACAGAGCGACATCGCGATCGCCGGAGGTGTCTCGGTGCGCGGATCCGTCGAGGCCGATCGGGAGGCGGAGCTGTCGCAATCGGTGGCCCAGGAAGGTTTCATCCTGTCACGTGACGGAAAGTGTCTCGCGCTCCTCGACGGAGCGACCGGGACGCTTCCGGGTGACGGTGTCGGTGTCGTCGTCCTGAAAATGTTGGAAGACGCCATCGAAGACGGCGATTACGTGTACGCTGTGATCGCGGGATCAGGCATCAACAACGACGGACGACGAAAGGTGGGATTCACGGCACCGTCCGTCGACGGTGTGACCGACGCCATCTCCGACGCCCTCGCATTCGCCGACCTGAGCCCCGAGCAGATCGACTACCTCGAGTGCCACGGCACGGGAACCGATCTCGGCGATGCGATCGAGCTGCGCGCCCTCCGAAAGGTGTTCGAGAGTGACAGCAGGTCTGAAGACAAGCCGCTCTACGTCGGCTCGATCAAATCCAGCATCGGTCATCTCGCCGCCGGCTCGGGAGTGTCGAGCCTCATCAAGGCGATCATGGCTGTCCATCAGGGCGAGATTCCCGCGCTCGCCCACTCGGCGGACCACGAACCTCATTCGGAGATCCGCAACTCGAAGACGCTGGCCATCCCCCGCGAGCCGATCCCCTGGGCCCCTTCCGATGGAGGAGCGCGACGAGCAGGCGTCAGCAGCCTCGGGATCGGGGGTACCAACGTCCACATCGTCGTCGAAGAAGCCCCGGCGCGGGAGACGACGTCGAGCGACGACGCTCGCAACCATCTCCTCGTGTGGTCGGCTCGAACGGAGCGATCCCTCGACGCGTCCACAAGGAACCTCGAATTCTCCCTGAACACCGCACGTCCCCGACTGGCCGACGTAGCGGCCACCCTGCGCCGAGGTCGGGCAACCTTCGACCGGCGTCGGTGTCTCACGGCGACCGACACGACTGAAGCGATCGAGAAGCTCGCCGCAGGGCGCTTTCAGCAACTTCCCGACGCCTTCGCCCAGACGGAGACGCGAAAGACCGTCTTCATGTTCCCCGGCTCGGGAGCTTACCGCCCTGACATGGTGGGCGATCTTCTCGACGAACTTCCCGACCTCCGAGAAACTCTGCGCGAGTTCGGCGCCACCCTCGCTTCGCGGCACGGGTTCGACCTGTACGACTTTCTCACCTCCCCTCCCGATGGGGAGGCCCCGCTGCAACATCAGCAAACTGCAGTGGTCGCCCTCGAAGTCGCCCTGGCTCGACACCTGATCGACCGCGGCGTTCGCCCCGACATGCTGATCGGCTCCAGCCTCGGCGAGTACGCAGCGGCATGTGTCAGTGGCGCCCTCGACCCGTCCGACCTGCTGCACCTGGTCTATCGACGAGGAGAGCTGATGGAAAAGCTGACGGGAGGCGCCATGGCGCTCGTCAACACGTCGATGAGTCGAATGCAGGAGATCGGTCTCGCGGACGGCGTGGAAGAGGCGATCCGCGTGAGCGAAGACGAAGTCGCGATCAGCGGACCGAGGGGCGCGATCGAAGAATCGATCGCGAAGCTGGAAGAGGCAGGGCTGGTGGCACGCCTCCTCCCCCCCAAAATCGCATATCACTCGGCCGCCCTCGATCCGATGGAAGACGAATTCAAGGAAGTCGTCAGCAGCATGAAGTTTCGCTCGATCGACATCCCCTACGTGTCCAACCGGACGGGAGAGTTCGTGGACGAAGCCACCATTCGGGATCCCGACTACTGGTTCGGTCAGTTGCGTCGAACGGTCGACCTTCGCGCCGGTTTCGCCACTCTGGGAGACGCGGGAGCTCGTCTTTTCTTCGAAGTCGGCCCTGGTCAGGGGATGACGAAGTTCGTCGGGATGAACTTTCCCGACCGTGAAGACGTGGTCCGCAGACCGTGCCTGTCCCACCCCCGGAGCGAACAATCAGACTCGTCGGCACTGCTGGACGCGATCGGGACGGGTTGGCTCGCAGGTCACGACCTGGAGTGGGACGCGGTGTCTCCCGACGGACAGAAGATTCCCCTTCCGTCCTACTCTTTCGAAGGCCGGTACTTCTATCTCGGCGAACCGATCGGGGCACTCCCAGATGGTGGCGCGACGGAATCGAGGCGACGCGAGGGTTCGGAAGGACCGCGAAACGAACTCGAAGAGCTGATCGCCGCGTGCTGGACGGATGTGCTCGGTGTCGAAGGGATCGGGATCGACGAAAACTTCTTCGATCTGGGCGGAGACTCGTTGCAGGCGACCCGAGTGCTGAGCCGGTTCCAGGCCGAAATCTCACCCGAAATCGGAGTCGACGACATCATGCAATACCGAACGATCCGCGAACTCGGCGAAGTGTTGAGCGGCTTCGTGAACGCTGCGGACGCCGCCGGTAGTGGTGACGATGACGACGATAGCGGGCAGTACTATTGCGCGTTCGAGCTCGACTTCGGAGGAGTTACGACCACGGTCCACATGACCCGGGAGGATTTCGACGAGCAAGGAGTGCCGGAGGGCGCGAAGAACGTGCGAATTCTCTGAGGGAATCGGGATGAAACTACGCTACCGCGATTGGACGTTCGATTTCGATCACCCTCCGTCCTCTGGCGAGCTCGAGAAACTCTACGAACGCCGGGTCACGAAGACCGAGTTTCGTCTCCCAATCCCGGGGAGTCCCACGCTGAAGCGTCGCAGTGACGGCGACGACGCTTCCAGGCGGATCGCCGTCTTGCTCGGCGGCTCGCCCCGGTGGGAAGCGCCCGTGCGATTGGCCCTGGAGCGGTCCGGCCACGAGGTGTTTGGGGTCGACGGAGCCGGGGTCGACCGAGCCCAGGACCCGGTTCACGCGCTGGTGGTCGACGCGACCGCGATTCGCGACACCAGGGACGTCATTCGGCTCCAGGCGAGCCTTCGCGCTTCATTGACCCGGGTCACCGAAAACGGTCGACTCCTCTTCGTTCTCTCGGGAGAAGGAGACGATTCTCATCAGGCTTCCGCCAGGGCTGCAGTGGTGGGGTTGGTGCGAAGCCTGCCCAACGAGTTGGGTAGATCGGGGATCACCGTCAATGCGTTGAGCGTGGCGGCAGGAGACGAGGAAGCGCTGGCGGGGCCGGTCGAATTCCTCACCTCGCGGGCCTCCGCGTTCGTGGACGGGGAGTTGATCGAGGTCGATGGACGGCGACGGACGCGTTCATCGGGCCCACGCACCGGGTTGGTCGTAGGGGAACCGAGTTCCCTCTGGGATGCGTTCCTGCAGGCAGCGGTGTTTGACGAAACCTCATGGATCGTCTCGGGGGGGCCCGAAACGGAGAAGAATTCGGAGCATACCCGGGTCGTTCGAGGAGACATCGACCGTCTCGTCCAGCTCGCCAAAGAACGCGGCGGCGTCGACGTCATCGTAGCTTTCGCCCCTTTCGGAGGAAGACGAGACGGGGAGATGCCCCCCTCTTTCGACGATGGAGTGCGCGAGCCGCTCGAGCTGTTGGAGCGGCTCGAGGGGGAGAGCTTGCTGAACGACGACGCCCGTGTGGCGTTGGTCGCCTCCCTCGCGTCGTGGGTGGGATCGGCGACCGTGACCGAGGCAGCGATCGCTGGCTCGGGGGCGTATGGATTGACCCGCTGGTTCGCCCCCCGTTGGCGCGATCGAGGCATATCGATCAACACTCTGAACGTCGGTTACGTCGACGCCTCGGAGGCGACGGACATGCTTCCCCGCGGGGAGACGCGGTTCAACGGCCTCAAACAGGCGGCCGTTCTCGAGGACGTCGTAGAAGCGTTGAAGTTTCTGACGAGTCCGTCGTCTGGCGGCGTCTCCGGGCAGATCCTGCGACTGTGTGGCGCTCACACCCGCGGACGCTGATGGGAGCGAGGGAGAGGGAATGAAGATTCGCTACAAAGGGGTGGAGCTGGAGTTCGACACGATTCCCACCTCGGACCAGATCGAGGCGCGCTACCGTGAGCTTCAGGCCGCGGACCCGCGCGTCGCGACGATCATCGTCCCTCGCCCGACGGAGCTCGCGCGGGATGGTAGCCCGCGACGGCCGCGCGAACTGGAGGACCTCGCCCTCGCCTATTCGAGCGCAAATGTGCCTGAATCGGACGGCGTTCGACAAATGCTGGTGGACGAAGGAGTTCGGGTTCGAGAACGGGGGACCGAGCGCAACGCGGCCGAAAAGATCGGAGGTTTGCTCTACGACGGGCGACGTCTCGAGGATCCGGCGGGAGTCGACCAGGCGTTCGAGTGGATGTCGGGACAGGATGACCGCCTGGAAGACGGAGCCAAGATCGTCGTCCTCACGGGGAAGAGCCAGGAAGCGGTCAGCGCTGCCCAGGCTGCATGCTGGGAAGGGCTCGAGACAGCCGTCCGAAGTCTCGCCGCGAAGCTCGGCGGCCGGGGGATCACGGCGAACCTCCTGGAGGCCGAGTCCGCGGCCCCCGAATCTCTTCGTTCGGCGCTACGATACTTCCTCTCCCGGCGCTCGGCGTATGTCACCGCCCAGCGTCTTCGCGTCGGCGCGGCGGCCGAGACGTCCGCGTCGCATGACCGGCGCGGACCGCCCGTCGCGCTCGTGACTGGAGGGACACGCGGGATCGGACGGGCGATCGTGGAGAGATTCGTCGCCGAAGGCTTCGAAGTGATCGCTGTCGGGCGTCCTGGCAGTCCCGCCCTCGAGAAGCTGCAGGGTCAGGAGGGCGTTTTCGGGTTGGGTGTCGACGTGGGGGCGCCTGAGGCTGCCGCCATGGTCGCGAGCGCTGTGGCCGACCATGACGGTGTCGACTGCGTCATTCACAATGCGGGCCTCAGTGGGGGGCGGAGTTTCGCCGAGATGACCGACGAAATGTGGGAGCTCCACATGGCCGTGAATTTCGATGGCCCGCTGCGGATCACCGAGGAGCTACTCGGACGAGAGCTCGTCGGTCCCGGGGGGAGGATCGTCTTCACGTCCTCGGTCGCGGGAATCTCGGGAAGTCCATCAGGGAGCAGCTACGCGGCGAGCAAGTCCGCGCAGCTCGGGGCGATCAGGTCCCTAGCTCCGGGACTCGCAGCGCGGGGAATCACGATCAACGCGGTGGCTCCGGGGATCACGCAGACGGACATGCACGAGGAACATCTTCCCGGGCCGGCCGGCGATTTCGCCCAGCGTATGAACATGCTGGGGCAAATCGGGCATCCGACCGACGTGGCGAACGCGGTCGCCTTCCTCTGCGAACCCGCGTCGAGGGGTATCACGGGACAGACTTTGCGAGTATGTGGTGGCTATTACGCCGGCGCCTGACGACGATACGAGAGAGACGAGATGGGTATCAGCATCAACTACAAGGGTTGGGAGTTCGAGTTCGATCGATTCCCGACCTCGGAGGAGATCGAGGCACGCTACGAGCTCGAAGTGGGGAAGTCTCAGATCGTGCTGCCGGTACCGCGCCCTCGCCCCCTCATCCGAGCAACGGGCCCCCATGACGAACAGCCCCTGGCGGGCCGCCGGATTCTAGCCGCGGGGCTCGAGTCCGGGGACGACTCGATCGTCGGCGAACTCGTCGCTCTCGGAGCGACGATCGAAGAGGACTCAGCGGTGACCGGGGGGAAGGACGAGAAACACCACGTGCTTCTGTTCGACGCGCGTGCGCTCTCAGACCTGGAGGAACTCGGGCAGTTCCACGAGTTTTTCGGCTCGCGGCTCCGGGCTCTCGAACGCAACGGGAGGGTCGTCATCGTGGTTCGGCCGCTGTCCGAGGCACGGAGCGCCGCCCAGGCCGCGACCTGGCGAGCCTCCGACGCCTTCGTCAGGAGCCTCGCATGGGAGCTCGGCCCCTCCGCTTCCACCGCCAATCGTCTGGTCGTCGCCGAAGGCGCCGAGAAGGACAGTGTCACGGCGTTGGCCTATCTGTGCTCCGACCGCTCCGCCTACGTCACCGGTCAGACCCTCACCGTGAACGTGCCGCAGCCGCGGCACCCGAACGCCGCGGACTCCCCGTTTTCGATGGCGGGGGCGCTCGCGATCGTGACGGGGGCAGGGGGAGGGATCGGGCGAGCCACGGCTCGACAGTTCGCGAGCGATGGGGCGACGGTGATCTGCGTCGACGTCCCCGGGAACAAGGGTCTGGAAACGCTGAAGGACGAGTTCGGCGGGATCCCGTGCCCGTTGGACATCACCACCCCGCATGCCCCCGAATCGATGGCCGAGTATCTGCCCGACGGACGTCCCGTCGATCTCTTCGTCCACAATGCAGGCATCGTCCGCGACGGGATGATGATGACGATGCCTCGCGGGACGTGGGACCAGGTCATGGCAGTCAATGCGCTCGCCCCCGAGAGGTTGACCGAGCACTTTCTGGCACACGATCTAATCGCCGACTTCGGTCGGCTGGTGTTCGTCGCATCGACGGTGGGGATCTCGGGGAGCGTGGGTCAGGCGAACTACGCAGCGAGCAAGGCTGCGGTGCTGGGTCTGGTCGACAACTACGCTCCGCGCCTCTCCGCGCGGGGGATCACGGTCAACGCAGTGGCTCCAGGGACGACCCAGACGGGGCAAACGGCGGAGGTGAAGTCGGAGTTCTTGGAGGCGGGCCGGCGACTCAATGCCCTGAGTCAAATGGGCAAACCGACCGACGCAGCCAACGGCATCGCGATGCTCAGCAGCCCGGGATCCCAAGGAATCACGGGGAGTTGCCTGCGTGTGTGTGGAGGCGCGCTGCCCGGTGCGTAGCTGCGCCCCTTTACTTGCCGAACCGGGGAGATAGGCAGTATCCTCCCCCATCCACGTTTCCAACACGTCGTTCTCAGATGACATGGGTCGCAATCATCATCGGACTTGCCCTGGCCGCCGGCCTGCTCGCATGGACGGTGCGACGACGCCCCGCGGGGCGCCCCCACGGCAATGCAACGCCAGTCGGTAGGGGCGCGGACCACGTGTCGACGCTGTCGAGCGAGGCGTCGAGCGCTGCCCACTTGGAGCGACTCAATCGAGCTGTCGAAGCGAACACGAGCGAGGGGGGAACGACCAAGATCGATCGCTCCGCGCTTCGTTCGATCATTGGGCCCGAAAGCAGCGTCGCCGAGGAAGCCTATTTTCTCGTCATCGCGGGCGAGAGCATGGGGCGACTCATCAAACTCGATCGGGAGCGAACGATCATCGGTCGCGACGAAGGGACCGCAGACATCGTCTTCCGCGACAGCACGATCTCAAAAGAGCACGCCGAGGTCCGGCTCATCGACGGACAGGTCCACATTCGAGACCTGGGCAGCTCCAATGGCACGTACGTCGACGGCCGCGAGGTCGAGAGCGCCACTCTGACCGACGGTGCTCGAGTCGTGCTCGGGAAGGCGACTGTCTTGACGCTGACTTTCCAGGACGAGCTCGGGGAACGCTTTCAGGCACGGATGTACGAGAGTGCCACCCGAGACGCCCTCACGGGTGCATTGAAGAAGGCGACCTTTCTGGACCAGGTCACCACGGAGATGCATTACGCCAAGCGGCACGGGACGAACTTCCTCGTCGTCATCATGGACATCGATCATTTCAAGAACATCAACGACGAGTACGGACACGTGGTTGGTGACGAAGTGCTCGCAGAGATCGGAAAGCTGGTGAAGTCGGTCACCCGCGAAGAGGCGATGTTCGTCCGCTACGGCGGCGAAGAGTTCATCCTCGCCGAACGCAACGCGGACCGCGCGATGGGCAAGATCGTGGCCGAGAGAATCCGTTCCGCCGTGGAGAGTGCCGTGTTCGACACTTCGGCCGGCCCGCTGAAAATCACGATGAGTCTGGGAGTCGCCGACGTTCGTTCGGCAGGCGAGGCAGACTTGATTCGGGTCATCAACTCGGCGGATCAGGCGCTCTACCAGTCCAAGCGGGCGGGAAGAAACCGCGTCACCGTGGCGGAGTAGAGCCCGAAGGGCACCGTGAGGACGACGGCGAGGGAAAAGCACAAAGTTCGCGTGGAAAAACTTCCCCCGTCAAACCACCTCGTGTTACCTTCGTGACAGTTCAACCACTTCACATATCAAGAATGTCATGACCAAGCCCACTACCTTTCGTTGGCGACTTTCGACGTTGCTTTCCGTAGGGGTCTTCCTCCCCGCCTCCATCGCCTCGGCCCAGGAAGCGGACGGCGGATTCCGCGCGGAGATGTTCGACCCTGTCCCCTCCCAGCACACCGGAGTTCTGAACATCAGGAGCCCGAGAGTTCTGGAGCACCTCTCCTTCGGCGCCGGGTTTTTCGCGCACTTCGCGGAGAACCCGGTGAGCACGGACGGCGTCAGCGACGCCGAGGTCGGAGGAACCGCGATCGATCGCCAGCTCGTCACCGAGCTGGGACTGGCTCTCGGATTGTTCGACGTCCTCGAGATCTCGCTGTCTGCCCCCGTCATCTCCGCTCAATGGGGACGAGGGCTTCCCGACGCGGAGGAAGGCGGTTTTCCTTTTGGAGACACCAAAGCCGACTTCGACCTCATGATCCTCGACCCGGCGATCGGCAATGGGTTCGGATTGTCGGCTGGTGCAGGACTCCGCCTCCCGACGGGAGAGACCTCCGAGTTGACTTCCGACGGAGCCGTCCGAGTGGAACCGCACATCGCCTTCGGGCGCGTCTGGTCGGCCGGTCACGAAATCATGGTGAACGCCTCCGCCACGATCGGAGAGCCCGCCACCTCGGCTCGTTTCGCCTACACGGATGCCGGCACTCTCGGCGGCGGGATCGGTGGAGCCGTCAACCTCGGTGGTTCCGCGTTCGATCTCATCGGGTCGGTCTACGGCCGATACAGCGTCGTTGACGACGTCGTCTCCGAAGACGGGCGGACGCGAGTGGAGAACACGGCCCGAGCTGCCGAAGCGTTGGGCGGGATCCGGATTCATCTCCCCGCCGACCTGCTGCTGCAGGCTGGTGGCGGAGCGCAGCTCAACGCTGGCCTTCCTGCTCCCGACTACCGGCTCTTCACGTCGCTACATTGGGCATGGATTCCGCCGGAGCCCGAGCCGATCGTCGAACCGACTCCAGAGCCCGAGCCCGAGCCTGTCGTGGAGCCCGAGCCCGAGCCCGAGCCCGAGCCCGAGCCCGAACCCGTGGTAGAGCCCGAGCCCGAACCCGAGCCTCCGCCCGGTCCGAAAATCGTCGAGCACAAGATCGAGTTCGACGACACCATCCGGTTCGAGACGGGAAGCGCCACGATCCGCGAAGAGAGCTTCCAGCTCCTCCGCGACATCCTTGGCGTCATCCAGAAGTACCCGCAGATCACCAAGATTCAGATCGAAGGCCACACCGACGCTGTCGGCAGCGACTCCGCCAACCAGAAGTTGTCCGAGGCGCGCGCGAAATCGGTCGTCGATTTCCTCGTCAAAGAAGGGCAGGAGCGCGATCGATTCGTCGCGAAGGGCTTTGGCGAGAGTCGACCCATCGCGTCGAACGACACCCCGGAAGGTTCCGCACAGAATCGTCGCGTGGAGTTCATCATCCTGGAGGTCGATGGACAGCCGGTCAAAGAAGGCCAGGCCATCATTCAGGAGACGGTCGAGCCCGGGGAACAG
This sequence comes from uncultured Bradymonadales bacterium, assembly GCA_964411125.1. Classification (GTDB taxonomy): domain Bacteria; phylum Myxococcota_A; class Bradymonadia; order Bradymonadales; family Bradymonadaceae; genus JBFIHF01. The sequence continues at coordinate 6,397 of CAYPJU010000047.1, read as the reverse complement.
CCCGAGGGTGATACCGAGTAGCCCTCCCCCTCCTCCTCGGGGGGGTGAACGAAAGAAACCTGCGGAAACTCCGCAGGTTCTTTTTTGTCCGCTACCTCCTCCTCGGAGGTGAAACGAAAAAAACCTGCGGAAACTCCGCAGGTTCTTTCTTGTCCGCTACCCTTCCATACTTTCAGCAGCGCTCGGGCCGGACCGACTCGCCACCCGGAGTGCTCAGTCCATCTTCATGAGCGACTCGTCGTTGATCCCGTCACTTCCTGTCGGGGGTTTCCGAGTATTGTCAGGCTTCCTCTTGCGATTGCTGACGGAACGGCGGACCGATCGCTCTGGCTCTTCGAGATCCGCGCTGAGCTCGAGCCGGGTTCCGCCATCCGGGATGAGGGATGTGCTCCATGGCTCGAGCCCCTTGGCCCTGACCTCTACGTTCGACATGTTGGCGCCGATCATCTTTTCCAGGGGCGTGTCGCCGACGTGTTTTCCGTCCACGAAGACCTGACCCGGTTCGTTGCTGGTGACCTTGAGCACGACCTTGGACGAGAGCGCCTCGTGTCTTTCCTTGGCCTGTTCGTTTCCAGCGTCGAGCGAGAGGACAGCGTCATAGCTCTTGATAGCGCTTTCGATGTTGAGCGACTTCTCGGCTTGCTCGGCGCGTCGCAGATGTTTGTCGATGTCGATGCGGGTCTGATACTCGGCCGCTCGCACTTGATAGTCGGTGTTGGATCGAATGCTGTCGCGCACGGAGTTGAGGAGATTCTCGGCGTTGCCAAAGGCTCCCCGCTCGAGGTCGGCTTCGACGCGGTCGAACACCTTTTCGATGTCTTGAGTCTTCGTGGGGGCGGGTGCGACGGCTTCTCCCTTTGCGGCCACCGCGGCTTCCCCGTTGGCGTCCTTTCCGAGGAACTGTGTCGCGCCGATGCCTGCGACGATCGCGAGTCCGAGGACCCCGACGGCGATACCGACACCGAGGCGGGAGGTCGGTGGGGCGACGCTGGCCCCCGACGATCCCGTGTGCGTTCCCGCGCTCGCGCTTCCGAACGGTGACGACCAGGACGGTGCGGTCGTCGCTGAATTGTTGGTCGGTCGTCCCGAGCTGGACGCGCCGGCTTCTCCAGGCAAAACGGATCGGAACGACTGAGACGGGCTAGTAAAGGACCAACTCGGATTCGTAGACTCGAACGATCCACTGGAACGAATACCGGGCACTCCGCCGGAGTCGAGCCACTCGACCACGGTCTCGTCGATCCGAAACACGGAACGTTCGACCACGGTCTCGAGGAGCCACTCGCGAGCCTGCTGCGCGTCGCGGGGGCGGTCGCTCGGATCCTTGGCGAGGAGGCGATGGACCCACTCGAGCACGACCATCGGGTAGTCGTGGTTCTGAGGAAGCATCTCGTTGAGAGGCGGTGGATGTTCGTGAACGTGTTGATAGAGGACGTGCATGTCCTCACCGACGAAGGGACGGCGCCCGGTGATCATTCGGTATGCGCACACGCCGAGCGCGTACAGGTCGACACGGCAGTCGGTCGGCTTGCAAAGGATTCGTTCGGGGGGCATGGCGCCCATCGTCCCGACGAGGTTCGATTTTTTGGTGACGTCGTCCTCAACCGCTCCCTCGACCTTCGCGAGTCCGAAGTCCAGGATTTTGACGCGTCGCAGGCGCTTGCCTTCGAACGTCAGCATGATGTTGGACGATTTGATGTCCCGGTGAATGATGTTCTGTCGATGTGCTTCCGCCAGACCGCTGAGAATTGCGGCGACGACGGGGGCGAACTGGGAGAAGCTCATCGGTCCGCGCTCTTTCAGATAATCCGAAAGAGTCATCCCGTCGACGTGCTCCATGACGAGGTAGCCGAGGTCCCCGTGGTATCCGAAGTCGTGCACGGTGACGATGTTGGGATGGTCGAGCTGGCAGGCTCGGCGAGCTTCGCGTTCGAACCTGGCTTTGGCCGTACCGCTACCGATCTGGTTTGCCTTGAGGACCTTGATCACGACGGGGCGATTCAGCGTGAGGTGCTGAGCCCGGAAAACGATCCCCATTCCTCCTCGGGCCAGCTCCGCGAGGATTTCGTATCGCTCGTCGAAGATGGTGCCTACGAGGGCGTGTAGGGCATCGATCTCGGGATCTTCGATCTCTTCGGATATGGACTCGAGCTCGGGCTCGGGCGCCGGCACATCCTCGATCGGTCCAGTCTCCGCAACCTCAGGAGCGTGGGCCGGCGTAGGGCTCGGCAGCCTGAGGCCTGCCTTTCCCGTCACCTCCGACTCTTCGCCAGATTTGGGTTTTAACTTCTGGTCCACCACTTTCCTCGCACATCGGCGCACGGACTCTACAGAGTTGGGTGAAATACTACACGAATCTTGTCCAATGTCACACCGGTCGCGACTCGAGATCGCCGTTTCGCGACGCGGAGCCACGTCCCACGACGCCGGGGAGCACCCGATACACAACCTCCGGCCGGTCGCAGCGATTCCCCGTTTGTTTCTCGGCCGAGATCGGAAACGCCCGATTCCCCGAACTCGCCGTACGCTCTCCGGCTCGTCGCCCCGGCCATCCTCGTGTTCGGGCCACGTCAACTGTTTCGTTGACTCACAATTTGATTGGGGTTACGGTCGCCTGAGTGAAACCACTAAACAGCGATGTCCGCTCATCTGACGCACCTTCGTGTGAGGAACGTAATGTCTAAACCTCTTTTCAGTGCTCTCGCGAGCGCCGCACTTGTCTTCGCAGCAATGGGCTGCGAGGTGAACATCGAGAATCCGGGAGTCGGTGGAGACGCTGGTGCGTCGAACAACGGCAACTCGAACAACGGCGTCTCTAATAACAACGGCGATAGCAACAACGGCCAGGCCAGCAACAACGGCGCCTCGAACAACGGTGCGTCCAACAACGGTGCGTCCAACAACGGAGCGTCGAACAACGGTGGGTCCAACAACCTGACCGCGAACGACAGCTACCCTTGCGAAGGCGACCCGGACATCCCCAAAGATCAGTGCCAGGGTGGCGCCGAGTGGGATGCTTACGAAGGCGACCAGGCGCTGATCGACCGAGGTCAGTACCTCGTCCGTCACGTCGCGGCTTGCGTCGACTGCCACAACCCGGCGACGCCCGACTTCGTGCCCCTCGCCGAGTGCGAATCGTGGTGGTCGATCCGTGACTGCACCAAAGAGCTGGCGGGATGGAACTTCCCGTTCGTCGACGAAGCTCCCGAGATCGAAGGTCTCGGCAACATCGGCTTCCCGAACCTCACCCCGCACCCCGACGGTCTGGGTGAGTGGAGCCCCGAGGACCTTCGCACCGCGTTCACGCGTGGCGTCCGTCCCGAGTTCGTCACCGAACGCCCCCGCGTGATGTGGCCGCTGATGCCGTACTGGAACTTCCGGCACTTCACCGAGGAAGACCAGAACGCCATCATCGCCTACCTCCACTCCCTTCCGCCCATCCCCAGTGGTGCGTTCCCGGGCGCAGGTCCGAGCAACCGCGAACCGCAGCCCGAGGATTCGCCGTTCCGACCGCTGGACCTCGCCGAGCCGAGCGACCGCGACGGAGACGGCAAGATCGACGGTATTGCGCCGGTTCCCGACGACTTCATGCCCGAAGTCACCCTCGCCGAGGGCGATCCCGATTACGATCGTGCCGTCGAAGGGAAATATCTCGCGCAGTTCGCTTGTAGTCTCTGCCACACGCCAGCGTACGCTCCCGATGCGGGACTCACGCCGGAAAACATTCTCGAGAACTACACGTGGGTTGCACACGACCAGGCCAACTGCGGATCCGACCCCGGCGCTGCTCTCATGTGGTCGTCCTGGTGGCCAGGCATGATCTTCGGGCCGACGCTCCCCGGCGAGATCCACGCGCAGAACATCACGGGTCACATGACCTTCGGTGTCGGCGACTGGACCGTCGACGAGCTCACCCGCTCGGTCAACGGGATCGACAAGGCCAACGAGCCGATGTGTCCGCCGATGTACGTGGACACCTGGTTCGCGCCTCTCACGGACCGCGACAAAGAGTCGATCGCGATCTACCTGAAGAACTCGGAACCGTGTGACAACAACACCGAAGGAATGTCCTTCGACTGCAAGCTCCCGGCGAACTGACGGGAGGTCTACTCAGCTGTAGAGAGTAACTACCGTGCTCATCCGAGAGACAAACGTTCGTACAGCCCGCCTGGCATCTGCCGGCGGGCTGTTCCTTTTTCTTCTCGCCGGACTTTCGGCGTGTGGCCCGGGCGGCCCTGGAAATTCGGCCGCCGATGCGGGAGCGGATCAAGGCGCCGAGCCCGACGCCGAAATGCCCAGGCCCGAGCGTCCCAAGGAGATGTCGGCCACCCTCTGGGAGTCGCTTCAGACGCTCTCCCCATCCGGGGGAGTGGACGCTCCCACTGATACCACCAACAAGTGGGCGGGGGACGAGCGGGCCATTGCGCTCGGTCAGTTCATCTTCTTCGAACCCGAGATTTCAGGCGATGGCTCCGTGTCGTGCGCGTCTTGTCATGCACCCGACACCGCCTTCACCGACGAGGTCAGCATTCCTGACAACGGGATCACCGGTGCGACCGGCGGGCCCCAACGCCGCACCCCGTCGCTGCTCAACGTAGCGTTCAACGATTGGTACTTCTGGGATGGTCGTGTCGACACCCTGTGGGGTCAGGCGGTCTATCCTTACGAGAACCCCGTCGAGATGGATGGGTCCCGCCTGAGACTCGCGAACTACATCTACGACAACACTGACGTCAAACGAGCCTACGAAGACATCTTCGGGGAGCTCCCTCCACGTTCTACGATCGACCCCTTCCCCGCGGATGGTCGGCCGATTCTGGAGCCGGTGGGCGACAGGCAGGTTCAGCAGAACGACGCCTGGGAGTCGATGGCCGAAGACGACCGGGAAGTCGTGAACCAGATCATGGCCAACGTCGGCAAGGCGATCGCTGCATACGAGATGCAGTTGGTCTCGATGAATGCTCCGTTCGACCAGTTCGTGGACCAGGTCCGTGCGAATCCGGAGGACCCGTCATCCTGGGACGCCATCAGCTACGACGCGTTCGAAGGGGCTCGGCTCTTCGTCGAGAAAGTCGGATGCCTCGAGTGCCACGACGGTCCTCAGTTCTCGAACAACGAGTTTCACAACCTCGGGGTGCCCCTCGTCGAGTGGGCGCCCGACGACGATCCCGGTCGGCGCGACGGACTCCCGTTCGCCAAGGAACAGCCCTTCAGTTCCGCAGGGGAGTACTCCGATGATCAAACCGGACAGAAGGCTTCGCTGCTTCGCGCCCTCGGTTCCGATCCGCGGAACGATCTCGGATCGTTCAGGACCCCGACGCTGCGCAACGTAGCCAAGCGGCCCCCGTACATGCATGCAGGGCAGATCGGCACATTGCGGGAGGCGATCGAGTTCTACAACGAGCCTCCGGACGGAGTGCCCGTCATCGGAATCCGCGACAACGACATCGATCCTCTCGAGCTGTCCGACGAGAAGATCGACCGTCTCGTAGCATTCCTAGAGTCGCTCGACGGCGAACCGGTCCCCGAACATCTCACCGTACCGCCCGAGACACCCTTCCCCACCGAATGACGAAGGCGGGCCGAGCGGCCCGCCTTTTTTCGTCCTCGACTGGCGGCGCTCACCCCCCGTGGGTGCGCCAATCCCATGAATCGTCCTTCGACGTCAGGCTACACCACGTACGGTACCCGCGGCTCCAGGCGCGGAACCCCGAGAGCAGAACCTTCGTGGGAGCGGGGATCTCGTCCCAGATGAGACGAGTGAAAGCGAAGTGCCAGTCACCGGACACGAATCGAGGGCTCGGCCACGTGAACGCTCCCGTAATCCCGAAGTCGCGGGGGGGTGCCGCCACGGCGTGCCACCAGTAGATCGGGATGTACATCGCGTCCCCCTCCTCGACGTGCACATAGTAGGGCTCGATCTCGAAATACTCCGGGTCCTTCTCCCGGGACGCCAGGTAGCCGTGACGCGCTCGTTGCATCATCGGCCAGATCTTCTGGAAGCCTTCGTTGGGTTCCAGCATGACCACGTGTTTTCCACCCCTGAACTGGCACATCAGGTGGGCGTCGATCGGATGCGCGTGCCAGTCGGTGTAGCTAGCGTGGTAGACGAACAATCGCCACTTTCGATAGAAGCGACCCTTGCTGTTCGCCGCCGATCCCGTGATGAACGGGAAATCGCTGAGGTCTCCGCGCAAGCCCGCGAACGGGCAGACCGTGTCCAGTTGAGACCAGACCTCGTGGTTCCATTGGTCTGTGGGTTCCGGCGGCAACTTGTCGTCGGATGGCTTCTCCGGAAGTGGGCTCGCGTAGGCCCACATTGGTCGTGGTTCCGCCCCCGAGATGGTGTCCCAGAACTGGGACAGGGGGATCACCTCCAACGCGTCGGGGGAGTCCA
>CAYPJU010000046.1:40689-48987 GCA_964411125.1 uncultured Bradymonadales bacterium | reverse complement strand
CTGTAGTTTCATCCCACCCTGTAGTTTCATCCCACCCTGTAGTTTCATCCCACCCTGTAGTTTCATCCCACCCGCCTCGCTTCGCTCGGGCCCCTTTCAAGGCCCGCCCGACCATCGCCCGGGCAGAGCTCTCCCGTCGTCGCGAAAACATGGATTTTCGCGGAGGGTGAAGCTCTGGCCGCCTCCCGGGCCGGCGAGAGCGCAAACATCGCCAGGCCGAGAGGAACCTCTGGTCCCTTCCGTTATCGGCAGGACGACCGCTCCGTTGCGAAGTTTTTGATCGAGGGCCCGATCGGCCAGTAGCTGTGCGGAATTTGGCCAGTCCGTTTTTCTTCGAAACGGTCGGCGACGAGAGGATTGAGGACCCGGCCGGAGGAGGTGGGGCGACCGAGCAGGTTCGGCGGCGCGTCTAGTATCGATCTCGCCCCACTCGGCTGCGCCTTACTGCTGCTCTTCGGCGGAGCAGATCTGGCGGTCGGTCTCGCAGGAGGCTTTGTACTCCGGACAATCGCAGTCCGACATGTCGTCGCAGCCGTACTGCGACTTCGTGTCGGGCCAGGCTGACGTGAACGCCGGCACTCCTTGCGGCTCGAGGCCTACGCCTACGCAGTTACAAACGCAGTCGTTCGTCCAACGCCGCTGGACGACCGCGACGCATTCGTCGTCGCGCTCGCATTCGTTGCCGTAGTCGTTCGCTTCTGGGAAGTCGACGGAAGGGTAGCGTGGGCAAGCCCACGACTCTCCGTCTCGTTCGCAGTCGACCGGGCATGTCTCCAAGCACTCTCGATCGAATTTCGATTCGATCCAGCAACCCGGCAGGGCAGGTTGTTCGCCTTCGTGAGGCGGCATGCAAATCTCTCCGAACGCGCAGTGCTCGTCGGATTCGCAGAGGGAGCAGTACCCGTCGACGCAGCCGAGGTTTCGTTCGCCCCGGCCCTCGATGTTCGAGGGTCCGCAATCGTCCGGGGTGGTGCAACTGTCGAGCGGAACACATCGAACGGTGTTGCACCAGAAGCCAGCGGGGCAGCCGCCCGGCTCGAAGACGCCCGTGTCTCGGCACTCGCGGCATATTCCGTCTGAGTCGCAGACCGCGTTGTCGCGATTCTGCCACGCGCCGCCGTAGCGCGGTTGGTCGCACTCCGAGTCGTCTGCGCATTCGCCGGATTCGCGAAGTACGCAATCCCCGGCCACGCACGCCGCACGGTTCCCCTCGTCGAAGCATTCGCCCGGGTCGCCACAACGGAGGTCCTGGCCGCACCTACGTTTCGCAGCTTCGACGTCGGCTTCGTAGGTCTCCACCTCGTCGGCGAGGATCGGTGTGTCGGCGCAAGCAGGCAGGTCGCAGCTGCAGTCCCAGTGGGACGCCACAAGGACACTGTCGTCGTGGTCGCTGCACCCTTCGGAGCGCGCGTCGGATTCGACCTCGACGGTTCGGGGGGAACCTTGCTCGTTCGAGCTGCCTCTGCACCCCGAATTGGGTGTGCAGGCGAACACGACGAGGGGCTCAGCAGCGCGATCAGCGCGATCGATTTCTTGTCGAGATTCATGATTCTCCCCTGTCTACGGGCACCGTGCCGTGCTCGCTACGTTGGCAGAAGCGAGGATTACGTTCAAAAGTGGCGGGCGCGCACCGGCGAGATCTCTCACCCGACGTGAGGGCCAGGGCGTCGCTGTGCTACCCTGTCCGCCCGTTTGCCGTTGACGCAATGCCAGACACCATCACGACGCTACGTATCGGTCCTTTCACGCTGCTCGACGAGCTCGGCGCTGGAGGCATGGCGACGGTCTGGCGAGCCAAACACGAGCTCCTCGACGTCCCGGTCGCGGTCAAGGTGATGCGAGGCGGCGACGCCCGCGAAGAGCTCTACAAGGAGTACTTCCGTCGCGAGGTGCAGGCGGTCGCGAGCCTCAACCATCCGAACGTCGTCCGTGTGTGGGACTACGGCGAGATCGGCGCGGAAGCGGCCGATACCTTCGCCCCCGGAAGTCCGTATCTCGTGATGGAAATCGCCGACCAGGGGACCCTCGAACGCCATCAACCGCGCTCGTGGGGCGGGCTTCGGCGCGTCGTTCTGCAGGTCCTCGACGCGCTCGCCTACGCGCACGCTCGGGGCGTCGTACACCGCGACATCAAGCCGGACAACGTGCTCTTCGTGACCGGCCCGACGGGCCGACTTCGTGCGAAGCTGACCGACTTCGGAATCGCGCGGGCGATGCCCGGCGAAGGCCCGCAGAAGAGCGGCGAGGAGACGGTCGGCACGTTTCAGTACATGCCGCCGGAGCAGTTCCACGGGGAGTGGCGCGACTACGGCCCGTGGACCGACCTCTACTCTCTTGGGTGCACGGTCTGGCGGCTCGCCACGGGGGAGCTGCCTTTCGTGGCGAAGACTCCGTTTCAGCTCGCGGTGATGCACCTCGAGAGCCCCCCGCCCGAGTTCCGCCCCCGGTTCGACGTTCCCGACGGGCTCGAAGCATGGCTGCGGCGATTGCTTCAGAAACGATGGGATCGGCGCTACGCGTGTGCTGCCGATGCCGCGTTCGCATTTCACCAGCTCGACCCGGGTTTTCGCGACACCGCCGCCGACTCCGGCGAGTTCTTCCCGGACGCCGAGACGGTGCAGATGACGGTCTTCGGGACGGAGGTTGGCGCGACGACGGTGTTCGACGCAGCGTCGAAGCTGGGGATCGATTCCCGGGAGCTCGAGTCGGGCGCATCGCTCGCGCTTCGTGACACCGCGAGGAAGCACGTCCGCGAGTACACCGATCCGGCTCGAAACGTTCGGCCGCCGCATCCGGCGACGTGGCGTCGTCCCGACGTCGGGTATCTCGAGGACGTCGCCGGGATGGGGCTGGGGCTCTTTGGCCTGCGGGAGATCCCGTTCGTCGATCGCGACGAAGACCGGACCGCGATCTGGGAGGCGCTCCGCGAGGTTCACGAGTCGTCGCGTCCGCGAACCATCTTCGTCCGTGGCGCTTCGGGGACCGGGAAGAGCCGTCTGGTGGCGTGGATGTGTCAGCGCGCCGAAGAGGTCGGATCCGCGGTCACGCTCCGAACGTCTGCGGCGCGGTCCGCCACCGGTGCGCTGGCGCAGATGGTCGACAGACACTTCGCGACGTGGGGCAGGGAGGGAGCCGAGGAGGTTGTCGAGATCGTCCGCGGCCGCATCGACGACGGGACCCGGGCCGGCGATTTCGTCGACGCCGAAGCGCGGGCGCTCGCCGCCGTCTGTCGGCCGGTGGAGCCGCGCCCGAGCCGGGCCGAACGGATCGCGACGATCGGCCGGTTGATCGAGCGGGTCGCGAGCAAGCGCCCCGTGGTCTTGTGGATCGACGACATTCAATGGGACGCCGAAGCGATCGAACTCGTGGGTACCCTGATGTCGCAGGAGGCGTGGAGCGACCTGCCGCTCCTGATTCTGGCCACCGTTCAGGAGGAAGCGCTGACCGAACTTCCGGCCGCGCGCGACGCGCTCGGCGCCGTTCGCGAACTGCACGGAGTCGACGAAAGGGTCCTGCAGCCGCTGGCGGCCGAAGATCACGCCGAGCTGGTAGGGAAGTTGATCGGGCTCGAGGCGGAGAATGCTCGCTTCGTGAGCGACGCCACCGTCGGCAACCCTCTCTTCGCCATCCAGCTCGTCGGCGACTGGGTGGAGCGCGGCGTGCTGCGACCGACCCCCGACGGTTTCACCCTCGACGAGTCGGCGAGCGCGCCCGACGACCTCCACGCGCTGTGGGAGCGCCGGATCGACGACGTGGTGGGACGGCTCGGAGGTTTCAGCCAGCTCGTCGCGCTGGAGCTCGCCGCCATCGCTGGCCTCGAAGTGGACCGAGTCGAGTGGCGCGCAGCCTGCGCGGTCGCAGGGCACGAACCGTCGTGGCATCTGATCGATACGTTGATCGATCTTGGGATGGCTCGACGGGTGTCGGGCGGGTGGGCGTTCGTGCACGCGCTGTTGGTCGAATCGCTTCGGCGCCGCGCGCGGAGCGAGGGGCGGTGGGATGGGCTGCACGAAGTATGGGCGAAGGCGCTCGAAGTCGCCGCCGACACGACCAACGCGGAAACGCTGAGCCGACTCGCGATTCATCATCTCGAGGCGGGCAACCACGACGAAGCCTTCCGTCGCTGCATCGGTCGGGTCGACCACGAGGTCGCGGGCGGAGAGGTCGCACTCGCCGAGCAGTGGCTGGACCGCGCGGCCTCAGCCCTCCGCGGGCTCGGAGTCTCGATGGACGACCCTCGTGCGGTGGAGCTGACTCTCTGGCGGGGGCTGGTTGCGTGGAGCGCAGGGGACCGCGGGGGAATCGCGGACGTTCGTTCTGCACTGACCTCGGCCGAGGAATTGAAGTTGCCGCTCGTCACGGCGCACGCACATGTCGCCCTCGGAGACGACGCTTCGATCGGAGCGCGGCTCGACGAAGCGCTCCAGCACTTTCGGTTGGCGCTGGAGGCCCTGGACGGGGTCGACGCTCCGTTGGAACGCGCGACGGCGATCGAGAAACGAAGCTGGGTTTTGAAGTCGATCGGCCGCGCCGCCGAAGCGCGCGAGGATCTCGAGGCGGCGCTAGATCTGCGGCGCGCCGCCGGCGACAGCGTCGGAGAGCTCAATGTCATCAATCAGCTCGCGTTCACGCTCCTCGCCGAGGGGGATTACGACGGTGCTCGCGAGGTCGCCCAGGTCGGCATCGAAGTCGGCCGGGAGATCGGTCATCGAACGGCGGAGGCTGGCTGTTGGACGACGCTCGGTGAGATCGAGCGTTTCGAGGGTGACTTCGAAGCCTCGCGCGAATCGTACCGGAGGGCCGAGGAGTTGGACGAACTCTGCGGTACGCGTCACGTTCATCTGGTTCGGTCGAACGCTTTGATGACCGAGGTCGGGGCGGGGCACTGGGAGGAGTCGCTGCCGCGCCTCGACGAGACCGAGGCGGCGATGGTGGCGATCGGCTTCGGCTGGATCTTGCCGTTCATGAATCTCGCACGAGCAGCTTGCATGGCGGGGCTCGGTCGCTGGGACGAGTTCGACCGTTACTGGCGGCTCGGGCGCGAGCAGATCGCGGAGAACGGGATCACCGAGATCGACCTCGCTTGGATCGCGGAAGTAACGTCGGGCGCTTGCGTGGAAGGGGGTGACGTCGAGCGTGCAATCGCCGCTCAGGAGTATGCCGTGGAGGTGTGGGCCGTCCTGGACGACCGCGCCAGCGAACGGGCTGCGCGGATCGAACTCGAGCGCCTCCGGCGCGTCAGCGCGAGCTGACGTAGGGCACTGCGTTGGGTCCAATCACACCGTATGGTAAGTTCCGAGCATCACGAACATCGGAGTCGCCATGCGTATCTCGCTCGCCTCGCTGACCGTCGTCGCTCTGCTTCCCTTTGGGCTCGCCTGTTCCGACCCGGTCCAGAAGCTCAAGGACAACAACGGCACGACCAGCAACAACGGAACCGTCGCAGGGACGAACAACGGCACGAGCGCTCCCAACAACGGAACGGTCGCTCCCAACAACGGGACGGTCGTGTTGAACAACGGGCTACCCGACACGGACCAGGTCGACATTCTGATGGTCGTCGACAACAGTGGCTCGATGTGCCAGGAGCAGGCCCAGCTGCGAGACGGGGCGCGGGCGATGTTCGCGCGTCTGGTCGACGACGGGATCGATTTCCAGGTCGGGATCACGACCACCGACACCAACCCCGACTACCCGTTGGAGCCCGTGGCACGCCCGGGGGCGCTGCAGTCTACGCCCCAGCCACTGCCGGGCTTCGACCGCTCGTGTCATGGTTCGGGCAGCTTCGCGCCGCTCCGCGCGATGCTCGAGAACGCCGTCGGCTGCATGACGAACCCCGACGAGTCGTACCTCTCCATCAGCGACGCCGACATCGAGTGCGCGCTGTACAACTCGCCACAGGGATGTTCGATCGCCAGCGCCGGCTGCTCGGGCGACTGCACCGCGGAAGACATCTTCCCCGACCCCTCCGAGTACCGCGCGCTTCCCCTGGTTCTGCGCAGCGCCGACTACGGCGGCGACATCGATCGGCTCGTCGACGACTTCGCGTGTGCGAGCATGGTCGGCACGCGCGGCTACGGGATCGAGCGCGGGCTGGAAGCGGCGGTTCTCGCCGTGAGCCCCAACCTCACGAACGGCACGAACGCCGGATTTCTGCGCGAGACTTCGAAGTTCGCGGTCGTTTTCGTCACCGACGAAAACGACTGCTCCCACGACGGGTCCCTCGACGAGACCACCCCCTGTGGCGGGGACGTATGCGAGTTCCAGAACCGGGTCTCGGCGACCGATTCGGCGCTTCGAGAGCCGTCGGATCTGGCGGCGGAGCTGATCGCGAACCTCTCGAGCTCCAAGGGTGTCGACGTCAGCGGTAGCGACGTGATGGTCGCATCCCTCGCCGGGAGGCCCGCCCGCTACGACGGGCCCCAGATTACAGCGGAACAGTGCTCATCCGCTGACTACGAGGGGATCTCGCCGAGCTGCGAGACGGCGCTCGGCTCGGCCTACAGTTCGGACCGATACGCCCGATTCATGGCGCCGTTCCCCGAGCAAAACCAGTTGACCGATCCGGACACGGGGTGGCTCTGCACCGGCAGCATCAGCGAGCCGCTCGTCGCGATTGCCGATGGAATCGTCGCGTACGTCCGCTGACGTCCCCGACGACTCAGCGGTGGCCGAGCACTTCGGAGTCGAACAACTTCGCCAGCGTTGCGTCGAGGTCCCGGGTCCGTCCGGGATGACAGGGCCCCGGTTGGAGGAGGTCCGAGCGGGGCGCTGTGAGCCAGTGAAACCGCTCCGACGCGCTCAGGTCGGACAGCGGTCCCGCCTCACCCTTCACGATCGCACCGAGAGACTCGAGGTAGCGCCGCAGGCGCTCGGGCGGAAGGTCGGGGACTGCCTCGAGCGCGGCGAACAGGTCGGTGACGAACCGGCCGACGACCCGCCGCTCCGTCGGGGCATGAAGCACCACGCCGACCGGGACGCACGGAGTGCGGTAGGCGCACGGGACGATCCGAATGACGGCGTAGTCGAAGTCGATCCAGCGGCTCACGAACCCTCCGTCCGGAGCCGTTCCGCGACGTCTACGAAAGCACGCTCTTCGAGCCGCGCACCGAGGGCATCGACGTACGCCGCGCGGTTCGCCGCGGCATCTTCGAATGCGGGCGTGACACCCTCGGGAGCGTGCATCAGCAGCTCGTCCGGGACGAGCTCGAGCACCTCGGCGACGACCTGTTCGTCGAGCCGCCCGGCGAGCCGATCGTCCGCCTCGACGATGCTGCCGGCGAGGGAGAGGAGGATGTGCTTTCCGATCGCGGGGAAAGGGCGCTGCATCGACTGAGGTGTCACGCCTTTCCAGTTGTGATGGAAGTAGAGGGCAGCCCCGTGATCGATGAGCCAGATACGCTCGTCGGCGACGAGCATGTTGGGGTTTCGCGCGGTCCGGTCGATGTTGGTCGTGAATGCGTCGAGCCACACGATCTCGGCGGCGGTCTCCGGGGTGACGAGGTCCGCGGCGGCGACGGGGTCGAAGTTCAGCGCCCCCTCGACGAACCGCATCCCCAGATTGGCTCCGACACTCGCCTTCAAGAGGTCCTGAATCTCGGGGTCACGCTCCGTTCGCCCGAACGACGATGGCACGTCGACGAGCGCCAGTTCCGGCACCGGAAGCCCGAGCCGTCGAGCGAGCTCGCCGACGACGATCTCGGCGACGAGGGCGCGCGCTCCCTGCCCCGCACCGAGAAACTTCACGACCCACATCCCATCTTCCGCCGTCTCGACGACGGCAGGGAGCGAGCCACCCTCGCGCAGTGGCGCGGCGTAACGGACGGCATGAAGGCGTTCGAGAGGCATGAGGTGAGGTTACTGCGGGTAGTGTGAGTCGGCAATCGGCGCGCCGCGCCGGACGCGCCGCGTGAGTAGGGGGAAAATTCAGCGGTCCTCGAGCGCCGTCTTTCGCCACTCGCGTTCGACGTAGTGCGCCCAGCGCAGCGCGTCGTGTCGGATGTCGATGCCGATCCGCTCACGCGACGGGTACGGCGCTCCGAAGCCCATCTTTCCTCGTGATGAGAGGCCGCCCGGCAGTCGCCGGTCGAGGGCATCACGAAGCAGCGCCTTGTACCGGCCGTCCCGGATCTTGAAGTCGGCGGGGAGGGACTGAGCGAACCGCGCGATGCGGTGGTCGAGCAGGGGTGACCGAGCTTCCAGGCCAAACGCCATCGTCGCCCGGTCGACCTTCACGAGGATGTCGTCGCGCAGGAAGGTGACGGTGTCGAGCGCGGCGAGCACGTCGACGAGGTCCCG
>CAYPJU010000046.1:0-40589 GCA_964411125.1 uncultured Bradymonadales bacterium | reverse complement strand
GCCGTCCGGACGAGCTGCTTGCCCGCCCCCGTTCCGAGGAGGCGCGAGGAGAGCGAGCGGAGTCGACCCGACGGCAGTGCGCTTCGCGCCGCCCAGAGCTTTCCCGGGTACGACAGCCAGGGATAGCCGAGGAAGAGTTCGTCGCCGCCGTCGCCGGTGAGGACGACCGTCACGCGCTTGCGGGCCGCCTCGCTGATCGCGAGCGTCGGGATTGCGGAGAAGTCCGCGAAGGGTTCGTCGTAGTGGATCGGGATTCGTTCGTACTGCGCCTCGTAGTCGTCGAAGCGCAGCGGGAGGGTGTCGCATTCGATCCCGAGCCGTCGTGCGGTCTCGAACGCGACGTCCGATTCGTCCATCGCGGGGTCGTCGGGCTTGACCGTGAACGCCTGGATGCCGCCATGGTGCAGCGCAGCGATCGACGACACGACGAGGCTCGAATCGATCCCGCCCGACAGGAAGGCTCCGACCGGGACGTCGGCGTCGAGCCGGATCTCGGTCGCCTCGTCGAGCTTGCCGAGGAAGTCGTCGATGGCTTTCTCGTAGCTGCCCGTGTAGCGCTCGGCATATCCGGCGATCGGGTCCCAGAAGACCCGGGGGCGAAGTCGCTGCAGTCTCTCCTTCGACAGATCGAGGTTCGCGAAGCTCGCCGCCGGGAACTTCTCCACGCCCCGCCAGATCGTCGTCGGTCCCGGGAGGAACCCGAGCCAGTGGTAGAGCGCGAGGGCTTCGGGGTCGACCTCGAGGTCGAGGCCCAGCGGTTCGAACGCCTTGAGCTCCGACGCGAAGACGAGAAGGTCGGGGCGTTGCAGCACGTACAGGGGCTTCTTGCCGAGCCGGTCGCGTGCGAACGCGAGGGTGCGCTTGCCCGTATCGAGCAGGGCGAAGGCGAACATTCCGTTCGTGTGATCGAGGAAGGAAGGCCCGTGTTGCAGCATGCCGCGCAGCAGCACCTCGGTGTCCGTCCCCGACCGGAGCTCGCCGTCGATGCGGTCGTGGAGCTCGCGGTGGTTGTAGATCTCGCCGTTGAAGACGATGGAGCCGTCCGAACCGGCATGGTTGACCGCCATCGGCTGATGCCCGGCGGCGGAGAGGTCGAGGATGCTCAACCGACGATGGCCGAGCCAGACGTCCCAGGGGCCGATCCGCTGGAGCTCGCAGCCGCGAGCGTCGGGACCTCGATGCGCGATGGTGTCGATCGCGCGGTCGACCGTCGCCTGGTCGAAGCGCCCTCGTTCACTGACGATGCCGAAGATTCCACACACCCTAGAGCCTCACTGCGTCGACTGGTACCAGGCCCACATCTTCTCAAGTCCGTCGCGGATCGATGTCCGCGGGGCGTAGTCGAGCTCGGCTCGCGAGCGTGTCAGGTCGGCGTTCGTGATCAGCACGTCCCCCGGTTGCATCGGCAGCTCGTCGATGTTCGGCTCGACGCCGAGCACGTCACCGATCGACTCGATCAGGTCGCTCAGCCGGACGACCTCGTCGCCTCCGAGGTTGTAGACCCGATACCCGGCGGGGCGGTCGATCGCGCGCAGCACGCCGTCGACGATGTCGTCGACGTAGGTGTAGTCGCGCCCCGTGCTGCCGTCCCCGAACATCGGGATCGTCCCGCCCTCGTCCATGATCCGCATGAACTTGTGCATCGCCATCTCGGGGCGCTGGCGGGGACCGTAGACCGTGAAGAACCGCAGGCACGTCATCTGCCCGCCGTAGAGGTGATGGTGCGTGTGTGCGATGAGTTCCAGCGCCTTCTTGCTCGCCGCATACGGACTCACGGGCTGATCGACGGGGTCGTCTTCGGCGAACGGTGTCTTCTCGTTGCCCCCGTAAACCGACGAGCTGCTCGCGAGGACGAAGCGTTCGACGTTGGCACTTCGCGCCGCCTCCAGCAGGATCGCCGTCCCGCGTACGTTGATGTCGTGATACAGAGCCGGTTGCTTGATCGATGGTCTGACGCCAGCGACGGCTCCGAGGTGGAGCACGACGTCAGGCTGCTCGTCGCGGAGGACGCCGGCGAGCCGCTCTTCGTCGCGAATGTCGAGCTCGTAGAGCGGCGCATCGCCATGCTCGGCGACCCACGCGAGGTTGGCCTCCTTTCGCGCGCGGTCGTAGAGCAGGGTGTTGAACGAGTCGACGATCACGCACTGGTCGCCACGCTCGAGGAGCGCGACCGCGCACGCCGAGCCGATGAAACCGGCTCCACCGGTGATGAGGACTTTCACGACACACCTCGGGACTTCGGGCCGAGCGAGGATAGTTCCGAGACGCGCGATTGCAACGGCGGTCGTCGTCGCATCGATGTGTGACCGATTCGTCGTTGGCGCGTACTCCCTGCAATGGACGAGATCACGACCGCATCGCGATTCGCAACGCTCCTCGCCGTGCTCGCCTGCGCGTCGTGCCAGAGCGGCGCCGAGAGGAGCTCGACCCCGCCCATGCTCGCTGCGCCGCCGGCGCTGACCTGCTCGGAGCTCGACTTCGAGGTGGTCGAGGGGCAGTGGCCCGAACCCCGCTGGGTGCAGTGGGGCGGCAGGACGCTCCTCGGCGGCGGATGGTCCGCGATCTCCACGGGTCGCTTCGGGTCGGCCCAGTGGGAGCACTGCGACACGTTCACCGTGTGGGAGGGGGAGACGAGGTCCAAGCTGCAGGGTTCGAAACACCCGCTGTCGGGGCTGGCTCCGCCGCTCGAGCTCGAGTGCGTCGTCCCCGATTTCGCGCTCGGAGGTGAACTCTACGACTTCGGCGAGTTTCGAAAGGAGATGATCGGACACACACGTGACTCGGCCGCCGAGAAGATCGGCTGGGCGCCTGTCTGGGCCAACGAAGAGTACGGATGGTTCGGATGGGAGGTGTTGAACGTCTGGCGTTCTGGCCAGTGGAAGCGCGTGGGATGGCCCGAGCTCGGCATGTATCCAGGCCATCAGGCCATCGTACTCCCTGACGGCGAGCTGCTTCTGTCGGGTGGCTTCGAGTGGGTGGAGTCCCCCGACGGGTTTCGTCGTCGTCCCGTTGCGCAGGCCGCGACCTTCGACGGGGTGCGCTGGCGGTACGTGGGGAAGATGACGCAGGCGCGCTTCGGGCACGCGGTGGTGCCGTGGAGGGAGGGCGCGCTCGCCATCGGCGGCGTCGCGGAACCGAACGAGGGGGTTCCCGCATCTTCGTCGGAGTTCTTCGACCCGACCCGAGGCGATTGGACGCCACTGGGCCCCGACGCTCCCGACCATCTTCGGCCTGCTGCCGTAGCGGTCGGGGACACGGTCCTCTCGCTCGACACTGCCGACGATCGACCCGCCGCGTTTGCGGCGCTGCAGGGAGACGAACTGTGGCGCTCAGTCCCGGAGCCTCCGCTGGCCGAGCTCGGTGCGGCGGCGTGGTTGGCGGTGGACGACGGGCACGCCCTCCTCGTCGCGGCCCGTGAGGTAGCGCTCTTCTCGGTCGCGGGACTGACGTGGGAGACGTGTTCGGTCACTCCGCTCGTCGGGGGAGAAGACCCGCCCGGGAAGGGCGCGAGAACGTTCGGGCCCGCGGCGTTACACGGTGCACGGAAGGTCCTCTTGACGAGGATCGACCGCGACCGATGGTACGACACCGAGGACTGAAAGACGCGAACTCGGCGCCATGACTTTCCTCGGCGAGGATTCGGGTTACGTTGTTCGCTCCCAATCCCACATGACCAGGAAGTCCGTGAAATCGCTACGCACCATCAGTCTCGTCTCGCTCGTTCCGTTGCTCGTCGCGACGGGGTGCCAGAACAAGGTCGACGTCGAGGCCGACCCCGAACCTACCGTCGAGACTGCACCACCTGCACCAGAGAAGGAGAGTGTCGAAGAGGCGCCGAAAGAGAAGGGACCGATCGTGGAGGCCTTCGAAGTCGTGCCGCTGCAGCACGCCAGCATGCTGCTGAAGTGGGAGGACTTCGTCGTCGCGGTCGATCCGACCCAGGGGGCTCTCGATGCGCACGAAGGGGACGAGCCGAAGGCCGACCTCATCCTCGTGACGGACATTCACGGCGACCATCTCGACACCGACGCCATCGCCAAACTCCGTAAGGAGGGTGGGGTGGTGGTCGCACCGCAAGCGGTCGTCGACAAGGTGGGTGGCGACATCCCAGATCCGACGATCCTCGCCAACGGAGAGACCAAGGCGCTCTTCGAAGGAGGGGTCGAAGTCACCGGTGTGGCGATGTACAACATGCAGCGCAAGCGCGAAGACTCGGGCGAACCGTACCACATCAAGGGGCGCGGCAACGGCTACGTGCTCACGAGGGGGGACGAGCGCATCTACATCTCGGGAGACACGGAGTGCATCCCGGAGATGAAGGCGCTCACCGACATCGACGTCGCGTTCGTCTGCATGAATCTTCCGTACACGATGACGCCCGAAGAGGCGGCGGTCTGCATCGCGGAGTTCGCCCCGACAAAGCTCTACCCCTACCACCACCGCGGGCAGAACCCGAAGAAGCTCGATACGCTCCTCGCCGGGGCCAACGTCGAGGTCGAGCTGCTCGATTGGTACCCCGAGACCGACGATCCGACCGGTGCGTCGCCAGCGAAGTGAAGCGTGCGCCGGGGGAATTTCTACCCTCGCCCCCGAGGTTGCGACGTGACTTCAGAATCCGTCGCGGTGGAGAGTCATGAGCCTTTTGCCAGCCAGGGAAGCCGAATGCACAGAGGGGTGCGTCGACGAGGTCGAGACCTTGATCGTGCCGCGCTCACGCGACATCGGCAATTTCGAGGTCCATCGGGTTCTGCCGGCGCCGGATCGCCAGATGGTCGGACCTTTCATCTTCTTCGATCAGATGGGGCCGGCCGAGCTGATCCCGGGCGACGCGCTCGACGTTCGGCCTCACCCTCACATCGGCCTGGGGACTGTCACCTACCTGCATCAGGGGAGCCTGCGGCATCGTGATTCGTTGGGGACCGACATCGTGATCGAGCCGGGTGCGGTGAACTGGATGGTCGCCGGGCGTGGGATCACCCACTCGGAACGAACCCCGGACGAAGTGCGGCGGACCACCCGCGGGATGCTCGGCATTCAGACGTGGATCGCCTTGCCGGAGGCGGACGAGGAGACCGACCCGTCCTTCGAGCACATCGCCGCCGACGAGCTGCCAGAGCTTCGGGACGGCGGGGCGAACGTGCGGCTGATCCTCGGGAATGCCTGGGGTTCGAAGGTCGAGACCAACACCTTCTCGGAGCTCTTCTACGCCAGCGTGGAGCTCGCCCCAGGGGCGTCGGTCCCGGTGCCGGACGACCACGAGGATCGAGGAGCGCACGTGCTCAAAGGTGCGGTGTTCGTCGGCGATCACCGTTTCGAGGCCGGCCGCATGCTCGTCTTTCGCCCCGGGAAGTCGGCGACGATCCGCGCCGGGGAGGAGGGCGCGACCTTGATGCTGCTGGGGGGCGCGACGCTCGACGGGCCGCGCTACATCTGGTGGAACTTCGTCGCGTCGTCTCGCGAGAAGATCGAGGCTGCGAAGGAGGCATGGAAGTCGGCGGATTTCCGAAGCGGGCGCTTCACCCTTCCACCGGGCGACGACGCAGACTTCATTCCGCTCTGAAGTCTGCGGGCTTGCGGAACCCCGCCTTGATCGCGTCTCCGGTCGCCGTGGCGTCGAGCAGCCCGTTGACGACGTTCTTAGCAATGCCGAGCGCCGGACTCTTCTCCATCGAGTTGCGAATCGCCTCGTCGGCACTGATGTCGCGTTTGCGAGCGCGGGTCGGCTCGCGCGGCCCTGCTTTCTCCGCGGGCGATTTGTTCAGGTCGAGGCTCGACATGAGCCGCGAAATGCTGACGCCCGAAGACTCGACCCACACCTCTTCGAAACCGACCCGCTTCATGAACTCGGTCAGCGTCGACGGCGTGAAATAGACGAGGTGCTCCGGGTATTCGATGACCTCCCAGCGGTCGCCGAGGACGCGACGCGACACGCTGTCGAAGTTGGGGGTCGTCACGTAGAGCAGACCCCCGGGGCGGAGGAGCTCGAAGACGTACGGAAACTCCTGACGCTGGCTCGTGATGTGTTCGATGACTTCGGTGTAGATCACGACGTCGAACGTGCCGGGCTCGAGCTCCGCCTCCAACAGCGGGCCCAGATGCATCGTGTGGCCGTTCGCTTCGCAGATCTCGACCGCCTCCTCCATGAACTCGGTCCCGTACGTCGCCCAGCCCAGATCTCGCGCCTGATTCAGGAAGAGGCCGATGTCGCAGCCGACGTCCAGCATCTTCCCCGTCTTACGGTAGGGCTCGAACGATTCGAGGATCTCGAGCCGCCTCTTCCGCGACACGGCGGAGTCCTGCTTCTGAGCCCGCGGGTATCCGCTGTAGTGCGCGACGAGCTCTTCGTGGGTCGGGATGGTCGGGGCGAACACCGCGCGGCAGCCGAGGCATTGGGTGAGCTCGGTGCGCCGAAATTCGGGGAGCGGCTCGAACGCGGTGTCGCCGCAGAGAGGACATTCCTGATGGCGGTCGGTCATCTGTCGGTCATACAAGTGTTGGGGCGGGGCTGTCACTCGCGAAGCTTAGCCCCCGTTCGCATCAGGTGAAGGGCGAGCCCGCCGAAGAGCGCGATCATTGCCCCCAGCACCACGAGGCCGTGCCACCAGGGCACGTCGCTCACCCCCGTCATGCCGTAGCGAATTCCGTTCACCATGTAGAGGACCGGGTTGAACTTCGAGACGGTGTCCCACGGCGCCGGAAGCATCTCGATGGAGTAGAAGACGCCGCCCAGAAACGTCAGCGGCGTGATCAGAAAGCTCGGCAGGAAGTTGATGTGGTCGAAGTCGGTCGAGACGATCGCGACGACGATGCCGAGCAGCCCGAACGCGATCGACACCAGCAGCATGAAGAGCAGCGCGATGAGCGGTGAGTGGAGCCCGTTCGCCCCCATCGCCATGCTGACCCCCCAGATCAGGCCGCCGATCAGCATCGCGCGGACGATCGACGCCCCGATGTACGCCACGAGGAGCTGCAGATACGACAGCGGCGTGACCAGAATGTCGACGATCGTTCCGTGGACCTTGGCGATGAAGAGGGAAAACGCCGAGTTGATGTACGCGTTCGTCACCATCGCCAGCAGCACCAGCCCCGGCACGAGGAAGTCGACGTAGGGAATCCCACGGATCGTCTGGAGACGGTCCCCCAGCGAGTACCCGAACACGAGGAAGTAGAGCATCGTCGTGAGGATCGGGCTCACGATCGTCTGCCCCGCGATCCCCCAGAACCGCAGGATCTCCTTGCGGAAGAGCGTCCAGGCGCCGAACCACGTCGGCGACTCGGTATCACGCAGCAAGCCCTCGAGCTTCGCCTTCGCAGCGGCTCGTACTTCGGGGGGGACGGAACTCATGAGGCCTTCACTTCGGACATCGTGCGGTCGGTCGTCTTCATCGGTCACGGTCGTACACGAGCTCTTTGAACACCTCCTCGAGCGAACTCGAGCGCGCCTCCATGTGCTGCACCTCGTACCCTGCATCGAAGACTCTGCGCATCAGCGCGTCCGCGGGGCTACGGGTTCCTTCGTCGGCTTCACGAAAGCTGAGCTCCAACTCCGCACCCTCGATCTTCAGGTCTTCGAACCCGTCGAAGACAGTGCTGTCCACGGGCGGTTCGGTGAGGCGAATCGCGACGCGCTGCACCCCGAACTCGCGCATCAGCTCGTCCCGCCCGTCGACCCGCATCAGCTCCCCTCGATGGATGATCCCGATCCGGTCGGCCAACTGCTCCGCCTCCTCGAGGTAGTGGGTCGTCAGCACCACGGTCGTCCCGGCGTCGCGGAGTTCGCGGACGTAATCCCAGAGTTCGTCGCGAAGCTCGACGTCGACGCCGGCGGTCGGCTCGTCGAGGAATAGGAGCGCCGGCCCGTGCATCAGCGCCTTGCAGATCATGAGGCGTCGCTTCATTCCCCCAGACAGCCAGCGGCTGGTCGCGTCGACTTTGTCTTCGAGCGAGAACTGGCGAAGCATCGAACGGATATCGGCCTCGCTCGCGTCGACGCCGAAGTAGCCCGCCTGAAACCCCAGCGTGTTTCGCACACTGAAGAAGGCGTCGTAGTTGATTTCCTGGGGGACCAGGCCGATGAGGCGCCGCGTGACGCGGTAATCGCGCACGACGTCGTACCCGGCCACTTCGACGCTCCCCTCGAACCCGACGGTGAGCCCGGTCACGCACCCGATGAGTGTGGTCTTCCCCGCCCCGTTCGGCCCCAGCAGCGCGAAGATCTCGCCGGGCTCGATCTCGAGCGAAACATCGTCGACGGCGACGAGGTCATCGTAGCGTTTCGTCAGATTTCGAATGCTCAGCACCAGTCTCACCCGCACGGCAGGGATCTAATCGAAGTGTGGAAAATCGCTCTCGGCGGGCACGTACTGCCTGGACCACGATTCGCTCGTCGGCGTTTCGTCGTCTGAGGGCTTCTCGCTCCGGGTGTGCTCGACGGCACTTGGTGGGCGCTTCGACGGGGGAGAACGTCTCTCGGGAACGAGATGGAGGACGAGACGCGACGACGTGTCATCGCCCAGCGCAAGCTGCCTTGGTTGATAGCCGGCGAGCCGAACCTCGAGGCTCAACGTGCCATCGTCGGGCAGTCGAACGTCGACGGGGGTCGTCCCTACGACGACTCCCTCGACGGTAGAGACCTCGGCGCCCGTGGGTGTGGTTGCGATTTGGACGGTTCGGGGCGAGCTCGGCTCGGTCTCGGCCGCGTCCTCGCGCCCGTCCTCGTCCTCGTCCACCGATGGCACCGATTGCCCGTCATCTACGGCGGTGCTGGGGACTGCCGCTGCTTCGTCCATCGGCTTGGAGGACGGGGAAGAGACAGCCGGGACGCCGGTGTTGGGACGTGGTCCCCGCGGCGCGACGACGATTCCCGCGATCGCGACCGCGAGTACGCCGAGTACGGTGGTGAAGACCGCTTTCCGGCCGTGCCCGCCGGCCTGCGGCGACGACTCTTCATCGGGCGTGGGCTCACGTACCAGAGTGGTGACCTCCATCGTTCCCTGCATCGTGTCTGTCCGAGCCAGCGCAGAAGGCTCGGCGGGAGCGCTCTCCCCCGAGTCTTCGAGGTCCAGTTGCGCGAGACTCGCGGCGATTTCGATTGCCGATTGCGGTCGATCCTCCGGGGCCTTTGCGAGCATCTGGTCGATCAGCGCCCCGAGCTCGGAGGGAACTCCGTCGATCTCGGCGAGGGGTGGATGAGGGAGCTGGCAGATCTTCAGCATCACCTGCAGCGGCTCGGCGCCGTCGAAGGGGCGGCGTCCAGTGAGCATCTCGTACCCGACGATGCCGAGCGCGAACAGGTCCGACCTGCCGTCGAGCGGCCTATCCATCGCCTGTTCCGGAGACATGTAGTGCGGAGTTCCCACGATCGCCCCGGTCTTCGAAACGGTCTCTCCTTGGAAGACCTTGGCGATCCCAAAGTCGACGATCTTGAGCTGCTCCTGCCCGGAAGCGAGCCGTCCGACCAGGAGGTTGTCGGGCTTGAGATCTCGGTGGACGAGTCCGGCCGCGTGCGCTTCGGCAAGGCCAGACGCGACCTGTCGGAGGACGTCGACGGCGAGGCGGGGGTTCGAGCCGGTGCGCATCCGTTCGGTGAGCGCCACGCCTTCCACGAGCTCCATCACCAGGTAGATCGTCCCGGCGTCGTCGCCGAAGTCGATGAGGTTTACGATGTTTGGGTGTTGAAGGGCCGAAATCGCCCGTGCTTCGCGGGAGAACCGCTGGAGCGCGGCATGGTCCGTCGTCCGATCGGTGCCGATCACCTTGATCGCGACCGGCCGGTCCACCGAGAGCTGGGTGCCGCGGTACACTTCCCCCATGCCGCCGGCGGCGAGGAAGCCGTCGATCCGGTAGCGGCCGTCGAGGATATGTCCCACGGTCAAATGCACGAGGGGAGTCTCGCGCATCCGTTGCGTCGGCGCCAGACCTTCGTCGTTTCACCTCGGTTGGCCTCGCAGGACGAGTGCGAGTATCATCGTGGCGTAGAATGGATGGCTGGATGGCGGCTGATGCGATACGCCCGGTTCCGTGACATTTCGCGCGCGTTCGTCGGAGTGCTCCTCCTTGGGGGGGGACTCGCGGCCGGATGCTCCCTCTTGCAGCGCGCGGAGCTCCCTTGCACTGAGCAGGCCGATTGCCCTCCTGGAATGCTCTGCTTGGAGGAGGTCGGACTCTGCAACGTCCCCCCCGACGCCAAACGCTGCGCCGATTCGTCGAAGCCGTGCGGGGTCGGGCAATCATGCTCTTCCGACGACCTCTGTGTGGATGACAGGTACAGCATCCACTTCGTCTTCGAGCGCGGGCTCTCCAGCGGCGGGCGTGGTCTCGCCCGCGTGGGACTGGTCGTGGCGGGGATCATGGCGGACGAAGTCAACGCGCTGGGCGTCCTCGATCGACCTGTCGAGGTCGAAGAGCTGATCCTCGAGGTCACGGACCCCGTCGTCGCCGAGCAGCAAGCGCGCGAAGTCGCTAGCCGCTCCCCCCTGGGCCTGCGGACGATCAACAACTCGGGCGCGCGAGCGGCGATCGAGTGGTTCGGGGACAAGGAGGTGCTGCATATCGCGGAGCTCTCCAACGTGGAGGAGTTCGAGCGCCCGCGTTCGTGGCAACGTTACTCGTACGGAGTGATCCCCTCGCCGCGGGCTGACGCGGCCACGATGTCCCATTTCTACGGGAGCTGGACTCCAGAAAACGACGACCCGTTCGGTACGACGTGCGAGAGGCTCGCGGTGGTGCACCGAGGAGATTATCGCTCGTCTCTCTATCGCTCCCAACTGGGACGCTTCGGGCCGTCGGTCGTGCTCGACTACGAGCTCGACGGGGCTGTCGAATCTGCCAGGGACGAACTTTTCGAGGCGCTGGAAGCGTCGGGGGCGGAATGTGCGCTGCTCCTCTACCTCAGCGTCGAGGACGACCTGCGGATCACGAGTACGCATCCCGCGTGGCGAACGGCACGTGGCGTAAAGCGGTTGCGCTGGGTCTTTGGTGCGGAGGGCGCCCTTCCCGAGCTGCTGGACGGGCTTCGAGCCGAAGGACTAGTCTCCGAGCTGCACGGGTCCGTCATCGTGCGGTACGAAACGGGCGGGGCGAAGAGCGAAGAGATCAACGCGGAGTATCTGGGGCGATACGCCGACGCCGTCGCGGACAAGTGCGCGGACTTTTCGTCAGACGATTGCGAGTGGTTCGATTCGGTTCGTGTCGCTTCGAACTATCCGACGCGGATAGGGCACGCCTCGGACCAGTTCCATCTTTTCGTCGTCGCTGCGATGTATGCCGAATCGAACTTCGGTTCCGATTTTTCGAGCGAGCAGCTGCGTGACGCCTTTCTCGCCGTGACCGCCACGTCCGGGGATCGCAAGGTCTGTACCCGCAAGAATCTGGTGGAATGCCGAGGGTGGATAGACGACGGACAACCGGTTCACTTCTTCGGAGTTTCGTCGGACCTCGTGTTCGCCGAAGACGGACGGGCCGAGGGCCTCGACGAGGTCATGATCTTCTCGACCGTGAACGAGGCCGGTGAGCTCTCCGAGGTCGTCCGATTCGCGCACGAGGAAATGGTCGCCATCTACCGCGCCGAGTACAAGGGGCCCTCGCAATGAAGGTCGGACCGATCGCATGCCTTTTCGCGCTCGCGGCCGTGGTGCCCGGGCTCGCCTTCGCGCAGTCTTCGAAAGAGGTATCGCCGACGCCTCTTCAGCGCGAGCTGTACGACCGCGCGTTCCAGGCGTATCAGCTCAACCGTTTCGAGGATTCGATCGCCTACCTTGCGGCCGCGCTGACGGTGCGTCCATTCGACCTTCTCCACTTCAGCAAGGGGCGAGCTCACTATCGTCTCGGTGAGTGTTCGGAGGCGCGCGAGTCGTACGCCATGGCCCTGTCCGCTCCGGTGTACGACAGCCGCGACGTTGCCCTGCGGGAGCAGGTCGAGATGGCCGTGGCCGAGCTCGAGTCGCGCTGCCCGGGGGAGATCCAGGTCCGGTGCAAGGTGGTGGGCATCGACGTCGAGGTCGCAGGGCGTCCAGGGGTCGCCTGTGGGGAGTCCGTCAAGCTGCTGCCCGGCGCGTACCCGGTCGTCGGTCGGCTTGGGACGAAGGATGAAAGCCACGAAGTGGAAGTGGTCGCGATGGAGGTGTCGGTCGTCGATCTGCAGCTCGAACCCGCCGCGCAGGTCGTGGTGCGCGAGAAGGCGACGCCGTGGCTCGGGGTCGGTCTCGCGGCGGGCGGGGTCGGGTTCCTCGCTACCTCGATCGCCCTCGACCTGTGGCTGGGGACTGCGAACGAAACGCTCGAGGCAACGCAGCGAACCCCATCGGACGAGGACGACGTCGTCCGCGCCAAGAGGCGGGTGGACCGGCTCCGTGTCGCAACTCTCGGCGGGTATCTGCTGTCGGCGGCGGCGCTCGGAACCGGCGGGGTGCTGATCTTGCGCACGTTTCGAGGATCAGACGATGTGGAGAGCGCGCTCGCGCTGACGCCGGGAGGGGTGACCTGGGTGGGACGATGGTGAGCCGGCTGGCACTGGCGCTCGGGGGACTCCTGGGTCTGGGATGCAACGGGTTCGCACCCGCGTCGGGAGCCTGCGACAGCGACGCCGACTGCGAACCGCCCGCGGTTTGCTCCGTCCGTGCCGGTGTCTGTCACATCCCCGATACGGAGACGAGCTGTCTCGCGAACGAGGACTGCGACGCGCTGTCGACGTGCGTGGGGGGGACCTGTGCCCGCCGTCCCCCCGTCATCGCCTTGGTGAACAATCCCGTGGGGGGCGCGCTCGAGCTGCCGGCGAGAGTGCAGCATGCAGCGGTTCGGTACGCGCTCGAGGAAGTTCAGGAGAGTACAGGCGAGTTCGGCGTCGAATTCGAACTGTTCTACCGGTTTGCCGGGTTCGAGGAGGGGCAGATCCTCCAGACTTTCGCTGCCGTCGAGGCCGCCGGTGCCTCCGTCGTTCTCACCCTGGGCGAAGACGTCACTCGCCAGGCACAGCGCTATTTCGCAGGGCGCCGAACGCTGGTGATCGGTGTTTTCGCCAACTACGCGTCGTTCGAGACCGCGGAGCCCTCGGGAATCCGCACGACCTACGCCCTCGCTCCCGCTCCGCGCGCGGACTTTGCCATGTGGGGCAAGTACCTGGTCGAACGCCAGTTATGCACCCGCGCCACGACGGTGTACGTGCGGAGCCCGGCGGACCAGTTCGTGGTCGAAATCCTCGAAGAGGAGGTTCCTCGGCAGGGGCTCCCGGTCACCGCAGCCATCGGCCTGATCCCCGGAGCAAACCCGGCGGACGCCGTGCGACAGGTCGTTCAGTCGGGAGCCGACTGTGTGTTCGCGCTTCCGGTCGCGGCAGAGACTCCTGTCGACACGTTCGCGGCTTTCTACGAGGCGTTTCTACTCGACGACGAATCGCGTGCTGCCGCCCCTCGGTGGCTTTTTCCTTCGCTTCAACGCTGGACCGCGACGGTTCGCAGTCTCAGCCCCACGGCTCGGTCGGCGCTCGAAGGGGGAATCGTCGTCAGCTACGAAATCGGCGGCAACCGCGCCGATTCCGTGAGGGAGGCATTCTACGACTTCTACACCGAACGTTATGCGACTCCCTGCCCCGGGGAACAATGCTTCGATCCCCTGCTTCCCGAACGGCTCCCCGATCACGCGGTCTATTTCGATTTCGGGTACGACCAGGCGGTGCTCGCTGCGCTCACCCTTTCGCGGGCCCACGGCGAATCCGCCCCGAGCCGCACGTCGATCCGGCGAAACTTCCAGGCAATAAACTCTGGCGGTCCCGACGCCGCGGTCTGCCGCGCCGGAGATGTCCGGCCTTGCGTCGAAGGGGCGCTCGTAGGCGCGGTACCCTCGTACACCGGCGCGTCGGGCCCCCTATCGTTCGGAGAGGACGGGCGCGTACGCACGGTGGACGAGTCGATGGTCTTCAACCGGGTGGGCGCCGCTGGGACTCTGGTGGAGGGAGAGAGGTTCTCGGGAGAGGATATGGCGGCTGCTCTCGCAGAAGCCGACGCGAGGTAAATGGAGCGAGGTGGCGGCGGTTTGTCTTTGGCCGGGGGAGTCGGTATACCGAAGGCTCCAAACGACACACCCAGAGGTTCCCGTATGTGGCGACGCATTCTGCCCTTTCTGCTGCTCGTGACGCTGATCCCCTCGCTCGCCTTCGCGAACGGCTGGGAGTCGCTCGGTGATATCGACGGCGTGAAGGTGCGAAAGAAGGAAGTCGAGGGGACCGACCTCTTCATGTTCAGCGGGGAGATCGTCACCGACATCCACATCGGGAAGATCATCTCCGTCTTCGCCGACAGCAACGAACGCCAGCACTGGGTTTCGCGCTACGAGGAGCACCAGACGCTGAAGAAGGGAGAGAACTTCGAGGAGTACCGGATCGAGTTCCACACTCCCTTCCCCGTAACGAACCGAGACTACGTGCTGCGGTCGGTCGGCAGCGTCGAGCCTTCGAAACGCGAGTTCACGTGCAAGATCCAGTCGGTCGTCCGCGCCGCGGCCCCCGAGAACGATTGCTGCGTGCGAGCGAACGCCAATGGGACGTTCTACCGCTTCACCGCGATCCCCGGCCCGAAGCCGCGGACGCGCCTCTACGTCGAGGTTCACACCGACCCCAAGGGGATGCTGCCCGACTGGCTGGTGAACATGATCCAGAAGAAGTGGCCGTCAGAGACGCTCAACGGTCTGATCGCACGAGCGAAGGAATCTGACGCGCCGATCCACCCCAAATTCGCGGACTGGCACGACGACACGCTCGCAGCTCGCGAGTAGAACGGGACGTGCTGCGCCCGAGAATTTGTGGAGCGTAGGGAATGTGGCCGCCGTGCTGATCGTTGGCCGGACGAACCTACCGAGAAGCTAGGCACCTGATGACGACCGCAAAACGTTTTCTTCTCCCGGCCTCCTTCGCCGCACTGGCACTGGCCGTGGCGACGATCGTCTCGATCCCGGCCGAGTCGCAGTCGGGCGGGGCCCCCCATCAGCTCCGAGTCATCTGGACCGTCGACCCTGCTCATCAGGCGAAGGTCAGCTGGACGACTTCCGATGAAGGCACCGAGCACGCCGTCTACTACGATACCGAGTCGCGCGGGGGGGATCCCGCGGACTACGAGTTTTCGGTAGAGGTCTCCTCGTCCGGCGAGTACGTCGACGACGGGCCCTGGTTCCATCACGCCCCGCTCCAAGGATTGCAGCCGGCGACGACGTACTACTTCGTCGTCGTTTCGGACGGGGAGGTGTCGCGCGAGCTCCATTTCGACACCGCCCACGACGACGACAGCGAGTTCAAGCTTCTCTACGGAGGAGACTCGCGCACCGGGCGCGACGAACGACAGGCGATGAACGAGCGCATTCGCACCCTCCACGAGAACGACGACGACATTCTCGCCCTGGTTCACGGCGGCGATTACATCGACTGGGCCAACAACTGGCCGCAGTGGGCCGCCTGGCTCGACGATCATCAGCTCACGATCGCGGGGAGCGGCCGTGTACTTCCCATCGTCCCTGCAAAAGGGAACCACGAGGGCCGCGGCGTCGTTTACAACAAAGTGTTCGGAGAGCCGGGCGGTGCCGAAGGCGTGACCTGGTTCAAGACCGAGATCGGCGATCTCACCCTCCTCAATCTCGACACCGAAGTGTCGATGGCCGGGGTGCAGCGAGAATGGCTCGAAGAGCAGCTCGAGCAGGGACGCGAGTCCCGCTGGCTCGTCGTCAACTATCATCGCCCCGCATATCCCGCCGTGAAGTCGGCGAGCGGGGCGAAAGAGCATTGGGTCCCGCTGTTCGAACAGTACGACGTCGACCTCGTCTGCGAGTCGGACGGGCACACGCTGAAACGAACCCCGCCGATTCGGGAAGACCGCGTCGACTACACGGGCGTGACCTACGTGGGTGAGGGGGGACTCGGTGTTCCCCAGCGCACGCCCGTCTTCGACCGTTGGTACCTGCAGCCTCCCGGGATGGCGACGCGCGCCCACCACGTCCAGCTCATCAGCTTCGAGCGAGATTTCCTCCGCTACGGAGCCGTCCTTCGGGACGGAGAGGTCCTCGACGAGCTGACCATCATGCCGCGTGAAGAGAGGTTGCAGAACAAGATCGCGCCGACCTTCGCGACGACCCACGGCACCACCCATCTCCAGGTCGCCTTCAGCCGTCCCTTCGATGCGGAGACGGCGACCGATCCCGCAAACTGGGCCTTCGATCCCCCCCTCGACGTCGCTGCGATTCACCCCGGGCCCGTCGTCGACGCCGTTCTGGCGCTGGCAAACGAGGCGAGCCTCGAGGAGCTCGACGACGTCGTCGGCCTCGACGCCCGCGCCGCGCGAAACATCGTCTCGGTCCGCACTGACGAGGCGATCGCGTCGTGGGAAGAGCTCGATGACATCCCGTACGTCGGCAAGGCGGCTCTGGGGCTCCTGACCGCTCATGCACTTCAAGGAGCGGAAAACCCGCGGAACATCATCACCCTCGAGGTCGAAGGGCTCGACGAAGACCAGGTCTACCGCCTCTTCGTCAACGACATCGCCGATGCCGAACAGACGATGAACGTCACCGACGGTGCCACCGTGTCGTTCGTGTACGGGGGGGCGAACGCCCGAGCCGACGCGATTGGGGCGGCCGGAACCGCAGAGGAGGAGGCAGGAGCGACCTGCAGCACGACCCCGGCAGGCCAGCTCGCGCTCTGGCCGCTCGTCGTCTTCTTCGGCCTCGCCGGTGAGCGCCGCGCGCGTCGCCGACGCTCGACTGCATCCTGAGCCTCGAAGATCGGAGCACTGCCCGGCCACATGCGGTGAGCGCTTGCGCGCGCCAGGCCTTCCGACTATTACGATGGCCGTGCAAGCCGTACGCATTGAGCCGTTTCCCCGCCCATTAGCTTGAACATCTTCGACCGACGTTTCGTGTTTTTCACCGGCAAAGGGGGCGTCGGCAAGACCACCGTTGCGTCCGCCTTCGCGCTGGCGTGCGCGCGTCGCGGCGAGAAGACCCTCCTGGTCCAGATCCACACGAAGGACAAAGTGAGCCTCATGTTCGGCTCCGAAGAGGTCGGTACCGACATCGTCGAGGTCGAAGAGAATCTCTTCGCGGTCAACGCGGCCCCGAGCTCGGCGATGGAGGAGTACGCGCTGATGCTCTTGAAGGTCCGCATCGTCTACAAGGCGGTCTTCGAAAACCGAATCATCCAGTCGTTCCTCAAGGCGATCCCCGGGCTCAACGAGCTGGTGCTGCTCGGTAAGACGTACTTCCACGCCACCGAGACCGAGAACGGCAGATACGTCTGGGACAAGGTCGTCGTCGACGCGCCCGCGACGGGCCACGGTCTCTTCTTCCTGCAGATTCCCGACGTCGTGACGTCGATCCTGTCGGCCGGCCCGATGTACGAGGAGGCGAGGAAGATGCAAGAGGTCATCCGCGACCCCGAGTTCACGGTGCTCAACATCGTAACCCTCCCCGAAGAGATGCCGGTCAACGAGACCCGCATGCTCTACGAGGCCGCGACCGAGAAGTTGTCGGTCCCGCTGGGGCTCGTCGTCGCGAACGGCGTCTACGATCCGCTGTTCGACGAGGCAGAGCTCGCGGCGCTCCCCGAGCCGGCCGACGACCACGACCGCGCCATCTTCGAAGCCGCCCGCTTTCGCGTGAAGCGGACTCAGCTCCAGCAGCGCTATCTCACCGAACTCTACGAGACGACACCACTTCCGGTCGTCGAGTTTCCGTACGTCTTCGCGGAAACGATCGACTTCGTCGCAGTGCGGACGATGGCCGAGAGCCTCACCGCGCAGATCGAAGCGCTCGCGGAGGACGGATGAGCAACGCATTCGCCGACCTGATCTCGTCGCGCCGCATCGTCGTCTGCGTCGGCTCCGGCGGCGTCGGAAAGACGACGACGTCCGCCGTCATCGCGCTGCACGCTGCGCTCGAAGGACGCAAGGTGTTGGTCCTCACGATCGACCCGGCGCGGCGCCTCGCGAACTCGCTCGGGATCGACGCCATCGGAAGCGAGTTGGCGCAGATTCCGCTAGAACGCTTCCATGAGGTCGGCCTCGAGCCGAAGGGCGAACTCTGGGCGATGATGCTCGACATGAAGGAGTCGTTCGACCACGTGGTCCGCCGCTACGCGCCGCCCGAAGCGCGCGACGAAATCCTCGCCAACCGCATCTACAAATACTTCTCGACGAGCTTGGCGGGCACCCAGGAGTACGCAGCGGCCGAACGGCTCTACGAGCTCCACGAGGAGGGAGATTTCGACCTCATCGTCCTCGACACGCCGCCGACCACCCACGCGCTCGACTTTCTCGATGCGCCCAATCGCCTCGTGGACGCGGTCGACAACAAGGCTCTGCAGTGGCTCTACAAACCGAGCGCACTCGCCGGACGCAAGGGGCTCGGGATCTTCTCCATGGGGACCGGATACGTCATGAAGACGTTGTCGAAGTTCACCGGGACCCAACTCCTCGACGAATTCTCGGTCTTCCTTCGCAACTTCTCCGTGCTCTTCGAGGGGCTGCGGGAGAGGGGGCAGAAGGTGCGTGCCACCCTCACGAGCGACGCCACCACTTTCGTGGTGGTGACCGCGCCAGATCCTCTCACGATCGACGAAGCCCTCTTCTTCTATCGACGGTTGGGGACCGAACACGTCGCGGTGGGAGGTTTCGTCGTCAATCGGATGTACCGGTTCGGTTTCGATGGTTCGGAGCTCGATCGACCGGCGATCGCCTACTCGAACCATCTGCGCGACGAAGGCCTCGACCTTCCCGATGAACGACGCCGCGACCTCGCCGAACGACTCCTGCACAACGCCCGGCAGTTCCAGGTTCTCGAAGATGTCGACAACGACAGTGTGCAGAAGCTGCGGCGGAGCGTGAGGGAGGGAACTCCGATCAACCGGATCCCGTACTTCGACACGGACATTCACTCCCTGCGGGGCCTGCACCGGGCCCGAGCCGAGCTCTTCGGCGAGCAGTGACTCGCGTGAACGCGCGAGCCGAGCGGGGGGACGTCGATGTGATCGCGTCTCCCAATGGGCAATTCGAAGACCCGTTTGCAGCGCGAACCCGCATGGAATCTGGACCATCGTGGGTTTTTGCCATCTACGCACAATCGCGCAGCCCCCATGTTCTGATCCGATACGATCTCGGGAGCGAAAGTCGCGAAACATACTTGACGAGGTGGCTCGCCAAGTGATTTCAAGGCCTTCGGAGGGAGCTGACCCATTGGCCCTGAGGGGCGCATGATCCGCGGTCCGCAGCGACTTCGAATGTCGGTTGATCGTTCCGGGGCGATTGCCTAACACTGTCCGTTCGTGTGAAGTTTTCGACTGGCCTCGAAACGTACAAATGACAGAATTTTGGAACGCAGTCCTCGACGACCTTGCGGGCAAGGTTAGTTCGCACAACTACGATGCGTGGTTCAGCAAACTGAGCCTGCATCACATCGAGGACGACAGAGCCTGCCTGGAAGTGTCCGACGACTTCTTCAAGGCCTGGATCGAGTCGAACTATCTCGACGTCATCCAGGACTCGGTGGAGGCGGTCGCTGGCTCGCGTTGGGAGGTCGTGATCGAAGTCGCTGGCGCCTGGGACACGGTCGTCGACGAACCTCGTCAGGTATCTCTCGACACTCGCCCGATGGCCGCGCGTCAGGCGCGCCTGGAACCGCGAGACACCGGTCGCATCACCGCGCCCGTGATGTCGATGAAGGAGCGCCTCGAGCGCGCCGGGCTCAACCCTCGCTATTCGTTCGACGAGTTCGTCGTCGGTTCCTCCAACCAATTCGTCCACGCGGCCTGCGCTGCGGTCGCCTCGAACCCCTCGCGGACCTACAACCCGCTCTTCGTGTTCGGGGGTGTCGGCCTCGGCAAGACACATCTTCTGCAGGCGATCGGTCACGAGGCACTCAAGCGCGATCCGGACACTCGCGTCGTCTATCTGTCCTCCGAAGAGTTCATGAACCGACTGATCTCTTCGTTGCGAAACAAGGACATGAATTCGTTCCGGTCGAGCTTCCGGCACGAGTGCGACCTGCTGCTCGTCGACGACATCCAGTTCATCGGCGGCAAGGATTCGACGCAGGAAGAGTTCTTCCACACGTTCAACGCCCTCTACCACAGCGGCAAACAGATCGTGATGTCGTCAGACAAGCCGCCGCGCGACCTCCCGGGGATCGAAGAGCGCCTCGCGAGCCGGTTCGCCTGGGGCCTCACCGCCGACATTCAGCCCCCCGAGATGGAGACGCGGATCGCGATCCTCGAGAAGAAGGCCGAGGCGGACGGGATCGGCCTCGCCAAGGAAGTCGCCATCCTGATCGCGAGCTGTGTCCGCTCCAACGTACGCGAGCTGGAGGGGACACTCACCCGGCTCGGCGCGCAGGCACGCCTCCTCGGCTCACCGATGACGCTCGATTTCGTCCGCGACATGCTCAAGCGGATGAACCTCGAGGCGGGACGCCGCATCACCCCCGAACGAATCATGAAGCTCGTGGCAAACCACTACGGCCTGAAGGTCGCCGACCTCAAAGGTTCGAGCCGCGCGCACTCGATCAGCCGGCCCCGTCAGGTCGCGATGTACCTCTCGCGAAAGCACACCGATCAGTCGTACCCCGAGCTCGGGCGCGCGTTCGACAAGGACCATACGACCGTCCTCGCCGCATGCCGCAAGCTCGAGAAGCTCGAAGGGTCGAACGATCCGCTCGCCGTCGCCGTGGGTGAGATCGAATCGATCCTGATGCGCTGATCGCATGGGGTACCCCACCGTTCAGCTCACCCAGCCGATCGAAGCATCGCTTCGCGCCGGTAACCCCTGGATCTTCTACGACGCCGTCCGCCATGGTCGGCACGAGCCCGGCGACGTGGTCGACGTCGTCGACACCGGTGGCGAGTTCCTCGGCCGAGGACTCATCGAGCCCGACTCTCCGATCCGTGTTCGCCTCTGGACGCTGCAACGCATCGCCGTCGACGCGAACCTTCTGGAGCAGCGGATTCGCGAGGCTTTGAAACGCCGCCGATACCCGAACCACGAGACCAACGGATTTCGCCTCACGAACGGGGAGGGGGACCGTACCCCGGGCGTCACCGTCGACCTCTACGCAAACGTGGCGGTCGTACGGATCGACGGCCTCGCCGCCGAGATCTGGCTCGAGCCCCTCGTCGAGATCCTCGAACGCCTGCTCTCCGTCGAGCACGTCGCGATTCGGCGGTCCGACCGCTACCGGGGCGACAACCCCGCGGCGGCATGGTTCGGCGAAGAGGGGCCCGACGAGGTCGTTTTCCTCGAGAACGGTCTTTCGTTTCTGTGTCGCCCGATCGAGGGGCAGAAGACGGGGTTCTTCCTGGACCAGCGGGACAACCGCGCGCGGGTCGCGAAGTTGGCGGTCGGTCGGCGCCTCCTCAACCTCTTCGGATACAGTGGGGGCTTTTCCGTCGCCGCGGCCGCCGTGGGGGCTGCGCGCACCGTCACCGTCGACCTCGCCCAGCCCGCGCTCGACGACGCCCGCCGAAACTTCGAGCTGAACATGCTTCCGCCGGCGGCCCACGGGTTCGAGAAGGCGGACGTCTTCGACTTTCTCGACCGATTCCAGCCGGGAACCGCCCCTTTCGACGTCATCGTCTGCGATCCCCCTAGCTTCGCCCATCGCGCCGCCGACCTGCCGCGCGCTACCGCCGCCTACGAACGGCTCTTCGCCCGGACGCTCCAGGTCGCCCACGACGGGGCCGTAGTAGCGCTCGCGTCGTGTTCGAGCCAGCTCGACCGCGCACGTTTCGAACAGGTCGTCGCAAACGCGTCGCAGCACGCGGGCGTCAGCTACGTAGTGACCGGCATTCACGGCGCCGCCGACGACCACTGTTGGCCGATCGGGTTCCCCGAAGCCGACTATCTACAGTTCTGTCTGGGGACGATCGCGCCGACCTGAGGCGCGGTCAGATCGAGAAATTCAGGGTGAGATCGTAGGTCACGTCGGCGGTCGACGAGATCGAGAAGTTGTAGCCGCCGCTCATCGTGCTGAGGAACGTCGCCGTCACGGTGTTGCCGTTCTGGTTGCCGAGAGCGAACGGCACCCCCTCGTTCCACACCGTCAGACCGACGCTCGACGCGTCGCCGGACGTCACGTCCACCTTGACCGTGATCATCTCGCCCTCGAAGGCGAGGAGCGAGTACCAGTCCATCCCCATCGCACAGCTCTTCAGCCCTTCGTGCTTCTGGAACGAGACGCTCTTCGCGGTGGCTTCGGTCTCGTTCGGCTCGAAGCTGTCGTCGTCGGTGCAGGGCCCACCCATCATCGGCGTCTCGATCGTGGCGGTGAGGCCGTAGACGTTCTTCGCGTTCTCGTACCCGAACACGACGACGTAGTGGTCGCCGTTCTCTCTCGCCGTGAAGACGAGCTCTTCGTTGTCGTTGGCCGAGTCGGCCTCGTCGGTCGGTTCCCCGCCGCCGGCGAGGTTGCCGATGTCGGAAGGTTCGTAGACCGCTAGGTCCAGGTCTCCGGCGTCGTGGGTGAACTGCAGGTTCAGATTGAGCTGCTCCCCCTCCCCGACGAACACTTTGTAGACGTCGATGTCGGTGCCGGTACAGATCTGCCCGCTGACCTCCATCTGCGTCGGAAGGTCGGTCGCCTCGGCGGTCGTATCGTTCGGTTCGTTGGCGCTATCGGAGCAGTTCGTCACTACCTCGTCGTACCAGGGCCCGACCTGATAGGGGACGTCGTTGGCGATCACGCGGAAATACGTGGTCAGGGGCTCGGTCTCCATGTTGTTGATAGCAGCGTAGACGAAGCCCGAACACATCGAGGGGTCGAGCGGCAAGAGGTTGCGGTTTTCGTCGTACATCTCGACGTCGACCTGTTTGCCGAAGGGGTAGGTAAAGAAGACGTCGGCGAACTGGTTCGGCTGGACGTCCATTCGGTAGTAGTCGGGAGCGCCTTCGCCGCAGCCGCGCCGATGAGCCCACAGACCGTCGGCCATCGCGAGGTCGAAGGCGGAATCGAAGGTCATGCTGGCGAACGTGTCGTCGACACAGTCGCCGCTTGCGCCGGGGGGATAGGCGATGAACGAGTTGAAGAGGTTGGTCGGACCGCACAGGATCGCGTCCTCCTCGGACGAGTCGTCGTCGATCGCGCAGATCTGGTAGTGGAACTCGCGCGATTGCCCCGCCGGGAGAACGGGGTTGGGGATCGTCGCGACCCAGACCCCGGCCTGGTCGGTCATCTCCACCCCTTCGAGCTGGATGTTGGTATCGTTCCAGACATCCTGATCGCTGTACTTGAGCACGAGCCGGTCGTAGATCGCCGAAGATTCGGCGGTCAGGTAGGCCTCGACGCGGTAATCGTCGGGTCCGCGCTGGGCACCCAGGGGGGTATGGCGTACGGCGTCCTCGAACGAGCACATCGACGGCGCGCCCCCTTCGTCCGTCGCCTTCGGAGGACGGGACTCCTCCTGCCCCTGTTTGGTGAGGAGGATCGAGACACGCTGCTCCACGGGGGCGTTCACCCCGTCGTTGGCCAGAAAGATGGCCGTATGGACGCGCTGCTCGAGCTGCTGCTCGGTCGGCTCCCAGCGGAACTGTCCCGATTTGTCGCCGTTGATCCGGAACTCCGCCCCGATCGGCGAGCGATCGTTGAGCATCGTGAGCGCCACGCGCTGCGAATCGTCGTCACGCACGGTGACGTTGAACTGAATCGGTCCGGCCGTACCGACGGTGTGATTGTACGAAGGGCTCGACGTGAAGACCGGGATGCCGTTACCGGCTCGAATGTTGACGTTGACCGTCTTCTCCGTCCGCTCGCCGGAGGAGTCCTCGGCGAAGAAGATCAGTTTTTTCGGTTCGGCGGGGAGAGTGACGTCACTCGCCAGCGGATCCCAGGAGAAGACCGAGAAACCGTCGTAGTCCTGCAGGTCGGCGCGTGGGGGCATCTCGGCGACCCCGATCTCCAGAGCGTCGCCGTCGGGATCGGTGCCTGTGGCCGTGATCCGGATGACCCCCTCTCCGACGACGTAGTCGATCGTGGTTCCCACATCGAGCGCGAGGCTCGGCGGACTGTTGGTCAGCGTTCCGTCGGTCCCGGGGCACCCGGCCAACAGGAGGATGCAGAGGAGAGCGTGGTGGCTTCTCATCGGAGGATTCCCATGTCGTACTCGACGCGCGCGGTGGTCTCGACTTTGATGTAGTGCGTGCCCATCGCCTGCGGAGTGAAGTCGAACTCGACGGTGTTGCCGACCACGACGCCGGCGCCCACGACGTCGTTCGCTTCGTCGAAGACCTGCACCTGCACGTCGGCGACGTTTCCGCTCGTCACGTCGATGACGCCGAAGACGTATTCTCCGGCGAACTCGACCCGACGGTACCAGTCGGGGCTGCCGGGGCATACCTGCAGCCCCGGGACCTGAACGTCTTCGCCCGAGGAGAGGATCGCGGCGGTCTGCCGGGTGTGGTTCGCCGACGTGCCGCTGTAGGAGTCGGTGTCCTGGCAGGCCGGGGCGTCCGAGATCGTCGCAGTGAGCGAGTAGGGGTTGGCGGTCGGCTCGTTGTTGAACACCAGAAGATAGTACGTCCCGGCCTCCTCGGCCGTGTACTCGAGGACCTCGACGTCGTCGCGGGTGAACGTGAATTTCACACCGGTTCCGCTCCGCGTGATCTCCGCAGCCTGCGATGGAGCGTACAGCGTCATGTCGAGGTTTCCACTGGCGTTGCTGAACATCGCCGTCGCCGTGATCTGCTGCCCCGCCTGCAGATCGATCGCGTAGACGTCGATGTCGTTCTCGCTACAGATCTCGGCGTTGACGGTCTGACCGGGCGTCAGTGGCGTCGCGGATGCCGCGGTCTCGTTGGGCTCGAAGCCAGCGTCGGCGCACTCCGAGGGATTTCCGGCGATGCTCGACTTGACGACGTAGGCGACCTCGTCGCCGACCGTCTCGACGTAGAACGTCGTCATCGTTCCGGTGTCGGGGACCGAGAACTCGACGGTCGACATACCCGTGCAGGTCGAAGATTTCATCGGGATCGGCGCCCGCGAGCCGTCGTAGGCAGTGAACGTGATGTTCGCATCCTGCGGGTAGACTGCCGCGAAGAGGGCCGATTCCCCCGGACGCAGCGTCACGCTGTGAAAGTCGGGCGCTCCGCTGCAGGCGCGGTAGCCCGACCAGCTCTCTGTCGTCCGGTTCGCGGTCTCGAACGTGTCGTTCGGAGTGACGCGGCTAACGAAGTCGTCGCGGCACTCTGTGAAGTCGGGCAGGTAAGCGATGAAGGTGTGCCACAACTGCTGGTCGCCCGAGCTCGGCGAGCACACCTCGTCGCCGGTCTGCGAGTTCACCGCGCAGATCTGATAGTAGTACGTGATCGCACCGTCCTCGAGATTGATGTCCGAGAGCTGAGGCAGAATCTCGGCGCTCCACGTGCCGCCTCCGTTACTCGTCATCGGCGCCGAGTTCATCCCTGGCTCGTCCGGATCGAAGACCCCGCCGTACGACTGCGCCACGGAGTACGTGTAGTAGACCGTCATCGTGTCGTACGAGGGGTCGGACAGGGTCGCCTCGATCACGTACGGGTCGACGTTCTTGCGCTGTGGGCCGATCGCCGTGTGTTGAATGATCGCTGCATCGGGGCACTGCTTCGTCGTCTGGTCCCTGTCGATCACCACCTGAGAGGCCGTCCGAATGACGATCGTCACCTTGAATGGCACCGGTGGGTTCACCATGTCGTTCGCGATGAACGTCACGTTGTGAACCCGGCGCTCGAGCTGGTCGGCGGTCGGAGTCCATTCGAAGATGCCCGAAAAGGGCATCATCTGGTTGAACTTGGAGCCCCCTGGCTTCGACGCTTCGTCGATCGTCAATTGAACCTGCGACGAGTCGTTGTCGGAGACACGCACCTCGAACCG
This sequence comes from uncultured Bradymonadales bacterium, assembly GCA_964411125.1. Lineage (GTDB taxonomy): Bacteria > Myxococcota_A > Bradymonadia > Bradymonadales > Bradymonadaceae > JBFIHF01. The sequence goes on along the minus strand of CAYPJU010000046.1, from coordinate 14,729 downwards.
AACGGGCTCGCCCGTCCGTGGATCGTAGAGCTGGCTCGCATTCGACCGAAAGATGGGGACGCCGTTGCCCGGCACGACGTTCACCGTCACGACCTTCTCGGTCACCTTCCCCGCGTCGTCCTCCACGATGAAGATGAGCTGGATCGGCACGTCGTTCGTGGCGTCACTCGCCAACGGATCCCACTGAAACGTCGCCGTCGAGTCGCCGGTCAGGAACGTCGCTCGCTCTTCGACCGTCCACTGCACGTTCTTGGGCTTGAAATCCCAGTCGAAAGACAGTGATCCCCCCTCCGGATCCGACGCGTCGATGCCGATGTTGACGGTGTCGCCGACGACGAAGTTGCCCGTGGGGGCGCCGTTCACCACCACGGTCGGAGGTTGGTTCTCGCTGTCGGTCGTGCAGTTTCCGCAGCTCGCCACGAAGATTGCTGCCAGCAGGAGCAAGCCATTTCTCATCATTCGCTGCATTTCGGGCACCATCTGGGTCACGCTCAAACTAACAAAACGCCGATTCCCGAACAATAAAACGCCGGGGCTGCCGCGCCACGCGAAGGCGCCCGCCCGGCTTTTTTTTGCCCCGTCGCCGGGTCCCGGTAACGTCTAGGTGCGACATGTAGGACAACCTCGCACATCTGTTCACGGAGGAACGAATGAATGACGAAGACCGCCGTATGCGACGTAGCCACGACCCGCTCCTCGCGACGAAGTTTCAACTTCAGCGCGTCGTCGAAGACTTCGAGCTCGAAACCTGCATCCTGGTCGACGAGGCGGGCAATCTGGTCGAAACGGCCGGTAGGCATCTCGAGTTCGAAGAGGCGCTCGCTCGAGAGACGCCACGCCTCGCCGTCGGTTCCAACTGCCGTCTACTCTTCGCTCGCCTCAACAAGGTACACCGGGTCCGTCCGAATCAGATCAGCGCTTGCGAGTTCCGTGTCGCCGGCGAGCGCTGGTACGTGGCGGCCGTGGGGGCGGCGAGCACGATGCGCGACGTCGGACTCTACCGCGCCGTTTTGGGGATTCGTCGCATTCGCCGAGCGGCATGAGCCAAAAAAATGGGGCCGGTCTCCCGGCCCCGCATCCATCAATCCAGCGATCTCACATTCGACGTTCTCCTGTAGAGCAACGTTGATGCCAGAGTCGCCAGCTTTTCAAAGATAAGGCGCATCATGTTGATTTTGTACGTCTTGTATCAGATCCGCCGCGCAGCGCAGCCGCGCTGACCATCACCTCGGCTGGTCAGCGAAGCAGCCGGAAGTGGCAAGTCGAGTTGACGGGGGCTGTTCAGACCGAGACGGGGACGGCGGTCGCCGCGCTCCATCGGGGACCCGGTACGGCGTGCACGTAGAGCCGTGACGACGCGGCTGCCTTCGACAGCATCGAGAAGAGGTCCGGCGCGTCCGCTGCCTCGGACCGCGACCGAGCCGAGACGATTCCGAATTCCATCGCCTCGCCGTGGGCGTCACCGGTGGGTAGTTCTCGGGAGAGCCCCACCACGCGGCGCGCATACCAGGGGACGTCGACCGGCTCGAGAGCGAACCGCGCCCGCGTTCGGTCGATCTGATGGCTGAGGCGCGGATGGACGACCACGACGTCCGAGCGGCGCTCCGAGACGAGATCGAAGACCCACTGCACGGCGCCCTCACAGTCCGGGTCGCACACCAGAACGTCCGCATCCGCGGGGAACGAAGCGACCGCGGACGCGAAGTCTTCCGCCGAATCGATCGCGAGCGGAAGATCGCTGTGGACCGCACCTCCGACGAGCACGACGCGTGTGATGCCGGCATCGGCGAGCGCTCGCAGCGTCGCGTCGGTCGCCGACCTGCTGCCATCGAGTACCACCGCATGGCGGACGCGTTCTCGACGACTCTTCAGATAGTTCTCCGTCTCCATCTTCTTCTCCTCCGCCATCCGTGGCGCGCGGGTTCTTGCATGGTCAAACTAGGAGCGTGCCCCGTCCAGTGGCACCACAAACCCGTGAGCCGAACGATGATGGGATGAACGGTTGCGTGGAGGAGCGAGCGGTAAATGGGCTCGTCCGATCTTTGGACGATCAGTCCTCGATGAGGACCGACAGGACGGTGGAGTTGTCCCGTCCGATGTTTCGCAGTGCGTTTGCGACGAGCTCGTCACAGAGCCCTTGCGGGTCGGCACCGAGCTCGTCGAGGAGGAGGGAGAACTCGCGCGCGTTGATCTCGCCGTGCGCGCCGTCGGAGGTGAGGACGAACAGGTCTCCGGGACGAACTTCGAGGCCGACGACAGTGATGCTGTCGCCGAACGCCTCAAGAGCGGCGGGCCCGAAACCGTCGATGCGGTCGAGCTCGACCTCGGTGGCCGTCGAGAGAAAGCGAGAGATCGTGCGCTGGCTCAGCTCGTGATGCTCCGCCTCTTCCTCCGTCAGCTCACCGAGCTTGATCAGGATGTTCGCCAACGTGTGGTCGTGCGTGAGCAGCGTGACCTCCCCGTCGCGAACGAGCGCGATGCGCGAGTCGCCGACGTGGCAGACCGCGGCTCGGTTCTTGGCGATCAGGAGGCCGCTGAACGTGGTCCCGCCCCGGTTGTCGTCGGGGGAGAACTCCCCCTCGAGGGCGAGTCGCTGGCCCACGACTTTAGCGACGGCACGCGAGAACTCGTTCGGCTGCTCGATGATCCGTTCGGCGCCGAAGTTGGCCCACCCCCGGCCGAAGGCTTCGCAGGCGGCCTGCACGGCGAGCCGGCTCGCTCGCTCGCCGTCCTGGATCCCGCCGATTCCGTCAGCGACGCAGAAGAAGCCGAGGTTCACTTTCTCGGAGCCACAGATCGACTGGAACGCGATATGGCCGCACGAGTCCTGATTGTTCTTGCGGAAGATGTAGTTCCCGACGGTGGAAGCCGAGCCGACCCGGAACGACCAGGAGCGCTCGAGCTCGAGGTCGAGCTGGCCGAGCCCCTTTCGGAGGTCGCCCGCCGAGCTGTACGCCAGGTCACCGTAGGGAGAGACGCATCCGGCCAAGAGCTGTGGGAGGCCGGGAAAGACGATGCCGAGATCGGCGATCGCGGTGCGATCCTGCAGGATCGCCGCCATCTGATGGCCCCCGGGGTAGTCGTCTTCGAGGAAGTTTTCGTAGGCGAGCTCACCGATGAGCCTCATGTCTCGCCACGGCGCCTCGATCGAGGGTCGCTCGTTTCGGTGCAGCCGAGGCATCGCGGCGACGAAGAGCTCGCCCGTTTCGGGATCGACGAGGAGTTCTTGTCGCTTCAGCCCGTGCAGCCACCCGTTCGCGCGGTGAAGTTGGCCCAGCGCGTCGCTGAGGTTCCGCAGCGCGCGGATGGCCGGCTGGGTGTCGAGCCCTCGCCACAGCGTGTCGGTGAAGACGACCGCGTCGGCGGAGGGGCCCTCCAGCAGCAGCACGCCCTTGTCGTCGCGGCGATCGAGCGCGAGCGGTCTGGGCAGGAACTTCGTCGCCGTCTTCAGCGTCCGCTCGGCGTTGCTCGCCCATTCCGCCGGGCCGACCCACAGGAGAAGACGGTTCCCGTCTGCCGTCTCGGCGAGGTAGGCGCCGCCGCGATCGTCGGCGAAGAGCCAGTCGACGACTTCGACGTTCCAGGAGCCGATGTGGACGATCTCGTTGGACTCGAACGTCGTCATTCGCTCGACTCCTCAACCCCGTCCCGGCTCTGTGCCGCGTGCGTGCCGCTCGGGTTGGCGAGCGGCTGAACCCTGGGGTTGGTGTTCTCTTCGCGCCAGTTGACGACCGCCGGCAGTTCGGCCGTGTGGGAGTGAGTGGATCGTCTCATGTCGGATGGATCGTGGAAGTGGAAGAGCACGCTCCCCAGCCCTACTTCGTCCCCAGGCATCAGCGGAGTCGCCGACGATATCTCCAGACGGTTCACGAACGTTCGCTGGCGCTGCGAAAGCGGTTCGATCATCCACTGGTCGTCGATCTTCTCCAGAGCCGCGTGTCGGAACCCGATGTACTTTCTCTCCCACTCGAAGAGCCCCGCCAGGTTCCAGTCGGGCTGGTCCGCCGCCCGCCATGGGCCGACGGAGAGTTCGTCCCGGGCGGGAAACGACCGCCCGATGATCGTTCGACCGTCCGCGTCCGCCGTGATCCTGGGGCCGCAGATGCCGCCCGCACGCTTCAGAAAGAGAGACGTGGCGTCGACGTCGATCAGGGCGGACTTCTTGCTCTGCAAGAACTCGTCGTAGGTCACCCCGGTCGACTTGAACTCGAATTTCACGTTGCCGAGCCGAAGCGTGTCACCGCTGCTGATAGCGTACCCGCGTCGGGTGTCCGTCAACGCGCTGCCGTTGATCTCGGTGATCGCGGCCGGCGTCATCGGCCGGATAGTCCACTCGCCACGCTCGCTCATCTGCGCGCGAACGTGCGGCGCGGAGAGCCGATACACTTCGTGGTCGGCCAGGCCGTCGAGGACGATGTCCGCCGGGCCGTTCTGGGGGTGATATCGCCCGATGTAGAGCTCGGGGCCGTGAAGTGCGAACGAGGAACGGCTGCTGCCGTCGGTACGGACCAACATCGCGAGCGCCGGCAGGCAGTGCTCGTCGCGAAGGTCTCCCGCACGTACTTCTTTCCAACCTCGAAGGACGTCGAGGTCGAAGATCCCTACCGATCGATCCGCTTCCGGAGCCAACTTCTGCTCGTCGTTGGAGAAAGTCTCCCCTCCGAAATAGCACCAAATCGGCCTGTGAGCACGTTCCGTGAACGAGTTTTCGCGATCTCCGTCGCGAAGATCGCGGGACGACATGCTGGGACTACTTCCAAGTCCCCGTCTTCTTGATCTTCTCGGAGGCCCGACGCAGGTCGCGAACCGTCTCGAATCCGGCGTTGCGCACCGCCGCGTTGATCAGGAAGTCCGGTACCCAGCTCGATGGGTCGAACCAGAGCCGGTACGAGATCCGCGTCTTGGTCCCGTCACCCACCGGCGTCAGCAGGTAGGAACCGGCGACGATCGTCGCTCGCACAACGCCGTCACGCTCGGCTGGGCCCTTCTCGTTCTCCTGGTTCCATACCCACCCGTACTGGCCGTCGTACTTGTCCGGCGACAGCATCACGAGCTTCACCGTGAAGTCCCGGTCCTGGATCCCTGTCGACGAGACCCGCTGATACAGGTAGCCCCAGTCGCCGTTGTGCTGAATGATCTTGAACTCTTTGATGAACGAGTAGCTCGCCTGGCGATCCTCGTCCATCATCACCGGGAAGAGCTTGGACGCCTCCAGGTCCACCACGGTGTCGACGCGGATCCCGTGGACGCCGGAGTCGACGTCCTCGTTCAGCCACATCTTCATCCCGTCTTTCGACTTGTGAAACTCCCAGGGACCGTTCTGCCAGCCCTTGTATTTGTAGCCGGCGGCGAAGGAGAAGCCTGCGGAGAGCAGGATGAAGAAGAAGCAGGCAATTGCCAGAGGTTTACGGTTCATCAGCGTGCCAGAAACAGGGGGCGTACGAAGCGGAGTCTCGCTCTGTCGGACGGTGCGGTCGCCAACATATTCGACGATCGCCTCGATTCGTTGCAAGGCCTCAACGATTTCGCCACTGCGGCGGACGCTTTTCCGCGAACGCCGCGAGACCCTCCAGACGATCCTCGGTAGGGATCGTAATCGCATAAGCCTGCGCTTCGAGTTCCAAACCCGTCTCGAGATCGGTCTGCATACCCGACGAGATCGCCACTTTCGCCTGTGCCAGGGCGATGGGAGCCGATTTCGAGATCTCCCGCGCGAGCTCGCGCGCTACCTCCAAAAGCTCGTCGCGCGGCACCGCCCGGGTCGCCAGACCGTACGACACCGCCTCGTCCCCATCGAGCCGCGCCGCGCGAAAGATCAGTTCCTTCGCCTTCGCCAGGCCGACGATCCGCGGCAACCGTTGCGTCCCTCCAGCGCCGGGGATCACCCCGAGGCGCAGCTCGGTGAGCCCGACCTTCGTCTCTCTCGCCACCAGCCGAATATCGCAGGCGAGCGCCATCTCCAGGCCCCCCCCGAGCGCGTAGCCATTGATGGCGCATATCACGGGCTTCGGGCACGTCTCGAGCGCTCGAAACGCCACGCGGTACGCCCGCAGTCGCGCCGCCACGTCCCCCTCGGACATCGACTTGCGTTCCTTCAGATCCGCGCCGACGCAGAACGCACGCTCACCCGCGCCCGTCAGGATCACGCAGCGAATGTCGTCGCGCCCCGCGTATTCTGTGAATCGCTCACGAAGCCCCTCCACCATCGCGCCGTCCATCGCGTTCATCGCGTCTGGACGATTCAGCGTCACCACGCAGATCCCGTCGTCATCGACTTCTTCCAACAGCACCGAGGGTGCATCCGTCCGTGTCATCGTCTATCCTGTCGTCATCCCGTGAACCGTTCCTGACATGACGCAAACCCCTCCCAAAAACAAGCCTCCCGAGCCTCCCGGCTACCGCGAGATCGTCGAAAAGATCGCGACCGCATACTTCGGCGCTTGTAGGAAAATCGCCCGCGCGCTCAACCGCCGGCGCGAAAAGCCTTGATTTCAAAAAATTCTGAAAGTAGAAAAACGAGGTCAGTACCCGGCACGGAGAAGTGGCCATGTTGCCCGCCGTCGCGAAAGACCAGACAGACCTCGAAGGAGCAAGGCAGGCTGTAGCGGAAGCGCTGGAACAGTCGCGCGAGATCATGCGCGACATCGCCGAACAGGCGGGCCCCGCGCGTGAGCCGCTGCGCCACATTCTCCTGCGCCCGGGTAAGATGCTGCGGCCGCGGCTCGTGCTCCTCGCCGCCTCCATCGCCGCTGGCGACCGCTGTTTCTCCCCCGAGCTCGCAGCGGCCTCCGAACTGATCCACTCCGCGAGTCTCCTCCACGACGACGTGATCGACGAGGGGGAGATGCGGCGCGGCGTTCCGACCACCCGCGTCGCCTACTCGAACCCGGTGGCGGTGCTCGCGGGAGACCACTGCCTCTCTTGTGCGGTCGACCTCATCCGCTCGGTGGACACCGGTGAGACGCTCGCCGAATCGCTCCAGACCGTTCGGGATCTGGTGGCCGGCGAGCTGGTGCAGCTCGAGACGGTCGGAACGCTCGTCCTCGACGAAGAACGCTACCGGCGCGTGTGCAAGCTCAAAACCGCAGCGCTCTTCGTGTGGAGCGCCCGGGCTGGCGCTCGCTTCGCGGGCGCAGACGACGACACCATCGAGGCGCTCGGCGAGTTCGCGGGCAGCCTCGGCGTTGCGTTTCAGATTCGCGACGATCTTCTGGACCTCGTCGGGATCGAAGGGTTCGGCAAGCGCCTCTACGACGACATCCGCGAGGGACGAAGCACGCTCCCCGTCATCCTCGCTGCCCAAGAACGGCCACGTATCGTCGAGCTCTTCGAGCGCGGTGACGAAGACGCCATCGCCGAGATCGCGCAGGAGATTGCGCAGTCGAGCGCCCTGGATCGGGTGCGGTCCGAAGTGGAGACCCGCATCGCCGACGCAAACGCGCTGCTCGACCGTCTACCTCCGAGCGATTTCCGCGCGCTCCTCAGGCACCACCTCTCGATGCTCGCAGGGCTCGGCTGAGCATCTTGCTGCAACCATCTGGCCGCTGGTACATCCTGTCCGTGTCGCGTAAATAGTTTCGTCGCGGGCGGTGATCGATATCATGGGCGCCCGCGCCGGTTTGCCATGATGGACGATTTCCAGACTGTTCAGACGACGATCCTGGGGGCCTACTTCGGGATCCTGCTGATGCTTTCGTTCTACGGATCGCATCGCTATCTGATGGTGTACCTGTATTCGCGTCACGCCCGTGGCGCTGATCCCGAACCGCTCGCTCGCTTCGCCGACGAGGATCTCCCGCACGTGACGGTGCAGCTCCCTCTCTACAACGAGCGATACGTATGCGAGCGCCTCATCGAGGCGGTGGCGAAGCTCGACTACCCACGTGAGAAGCTCGAAATCCAGGTGCTCGACGATTCGACGGACGACACGACGGCGATCGCCCGGGAGCGAGTCGATGCGCTTCGCGCGGAGGGGCTGGACATCTGCCTGATCCATCGTACGGACCGCACCGGCTACAAGGCGGGCGCGCTGCAGGCCGGGATGAGGGTGGCGAAGGGGGAGTACCTGGCGGTTTTCGACGCCGATTTCGTGCCGCAGGCCGACTTCCTCAGGCAGTCGATCCACCAGTTCACGGACGACGGCGTCGGAATGGTTCAGGCGCGCTGGGGGCACATCAACCGCGAGCACAGCCTCTTGACGCGTGCCCAGGCCGTTCTCCTCGACGGACACTTCGTCATCGAGCACACCGCCCGGAACCGTTCGGGTCGCTTCTTCAACTTCAACGGCACCGCCGGCATCTGGCGCAAGAGCACGATCGAGGACGCAGGGGGCTGGGAGCACGACACGCTCACCGAGGACCTCGACCTGTCGTACCGGGCTCAGTTGAAAGGTTGGCGCTTCGTCTTCCTGCGCGACCTCGTCGTGCCGAGCGAGCTCCCCGTCGAGGTTAACGCTTTCAAGTCGCAACAGCACCGCTGGGCAAAAGGTTCGATTCAGACCGCGATCAAACTGCTCCCGAGAATCATGACGAGCGATCAGCCACTCCGGGTGAAGATCGAAGCGTTTTATCACCTCACGGCGAACCTGGCGTATCTGCTGCTCGTCTGCCTGGCGTTCCTGATGCCTGTCGCGACCTACGTACGCATCGACCAGGGTTGGATCTGGTTTCTCGCGGTCGATCTGCCGATCTTTCTCGGCGCGACCTTCTCGATCTGCCTCTTCTACTGGCGTTCGCAGGCGGAGCAGGGGCGTTCCTGGGGCCAGGTCTGGCGGCTGATCCCGGCCGTGCTGGGCATCGGAATCGGTATCTCGGTCAACAACGCCAAGGCGGTGCTGGAAGCGCTCGTCGGGTACCAGACGGCGTTCGTCCGAACCCCGAAGTACGGAGACGTCGAGGGCTCCTCGTGGGCCTCCAAGCTCTACATTCGGCGCGCGCGCTTGATGCCGGTCGTCGAGCTCGGCCTGGGGGCGTGGTTCACCGGCTCGATCGTGATCGTCCTGATGCGGCCTCACATCAGCTTCTACAGTTTGCCGTTCTTGATGCTCTTCCAATTCGGATTCTTCTACATCGCGACGCTGAGCATCGTTCAATCCCTGCAGCCGATCCTGGCGGCCCGTAAGATCCGCGGCGCGTGATTCGGCCCTCGGCCCAGCCATTCGTGGCGCTCGCGTTGCTCGCGTCCAGCCTGCTCGCGACCGTCTTCCTCGCTCCGAACCTGGGGCCTGGCTGGGTCCTCTGGTTCTACGCCGCATCGTTTCTCCCCTACGCCTTCGCAGTGCACCGGCCCACGAGCCCGGCGACGATCCTCGCCGTCGGGGTTGCGATACGCCTCGCCGCGGCTGTTGCGGAGCCTCTGCTCTCCGACGACATCTTCCGCTACGTGTGGGAGGGGAGGGTGACCCTGGCCGGTTTCAATCCGTTCGCGAGCGCTCCCGAAGCTCCCGAACTCGCGGCGCTGCGCGACGAGGCGATCTGGCCGAACGTCAACCACCCCGAAGTTTCGACGATCTACCCCCCGGTCTCGCAGTACTTCTTCGCGCTGGTTGCCGTGGTGGGGGGCGGCACCACGGTGCTGCGGCTCGGACTCGTCGCCGCCGAGATCGCCACGGCAGTCGCTGTCTGGCGGCTCGCACGCCCATCCCTCGATGCTCGCCATGCGGCTCTCTATCTGCTCAACCCGCTGGTCGTCCTCGAAGTCGCGTGGAGCGGTCACCTGGACGTTCTCGCCTGGGGGCCGCTCGTCGTCGCGCTGCTGCTCTTCCGGGAGGAGACCTGGCGACGGTCGCTCGCGGGCGGGCTCTTGCTGGGGGTCAGCATCGCGGCGAAATTCCTCGGCGTCGTCGTCCTCCCCTTTCTCCTTCTGCGGCTGGGGTTTCGAGGTGCCTGGCGCCAGCGGCTCGCCGCGCTCGGGGCGACCGTTCTCGTCGTCGGGACCTCGTACGTAGGGTTCGCCGACGCCGGCGAGGACCTCGTCCGTGGGTTCGGAGCCTACGCCGCCTCATGGCGGAACAACGACGGGGTTTTCCGGGCTCTCGACGGACTCTCGCGAGCCACCCTCGGCGACGAAGGCGATCTCTTCGAGCTGGCCGCATTGAACGAGCCCGCGATGGAGCTGGGGTTCACGAAGGAGTGGCGCGGCGAGTCGCTCCCGAACACGACCTTCTCTGGCGGGCAGGTCGCCGGGTTTGTCGCCAAAGGGCTCGCCGCCGTGCTGGTCGGGCTCGCGCTGCTCTGGTGCGTCGCCACCGTGCGCGATCCCGTGACGGCGACTCTCGTCATCCTCGGGACGCTCTACTTCTGTGCTCCGACCGTCCATCCCTGGTACGTCGCCTGGCTCGTGCCGCTCGGCGTTCTCACCCACTGGTGGCGCTTCGCGGTCGTTTTCAGCGCCGCGTGCATCATCGGCTACGTCTCGTGGTGGTCGCTCGCCGCTGGAGGGGGGTGGGAGATCCCGTGGTGGATGGCCGCGGTCGAGTACGGGCTCGTCTTCGCCGTGCTCCTCCGTGAGGTCGGCCGGCCCGCCCCCCGTTGACGTTCTCGTCGCCTCGATGCAACCGGTTTATGGCGCTGCTCCGGGCTTACTGCTATCTCTGGGGCACCTGAAATTTTCGATGTTCGATGGCTGAAACCGAAACTATCCGACCTTCCACCGCCGGTGTCTTCGCCGGCATCCTGCGAAGCCTGCGCCCGCACCAATGGGTGAAGAACGTCTTCGTCCTGGCGCCCCTCTTCTTCTCGGAGACGTTCCTCGAGCCGACGCGCCTCGCGCTCGGACTCACCGCAGCGCTCCTGTTCTGCCTGACCTCGGGGGCGGTCTACCTTCTCAACGACGTGTTCGACGTCGAGAAGGACCGCAACCATCCGGTGAAGAAGAATCGCCCCGTGGCGAGCGGGCAACTGCCGATCCGGGTCGCGAAGATCGCGGCGCTCGTGCTGGGGTTCGGCTCGATCGCGTGCGCCTTCCTCATCGACGTTCGGTTCGGCGCGGTGCTGGGCGGATATCTGGCGATGAACTTCGCCTATTCGGCTTCCCTGAAGCATCTCGCGTTCATCGACGTCAGCATCATCGCGGTCGGATTCGTCCTACGCGTGGTTGCGGGGGCGCTGGCGATCGACGTCTACATCTCCGAGTGGCTCTTCGGTTGTACATTCCTGCTCGCGCTCTACCTCGGGTTCGGCAAACGCCAGCACGAACTTCGCCTGGTGCAGGAGGGGAGGGCGGACAAAGTCCGTAAAGTGCTCGAGCGCTACAACCCCGAGCACCTCGACTTCACCGTCCTCTTCGTCGCGGGGCTCACCATTGCCTGCTACACGATCTACACGTTGACGGCGTCCCTCCCCGACCAGCCGCTCCGGATGGAGCGCACGCCGTTCGCGAGCGAATGGCTCCCGGGCACCATCCCCTTCGTGGTCTTCGGCATCACTCGCTTCTACCAGCTCATCAACAAGGACTCCCCCCACAGTCCCACCGACCTTCTGTTGCGGGACGTCCCGTTCCTGGTGAACGGCTTTCTCTGGGGCGTCGCGATCATCGGAATCTTCCTCGTCGCAGACTGACGAGACAGTAGCGAGCCTGCCGGGTTGACCCTCCTCCGCTCGCCCATAGATTAAGTGTATACAATTGAACACAATGGAGTGGTTGGATGAACCTCAAACCTGGAAGCTTGCCTCACAAACTGGTCCTTCATGCTGAGACGAAGTTCGATCAGTTGAACGCTTCGTACCGCCGCAAGTTCGGGTACTCGAACCGCGTGCGAGTGGTCCCGTACGCCGGGTTCGGGACGCCGACGTGCGTGCAGTTGCGTGGCCGGGTGCTCTCGGACAAACCGGTCCCCGAGACAGACGGGAGCTGGACGACGTTCCGCAACGTCTTCGAGATGCTCAGCCGCTACAAGACGGACGAGGTGCCGAACGCGCGACTTCGTATTCGGTGGGGGGATCAGGTTCGCGAGGTCGTCTCGGACGCGGAGGGTTACTTCCACGAGAAGTTCAACCTCGAAGAGCCGATCCGGCCCGACCGGCTCATGGCTCCCTACGAGGTCGAGCTCTTGAAGCCTCACAAGAATGGCGGCCAGGAGACCACTCGTTTCACCGGCGAGATCCAGGTGCCGACCGCCGCGCGCTTCGGGATCGTCAGCGACATCGACGACACGATCGTGCACACGGGCGCGACGAATCTGTTGCGCCACACGGCGACGGTTCTCTTGAACAACGCGCGTAGTCGCACCGCGTTCCCGGGTGTCGCGGCTCTCTACACGGCGCTTCAGAACGAGCAGGGACGACGCGAAAACCCGATCTTCTACGTCTCCTCCTCCCCTTGGAACCTCTACGACTTCTTCACGGATTTCATGGACCACCATGGGATTCCGAAAGGGACGATGTTCCTCAAGGACTTCGGTACCAACAAGCATCGCTGGTTCAAGGAGAGTCACACGAAGTACAAGCATTCTCGCATCGCCGAGCTCTTCGAGACCTATCCGACGATGCGCTGGTTCCTCGTCGGCGACTCCGGTCAGCGCGACCCGGAGATCTACTCTCGCCTCGTCGACGAGTATCCGGACCGGGTCCTCTCCGTGTATCTACGCGACGTGACGGGCGACGGTCGGGCCCGCGAAGTGAAGAGAATCGCCCGCCACATTCGGGACATGGGCGTTCCTTGCAAGCTCGCGGCCGAGACGCTGGAGCTCGCGGAGCACGCCGAGGAATACGGGTGGATCAGTCCCGAGGATCTCGATGCGGTCCGCCGCGACGTCTACAACCCGAAGGTCGAACGCCGCTTCATCGGCCACCCGAGCGCGGCGTCCGGTTGAGCTCTTCGAGGTGTTCTGCCATCGTCCGCCCCGTGACGGGGTGTACGAATTCGGGTGCGATCCGAACCATTGGATCGAGCACGAACCGTCGTTCCATCGCGAGCGGGTGGGGGATCGAGAGCGCTTCGGTGTCCTGCGCACAGTCCCCGTAGAAGACGATGTCGAGGTCGATGACGCGCGGCCCGTTCTTCTGCACCCGCACTCGCCCGAGCTCGGTCTCGAGCCGCAGCAGGAGTTCCAGCAACTGCGGCGCGCTCAGCGTCGTTCGTACGCTGGCGCAGGTGTTCAGGAACTCCGGTTGATCTTCGATGTACATCGGTTCGGTGCGCAGCGCCGGAGACACCGCCAGGATCTCCACGCCGGGCTCGTCCGCGAGGGCTCGAAGGGCTCGCGCGATGTTCGCCCCTCGGTTCCCGAGGTTGGAACCGAGCCCCAGATAGGCTACTACCGATGTGTCGTTCGTCGCTTCGTCGTTGGCGGAGGCGTTCGGCATGGGAAACATTCGTCGTGGGCTACTGCGCAGTGAAAAGAGCTTCGACAACGCTGGGACTCGCCCTTCTTCTGAGCACGGCTTGCGGCGAAGGGGTGATGCCGGAACAGCAGCAGATGGTCTGGTTCACTGCCGTCGAGACCGCCGAGGTGAACGCGGTCCCGTACGAGGATGTCCAGACCCGCTTGCCTCCGGCGCAGGTTACTCAGCTCGAGCCGATCGTCAAAGACTTCCTCGACAAGCACGAGCGACTCTTCGACGACCCCTTCGTGACGCAGCGGATCGAGCAGATCGAAGACGTCTTCATGGCGTTCGGCCGGTTCCATGAGCTGGTCCCGCTCTACCGTGAGGACGTCGAGAAGAAGGGGACAGCGAGCCGCATGGCGCCTCGGCTCGCCTGGGCGTACATCCGAATGAACCAACGTGAGGCCGCGCGTGAGTTGCTCGATCGACTCCTCGCCGACCGGGGGGACGAGGCCGAGATCCAGTTCATGGACGGTGCGTACTGGATCCAGGAGCAGCCGCGCTCCGACGACTCCGTCGCCAACGCCGTCAAGGCATGGAAGCGCGTCCTCGAACTCGACCCGAACTTCCAGGGGCCCGAGGGGCTCACCGCTGCCGTCTTGTCGCAGGAGGTGGAGCGGTTCGAGAACCAGTTCGGAGCGATCGACTCCGCTTCGCCAGCCGAGCTCGCGATCCGCGCCGCGGTCGCCCGGGTTCGGCGGTCGCTGCAACTGGCGGCTCCGCTCGCGGCCGCCGTCGCCAAACGCCAGCCCGAACCGACGCCGGAGCCCATGCCGCCCCCGTCCGAACCTGCCGCGGCTCCAGCCGAGGCGGTCGCTGCGGCGTCCGAGACCGAGCCCCCCGATACGGCCGAGGTCGACCGTCCGGTGGAGAAGCTCACGAAAGATCAGGAGTACCGCCTGAAAGTCGCCCGCGCGCAGATCGCTCTGGCGCGCGGCGAGATGGGCAAAGCGGACCAACTCTTCGCCGAAGCGCTGCGGATCGAGCCGAACGGCTTCGAAGCGGTTTTCGGGCAGTTGCGCTCCAACTGGACCACGGTGTCGGCCCGCAACGACATCGCGGCGCGGATGCGGGCGCTCGCCGAGCGCGACGACCTCGACCCCCGCCAACGCTACGAGCTCGGGCTCTTCGTCTGGAGCAAGATGGGGCGCGACGACATCACGCGACGCCTCTGGGAGCCGATCGCGAAGGAAGACCCCCAGCTCGCGGAGACCATCGGACTGAAGCGGTTGCTGGAGCGGCTCGAGTGATCGTCGACGTCCACGTCCATCTCGTCGGCGTGAACTCCGAGAACGGATGCCGCGCGTCCCGACGAATGTCGAGCGGGGTCGTGTTCCACGTCCTCCGGCTCGCCCTCGGCTTGCGGGGCGTCGAGCGCGGCGATCTGGATCGCGCCTACCGCGA
>CAYPJU010000045.1:38266-49486 GCA_964411125.1 uncultured Bradymonadales bacterium | reverse complement strand
AAGTTTTCCCTGCGGCTGTCGAGCTCGTTCGCACTCTCTGGAGAGTCCCTTGGGCACGCGCGCGCCGCGTATAGGATTTGGAGCGAGTGAATGGTTACTTGCTTCGAGTCTAACCCATGTCCACGACCACGATCGACGAACGAGAATTCGCCCGCGACGACGCCAGGACCGCCGTCCTCTACCGAATGTGCACCGACGAGCACATCTGCCCCTATGGCCTGAAATCCAAGGACCTTTTGCAGCGAAAGGGATACGAGGTCGAAGATCATCTGCTCCGTTCGCGCGAGGAGACCGATCGGTTCCAGGAGAAACACGACGTCGAGACGACACCGCAGACATGGATCGACGGAGAGCGGATCGGTGGCTACGAAGCGCTGCGGGTCCACTTCGGGCTGGACGAACCGGGTGAAGACGAGGACGAGACCACCTACCAGCCCGTCGTGGCGCTCTTCTCGATGGCGGCGGCGATGGCGGTCGCGATCACCCTGGCGACGTCCGTCGGGATCGGAATACAGACCGTGGAGTGGTTCGTGGCGATCAGCATGTGTCTGCTCGCCGTGCAGAAGCTGCGCGACGTCGAGAGCTTCTCGACGATGTTTCTCGGTTACGACCTGCTCGCGCGACGGGTGGTCCGCTACGCGTACTTCTACCCGTTTGCCGAAGCGGTCGCCGGCGTCTTGATGCTGGCAGGGATCGCGACCTGGCTCTCCGCTCCGCTGGCGCTCTTCATCGGCACCGTGGGAGCGGTCTCGGTCTTCAAGGCCGTCTACATCGACAAGCGCGAGCTGAAGTGCGCCTGCATGGGCGGCGAGAGCAACGTCCCGCTCGGGTTCGTCTCGCTCACCGAGAACCTGATGATGGTCGCGATGGCGCTCTGGATGGGCGGCAAGGCGCTCCTCGGCTGAGGAGTCTCACTTCGCGACGTCGAACGTCTTCGCCGTGACAGTGGGGGTCTTCCCCGACCACTTCACCTCGAACTCCGCCGCGATCTTCGCGGAGTATCGGTCGAGCCCGGTGTCGGCTTTCCCGGTGTTCTTCTTCATGCACTTGTCGAGATCCTTGTCGGCTCGCACGACCATGCGGGTGAAGGAGCCCGCCTCTTCCTGTTTCGCTCGCTCCTCGTCCGACGCGACGTACATGTTGGGGTCGGGCGCGTTGCCGCCAATGTAGCCGCCCCGCAACTGCCCCGTCTTCCGGAGCGTGTACTCGACGAACACTTTCGCGAAGAATTCGGGCCGCGGATATCCGCCGATGCACTTCGAGAGCGCGTCGGTGACGTCCTTCTCAACCATCTTCTGAAGGTCCGCCCGTTGCTCGTCGCTGAGCTCCATCTCGGACGGGATGATCACCGACTCCTTCTTCTCTTGTGCGGTCGCCGGGGCTGCGGTCATTGCCGTGACCGCGGCGAGTGTCATGACGTACGGGATGGATTGCTTCGTCTTCTGCATGGCTGACTCCGTTCTCGTTCGGTTCGACTATAGCAGGTCTCTTCGAGCGGTCCGAACACCCTCGACGCTCGCCTCCAGGCCCCTGGTGGGTCAGTCGCTTCGGAGGGTGCCGTCCACCGCCGAGGTCTCCGCGGCGAGCTCCCGGATCTCCGGGTCGGGGTGGGAGTCGGCGATCTCGCGCAGCGTCTCGAGCGCGCGAGCGTCGCCGAACTTTCGGAGCGCGCTGACCGCCGTTTCGGCGTGGTAGCCAGCGCCGCGCGCGGTCGCCTCGACCTGTTCGCGGAACTCGTCCAGCCCCAGGGTCGCGACGAGCTCGAGGGCGTAGCCGCGCGTGTCCTTGCGGCGACCGTCCAACATCTTGCCGAGATACTCGCGCCCGGTGGCATCACCGAGCTTCACGAGCGCAGCGGCGGCTTCGACGCGGTTCAGCGGGTGTGCGAAGAAGCTGCTCATCACCTTGCGGAGCGGCTCGACGGCACGGCCGGCCCCCAGCCGCCCGAGCGCCATGCATGCCGCAGCGAGCGTCTTTTCGTCGCGAAGTCCGGCGAGGAGGACGTCGACCATCTCTTCGGTGACTTTCGTGGGGTCCACCAGCTCCGACAGCGAGAGCGCGATCTGAAAGCGGTCCTTGCCGCCCAGCCGGTCGAAGGCATCAAACAGGTCGGGGACGAGATCCTTCCACCCGTTCTCCGTCGCGATCTGTGAGGCGACGACGGTGACGCCGGGGTCCTCGTCGCGCAGCGCGTCCCCGGTCACTTCACGCAGTTGCTCGGCGGACGCGCACTCGTAGAGCGCGAGGAAGGCATGGTAGCGCACGACGTCATCGCGGTCGGAGCGGACCGCTTCGGCGAGGCGTTCGCAAGGCGCGCCCGCCACGGTCGGGTTAGCCAGCGCCAGCGCCGCAGCGCGTCGTACTTCGTCGGGTTCTCGGTCGACCGCGTCGAGGAGGTCGGCGAGCCGGGCGGGCCAGGGCGGTTCGAGAGCTGCGGCGAGCGCGGTCGCCGCGGCGTGGCGAAGCGGAGCGTAGCTGTCCCACAGCGCGTCGAAGAGCACCTGGGTTCCTCCGGGCATCGCGCCCTGGCGCAGCGTTTCGGCAAGCCGTGCGTCGGGGTTTCCGATGCCGGCGATGTCGTCACGGTATCCCATTCAGGAGATTCGCGTGCCCGGCGCGACGGCGTCCGAGTAATTGGTGAGCTCCAGACGTCCGTCCGACGTCTCGGCGGCGAGGAGCATCGCCTGGCTCTCGAGCCCGAAGAGCTTTCGCGGCTGCAGGTTCGTGACGACGGCGACCCGGCGCCCCACGAGCTCGCCGGGGGCGAAGCTCTTCGCAATCCCGGCGACGATCTGTCGGGGAGCGTCTTCGCCGACGTCTGCTTCGAGTCGCAGCAGCTTGTCGGCGCCGTCGACGGGCTCCGCGACGAGAATCTGCGCCACTTTCAGCTCGACCTTCAAGAAGTCGCCGAACTGGATGACGCCCGGAGTCTCGTCGTTCTTCGGCTTCTCCTTCTTCGCCTGCTGTTTCGGCTTCGCCTCCTGGCGCTCCGCCTCCTCCTGCTCGGTCGGGGCGAAGTCGGCGAGGTCGAACTTCTGAAAGAGGACCGGTACGTCGTGCGTGGGGCCGGACTTCAGACCGCCCCATTCGAGTGTGTCGAACGCGATCGCGCCGTCCCCTTCGAGCCCCAGCCCTCCGAGGATCTTGCGGGAGGTGTCCGGCAGGAAAGCAGCGCCGAGCACGGCGACCCACCGGAGCCCCTCGAGGACGTGATACATCACCGCCTGCAGCCGTTCCCGCTCTTCGGGGGATTTCGCGAGCTTCCACGGCTGCGCGACCTGAATGTAGCCGTTGAGGTCGCGGCTGAGGCGCAGAACGGCATCGATCGCGCGGTGCGTCTCGCGCTGATCCATGAACATCAACACATGATCGCGGGTCTCCTCGACGCTCGCCCGCAGCGCCGTGTCGTCGGGATGCGACGAAGTCGGGGTCGCCGGGATCTCCCCGTCGAGGAACTTCGCGGTCATCGCGAGCGACCGGTTGACGAGGTTACCGAGGTTGTCGGCGAGCTCGGCGTTGTTCCGCTCCGCGACGCGCGCCCTCGAGAAGTCTCCGTCTTGCCCGAGCGCGATCTCGCGCAGCAGGAAGTAGCGGACGACGTCGAGGTCCCACTCGTCGGCGAGCGCGAAGGGATCGACGAAGTTGCCGTCGCGTTTCGACATCTTCTGGCCCTCGATCGTCCACCAGCCGTGGGCGAACACCTGCGCGGGGGGCTCGACACCGGCGCTCATCAGGAACGCTGGCCAGTACACGGCGTGAAACCGCAGGATGTCCTTGCCGATCAGGTGGCAGTCGCAGGGCCAGAACTTCTCGAACATGCCGTCGTCGCGGAAGGCGTGCACGCCCGTGATGTAGTTGGTCAGCGCGTCGACCCAGACGTAGAGCACGTGCTCGGGGTCGTCGGGCCACGGGATGCCCCACTCGAAGGTCGTCCGGGAGATCGAGAGGTCTTTGAGTCCCCCTTCGACGAAGGCGCGCACTTCGTTGCGCCGCGACTCGGGCTGCACGTGGTTCTCGTCGGCCGAGTACCAGTCGAGGAGCTTCTGTTCGTAGGCGGAGAGCTTGAAGAAGTAGCTCGACTCCTCCACCCATTCCACCTCGGTGCCGAACTCCCTGTGCCGGCCGTCTTCGATCTCGGACTCGTCGTAGAAGGCCTCGTCTGCGGCCGCATACCAGCCCGCGTACGAGCCGAGGTAGACGTCGCCTGCCGCCTTCATTCTGCGCACGACCTCTTCGACGGTCTCTCGGTGCTCGGCTTCGGTCGTCCGGATGAACCGGTCGTAGGAGATGTCGAGGCGGTCGAAGAGCGTTCGGAAGCGGCCCGCGATCTGGTCGACCATCGCCTGCGGCTCCACGCCACGCTCCTCGGCGGCGCGTTGGATCTTGAGGCCGTGCTCGTCGGTGCCGGTCAGGAAGAAGACGTCGTCGCCGCGCTGCCGGTAGTGGCGCGCGAAGGCGTCCGCCACGAGCGTCGTGTAGGCGTGCCCGAGGTGGGGCTCGCCGTTCACGTAGTAGATGGGCGTCGTGATGTAAAAGCTCGACATGTCGCTCTCCGTGCGTGAAGCGCTGAGGACGCAACCGATACATTGCGAGAAGTATTCGTGCAACGGCGCCGGGCCTCGCGCGGGCGTGGGACCCCGGCTCCACCGGTTGCGTGACGAGGCCCCGACGCGGTAGCAAGTTGGCCCACAAGGAGAAACCATGGATTCGAAACGACTCGTCACGCTCGCGATGGCCGCGTCCCCCGCGCCAGCATCCCCGGCTCCAGCGAAGAAGAAGGGTGGGATGGGGAAGTTCATCCTCGGGTGCGGATGCCTGCTCGTCCTGATCATCCTCGCGGTGGTCGTCGCTGCGGCAGTGATCATGTACCTCGCCGCCGAGCAAGCCGACGCGGCGATGGGCGACGACTTTTCGGTCTCCGACGCCGTGGCGCTCGTCTTCGGGGAGCGCGGGACGAGCGTGTCCGCGACCGCGACGAAGCCCGAGGGCGACGGAAAGGCGGCGGCCAAGCGCGGGGATACCGCAGAACCCTCGAAGGAGAAGACCGAGATGTCCCCCGCCAAGGTCCGGGCGGCACTCGCCGAGCCCCTCACGCCGGCGGACGTCGATCGGGTCTTCGCGGTCTACGACGGCTTGAAGAAAACGAACGCGTACGAGCGATGGCACGAGTCGCTCGACGGGATGAAGAAGGTGGGCCGGAGCGACGGCGCCGGGGCGATCGAGCAGATGGCTCGCATCCGGGACGGCATGAAGGGGTTCGACGCGTACAAAGAGCTCTTCACCGAGTACGACCGTCTGGTGAAGAAAGCGGGCGGATTCGAGCCCTACCTGGCGAGCCTCACGCGGATCGCCGGCGCGGCCGCCGCGGCCAAGCAGATCGCCAAGGAACACAAGCTGGGCGAGCCCGCGAGCGACAAGGTCGCCGACAAGATTCTGAGCGAGCGCGCCGCCATCAAAAAAGCCTACGAGGAGACCTCGAAGGAAGCCGCCGACATCGCGAAGAAGAACGCGGACGGAAAGGGGATGAACCCCGCGTTCCTCGCGATGATGCAGCAGCCTGGGACGATCGCGATGGGGCGGATGCCCGAGAAGTCGTTCGAGGCGTGGAAGAAGTTTGCCGAAGAGCAGCGTAAGCGTGTGATCGAGCTGCCGCAGACGTCCGCGAAGGACTTCCCCGGGATGATCCTCGGGGTCACGTGGAGCGGCGAGCCGCTCATCATCTCGTCGGAGTTCGAGACGCTCAACCCGAGCGGCAAGTGACCCTTCAGGTCACGAACTGGCCGATCAGGCGCCGAAACTCGTCGGGGCGTTCGATCGGGATCGTGTGACCGCTCCCTTCGATGACCTCGTGCGTTCCGCCGCATAGCCGCGCGAGCTCGGCGGCTCCTTCGGTCGTCACCAGCGGATCCTCGGTGGCCGACACGACGAGCGTTTCTGCCCGCACCCCGCGGGCGAGATCGGAGAGGTCGGGGTACTCGGCCATCGCGTCGAGCAGCGCTCGAACCCCCTCCTCGGAGTTTCGTTCGATCGCGGCCTTCACGATGCCGCTCAGCATTCGCTCGCTGGCGGCGAGGTAATCGTTCCCGAGGATCGTGGGGAGAGACGCCCACGTCAGCGCCTGAACGCCGCCCGCATCGAGCACTTCGCGCCACGATCGGATGATCATCCGCGCGAGAGCGCTCGGGGTAGCGGTCGCCGAGACCAGGACGAGTCGCCCGACACGCTCGGGGTGGCTGTTCGCGAACTGTAGGGCAATGCGGGAGCCGTGGCTGAACCCGACCAGGTGCGCTTTCTCGAGCTCGAGCTCGTCGAGGAGCCCGGCGAGATCGTCGGCGTGGAGCTCCAGCGAAAGCGGCTCGTCTCCGACGGGCGTCTCCCCCTGACCGCGTGCGTCGTAGGTGACGACGCGATGCGTGTCCGAGAAGTGTCGCCCGTGCGAACGCCAGTGGGCCGTCGACTGCGTCATCCCGTTCAGAAAGACGAGCGCGGGCTTGCTCGACGAGTCGAAGCCGTAGGTCACGTGATTGAGTTTCATCGTCACTTCCTCAGGCGTGGTTGGCCCGATTTGTCGAACTCCACCTGTGCTGCGCCGATCTCGGGGTCGTGTTCGAAGACGAGCCACCAATCCTCGCGGGCGGCGTGGTAGAGGACCTCGCGCTTCTCCTCGACGGTGACGAGGGGTTGCAGGTCGTAGCCCATCACGTACGGGTCGCGAAGGTGAGACGCGGTGGGGATGAGGTCGGCGAGGTGGACCCAGGTGCCGTCGGCGGTCGTGACCTTGACGATCTGCATCCCGAAGGTGTGGCCGTTCATCGGGAGCACCTCGATGCCCCGGAGGATCTCCGAAGGGCCGTCCACGAGCTGCAGCGGGGGTGCCCCCGTTTGCTCGAAGACGCGGAAATCGATGTCGCGGTAGCTCCCTCCGTCGCGCGCCGACGGTGAGTTGGCCCAGCCCCAGTTCTTGCGCTGTACCCAGTGGCGGGCGTTCGGGAACGTCGCGACGACGTTGTCGCCGTCGTCGTAGGTCGATACGCCGCCCGCGTGGTCGAAGTGCAGGTGTGTCAGGACGACGTGGTCGATGTCGTCGGGGCCGAGGCCGTGCTCTCCCAGGGCGCCCTCGAGCGCCGGGTCCTGTCGACCGATCTTGTAGATGTCCCGTTCCTTCGCCGACCATTTCGTGCCGATACCGACGTCGACGAGCACGTTCGTGCCGTCTTCGTAGCGGACGAGGAGGCATCGGCAGGCCAGGTCGATCCGGTTCCGGTCGTCGCCGGGGTTGGAACGGTCCCAGAGGGGTTTGGGGACGATGCCGAACATCGCACCGCCGTCGAGGCCGAACATCGCCTCGCAGAGGAGATCGACCGATTTTGGGAGGGCTTGGATCATCGCTTCAACCGTAGCGTTGGAAGGGCGGGGCCGCTTGTCACGCCGCACCTTATGACGTACTTGCAGTGTTGGCTATCGTCGTGGAAATCCCCGTCGCGGAAGATGTCGTATGGAGCGCCTCGTCCTGTTTCTCAAGGGCTTTTGCATGGGGATCGCAGACGTGATCCCCGGCGTCAGCGGTGGAACGCTCGCGCTGATCCTGGGCGTTTACGCTGAGCTGGTCGACACGATCCGTAACCTGAACCTGCGGTGGCTCCCGGCGCTCCTCGCCTGGTTGAAGGACCGCTCGGAAGCGAACCGCGCGACGCTGCTGGATCGGATCGGAACGCTCAATCTGCCGTTCCTCGTCACGCTGGGCGCGGGGATCGCCGTCGCGCTTGGGGTGGGGAGCGTCGTCGTCCCGTACTTCCTCGAGAACTTTCCCGTCCAAACCCGCGCCTTCTTCTTCGGCCTGATCCTCGCCAGCGTCTGGGTTCCGTTTCGCATGATCGATTTCGGAGGATCGCGGTCGGTAGCGGTCGTCGCGGTCACCGCGCTGATCGGCCTCGGCATCGGTTGGTTCGTCACCAACCCGGGGACCACGCTCGATCTCACTCGGGAGCAGTACCAGGTGACGTCGGAAGGGGAGTCGCTCAAGGACCTGGCCCGCAAAGGACCGAGTGCGCTCCCGAACGCGGACGTCTTCTGGGCGGACGAGAACGAGGCGCTTCGCCTCGCGATCCAGGACAGGGAGCCCGAGCGATATGCCGAGCTCGCGGCCCTGGAAGAGCGCGCGAGCGCGGCGGTCGACAAGGATGCGATGAAGGCGAGGAGCGCCCCGTACGACGAGCTGGTCGTCCCCGCTGGAACCGTGGTCAGCGTCCCGCGGCCCACGTGGTGGTTCGTCCTCTTCGCCGGAATGATCGCGATCTGCGCGATGATCCTCCCCGGCATTAGCGGCTCCTACATCTTGCTGATCCTGGGGGCGTACTTCTTCATCTTGAACGCCCTGAAGGGCTTTCTCGGGACGCTCGCGTCGGGGGCTTTTCCGGCGAATCAGGCGCTCTACGTGACGGTGTTCTGCATCGGATGCGCGGTCGGAATCCTGAGCTTCGCGCGGCTCCTGAGCTATTTGCTTCACAACTGGGCCGTCCCTACCCTCGGCCTGCTCGTCGGCTTGATGGTCGGCTGCCTGCGGGGTATCTGGCCCTTCCGGATGACGATCGACGGTGTCGTCACCAACGTCATGCCGACGGCGGCTCACCCCCTGACCGGCACGATCGCGACGTTCGTCCTCGGGCTCGTCATCGTTGGCACATTCACCTGGTTCGGGCGAGAACGCGTAGACGAAGCGGAGGCTGAGATTTGAAGCGTGCAACAACGGTTTTGATGGTTCTCGCACTCGCCTCGTTCGCGGGCCCGGCTGCGGCCCAGGACATGGGCGACGCCGGCATGGCCTCCGCGGACATGGCTTCGGCCGACATCGGTTCGTCGGATATGGCGGCCACCGACGTGGGGGCGGCAGACATGGGATCGCCAGACATGGCGGACGTCGGCGGCTCCGACATGGCTGCGTTCGACATGGGACTCGGCCCCGACCTCGGTACGTCTGCCGACGCGGGGGGCGATCTCTCGTCTTCCGACATGGATGGTGTGCCGACGCGCTTCTTTCGCGGCACGGTCACGCTGCAGACTGGCGTGCCTGCCGTCGGGGCGACGGTGGTCCTCGAAGGGGGGGACACGATGGTCGAGCAGACCACGGACGACGGGGGGCGCTTCAGCTTCTCGGCGCTCCCACCCGAAATTCTGCAGGTCGAGCTGAGCGCCGACGGGTACGTCCCGACGACCGACGAGGTCGACCTCACCGAGGAGAGCGTCGAGCGCGACTACGTCCTCTTCGCGGATCTGGAGGCGACGCTCGCCGTGACCTTCGAGCTCGACGGGCCGAGCGCCGACGAGATCGCGCTGGTGGTTTCGAGCCGGCGTGGCCGCGTCGAAGAGACCGTCGAGGTGGAAGGTGGAAGGGCCGAGTGGACCGGCACGCTGGGTGTCGCCAATTGGACGGTCGACGCGACGGCCGACGGCTACGAGCCGTTCGTGCGGCTCGTCCCGATGGACCCCGCGGCCGCCGATCAGCGCTACGATCTCACCGCACGGATGGTGCCGCCTCCCGAGCTCGCCGTCTTCGCCGATCGCCAGTGCGCGTGCTCGACCGCCCGACGTTCGAACACGCCGCTCCTCGCATTTCTCTTCGTCTTCGGGCTCTTCGCCGTGCGTGTCGGCCGACGCCGATGGCGGGGTCTCGCGGTGCTGCTGGTCTTTCTCTCCGCCTGTGGAGCGGGGGCGGATGCCGACGACGACGGGGTTCAGGACACCAAGGACAACTGCCCGGTGACCGACAACGCGAGCCAGTCCGACCGCGACGGCGACGGGCTCGGCGACGCGTGCGACAACTGCCCCGACGACCCCAACCCCGACCAGGCCGACGAGGACGGCGACCGCGCCGGCGACGTCTGCGACAACTGTCTGGGGCTGGAGAACCGCGACCAGGCCGACGAGGACGACGACGGCGAGGGGGACGCGTGCGACGACGACATCGATGGGGACGGCATCGCGAACGGGGACGACAACTGCCCCGACGACGCGAACCCCGACCAGGCTGACGGCGACGACGACGGCCCCGGGGACGCGTGTGACGTCTGCCCCGAACAGTCCAACCCCGACCAGGAGGACGAAGACGAGGACGGCGTGGGCGACATCTGTGACATCTGTCCCGAGGCGAGCGATCCAGCGCAGCTCGACGTCGACGAAGACGGCCTGGGCGACGCCTGCGACAACTGCCCGATCTTCCCCAACCCCGATCAGGTCGACGACGACCGCGACGGAGTCGGAAACGACTGCGACAACTGCGAGTTCCGGGCGAACACGAACCAGTCCGACGTCGACGGCGACGGTGTCGGGGATGCCTGCGACGACGACATCGACGACGACGGCGTGCCGAACGAGGCCGACAACTGCCCGAACCAGTCGAACCCCGATCAGGCGAACGGCGACACGGATTCGGTCGGGGACGCGTGCGACAACTGCATCGAGGCGGACAACGCGGCGCAGGGCGACGCCGACGAAGACGGTCTGGGGGACGCCTGCGACAACTGTCCCAACGTCGAGAACCCCGACCAGGCGGACGCCGACGCCGACGGGCTCGGCGATGCCTGCGACATCTGTCCCGAGAGTAGCGGTCCGAACCAGATGGACACCGACGAGGACGGGGTCGGCGACGCGTGCGACAACTGCCCCGCGGTCCCCAACCCGGACCAGGCCGACGCCGACGGCGACCTCCTCGGGGACCTCTGCGACAACTGCCCGATGCTCGCCAACTCACAGCAGGCTGACCCCGACGGCGACGGCGTCGGCTCCTCCTGCGACAACTGTCCCTCGATCGCCAACCCGATGCAGCTCGACGAAGACATGGACGGACAGGGCGACCTCTGCGAATGCGTCGGCCCCGACACCGACGGCGACGAGATCGTCGACATGTGCGACAACTGCCCGACCCTCTACAACCCCAACCAGCTCGACGACGATCAGAACGGCATCGGCGACGAGTGCCAGGTTTAGGATCCGAAGTGGGGGCGGCTCCCGTCGTCAGCGCGGCGGGGAGGGAGCATCTCGCGGTCGGGCGGTGCTCGACGATGCCTCCGGCATCGCCTGCGCTCGCCCGACCACGATCTGCCCCCTCCCCGCCGCGCTGACTCGGTCCGCCGCCCCCACTTCGGATCCCGGGGAGGGCGTCTGGCGGCCGGGCGGTGCTCGACGATGCCTCCGGCATCGCCTGCGCTCGCCCGACCACGATCT
>CAYPJU010000045.1:0-38166 GCA_964411125.1 uncultured Bradymonadales bacterium | reverse complement strand
CGGGCGGTGCTCGACGATGCCTCCGGCATCGCCTGCGCTCGCCCGACCACGATCTGCCCCCTCCCCGCCGCGCTGACTCGGTCCGCCGCCCCCACTTCGGATCCCGGGGAGGGCGTCTGGCGGCCGGGCGGTGCTCGACGATGCCTCCGGCATCGTCTGCGCTCGCCCGACCCCGAGCGCAGCGCGCAGAGCGCAGCGCGCCGTCGCTTGCCTCGGCGACCCGCTCCCCCAATAATGCGTCGTATACTGTGGAGGCACGATGGATATCAGCGCGCGAACGATGTACGGGCTCCGAGCTCTGGTGACGATGGCGGGGACGCGGTCGGACCAGCCGCAGAGCATTCAGTCGATCGCGGATGCGGAGTCATTGCCGGCGAAGTTCCTCGAAGGGATCATGGCGGACCTGAAGCGTGGGGGTTTCGTGCGGAGCCGGAGAGGGGCGAACGGGGGGTATCTCCTGGCGCGGCCCGCCTCGGAGATCACACTCCTCGACGTGATCCGGCATCTGGATGGGCCGGTGGCCCCGCTACCGTACGAGGACCGAACCGTGGGGGACGACCTCACGGCGAGGCAGCTCGCGTTTCGGCCGGTTTGGGAGGAGATTCGGGCGGCGCAGTTGCGGATTCTGGAGCGTTACACGATCCAGTCCATCGCAGACGACGTCCCGGAGACGCCGGGTGAGGACTTCAACCCGATCTATCAGATCTGAAGCTTCGCTTCAGAAGTTGGGGTCGGGCCGGTAATCGACGCGGATGTTCTGTCCGACGTAGAGCTCCTCGGTGTCCTCGTAAATGCGCATGAAGAGCGAGAGGAAGCGGAGGACTTTCTTCACGTAGAGCCGTGCCTGGTTGAACGGAATCTCTTCGACGAACTCGTCCATCGGCATGGTGCTGCCACGCATGTCGATCCAGTCACCGACACGGTGCGGGCCGCCGTTGTACCCGGCGATGGCGAAGAGCTCCTGGCCTCGGAACTTTCGGACGAGGCGCGAGAAGTAGAACGCGCCATGTTCGATGGCGATGTCCTCTTCGAGCAGATCGAACGGCCCGAAATCTTCGTCTCCCAGCATGATGGCGGTCTTCAGACCAGTGCGTGGAATGACCTGCAACAGCCCGAGCGCGTCGGCGGTGCTGAGCGAGTCCGGGTTGTAGGAACTCTCGACGGTCATCAAGGCCCACAGGAGGTACGGGTTGATGCCGTACTTCTGGGCGTTCTCCATCACGAGCTTCGGGAACGCGCGGGGGTACCCCTCCATCCACAGCGGACGTGTCGCGCCGCGTGGATCCTCGCGGTACCAGCCGCCCCTGGCGAGGGCGAACTTGCGCACCATGTAATGGTCGCCCGCCTCCTTGAGCGCGTCGATCAAGAGCGGTTTCATTTCGATTCGAGCGTCGTAGATCGCTTGCTGACGTTCCAAGAGCTCCTGCCGGGCTTTCGAGGACTTCGGGATCGGAAACCGATCTTCGTCGGAGTCGTAGCCCCAGAAACCGGCTCGGCCGCGGCGGCGATTGTCGATGTAGTAGTCCCAGCGATCTTCCTTCAGATCGTGCGGCTTGCGGCGCGCGCGCCAGCGCTTGGCGAGCTCTCGGTATTCGATCGCCACGTCACGAGCAGCCCACCGGGCCCCCTTCTCGAAGCCGGCGGTGTGCAGCCAGTACGAGCGGACGAGCTCGGGGAAAAGATCGCCGTACTTCTTTGCGGCAGCCTCGAGCGCCCCTTCGTAACCGGTCTCGTCGTAAGCTCGCAGGTTCATCGGGACGGGGCCGATCATCTCGCCGTCGCGTGCCTTGGCGAAGGCCGTGGCCGAACCGAACCGCCCGTTCCAGTAGATCCGCGCCTGCGTCGAGTAGTCGATGCGGGGGACCTCCTTGGAGAACTTCAAGCGCTTCTTTCGAACCTTTGCTTCGCCTTTGGCGGATTCATCCATCGAGCCTGAACCCTCGGGGTCGTCGTTCTCGATGGTCACGTCCTCGATCGTCTCCAGGTCGAGCTCGGCGAGTTTTGCGGGTTGGGTCGGCCCGATGGCACGGTCGGGGGTACACATTCCGGTGGCTCGCTCCTGCTTGCTGCAGAGCCGACCCGCGACCAGGTCGCCCGAGCCCTTCTCCTTGCCCCACAGGGCATGGCGTTGCTGGGCTCGGGGGTCGTCCATCGGGTAGGCGAACTGCGCGGCGTTCGCCTCCGCTTCCTCCAGCGCGTCGAGGACCTCGTCGGCGGAGTTGGCGATCGATTGAGCGTTCGCGACGAGTTGGCCCGCGACGGAGCTTCGCTGTTCGATGTCGGTGAGCCGATTGCGCGCCTGGATCGCGTAGTAGTCGTACGAGTAATTGTCGGCGACCTCGCGGAAGATCTCGCTCGCCTCTTCCGGCTTGTCGGCCCGCTCCAAGGTTCGCCCGGCCCAGTAGAGGTATTTGGCTCTCGACCGCCCGTAGGAGCGCTCGGCGAGCCTGTTGAAGTTGTCGTACGCCTGTTCGAACTTTCCGTTCTTGTAGAGCAACCAGGTGTAGTGCCAGCCGCGTTTGCGGCCCGAGGAGAAGAGGTCGGAGTAGATCTCGAGAGCTTTGTCGTAGCGTCCGTGATCCTCCCAGAATTCGGCACGCGCCTTGGCCCGCGAATTCGCTCCGTACTTCTCGGTCATGCGATCGAGCGCCGCGAGAGCATCGTCGAGGCGCCCCATCGACGAGTAGGTGAGGCTGAGATACTTGAACGTGAGGTAGCGGCTGATTCCCTTGCGGTGGCCCGAATCGTAGGCGGAGACGAGGCTCTCGAGCCGTCGCGCCGCTTCGTCGAACCGTCGCTGCACGTGAGCGTTCAACGCGAGCTGCAGCTCGATCTCGTGTTCGAGCGAGGAGTGGCCGTCTTCGCTGGCGTAGTCACTCTTCAGCTCGGTGAAGAGTTCGCGCGCGAGGTCCCAGTGCTTGTTGATGCGAAGCATCCGGTAGCGCTCGTAACGGGCACGGGCGTCAGGGAGGTTCGAGGGGACGATGGCCTGCTTCTGGAGCTCGGCGATTCGGTCGCGCGCCTCTCGGCCGACCTTTTTGTAGGGAAACTCGAACCAGGTGGCCTGGTAGGCGTCGGCGGCAGCTTGCAGTTTCCCCAACCGGTCGTAGGCGACGCCGCGCTGATAGAGGGCGAGCCACCGTCGCGGGTAATCGGGGTAGTCCTTCATCACCTGGGTGAGGGCCTTCGCGGCGCCTTCCCAGTCCTGGGCCGCGAAGAGGCTGTGGGCCCTTCGCACGGAAGCGCGGTGGATGAGCGGGCTCTCCTTCATCTTCGCGACGCCCGCGAAGGCGTCGGCGGCCTTCGCGTGCTCGCCAATGGCGTCGAGGTTCTCGGCGCGCAGATACATCACGAAATCAGGGACGGCGTTGCCCGCGGTGATCTGGCCGAGCATGTTGATCGCTTCCTGCGCGCGCCCGGTCTGCATGAGAGCGTTGGTCTTGAGCAAGAGCGACTGGTCTCGCAGATCTTCGAGGCGGCGGACTTCGGTCGCGCTCCCCGGCTTCGCCTCGAGCTCGCGGTCAGCCTTGTCGATGAGAGCGTTCGCGATCGCTTCGGCTCGCCGAAAATCGTTACGCATCAGCGCATCGTGGGCTCGACGTAACGCTTCGCCTTCTCCTTCGGCGGCCGCCACGGCGGACGCGATCGAGAGCGAATCGGCGATGTGGTTGGAGGCGGAGCCCGAAGCCCCGGGGGTGCGCAAGATGGCGTCGACCTTCGTCACGTCCTGCTCGTCGACGGGCACCGAACGAACGCCGAACATCAGCGAACGCGGCTTCTCCGCCATGAGCTGCGGGACGACGCCCGTCACCACGACGAACGTCGCGAATCCGAGCGTCAGAGCAAGGCTGTGGGGATCGAAGCGCATCCGCACCAGGGAGGACCAGGTTGTGAATCGAACGTGTTCTCGGTGACGAGTATACGTGCAAACGGCCGTACGCCCAAATCACCGTTGGGCGGTCGCGTTCGGCGACCGGCACCGGGTAAACGCCTCGTCCGACGAAATTGTTCCGCCACCGCCACACGCGCCGACGTGGACCACAGCGCCACTCGTCTGATAAGTATGGCAATGTAGGATATCAGGAGAACCGCATGGCCGACGCAGCGCAGGGCGCGCGAGCGCTATTCCTCAGCGGTCGTTGGGACGAGATGCCGCAGTGGCAGCTCGCTCCGATGATCGTCTACTACGTGTTGCTCTTCGCGGGACGCGAGCTCATTCGGATCAGGGGGACGGTTCTCACGGCGAGTCTCGCGTTCCTGACTGCGCTCGCGGCAGTGCCATTGGGAGCGACGGCGGTCGCGCTGTTCGCGGCGCTCAACTTTCCGATCGCGGAGATCGAGCCGTTCGTCCAGCGGGTCTTCCCGGCCAACGCCGCCGATCTCGCCGCCTACCTCGAAGGGTTCGCGGCTTCGAACGCAGCGGGGGTCGCCGGCGCGGCGGCGCTCGGGTTCTTCGGCGTCGGGATTTTCGTGTTCGTCGCCGTGGAGAGCACGTTCAACCTCGTCTGGAACGCCGAGCGGAGTCGCTCCTGGTTCCAGAAGGCCGTCGCCTATCTCATCCTCACCACCACCGGGGCGTTGACGGCGACGGCATCGGTGATCCTTTCGGGACGTGCCCACTTTCTCCATACGCAGTTCGGCGAGCCGAAGTCGACGGGTTCGCTCGTCCTCGCGCTGCTGATCGGGCTCTGCTTCTTCGTGGCGGTGAACCACTTCCTGCCGACGGCGCGCGTGCGGTGGTGGGCATCGCTCCTCGCGGGGCTCTTCACCGCGGTCGGGTTGGAGATCGGCAAACTGGGCCTGAATCTGTACGCCAGCGAGGTCGTCCTCGTCCCTTACAGCCAGTTCTACGGAGCGCTGGGGTTCTTCCCGCTGGTCCTAGTCTGGCTCTATTGTTCGTGGATCGTGATCCTGGTGGGGGCCGAGCTCGCCTACGTCGCACAGAACCTGCGAACCCTCGCCTTCATCCAGAGTGCCAAGGAGCGCCGCCCGGGGCTCGCGTCGGAGCATGTCTTCACGCCGTTGATCGGCCTGGAGCTCTACACGCCCGTGGCTCGCGCCTTCAAAGGGGGCAAGGGACGCATCGCCGAGAAAGACCTGCTCCCGCTCACTGGATATCCGGAATCGGTCATCCGTAGCGTGGTCAACCAACTCGAGGAGCTCGGAGCGGTAGACGTCGTCGAGGACGAGGCGGGGGAACGAGGGCTTCTCCCGGCGAAGCAGTTGGACGACATCAAGCTGTTGCCGTTGGTGGACGGGTTCTTCGATTTCGAACTCCAGCCGAATTCGCAGCCGATGTCGAAGCTGATGCGGGGGTACCGAGCCGTCACCCTCGAGGTGCTTCGCGGGCTCAACGCTCTCTCGCTGATTCCGGCGGACGACGAGCTCGGCAACAAGTACGCCTCCATGTCCGCCTTCGATCCGCTCCCAGAATCGTCGCTCAGCGAAGCCTCGTCCTCGGCGTGGCGCGAGGCGAAGGAATCGCCGCCAAAGGCCGCAGCGCCGCCCCCGGACGACGATCCCTTGGAATCGCCTCCGAGCACCGAAAAGCCGACCCTCCCCGCGCCGGGGTCGGCGCCGAGGCGGGTCGACCGGGACCCGGAGCCGGCGCCGAGCCGCACGGTGGCGGGGCGGCCGGTCGCTGCAGCCGCGACCCGACCGCGGCCCGACGCCGACTCCGACGTCGACGAGGAGATCCCGCAGGCGGTCGCCGAAGAGTCGGCCGACGGCATCAGGATCCATACCCAGGACATCCTCCTGGAAGAAGAGGGGGACGCGGCGGGGGCGCTGCCAAAAGCCGAGTCGAAGCGGAAAAAGCAGACGTCGATCGAGATCGACGTCGCCGGGATGTGGGACGACTTCGAGGTCGACCACTACGACGAGATTCTGCAGGCCACCGAAGAGGCGATGAGTGAGGCGTCCGAACCGCGAGAGCTCGGCAACGAGCGCTCCGTTCCTCCCCCCGTCCCCAAATCGAAAAGCGACTGAACGGTCGGTTTGACAGTCCGGAACCGGATTCTGTAATCTCTCGGACGTCTCAATCGGTCGACTTTCGATGCCGTATCTCCCCGACAAATCATACAATGCAGTGATTGACAGGAGCACGTCGATCGCGCGGCCGTCTGTGACATTCCCATCGTTTGCTACTACGGAGGCCCCATGAACCAGTCGAATCGTACGACGCTCGCCACCAACGACCTCGAGACCCTTCGCGAAGAGCACGGCGATCTCGAATCCAGGTTGCGTCAGCTCGATCGCCACAGGTCGCTATCTCCCGAAGAGCAGTACGAGATGCAGGTGATCAAGAAACGGAAACTGCATCTCAAAGACCGCATCAGCCGCCTGAGCTGAGCTTCGAAAGATGACGAAGCCTCGCTTCGAGCGAGGCAGCTTCCCGACCGCGGAAGCGAGAGATGACCAGGGCCCCCTGGTCATTTTCTTTTGGCGGTTTTCGTTGAACCGCCTGCCGCCGGCGGCATAGGGTGCGGCGACTCCATCGGGAACAGACCATGTTGAAACACATCGATCACATCGGGATCGCCGTTCGCTCCATCGACGAGAAGATGCCCCTGTACCGCGACGTTCTCGGTCTCGAGTTCGAAGGCACTGACGTGGTGGAAGAGCAGGGCGTGCGCGTCGCGTTCTTCCGAATCGGCGAGTCGATGATCGAGCTGCTCGAGCCGACGAACGAGGACGGGCCGATCGCGAAGTTCCTCGCGCGTAACGGCGAGGGGATTCATCACGTCGCACTGGCTACGGGGGACATCGTGGAGGCGCGGGAGGTCGCGGCGGCCGGGGGGCTGCGGCTGTTGAGCGACGCTCCGCTCGACGGGGCGCATGGCAAGCTGATCTCGTTCGTTCATCCCAAAGACACCGGCGGGGTGTTGCTCGAGTTCACGCAGCGTCGTCACGAGGAGCAGTGATGTACACCGAGCGGTTCGACCGCGCGCTCAGTTGGGCGTCGGCGCTGCATCGCCAGCAGGTGCGCAAGGGCTCCGGCACGCCGTACGTCAATCACCTTCTCGCCGTGGCGGCGTTGGTCGGCGAGGCGGGCGGGACGGAGGACCAGGTCATCGCGGCGCTGCTTCACGACAGTATCGAGGATTGCATCGGGGACGTCCCCGACATCCGGCGACAGATCGGAGAGCGCTTCGGCGACGACGTCCTCGAGATCGTGGAAGCCTGCACCGATGCCGACACGATCCCCAAGCCGCCCTGGCGAGAGCGCAAGGAGGCCTACCTCACCCGTCTTCGGAAGAAGGGGAAGGGGAATCCAGCGTTGCTCGTGTCTTGCGCCGACAAGCTTCACAACGCCCGTTCGATCACGGCGGACTACCGGGAGATGGGGGAGGAACTCTGGGACCGATTTCGAGGCGGTCGCGACGGAACGCTGTGGTACTACCGCGAGCTCGCCGCCGTCCTCGACGAAGAGCTCGTCGGCCCATTGGGGCGCGAACTCGGGTTGGTCGTAGCGGAGTTGCAGCGGCTCGCCGCGGCCGAGATCTTCTGAGTCGAGAAGCCTCTCAGAGCCGCTTTCCGCTTCATTGACACTGAAAAATCCACCGTGCTACGTTCCCGCCGCTTTTGCCCCTGAATTGCGTGGGATGGATGAAGAAGTTTTCTGCCGGACTCATCGCGCTGCTGCTCGTCGGCGCGGCCCCCACCCACATCTGGGCGCAGGACACCGAGCCTGCCCCCACTCCCGCAGAGACCTCCACGGAACCGGCGAAAGACGCCGCGGCGGAGGAGTCGGAAGAGGAGGGCGATGAGGCGGAGGCCTTGCCGACCGCCAAAGAAGCGGTGGACACCGCCGCGCAGGAGGGGGCGACCGAGGCTGAGCAGCCGGCGAGCGCAGCCGAGAAGCCTGCCGCGGAGAAGCCCACCGCGGAGAAGCCTGCCGCGGAGAAGCCCGCCGCGGAAAAGCCGGCTACCCGGCCGGCGCCGAAGCCGAAACAACAGGCGGCTGAGCCGCCCGTTCCCGACGTCAACGCCGACCAACCGTTCGGCGAGGGCTTCGAGCCGGCCGACGACGCGGAGTTCGTACCGCTCGAGGAGATCACCGAAGGAGGACTGGAGCAGATCGTTCCCGCGAAGGTGCATCCCCGGGTCGAGTGGGACGGCACGTTCCGGACGAGGGTGGGCGCGGCGATCAACTGGGACCTCGACACCCAGGGGACTTCCGCGATTCTCCCGCCGGTCGAGACCTTCACGCCGACCGGCAATCCCGCGGCCCCCGATCGGGACACGCACTGGGACGCCAACCTGCGCCTGAAGCTCGATCCGACGATCTTCATCTCCGAAGCAATCCGGGTCCGTACAGAGCTCGACCTGCTCGACAACGTCGTCTTCGGCTCGATGCCCGCGAACCGGCTCGGGTTCGATGGCGTGCGTCCCGACCTTTCGGGCCGTGTTGGCGCGAATACGCAGTTTTCCGCGGGTGAGAGCCGTTGGTTCGACGATGCCCTGAAGATCAACGAGCTCTACGGCGAGGTCGATACCTTGCTGGGGCGTCTCTCCGCGGGACGGATGGACGACCATTGGGGGCTCGGCATGTTCGTCAACGACGGCGATTGCATGGACTGCGACTACGGCAGCCACGTCGACCGCTTCAAGTTCCAGACGAAAGTGTGGGAGCTCTACGGCTCGGTCTCGGTCGATTTCCCCGATGAGGGGGTCACCTCGAAGTCGCCCTTCCGTACCGGCGGTGTTCCCTACGACCTCTCGCAGCGCGACGACGTCGATCAGTATTCGTTCCAGGTCTTTCGTTCCGCGCAGACTCGGGAGGAAAAGGAGCTCGAGGGCAAGCGGCTCCTGGATGATCAGGCGCCCGTCGTCAACGGCGGAGCGATGTACCGTTTTCGGCGCCAGGAAGGGCGCTTCCTGCCGACCCTCGACGGGAACGAGTTCGATCCGACCGAGCCGGGGACGCTCATCTATCGGGGTGAGCGGGTCCACGTCGCAGACCTCTGGGTTCAGTTTCTCTACCAGCCGGACTTCGACACGCGAGTGCGGATCGAGCTCGAGGGGATGATGGCGCTCGGGAGTGTGGACAACGTCACCGATCTCGCTGTCGGCCAGACCGACAGCGGTCCGGTCAACTGCTTCGACAAGGATCAGCGGCTGGCCAACGAAGGGCCGTGCACCACGAACAACGACGGTGTGCAATCGAACCGCAACATCCAGCAATTCGGGCTCGCGCTCGAGTCCGAGTTCCAGCTCGACAGCCCGGTGAGCTTCGGTTTCAACGGTGGCTTCGCCAGCGGCGGTCCAACGTCCAACTGGGGTTTGAGCGGCGGACCCGATTACTCGTTCTACCGCTTCAACTCCGACTACCACGTCGACCTGATCCTGTTCCGCAACGTGATAGGGACGGTGACGAACGCGTACTACTTCAACCCGTACGCAATGGTGAAGTTCCTGGAGTCGAGCTCTCGCCATCTGGAGCTCGAGATCGACGCGATCGGTTCGCGAGCGTTCGACTCGCTCGGCACGCCGTCGGGCCAGAATCCCTGGCTCGGGTTGGAATTCGACGGAGCGTTCCGCTTCGTGAACCACGACATCTTCACCGCGGCACTGGAGGCGGGAATTCTCTTCCCGTTCGCGGGGCTCAACGGGGTTCCCGGGCAGCCGCGTCTGGTCCAGTTCGGCAGCAATGCCGAGGAGTTCAACAACGAGCTCTCCGCGCGGATCGCGTGGACGGTGCAAGCGAAGTTGTTCTGGAACTTCTGACTGCGTTAACCTCGACAGATGATTAGAGGATTCGCCATGGCTGCGTTCCTCGCCGGGTGTGCGTCGCTGAACGCGCTGCCTCCGGCGATGGAAGTAGCTGACGGGGCTGCGCCGGGGTTCGAGCTTCGGGCCGTGGAGGGGCAGCCCTCGGGGCTGTTGCTCGCCGTTGCCGCTTCGACGGAGGGGGTCGACGTCGTCGAGCTCTATCGGCTGGCCGATGGTGGCGAGCCCGTCCTCCTCCACACCTTCGACTCAGACGAGAATTCAGGGGCGCTCGAGGCCGGGGTGGAGCTCCTGGACAACGAGGTGCTTCGGGGCGGGGCGTTCACCTATCAATTGTTGGGCGTGACGGGGGACACCGTCGTGGCGCGATCTGAAGCGCTTTACGTAGAATGGAACCCCCCGCGGCCGGTCGAGAATCTGACGGCGGAGGCTCATGTTTCGTCGGCGGTGCAGATCGAGTGGAAGACCGAGGGGGAGTGTGGAGCGGTGATCTTTCGGCGGGACGTCCTCGGTGAAGGTCCGTTCCAACGACACGCTGCGGTGGCTTCGCCGAGCACCAACTGGGTCGACCGCGACGTCCGGCCCGGAGGCGTGTGGTCGTACCGGGTCGCACCATTCGTCGAGGTCGACGGGGTGCGGTTTTTCGGGGAAGCCAGTGAGGAAGTGTACGCATCGCCGCCGGAGGAGTTGTGAGCATCCGCGAAGACTTCGACGCCATCTACCGATCCCTGAGTCGTTTCGAGCTTCAGTCGGGGACCGACGTGCTCGATTTCGAACTTCCCGATCTCTTCGCGCGGGGCTCGTCGGACCTGTGGCTCGGTTTCTACTCGGAAGAGGGGTTGCGCCTCGCGCTCGGGCGGTACGGGCTCTGGAGTCAGATGGAGCAGATCGGCTACGAGGAAGTCGAGATGGAGCTTCGCTGCAACGACCCGGAGGAGCACATGCTTCGCATCTGGTCGGTGAAGCCTGAGATCGAGGACGCGCCGCTTCTGGAGCTCGTCGTGCGGCGGAGTCATCTGACCGCCAAAGACGACATCAGCGAGCGATTCGGAGCGATAGGAGCACCGGTGTTGGCCGTGGAGTGGTTGCAACTTCAGCGTCCTGACCAGCAATTTTCCGAGGACCGTCCACCGCTGCCGGGGCAGCAGCATCCGGGGCTCGGGATCGGTCGGGAGATCCACGAACTGCTGCGCCAGGCGGCGAAGCGAATCGGGCTGGAAGCACTCGTGACGGTCCCGTCGTACTTTCACAACGCGGCCTTCTACTCCCGCGAGTTCTTCTACGCGGATCCGCACGAACAAGGCTTGTTCGAGGCGTTGGAGCGCGACGTGCTTCCTGGGGCTTTCGGCTCGGTCGCCGCGGCTTCGTGGGCGGTGACCTGGTCGATGGTGACCGACGCGGAGGGGGAGCCGTTCCGCTGGTTCCACGACGCGATGGTGGCACCGATCTCGGAGCGACTCACGAGCTGGCTGAGGTCGCCCGATTACCGCAACGAGGTCGAGAGAGTGACGCAAGAAGAGCGGTTCGATGTGCTCGAGGACGCCCTCGCCGAAGAGCTCGAGACCCGCGGGATCCATCCCCTGGACAACGAAAAGATCGAGCGCTGGATCGGCGATCGGGTCTGACTTCGTTCAGACGAAGATCGCGGTGAAGAGGAAGTAGAGCAGGATCGTGAGAATCGCGGTGAAGGGGATCGTGTAGACCCACGACTTCACGATGTTCCAGACGATCGTGAGGTTCAAAGCGTTCATCCCACGGGCGAACCCGACGCCGATCACCGCACCCACGATCGTGTGGGTCGTGGAAAGCGGAAGGCCGAGCTTGCTGCCGAACAGAATCGTCGTCGCCGCCCCGAATTCGGCGGCGAAGCCGCGGCTCGGGGTGATCTCGGTGATTTTCGTTCCGATCGTCTCGATGACCCGGTAGCCGTACGTGGCGAGACCCACGACGATCCCGACGGCGCCGAGGACCAGCACCCAGGTGGGGACGGGGACTTTGGCGCTGATGACGCCGACGTCCACCGTGTTGACGATCGCGGCGAGCGGTCCGATAGAGTTCGCCACGTCGTTCGAGCCGTGCGCGAAGGCGACGAAACAGGCCGTGATGATCTGCAGGTAGCGGAACACCCGCTCGATCTTCGCCATCCGTTTGTTCATCGGCTCGTCGGGGTCGATCTCGATCTTTCGGACGAAGTACGCGATGCCGGCGGAGCCGAGCAGGCCGACGATACCACTCATCGCCAGGACCTCGACGGTACCGACTCCCCATGCCTCGAGGTCGAGGTTCTTCAATCCCTTCGTGAAGAGCATCCCCGCCAGGACCGCGAAGACGGGAAAGCCCATGATCGGCGCGAACACACGTATCCCCCGATTGGGGTTGTCGCTCTCCACGATGAACTTTCGTATCGCCGAGAAGACCATGAAGGCGATGATCCCTCCCACGGCGGGCGAGACGAGCCAGCTCGCGGCGATGATGCCGAGCTTTCCCCAGGCGACGTACTCGACGCCCAGCGCAACGCAGCCGAAGCCTGTGATGGCGCCGACGATCGAATGGGTCGTCGAGACGGGCCACCCGAGAAACGCGGCGATGTGGATCCAGAGCGCGGCGGAGACGAGGGCCGCCATCATCCCCCAGACGAACATCTCGGCGCCGTTGCCGGCGGGAAAGAGGGTCGCGTCTGCGAAGAGGGACGGGTCGACGATTCCCTTGCGCATCGTGTCCGTGACGCCGGCACCGGCGAGCAGCGCGCCCGAGAACTCGAAAATCGCCGCGATGATCACGGCTTCCTTGAAGGTGATGGCCTTCGAGCCGACGCTCGTTCCCATTGCGTTCGCGGCATCGTTGGCACCGATGCTCCACGCCATGTAGAAGCCGAACGCTAATGCGAGCCAGAGAGCGATATCCACGTCAGTTCCTCGTCCACGATTTCGTTACTACATCCATTATCTGGGACCTCAGGAAGCGAAGAAGAGGCGGAGTCGGTTGCCACACTTCTCGGCGTGGTTCGCCATGTCGCCCACCTTGTTGAAGATTTTGTTCCAGACGAAGAGGCTGCCGGGCTTTATATCGTCTTCGATGGCGAAGAGGCGGCGCGCGAGTTCGTCTTGCACGATGTCGGCCTCGTGTTCGAGTCGGCCGAGCTCGTCGATCATGTCGCGGACGTTCTGCGCTTCACGGCCGGTGAACCCGACGTCGGCGAGCACCTCCATGTGGCGCACGATTTCGAGGGCTTTGTCCACGGTCGCGGCGACGCGCCGGACGAGGCTCTTGAGATCGGGGACCAGCGCCTCGTGCGGCTCCATCTCGCGAAGGGTGAACAAGATGCCTACGTCCTCGGCGCAATCGGCGATGGCGTCAAGCGACGACAAGACGTCGAGCAGGTCTCGTCGGTCGACCGGAAGGAAGAGCGAGCGGGGAAGCGAGTCGCGGACGCGCGTCTTCGCCACGTCCGCCTCGTGCTCGAGATGGCTGATGCGCTCCGACATGGTGCGTACCTGCTCGTAGTCTCCCTCGAAGAAGGCATCGAAGAGCTCGGGAACGAGGTCCGTGCACTCCTGCACCTTGTTCGCCATCTCCACGAACGGAGCGAACGGGCTTCTTCCAAACAATCCCCAGATGGCTCGAGCTCTCAAATCATCTCCTTCACAGCAGTCCAAATCCATCGGCTCGAATCCCGGGCGCGGGTCCGCGAATCATCCAGAAGAGCCGTTTCCATCGCGCTCTACTTAGATATGGTGAACGCGGTCTTCAACCGAGGTACCCCGGATCATGAAAAGAACATCGGTCTGTAACAGAACTGTCACATTGGCGGTGATGGCTGCCCTGCTGAACCCCGTCTGGGGCGCGCCGGCTGCGGCGAAAGAACCTGAAACCCAAAAGACGGCGAACTCGGCGCGATCGCCCCACGGAATGGTCGCGGCTGATCACCCGGAAGCCTCGCGCGCAGGGGCCCGGGTGCTCGAAGAAGGGGGAAACGCCGTCGACGCGGCAGTGACGTCGCTCCTCGTTCTCGGCGTGGTGAATCCCTTCGCGTCGGGGCTCGGTGGGGGGGGATTCTGCGTCGTTCGGAC
The DNA here is from genome assembly GCA_964411125.1 of uncultured Bradymonadales bacterium. Classification (GTDB taxonomy): domain Bacteria; phylum Myxococcota_A; class Bradymonadia; order Bradymonadales; family Bradymonadaceae; genus JBFIHF01. The sequence goes on along the minus strand of CAYPJU010000045.1, from coordinate 24,364 downwards.
AGCGGACGGCGACGTGGACGTCCTCGATTTTCGGGAGACCGCTCCCGCGAAGGCGCACCGCGACATGTACGTCGTCGACGGCACTGTGGACCGAAAAGCGATGCGGCGGGGTGGACTGGCGGTCGGCGTGCCCGGGGAAGCGATGGGGCTCGCCACCCTGCACGAGAAATACGGGAAGGCGAAGTGGAGACGCGTCGTGGAGCCAGCGCGGAAAGCCGCCACGAAAGGGTTCACCGTCGGTGAGCTGCTGCCGAAGCGGCTCGAAGGTGTGGCGGACGAACTCGCGAAAGGACACCCGGAGCTCGCCGACGAGTTTCGCAAAGATGGCCGGTGGGTGCGAGCGGGCGAGCGCATGAAGCGCCCCGAGCTCGGAAAACTCCTCGCGACCCTGCAGAAAGAAGGTGCGAAGGCGTTCTACGAAGGCGAGGTCGCCGAGCAGATCGCCGCGACCGTCCAGAAGGCCGGGGGGGTGATGACCGCCGAAGACCTCGCCGGGTACGAGGTGAAATGGCGCGAGCCGGTGCGCGGGACGTACCGGGGACACGAGATCGTCTCCATGCCGCCTCCCTCCTCGGGGGGCACGACACTCGTGACGGCGCTCAACATCCTCGAGCGTTACGACCTCAAGACGCTCGGTCAGTCGATCGAGTCGACCCACCGCATCACCGAGGCGATGAAGCACGCGTTCGCGGACCGCGCGCGGTGGCTCGGCGATGCCGACTTCGTGGAGGTTCCGGTCGAGCGTCTCACGTCGAAGGAATACGCCTCGAGCCGGAAGATTCGTCCCGACGGTGTCCTCGAACTCGAAGAGTACGGGACCCACGCTCCCGCACCGGACGACTCGGGGACCACGCACGTCTCCGTGATCGATCGCGAAGGGGGGATGGCAGCCTGCACTTCCACGGTGAACACGAGTTTCGGCTCCCTGGTCTTCGTCGACGAGCTCGGACTCGTGTTGAACAACGAGATGGCCGATTTCAGCGGCCAGCCCGGTGTGCCGAACGTATTCGGCCTCGTGGGGACCGGACAGAATGCCGTCGCCCCGAAAAAGCGCCCGCTCTCGTCGATGAGCCCGACGCTCGTCCTCCGCGACGGAAAGCCGCTGCTGGTGGTCGGCGCGTCGGGCGGACCTACCATCATCACGGGTACGTTGCTGGCGATCATCCGAACGATCGACTGGGGGCTGGAGCCAGAGCAAGCCGTTGGATTGCCACGCATTCACCATCAGTGGGTGCCCAACAAGCTGTTCGCAGAAGCTCCGGACCCACAACGCGATGCGGTGCTGACGCGACGCGGGCACGTCGTCGAACCGTGGGACGCTTACAACAGCGTCCAATTGGTGCTACGTAAAGAGGACGGGACGCTCGTCGGTGTCTCCGATTGGCGAAAGATCGGACACCCCGCCGGGGCGAAGAAGTAATACCGAGGAATTTGCGTCATGGATGACCTGCAGGGCGGAACACTCGCTCTGGAACACCGATACGATCTGAGCAAGCGAGCCGGCGAGTTCGCGCTCTACTCCGTGTACCGCGGAGTTCAACACCCATTTCAGCGGCCCATCTGGGTCAAGGTCTGCGCTGCGCCGGCCGAGTTTCGGGCACCCGATTTCTACGAGCGGCTCAAGCAGAGCGTCGTGAAGTCGGCGGAGTTCCGTCACGACGGCATTCTCGAGATCGTCGATTTCGGCGACTTCGACACGCACATCCCCTTCGTGGTGACCGAACGACGGGAAGGAGCCCTGCTCGTCGATACGCTCTCCGAAGAGGGGACCCTGTCGCCGAGTCGCGCGCTGTCAATCGCGTCTTCACTCGCCTCGACGTTGCGAGACGCTCACAAAGCGGGACTGGTCCACGGAGGCGTCGCGCCGAAATGGATCACGCTGCACGACGACCAAGTGCACCTGGACCACTTCGGACTGCAGCCTACGATGAGCGAGATTCGCGCGATGGAGGGGGCAATCCTTTCCTCGGATCTGCTGTGGGCTCTGCCGCCCGAGCAGTTCGACGACGAGGAGCAAACCTTCGACTCGTCGAGCGACGTCTGGGGCCTCGGAGTGCTCTTGTACTGGATGCTCGCCGGAGTCCATCCCTATTTCGACGACCCCACAGACACGGGCGACGCGGTCCTCCGACTGCGCAACAAGGCGAACCCGGAGTCGCTCACCACCCTCGGGGTCGAGACGGAAGTCGCCAACCTCGTCGGTGCGGCGCTGGAGCCAGATCCCGACGAGCGGATTTCGATGTCGCAGCTCAACGCGCGGCTCGACAAGCTCGTCTCACCAAGGTCGCCGGCTCAGGCTCCGCCCGAACGGCCCTCGGTGCCTGTGGAGCCCGTCGTCACCGTCGCCGACGAAGCACCGCGCCCTCTGGGCACTGTGCTGGCCGTGGTCGCCGCACTTCTTCTCCTGTCGAACATCGGCTGGTTCTTCCTCTACACGTCGGCTCGAGGAGTGACCGAAGAAGTGACGCCTCCCCCGACCGACACCGCCGTATTGCCGATCGGCGTCACGCTGGAAACTGTCCCGCCCGGAGCCACCGTTCATCTACGCGAGGGGGACAAGGAATTCGGCGACACGCCGCTGATCCTCGACCCGAAGTCGGGGGGAGGCCGCCTCTCCCTCGTCGTACGAAAGCACGGTCACGAGCCTGCGGAGATCGACGTCACGACCGAGAGCGGTGGGCACCAGCTGCTCCTCCACCTGGAGCCCACTGCCGATGCTGCCCCTGCGGCGTCGGACGCCGGGCGCTGAGCCAAATCCGCTCACTCACCACGCGAAAATGCGAAAGGCGCCCTCAATGGGGCGCCTCGTCGCTGGAAACGGTCTCTCTAGTGCGGGGTAAGTCGGAGAGAGATTGAAAGGAAATGGGAAATGTTCTTGGTAGGATATGGGAAAAGAACTGGGAAAGGGTGCAACCTACCTCGCACGAGAGAAACCGTTTCGTTTCCGATGTCGCTCTGAAAACCTCCGAGCCGCGCTCCTTATTTCACCGTTGATGGAAAATATCAACTGCCCTGTAATTCTGTCGAGGGGCGTTCCCGTTCGCCTCTCGTCCAAACGTGAGAAGCACCTCACTGAATGAGGATTCAAAACGCTCAACACCGTTGAATCCGCTCGCTATTCCTGGCCGACAGACGTGACCGACTTCCTCGATCGCCACACGGAACCCGCGCCTCGACCGATCCGACGTAAGCTCGGATGCTCGGTGTTGCTGCTCGTCCTGGCGGTCACGGGCTGGGCGGTGTTTCGTCACGTCACGTCGGGCGGGCTCTCCGAGGAGGCGACTCGTGCCGGCGCAACCGAGGTCGCACGGGGCGTTGTCGGAGGGGACCCCGCCGCCTTCGCGGCAGCGGAAGAGCAGTTCGTGCGAGCGGCGTCCGTCTCCGTCGTCGACCGATACCCCGCGTTCGCGATCACTGCGACGCGTCAGGTCGCGGCCGCCCGAGCGGGGGACGGCACCGTGCCCGAGATCGCCCGAACGATCGCGCAGGGGGATTTCGAGCGCGCTCGGGAGCTGGCAGGGGAGGGGGGGCGAGACGAGAAAGCGCGTGCGTTCTGGGTGCGCTACATCGAGGCGGTCGAGGAGACCAGCCTCGAGTGAAGCAGCTGGGCTGCTCCGCGGACCGCGTTCGAAGGGATGATCCAACTGACGCGGCTCGCAGCGATAAAGGTTTCCGCGGGCTCGACGCCCGCTTCGCCGAGAGCGACCATCCCGATCTTCGCAGTGCCGAGTCGGGCTCCGATTCCCTGACCCACGGCGCTAACGAGCCCCATCTCCTCGGTCGACACGTCGTCGTCGACTGCGGCGAGCCGCTCGCGCAGCGACTCGACGTCGTGAAGATCGTGCAGGGGGAGAAAAGCCGAGAACCGGTTCGGGTTCCAGTCGCACACCGCCAGCTCCCGGTCTTCGAGGAGGTCCGCGACGCGCGCGGCGGATTGTCGTGCGCGGACCCACAGTCCGCGCTCCATGTGGCTGATGGCGACGGCGCCGAGGCCGATCTCGGCTCGCGCGGCTCGTTCTTCGAAGCCGTCGGGGCGTATCACCGTGCCGACTGATTCGGGAAGGTGGGTGGAGCGGGCGTAGAGGGCGATGCCGCTCGCTTGAGCGAAGGCGACCGCCTGATCGTTGAGCACTTTCGCGCCCGACCTCGCGAGCTCCACCATCTCTTCGTGGGTGAGCTCGAGCAACTTCGCCGCGTCGACGACTACCCGTGGGTCGGCGGAGAAGACGCCGTCGACGTCGCTGTAGATTTCACAAGCCTCGGCCCCGAGGGCTGCCGCGAGCGCCACGGCGGTCGTGTCCGAGCCACCGCGACCGAGGGTCGTGACTTCGCGACGATAGCTGGTCCCCTGGTACCCGGCGACGATCACGATCCGTCCCTTCGCCAGCTCGTCCTGCACGCGAAAGGGCCGTACGTCCATGATCCGCGCATTAGAATGGCTGTCGGTGGTGATGATGCCGCATTGGGAGCCGGTGAGGCTCACCGCTTCGAGTCCGTGATCGTGGATCGCCATCGACATCAGGGTCATCGAGATGCGTTCCCCGACGGACAACAACATGTCCAACTCTCTCGTGGAGAGGCTGTCGGAGACCTGTCGAGCCATCGAGAGAAGCTCGTCGGTGGTGTTCCCCATCGCCGAAACCACGACGACGACGTCGTACCCGTCGCGACGCCTGGCGACGATCTTGCTCGCCACGGCCCGTAGCTTGTCGAGATCGGCGAGCGAGGAGCCCCCGTACTTTTGAACGACGATCGGCACTTTCGAATCCTTCGTGAGTGTCATCGCTTCGGGCAACTCGACCGCCCGGACGAACGCGATGCTACAGGATCATCCGTGCGATGCGAGGGAAGAACGCTGCCATGAAGCAGACGAATGCTCCGACGGAAAGTGCCAGGAAGCTGTTCGGTATTCCGAGCGACGGTGCGGGAATGAGGAGGAGGAACAGCAGCAGTCCGAGCGCGGCGAGGCCGATGGTCTTCAGCCGCGCGGAAGCAGGGAGGAGCGACACGCCTATCGCGGCGACGCCGAGGGTGATGGCGAGTGCGACGAGGAAGAGCGAAAGCTTGCTGTCCTGCGGCATTTTTCCGCCGACGAGGACGACGGCCGCGACGCCGAGGGTCACCAGTCCGGCGAGGAAGCCGAAGAGCGACTGAATGCGCCGGACGAGGGGATCTTCGTACTGTCCCGACATCGTCCCGGACATCGTCTGCATCGGCGCAGGCCCCGAGGGGTCGTTGTAGTACTGTCCTCCGGTGGGGTCCTGTCCATACGGATTCGACTGCTGGGCGTACGGTTGGGACGGCGGATTGTAGGGGTCCTGCTGCTGGTTGTATCCGGCCGACGGCGGATTGTAGGGGTCCTGCCCGGCGTAGCCCCCCTGGGACTGATAGCCGGGCTGCGAGCCCTGCGGATTGTAGCCCGCCTGGGAGCCGTACGGGTCCTCGGGCTGATACCCGGGACCGGAGTTGAACCCGGCGGATGGCTGATACTGGTTCTGTTCACCGAACGGTTGGCGACTCCCCTGTCCGGTCTGGCCGAACGGCGAAGAGTGCGAGATGTCCGACGAGGAAGGCCCGCCGGCGGGTGTGCCCGGACGTTGCTGGCTCGGCAGTCCCTGCACCGTGGGCGGGGGTTCGTCGAGCGACGGAGCGCTCGGCGTCGACGGGGGCCGGTGATCGAAAGGCGCGGCATCGTCGATGCGTCCGCTGCTCGTCGAGAACGGGCTGGCTGGCTGGCTCGGCGGCGTGACTTTTCCGGTCACGTCGGGGAGCGGCGACTCCGGGAGGGTCGTCTCGTCGTCGACCTGCTTCTTGAGCCGAACCGCTTCGCGTACGACGTCGAGGTCGGCGACACCCGTCTCGGCGTACGCGAATTCGGGATCGGAGATTGCGTCGCCGATCCCCGCTCCTTCTTTGGAGCCGCGGATCGATCCGAGGGGGACACCAGCCGACTTCCCGTCGGACCGCGCCTCGCCGGGTCCCATCATGTAGGAGCTGGCGCCCGCGGAGACGTTGCTGTCGTCGGCGCTCGGAGCGCTCGGACGTTTCGGCGCCCGCACGACTCCCTGCGCAGGGGTGTCGCCCCTGGCGCTGACGGCGTCGTCCTCGACGGTTTCGTGCAGATTGTCTTCGGGAAACTCGGCCGGGGTCGGGGCGAGCTCTCGCTTGGGCTTCAGCTTGCGGAGTGCGCTGAGGTCGAGCCCGCCTCCGACCGGCGCCATCCCGCGCTGGGTCTCTTTGGGCTTGGCCGACGGGAGTCCCTGGCTGGTGTCGCGAGCGGAGGGGCGGGACCGGCGAATCTTGTCCAGGAGCGCCTTTCTTCCGTCGACGTCGCCTGCTTCGTTCTCGACCTCTTCGGCGGGGTTCCACGCCATCGTCGGCGATTCCTCCGGCTCGCTACTCTCTTCGTCGAGGCTGTCGTCCGAGCCGTCGTCCTCCCCGCCACCTTGCACGGCTGGAATCGCGAACCGTGTGGAGCGGGAGCCATCCTGTTGATCTTCGCGGGCAGCTTTCGATTCGATCTCTTCGAGCGACATCCCCATGAGGGTGCCCTTGACCTTCTCGCCGTCACTCGAGCTGGCGGCGAAAACGGCAGAGCCCGACACGATCTCGGTCTTGTCGTGGCCGTAATCGTCGTCGTCCTCGTCCTCTTCGGGGACGCCGGGCGCTCGCATTCCGGCCACGGTGCCACGCATCGAGTCCTGGATGAAATCGAGCCTGGAGACCGGAATGATGTTCGTGTCGTCGTCGCCGTCGTCGATCGGGACGGCATCGGGGGAGGTCGTGCGGCTGTCCTCTCCCTCTTGTTCTTCTTTGTTCGCCGGGAACCCGAACAGGGTCTGCTTGATCGGATCGCGGGAGTCGGGTTCGCGCTCGGGCGCCTTTCCTCCCATCGAGGGGAAGCCCATCATGGTTCGTTTGCCACCGCCGGTCTGCTCCTCGAATACGTACCCGCACACCGGGCAGACCAGTAGCTGGTCGTCGCACGACGAGTTGCAAGAGGGGCACGTCTTCAAGCTCAAACCTCCGGTGGCGGGCGGACACACGATATGCCCTGCCCCCTGATGGTGTCAAAATGCGCCGATCAGGGCGCCTCGTTCATTCCGGCGAGGCGATCCTGAAAATGCTTCAGATCTTCGGGACGTTCGGCCTGCCGCGCGGCTTCGATTCCAACGTTCAACCATTTTTTCATGCGGTCTCCTCCGAGGACGATCGAGCCGCCGGTCAGGGTCCGGAGCGCCGAGAGCGCTGCGGACCAGTCGCCCGCGTTCATCTGCACGCTCGCGAGTCCTTCGAGGATCTCTCGGTCCGGTCCGGCGATCTCGAGCGCGAGCTCGAAGTGGTGGGCCGCTTCCTCGGGGGCCTGCAGATGCTCCGCGGCGATCTGCGCCAGGTGCTTGCGAACCCTCACTGCTTGCTCGGATCCCAGAGGCTTCTCGAGCAGCCGGTTCAAGTGCGCGTAAGCATCGGCGAACTTATCGAGAGCGGAGTAGCCTTCGACGAGCCGCGTCAGAGCGTGCTCGTCGTTGTATTCGGTCTCGAGCGTGTGGCCGAACTTCGCCACGGCCTCCTCGGTCGACAACTCGTTCTCGACGACGCGACCCAGCTCGCGCTTGAGACGCTCGGCCTCTTCGCCTTCGGCGCTCGCCAATTTCCTCGCGATGAGAGAACGCAGGTCTCCCCAGTTTTCTTCCTTCTCGTAGAGGCGGGAGAGGTTGCTGAACGCGATCTCCGAGTTGGGGTCCGCTTCGAACGCCGCTCGAAAACACCTCACGGCGTGGTGAGGCTCGTTGCGACCCAGATAGAAGGTCCCGGCACGCAGCGCGACGAGGTAGTGGGCGCCGTTCTTCGAAGCCTGCGAAAGCACGCTGTCGTAGAACGTGGCCAGCTCGTCGTCGTCGACCTCCAGGCTCAACTCGTCGAGAAAATCGAGGCTCGATGTGTCGACGCGCTCGACCGGGATCGATTCCAGGAACGACGCGTACTCGCGAAATGCGCCCTCGCCGTCGCCGGCTGCCTTCGTCGCTGCGGCGATGTCTCGTCGCATCTGCAGAAGCGTGTCACCCGATGCCTGGTCGAGGTGTTCTTCGAGCCATCGCTTCCACTGTCCCGCCAGGTTGGGACGGCTTCCGATCTTGCGCAGGTTGTCCAGCGCCTTGCGGCGCCCTTCCTCCACGGGGATCGAGAACGCACGGTCGAACCGCTGCATCGACGCGGCGGTGTCGCCCAGCTTCAACTCGTACAGCGTGGCCAGCGTGAGCATCACCTGCTGGCGGTCTGCCGGGTCTTCGAAGAGATCGATGCGGTCCTCGTAGAGGTTGACCAGCCCCTCCCAATCCTGATCGCGGATCAGGGACTCCCGCAACTGGTTGAGCTCGTTCACCTTCTCTTCGAGCGAACGAGAGTCGCCCTCGCTCGACGCCGCGGCCGACTCCGGCGACGGCTTCGACTCGGAGGCCGCCTCGGGCTCGTCGGGGTCGTCGCCCTTTCGCTGCGCTTTGATCTCCTGAAGCCGATCGAGGAGGGCTTTGGTGCGACCGGTGGAAGACTGCTCTCGATCGAACCCGTTCGCATCAGCGCCGTTTCCGTCCGAAACGATGTCGTCGTCGTCGTCGTCGTCGTCCGGATCAGATTCGGAAGGTTTCTCCAATTCTTGCGTCGCCTCGTATCGATCGTCGTCCTCGGACCCGATCACGCCGTCCCGGGACGCGGCCGCGGCCGCGACCGCGGGGCGCACGATGGTCTCGTTCGACTCCGCTGAGACCCTGTCCCCCTGGTCGTTCTCCGCTTCGTCGTGGAGGTCCTCCGACGGCTCATCGTCGACACCTTCGTCCTCGGCGTCTTCATTCGCTTCGTCGTCGCCGATCTCAGCGTCGACGCGTTCGTCTTCCTCGTTTTCCTCGTGCTCCCCCTCGACGGGTTCGTAGTCTTCCTCTTCCTCTTCGACGTCGAGGTCGCTCCCTTCCGATTCCTGGGTCACGGGGTCGGAAAGATCTTCGAGCCCCTCGACCGGATCGCTCTCTTCGACCGCGAGGTCTTCGGAAGCAGCGTCGTCCTCGACCGCTGCTCGCTCTTCTTCTGCTTCTTCTTCGCTTTCCACCCCGTCAGCGTCGTCGTCCGGTTCAGAATCTTCCGATTCTTCCGGAGCATTTGGCTCCGCGACGGCCGGGGGTGTCGCCTCATCGTCGACCGCGTCCGACGTCTCCACGTCGTTGGCGCCGAGATCGGCTGCCGTTACTGGGCGCATCTCCCTCGTCGGCTCGACGGCCTCCGACTTCACCGCAGGCGGCGCGGCCACTTCGTCGTCGGCGAGCGCTTCGACGGCGGCCGCCGCCAGCCCGATCTCAGCGTGTAATCGGCCGGCTCCTCGAAACTCTTCGAGGGCTTCGGCTCGCATCAAGGCGACGACGGGGCCGAGCGGACCGAACGGATCGACCTCGTCGAGGAACGCTCGCATCGCCGATGCGAGTTCACGCAACGTGGCGGGATCGGCGGTGCCGCTCCCGAGATCCGCCGCCGCCGCGGCCGCGGTCTTCACCTCTTCCATCGTCCTCTTCGACGGACGCATCGACCAGGGGTGTCGATGGACCTCGATCGAGTCGTGGTAGACGGCGAGCACGTACAGGTGCAGGCGTGAGTAGTTGCCATCCTCGTTCGGCGTCATGAGGCGACGGCGCTGGAGCTGCTCCAGGTCGTGGCTCGTCACGTCGATGCCCGACTCGCGGGCGAGGAGTACGAATTCTTTGGTGGAAAGAGGGCGCAGAACGTCGGTCACGATGTTTCCGATGCAGGGAGTTCCGAGCTGAGCAATTCGCGCAATAGTACCGTGGCGTAGCTCCCGCTGGGAAGGGAAAAGCCGATCGCCAGCGCGTCTGGTGCCCGCCATTCGACCCACGGCGGGTCGACGAATCGGAACATCAGGTCGCGGCGGGTCCCGGGAGCGCGCTTTCCGAGCTTCACGAATTGCTCCGGCGTCATCCCGAGCCCTTCGATCGCTTCGCGCTCCAGCTCCGCGACTTCCTCATAGGTGTCGTACATCTTGGGCCCCGGCATCGGGCCCGTCACGACGAGCCTCCCCCCGTCGATCTCGGCCTGCGCTTCGGCCTGGTTTTCGGCCGTCACCACGAGCTGTCCTCGCTCGGCGACTCGGTTCAGCCGATCTCCGAGGAGCGCCCGCGCGTGGGTCCCCTCGTCGAGCCGCCGGTTCGTCACGGCGTTGAAGACGGCGCTCTGGGCCGCGCTCGCGGCGAGCTTCGCGAGCCACTTGTTTCTCCTCAACTGGGGAGGACGCTCCCCTCGGAGAACTGCTCGGCCGAGCTCGAGGGTGCTGTCGCCGCGCCCGAAGCGCTGGTCACCGAAGAAGTTCGGAACCCCTTCGGCGTTCAGAACTTCGAGGATGGCGGTGACGCGCTGGATCGCCTCATCCTGCGGCTCTTCGACCTCGGTCAGGAGGAGTTCGAAGCGATTCCCCCGCAGATGTCCCGTCCGCAGCTTGTTGAGATGGCGGGTCGCGCGGAGCACCTCGACGCCCTCCGCGATCTCGCCGGGGGTCGGGTCGATCCCGCCGGCGGGGTCGTGGATCGAGATCCACTGCCGCGTCGTCGCGACGCGGTCTTTGATTCCCGCGGTCCCAATGTCGCGCGCCGACGCGCCGTACGTCTCCTCCAGGAGTTTCAGCAACTGTTTGTGGGCGACGTCGCTCTTCTGCAGCCAGATGTAGACGTGTTCGCCCTCGCCGGAAGGCTCGTAGGCCGGGATCTCCTCGACGACGAAATCGTCGGGGGTCGCCTTGAAGATCGCGTTGATGTCGGGCAGCGCCGCGGTGAGGCGGGCCGTCGGAAGATGGGCGTTGTCCATCGGACTCGTGGAAAGGATGGGACAGTTTGAGTTCTGGCGGATTCGATGGTCCAATCCGCTCGTCTCGCTGTTCGTCGCGATTGTACAGCGCGCGGGACCAATTGCGAGCCACAATGGCGTGGATCGAAACTCCGGTGGACCGATGACGGATCGCCTCGAACCGACCCAGAGAGCCGACGAGATCAACGCACGGTTCCTCGCCGAACGGCAAGATCTGGCCGAGCGGTTGCTGGCGTCGGGGGCGGACGGGATCGAAGACGCCGGGAGGCTCCTGACCGCTGCCACCGACGCGTGGGTCGCCGATGTCTGGCGAGAGGCGGGGGGCGCGGGACGCGCGAGCCTCTTCGCACTCGGTGGGTACGGACGTCGCGAGCTGGCCCTCGGCAGCGACGTCGACCTCGCCTTTCATTCGGCGCCCGAGGACCTGGCCGATCCCGACTTCGTCGGTGCGGTAGAACGCTTCGTGGCGTGGGTTCGACCGACGCGCGTGAAGGTGAGCCACGTCGTCCGGACCCCCGACCAGATGCTCGATGCGCTGCGGGAGGACTACCGGTCCGCGGTAGCTTACCTGGACATGCGCCCCGTCGGGGGGGAGCGGTTGGCCTCCGCACCGCAGGCGCTCGAACTGCTGCGCGGTGACGACGAAGGGCTCACCTTCGTGCGCCGCCTGCTCGACGGCTATCGTCACCGACTCGACCGGTTCGGGCAGACGATCTTCTTGCTCGAGCCCGACGTGAAGTCGGGGAAGGGGGGCCTGCGCGACCTCCATCTGGTCCGCTGGGCCGCTCTCGTGCGGGGCGGGTTCGACCCAGCCGTCGAAATCGATCCGCCGTGGGGATGGAACCCCGCCGACCGGGAGCGCTATCGCGAGAGCAACACCTGGCTCCTACGGGTACGCAGCCTCCTCCACGCTCACCACGGGCGGAAACACGATCGCCTCAACTTCGGAGATCAGGAGATGCTCGCGCCGCGGCTCGTGCCCGGTGACGTCGTGGGGAACATCGTCGAAGCGCTGATGCGGGGGCACTATCGCGTCGCGCGGACCGCCGCGAAGCTCGCCGAACGCTCGTTGCGACGCTGGAGCCGGGAGGGCGACGCCGAAGTCGACGTGGTGCAGGGGGCCTTTCGGCTCGCCGGGGGCCAGCTCGGGCTGGTGGGCGAGGCGGACGTCGAGGATGTGTTCGGCGCGCTCCGGGTCGCATCGCAACACGACGCGCTCCTCGATCCGGAAGCCGAGGAGCGAATCGAGGCGGCAGTGGAAGGGTGGGGCGATCGCGCGCTCGGGACCGACGTTGGTGAGCGTCTGCGTACCCTCCTGACCAGCCGCGACACTTCGTTCCGGACGTCGACACGCCTCGCCGAGCTCGGCGTTCTCACGGCGGTGGTCCCGGAGTTCGAGCCCGTGGTGTGCCACGTGCAGCACGACGTCTATCACGTGTACACGACGGACGTTCACCTGCTGCTCTGCCTGGAATTCGCCCGCTCGCTCCTCAATGGGGGCGGCCCGGGACACGACCGTTGGCCGACCTTCGGAACGATCGCCTCGGAGATCGAAGATACCGACGTCTTTCTCCTGGCGGCCCTCTTCCATGACATCGGGAAGAATCGCGGCGGGGGCCACTCCGAAAAGGGGGCAGTGATCATGGGCGACGTCGGTCCGCGGCTGGGGCTCGACCCGTCGCAGACGAGCCTTCTCGGGTTTCTCGTACGCGAGCACCTCACGCTGAGCCACGTATCGCGGCGCCACGACCTCGCCGACCGCCGGATCGTGCGCGATCTCGCCGCGCGAATTCGGACCGTCGAGGCGCTCAACCAGCTCACCGCGCTGACGTTCTGCGACATGTCGACGGTTGCACCCAACGTGATGAACGACTGGAACGCGACGCTCCTCCTACAGCTACACCACATGTTGAGGGACGCGATCGAGCACGGCGTCGAAGAGGCCTGGCGCCGCGTCGAACGCCAGGCGGGGGAGGTCCTCGAATGGCTGCAGGAGCGGCTCGGCGACGACGCCGCGACGCAGAATCGGATCGACGCATTCGTCCGCGATCTCCCAGCTCTGCACCTCGTCGAGGCGAGCCGCGAGTCGCTGCTCTCGCAATTCGACGCTTACGCGCGGGCCAGCGGGAACACACCGATCGTCGTCGTGCGGCCCGATCCCGATCGCGCGAGCACCGAGGTGGTCGTCTCGTCGGCCGATACTCCCGGCGCGCTCGCTCAAATCACCGGAACGATCTCGTCGCTCGGTCTCAACATCCTCGACGCCCGGATCGTGACCACCGCCAGCGGACGACTTCTCGACATCTTCCGGGTCGCGCAGTCCGGCGGCGCTGCCCACGCGCTCACGAACGCCGAGCAGCAGGCTGTCACTGACGAAGCGCGGCTTCAGCGGCTGCAGGAGGCGCTCGAGTCCGTCCTCAGCGGGGCCAGCTCGGCCGAAGAGTTGCTGCGCAAACGGATCGCACAGAGTCGCCTTCCGCCGCGTGCGACCCCCCGCGTCGACACGGACGTCGAGGTGATGGACGAGATCAGTGAGGAGTACACCGTGCTTCAGATCCGGGCGCCCGACCGGATCGGCCTCCTCTACGACATCGCCGGTGTCCTGACGCGGTCTGGCGTCGACATCCGCCTGTCGCGCATCGACTCGGTCGGTACGCAGGTCGTCGACACCTTCTACGTAGAGGAAGACGGCGGCGGGCCACTCGACGCGACCCGAACCGCGGAGATCACTCGGTCGTTGCTGGAGGTGCTGCGGCAATCGCCGCTGCACGAGTAACCGCCCCGTGCGCGGCGCGGCGACCGAGCCAGGGCGCGAACACGATCCGCTCGGCGTTCTTCCAGTAGACCTTCTCCAGGACGTCGGCAGGCAGATCGATCGGATTCACTTTCCAATCGCCTTGGATCGGCACGGGATGGTCGATCGGGGCCCCCGAAGTCTCCAGAAACCGAAAATGCGCTTCGTAGAACGGGGCGATGTCATCGAGCGTCGGCGGCTCCTCGCTGATGCTCCCGAGCGTCAGGCGGTACGCCATCTGGCCGCTCTTCGTCGGCATCACCGATAGTTGTATGTCGGTCGCGAAGAGGATTCGGTCCTGGTGACGCACGAACAGATCGCGAACCTTCGCCGGGTCGTGGCGACCGACCTCGGCGACCCGCGCCGCGAGGTCGACGTACACGTTCGGGAACTTCTGGAGCAGGGCGTCGACGTACTCGATGTCCTCGGGGTTGTTCGCGAAGTGAAGCAGCACGAACGTCGTCTTTGGATGCTTGGCGACCATCCGGTCTCGCTGTGCGAGCAGCTCCTCACGCGATGGATACTCGTCCCCGTAGAAGCTCCAGCTCGGGGCGAGGCTGAGTTCGGCGTGCCGTTCGTTCTGCGGCCCCGGTTTCTCGAAGAACGCCTTCGGGTCGCTCGTGTGGATCGCGACGGGGATACCCAGCTCACCGGCCGCGCTCCAGAGTGGGTCGAGGCGGGCGTCGTCGACCGGGAGCAGGTTTCCGTCCGCGTCGGTCACCCCGAGCCCCAACGCCTTGCTGATCTTGAGGCCCGCGAAACCGGACCGCACGGACTCTCGCAGGGCATCCGCCTCCAGAGCTCCACCGCGGGTCCCTTCCATTCGGGACCAGTCGGGGTTGTGGAACAGCGCGATACGATCGGCGAAGGCGTCGGCCGCGGCCAGGTTTCGAGCGCGGTGTTCGGAGGTCGAACCGCCGCTCATGTTGACGGCGCGCTCGATCCCGAGGCGGTCCCCCACCTGCACGAAGAGCGGGTAGGCGAGCCCACCCAGATGGGTGTGGAAGTCCACCACACGGCGCGCACCCGGATCGCTCTTCGGAACGTGGGCCATCGCCGCGTCGGGCTCGAGCGGATGCACCGAGCGGGGAGGCTTGTTCGCGGGCTTCTTGTCGCAGGCGGCGAGCGCGACGACTGTCAGAGTGAGCGCAGCGGCGAGTCCTCTCGAGCCACTCATTTGAGCACCGACTCGGTCGCGTCGGGAGGGCCGAAATTGAGCTCCGCGTCGCTGAGCCGCACGTAGTCGGGCTCGAGCGCCGCGATGTCGTCGGGACCATGGGACTCGAACTTTTGACGGGCGAGAAACGCGATCGAGACGCTCGACGGACCGTTCCACGCGGGGGGAAGGACCTTCACGCCTTCCATCTCGCAAGCCGCCTCGAACGCTGGATACGCTTCGACCCCCGGGCCTACCAGCACCGTGGGTTCTCCGGTTCCAAGGGACGCGACGACCTCCTCGGGGGTCGCGGCCCGCGGTGAAGACAGCCGCTCCAGCCCTGCCGGACCTCGGCGATACTCCGCGACGTAGACCTCGCCGCGCCTCGCATCAGCCACCGCCACGACCTTCCCCTCGAAGAGGTGTGTCACCGGGTTCGCGATCGCGTCGATCGAGCCGACCCCGACGAGCGCCGCGCCCGTGGCGCGCGCGATCGCTTTGGCGGTCGCCAGCCCCACCCGCAGCCCCGTGAATGTCCCGGGACCGAGGCCGACCCCCACACCATCGAGGGATTCGCGCGACCAACCCGCCTGCTCCAGCATGTCGTCGATGTTGCGCAGCAGCGTCGCCGAGTGGTTGCGGCGCACGACCGAGAGGCGACGCGCCACCGGCGCGGTGTTCTCCACCAGCGCAAGCGCTTGCGACTTCGTCGAAGTGTCGAGGGCGAGGATCCGTTTCACGACGTGAGGGCGCTCCAGTAGCGAGGAAAACAAGTGTCCAGGAACTCGTCGAGGTGCCAGAAATTCTCGTGCCAGTCGAGCTCGAGAAACGACGCCGCCGCGAACACCAGCGGGTCGTGGAACCGTTCGACCCCCTCCGTGCCAGTCGATTCCTCCCGAAGCTCTTCGTAGAGATCGTTGAAGATCGACTGCATCGCGGCGAAGTTCAGCGCGACTCTGGAAAAGGCATTCACCGTCACGTGGTCGTCGGCCAGCTCGTATTGTAGCGAACGTCGATACTCGAAATCGAGGAGTTCGCCAGTCGCGTGCGCGGCGCGGTCGACGCGGTCGCGTGCCGCTTCCGCCGAGAGGTCGAGACTCCCCACCAACTGCTCCGCCAGCCGCCGGCGGGCCTCCTCCTCGTCGACCAGGTCGATGAACGCGGCGAGCGCGAGCTTGAAGTAGAAGGGGAGATCCCAATACGTCAGGTCGAGCTTCGTCGGCAGATCTTTGAGAAAGCTCGACGACAGCAGGTTCGCTGCGCCCTCGGGCTCGAGCAGGATGAACTTGTATTCGACGACGTCCGCGAGCACCTCGGCAACGAGCCCCGCCAGCGAACGATGAAGCCTTCGCTCCACGGTGGCTCGCAGAAACTGCCTCCAGCGATCGTCGAACGTTGCGTCGTCCGGCTCCGCGAAGACCTCCGCGAGGGAGGGGGCGTCGGTCGAAGGACGCCAGTCGAACGCGGGGAGCGCCTCGTAGCGGGCGACGCTTCGATACGTTTCTTCGAAACGAAACAGCAGCGACTGCCACTGATGCCCCCACGCGTCGTGCACGATGTACTTGTCGAGCTCACTACTCTGGAGGATCGAGACCATCGTCGTGAGGGCGTCCTCGACGTCTGAGGTCGTCGCTCCGCAGTCGGCGGCGAGTCGGGCGACGAATCCCTCGTCTGCCTGCGACCCGCGGAAGAACCCGAAGACCGGAAAGTGCGCGTAGTAGCGCTGCTTGAACTTCGACCACTTTCGCAGGAAGTTTTCGATCGCGCCCCGCTCCTCTTCGGGGCGGTCGTCACCGCGCCCGTCCGCGAGCGCCAGCCCCTCGAAAGGAATGCAGAAGAAGAGGCTCGTGCTCGTGCGGACCAGTTGGATGTCCCCTTCGCGGAACGGATGTCCCGGGTAGAGGGCCGTGAACATGGCGTGCGCCGCCCGGTCGACGTCGGGCGCCGTCGGGAAGCGCTCGGCGAGCGCGCGCACGATGTCGTGCCGCAGCTTCAGCGCGTCGAGCTCGCCTTCGATCCGTCGCTCGAGCGCGTCGAGATCATCGCGACCAAAGCCGAGCTTCTCTTCGAGCATCTTCGACAGCTCGCGCCGTGCGTCGGGCCCCTGCGCCACATCGAGCTCGAAGTGCTGCAGCGTGCGAGAGCCGCACGAATCGACCACACCCGTGGGTGTGGTGACAGTGTCGGAGTAGTAGGTGCACCGCAGGAGGCCGATCGCGAACGCCTCTCGCGCGACCCGTTCGTCGACGTGGGAACCGCGGTTTGCGAAGAACTCTCGAGCGTCGACCATCAGCTCGTCGTGTGACCGCCGCAGGCTCGCGACTTCCCGTTCCTCGGCGGTCTCCTTCCGCGGCCGAAGCTCGTTCGCTTCCTGCACGAAGCGGTCGATCGCCCGCAGCACGTCCACGTATTGCAGCGGGAGCGTCGTCTCGTGCAGGCGGTCCTGGATCAGCTCACCCACGGCGGGCCACCTCGAACGTCGCTTCCAACGTGTCGCCTCCGTACGGGTAGCGCACACGGACGTCGTACTCGGCGCCCTCTTCGAGCTCGATCGACTCCGGGAGGAAGATGACCTCCGGGTTGTAGAGGAACTTGGTCGTGTGGGTCAGAATGCCCTCGGCGAGCTCCGCCTGACCCTCGATCAAGACCGCGTCCGCGCCACGCGACTTGCGCGCGGTGACCTGTACCGTGGTGTCGACCGTGAGCGGGTTCTCGCCGGAGAAGTCGATCACGTCGTAACGAGCCCGCGAAGAGATCGGTTCGTCGTCGTCCATCACCAGCGAACGGCTGTCGCAGTCGATGCGGACCCCGTAGATCATTTCCTGGGCGTCGAGTAGGCGCAACGTGCTCTCGACCTTGCGCGGGATCGTCTGGCCTCCCTCCTTCAGGAACTTTCGCAGATGATTCATCACCTGCACCTGCGGCTCGAAGAACTGCCCGGTGCAGAGCAGCTCGCAGATGATCACGTCGATAGGCTCGGGCGGCTCGAACCGGCTGGCGTCGCCGTGCACTACCGTGACGCGGTCGGAGACCCCGTTGCGTTCGGCGAGATGCTCGATCAGCGTCACGAACCGGGGGTGTAGCTCGATGCAATAGACCTTCGCGGCCCCCGAAAGCGCGGCGAAGACGCCGAGAATTCCGGTGCCGCTCCCCGCGTCCACGACCACGTCCCCGGGCCTCACCACGTTCTCGATCGCCTCTTTCCACATCCGTGTACGCGGCACGTCGAAGAGGCAGAGCGATATCTCGTACGGCGTGAAGGCGACGTTCGTAGTGGTGTCCGACATGTCCGAATCCTCTCAGTGCGAGTGGGTGACCTGAACTTCCATTTCAGCGTGGTGCAACGCCTCTTCGAGCTCCTTGTCGAAGGCGTCGAGGTCGTCCTGGCCCGAGATCGAACCCATCGCGTCGAGATCGTGAACCGCTTCCTCTGTCGCCTCGACGTCGATCAGCAGATCGTCGATCTGGCGACCGATGTCCTTCGGGTTGTGGATGGTCATCGAGGACTCGTGGATCAGCCGCAAGATGTCCTCGATGGTCATCACCTGGTTGCGGACGATCGCGTGGTTCTCGTTCACCCTTTCGAGCCGCGTCTGGCGCTTCACGAGCACCTCGCGACGCTCGTCGAGGCTCTCCCGCACGCGATCGGAGGGACCCGCGGCGAGCTGGTCGTCGACGTCTCGGATCGCGTCCGAGATCTGGTTCGGCCGCATCATCCCGAGGTAGTGCTCGTAGGCGTTCAGGAGTTCCATCAGCCAGAGGTAGCGCTCGCGGAGCGTCTCGAGCTTGGTGACGACCTCCGTCCCCATCGTGTCGCTGTCGGCGATGTTCGCGCGGGTCGAATCGACGATCGCCGCGATCTCCTCGAACCGTCGTTGTTGCACGGGGTGGAGCCGGGCCAGCCGAGCCCTCAGCTTCGCGAGCCGCTCTTCTTCGCTGAGCTCGGAGTACTTGTTCTCCACGTAGCGCTGAAACATCTTCGTCTCGGGGACGAGCGCCACGTACATCATCTCGAGCGCCAGGGCGACGAGGATCGGGTAGAAGCTCCCGGTGACGACGGCGAGCGCGACCATCGCGCCCATCGTGATCAGGTTGTACTGGTTGATGAGTGCTTCCCAGTACAGGTTGTGTTGGGGGCTCTTCTTCTTCGCCATCGTCAGATCGTCAGCCGAAGCTCCTCCGCCTGGCCGCCGCTCTCGCGGTGGATCAAATCGATGATCTGCTGCTCGTAAGCTCGAAACGCCGAGGTTCGGGTCACTTCACGGGTCCGTGGCTGAGGCAGGTTCACGTCGATGTGCTCGATGATCCGCCCCGGCCCGGCCGACAGAACGTAGATCTCGTCGGACATGTAGACCGCCTCGCCGATGTCGTGCGTGACGAAGAGGATCGTCGCTTCGAGCTCCTTCCAGACGTCGAGGACCATGTCTTGCGTCTCGACCCGCGTCTTGACGTCGAGCGCGCCGAACGGCTCGTCCATCAAAATGATCTTCGGCTCGACCGCGAGTGTCCGGGCGATGGCGACCCGCTGCCGCATGCCACCGGAGAGGTTCTGCGGATACTTGCTCTCGTGGCCCGACAGGCCGACGCGTCGGATCAGGTCCATCGCCTTGGCGTCGCGCTCTTTCTTCGGGACGCCCTGCAGCTTCAGGCCGTACCCGACGTTGTCGAGGACGCTGAGCCACGGCATCGAAGAGTAGCTCTGGAAGACCATGCCGCGGTCGGGTCCCGGGCCCTGCACCCTTGCGCCGTCGACCTTCACCTCGCCGGTAGTTGGGAAATCGAGCCCGGCGACGAGGTTGAAGATCGTCGATTTCCCACAGCCCGACGGGCCGAGGAGGGCACGGAACTCTCCCGCGCCCACGACGTCTTCGATCCGAAGATTGACCCCCTTGATCGCGACGTGCTCCGTGCCGTCCGGGTCGACGAAAACACGGCTCACGTCGGTGAGTTCGAGGATTGGCGGGTTCGTCTCGGCCTTCGTTTCGGTCATGCGTCCCGCCGCGTCCAGGGGAAGAGGAGCTTTCCGACCCACGCCATAAGCAGGTCGACCGTCACCCCGATGATCAGGATGAAGATCACGCAGACGAGCACCTCGGAGAGGCTGCCGTAGCGACGCAGGTTGTTGATGAGGTAGCCGATCCCGCCATAGCCGAAGCCGGACGAGGCGTCGCTGACGAACTCGGCCAGCATCACGTAGGTCCAGCCGATCCCGAACATGACTCGCAGCGCCTCGTAGATCGAGGGGATGCTCGCCGGCAGCAGGATGGTCGAGATGATCTGGCCGCGCGTCGCGCCGAGGGTCGACGCGGTCCGCAGATAGACGTCGTCCACCTGGTCGACGGTCTCGACGACGAGCGGCAGCAGATAGACGAACGTGCCGACGAAGAGCAACATGATCTTCATCGTCTCGCCGAGGTCGAACCAGAAGATGAAGATCGGCACCACCGCCGCGATCGGCAGGTAGCGCAGCGGCCCGATGAGGGGCTGAAAGACGGCGCGGATCGGGGAGAAGGCGCCCATCAGAATTCCCAGCGGGATCGCGACGATCGCAGCGAGCGCGAACCCGATCGTGATGCGCAGCAGGCTCGTCATCGCGTTCATGATGACGAACTCCTGGCTGTGCAGCCGGGGGATCGCGGCGAGCAGATCGAACGGGCTCGGCAGCGTCGTCTTGGGGACGAGCCCCGACACCGTGATGCCGATCCAGACGAGCACGAAGACGACGACGGTGACGCCGCTGATGATCCAGCGGGTCTTCTCGGGCAGCGGTTTTCGGATCTTGAACAACGGTCTTCTCAGCGAAGAATCTCGAAGTCGGTGCGCCGGTTCTTCTTACGTCCGTCCTCGCTCGAGTTGTCTGCGACCGGCTTGTCGGGCCCGTTGCCGACGACGACGAACTTGTCGCGGGGGAAGCCGTGCTTCTCGACCATGTAGGCCACGACGGATTCCGCACGTTTCTTC
The DNA here is from genome assembly GCA_964411125.1 of uncultured Bradymonadales bacterium. Classification (GTDB taxonomy): domain Bacteria; phylum Myxococcota_A; class Bradymonadia; order Bradymonadales; family Bradymonadaceae; genus JBFIHF01. Next base: position 3,596 of record CAYPJU010000045.1, on the reverse strand, counting down.
GAGAGGTCGACGTTCGTCGAGCGCGACCCTCGGTCGTCGGTGTTGCCGGCGACACGCATCTGGGTCGAGCCGAAGGTCTGCGCCAGCGATGCGGCGTCGTCGAGGATGTACTTCTGGTTCTCGTCGAGCTCGTACTTGCCCGACGGGAAGAAGATCGAGATGCGCTTCGTCAGGATCGCCTCTTTGGTCTCGTCCTCTTTCTTGAAGTCGAACTCGAACTCTTTCGTCGCGACGGGGGCCGCTTCGGTCTTGCCGAACCGCTTCTCCGCTTCGGCCTGGATCGCCTTCAAGACGGAGGTGTCGTACGTGTCGGCGGGGTTGGTGCGGCCCGACGTCTTGCCGAGGCTGCGCCAGAGGTTCTGCGCTTCCTGGAAGATGTCTGCGTAGCCGCGGAGCTGGTCGCCGTTCACCTCGAAGAACGCGAGGTTCTCCGAGTACGACGGCAACTTCACGTCCTGGACCATTCCGACCGCGTCGTCCTTCCCGATCCCTTCGAATCCGTCGACCATGAGGGGATAGACGGGTTCGGGGTTCTTGTTGACGCTGTCGACCCCCTGCAGCCAGCCGAGGGCGAACTTTGCGAGCAGGTCGGGATGTTCTTTGGCGAAGTCACCGCGGGCGACGAAGACGTCTGCGATGAGCGAGGTCGCTTCTTTGGTCGAGGCGAGGATGTGTCCCCCTTCGCGGGCTTCGGCTGCCTGGTAGACGTCGGGCGACCACGACACGGCGGCGTCGACCTTCCCCTGCGAGAAGAGCTGCGCCGCTTCGATGGCGGAGGCGGTGAAGACCCAGTTGACGTCGGTGGTCGACAGGTCGGCCTGGCTCAGCATGTAGAGGGCGAAGTAGTGGCTCGGCGTCCCTTCGGCGACGGCGATGCGCTTTCCTTTGAGGTCGGCGACGGCCTGAATCTCCTTGGTGACGGCGACGGCGTCACCACCGCGCGACCAGTCGTACTGGAGGAAGGTGACGGGGTTCAGGTCTTTGATCTGCTCGTATTCGAGGGCGAAGGAGTCGACCGTCGCCCACATGATGTCGACGCCGCCCTTGTCGCCGCCGGATTTGAAGGCGGCGCGGCTCGCGGGGTAGTCGTCGATGACCTTGAGCTCGACCTCGATCCCGTAGTCTTTCCAGAACGACGAGTTCTTGTTCGCGGTGAAGCCGTTGTTGGCGAGGATCCCGCCCGCGTACCCGCCCCACGTCACGATCGCTACGCGGATGGGGCGGTTGATGCCGGGTGTGGATTCGCCGTTGTTGGCGACCGGATCGGCGACGGCGCCGTTGGTCGCGCTGTCGAATTGCGGTTTGATTCCTTCCTCGGCTCCCTTCTTCGGGATGACCTGCCAGGCGACGACCGCGAGGATTGCGATCGCCACCAGAACGAGGGCGACTTTGCCGCCGGTGGTGAGACGTACTTTCGACATCGGGTCCTCTCGCGCTCGTCAGTCGCGGGTGATGGGATTTTGTTCGGTGAACGGCGAGACGGCGGCGAAGAGTCGCTGTTCTTCAGCGACCTTTCGCTCCTGCCAGCTCGAGTAGAGCTGCTCGGCCTGAGCCAGTTTCTCGTTGTTGCGGGCGATCTCGACCCGTTTTCGCTCCAGGAATTGCTCGATCTCCATCTCGATCGCCGCGTTCATCGTCTCGACCTCGGACTTGAGGTTCTTGATGTCGCGCCGGAGCATCTGGTCGTACTGGTCGAGCGCCTTGTCGCGGGCGACCGCGTCCTGGATGACGTCTTTGAGGCCGACGTTGTTGGCCTCCATCGCGACCAGGACCGACGCCGCCTTCGCTTTTTCGCCCAGCCCGGCCAGGTGCTGGCTGCCGAGGAGCTTTTCGACTTTGTAGATCGTGAAGTGCGAAGAGACGGTCCCGGGAAGTCCCGCAGCGGCATAGACCTCCTCGAACGGGTTCTCGGATTGCAGGTCGGGAGTGGCGCCCGACAGATCTGCGTCGCCGAGCGAACCAGCGTAGGGGTCGTCGACGTAGTCGGCGACCCGGCGTCCGCTCGGTTCGCGGCCGACGGGGCCCGACTCGGCTCGGGCACGTGCCGCTTCGGCTGCGACCTCGATGTCTTCGTCGGCCGCTTCGGCCGGAATGTCGTCGTCCTCGTCGTCTTCGATGACGACGAAAAGCTCCATGAGATTCTTGAGCTTGCTCATTCTGAACCCGCGTTGAGGCTGACTGTTCGGAGACGCGAGATTGTGGACCGCGGCCACCGAAGTGTCAACGCGGCCTGAGATTCCGTGCGGAGTTCACCCTTGCTCGCACCGCAACGTTGACGCAGGGTTAGCCAGGCTCGGAGAAGCACCGTCATGAAGATCCTGATCGTCGAAGACCACAGGGCCGTGCGCACCGCGGTGGAGAGACTGCTACGCGAGGAGGGGCTGGACCCCGTGGCCGTCGCGACCTGCTCCGACGCGCGTCGTGAGCTCGCCGCCCAGAGGTTCGACGCCGCGCTCGTCGACCTCGGGCTCCCCGACGGCGACGGGATCGAGCTCGTGGAGTTCGCCGTGGGTGGTGGGACCCCGGTGCTGGTCTTCACGGTGTTCGATGGAACGACGATCGACCGGGCGATGGAGGCGGGCGCTAGAGGCTACGTCCTCAAGGACGAGCAGCCCGCCGAGCTCGCCAGCGCGCTGGCGGCGGTCGCGGCAGGCTCGGCGTTCCTGAGCCCGAGCGCCGCCGAACGAGTGCTCCGGAGGACCCGCACGCACACGGCACCCCCGGAAAATCTGACGCAACGCGAGGTGGAGCTGCTCGCCGCGCTCGCCCGCGGACTCACCTATTCGGACGCCGCGGAGAGTCTCGGCGTCGCGCACGGGACGGTCCAGACGTACGTAAAGACCCTCTACCGAAAGCTCGACGTCACCTCGAAGGCCGAGGCGGCGGTGCTCGCCGTCCGTTGGGGTATCGTGGAGGGGTGATCCGATGCAGAGGGGGGCGGGCGACGAGAATCTTCAGCCGTACATCGAACGGGTGGTCGACCAGGAGCTTCAGGCCCGGGTCGAGCTGTTCGGCTGGCCGGCTCTGCTGCCGCTCTTCGGCGTCTGGGCCGCACTGATGGCCGCCACCTTCACACCGGTGATGCGCCCGTACCTCGGCGAGCCCTGGATCGTCGTCTCCGTCGGAACCTTCCTTCTGGCGACGGTCCTCGGCGTTCGCATCGTGCTGACGAGCTGGGGGTTGAAGTCGCGCGCCTGGGATCTGACGGTGCTCGTGCAGCCGAGCGTGCTCCTCGCGGGGATGTTCCTGCTGATCTTTCAGGCCGACAACATCGTGAATCCGTACTGGCTCTGGGTGCTCTACTGGGTGCTCGACAACGCCAACGCGCCGTACCCAGCCGCGCCCAAGTACGCGACCTACGCGGTGCTTGGGGTCCTGCTCGTCGTGGCTGTGTGGTTCAGAGACGGTGCGGCGATCGCCGTCTCCTACGCGTTCATCGTTCTGACGCTCGTGCTCTTCGGATTTCCCGTGCGCGCTGCTCGAAGCGAAGCGCGTCTGTCTCGGGCGCGCAACGAGCAGCTCCTCGATCGGATCGCCGAAATCGAGCGGGACCGGATGCGTCGCGATCTCCACGACGGCCTGGGCGCGGAGCTGAC
>CAYPJU010000044.1:5374-50125 GCA_964411125.1 uncultured Bradymonadales bacterium | reverse complement strand
TCTCGTTCTCGATCTCGTTCTCGTTCTCGATCTCGTTCTCGATCTCGTCTCAACCCGCGGGGAGCCGCGACCGAAGCCGGCGGACGGCGAGGAACATTGCGAAGAACACGAAGGTAGAGAACGGGGATGTCGGGCCTCGGCCCGGGGTGGCGCAGCAGCCCTCGCCGCGGATGGTGCGGGTCTCGTCGGGCTCGGGTGGTCCGTCGGCGTCGAGGGTGCTCGGGGTGCCGACGTGCATGTCCATCGACGGAGGCGGGGACGCGCCTGCGTCGGGGAGGTCCGAGCCCATGTCGGGCGGGGGGGACTCGGGGAGGCAGCCTCGTTGCGGGTCGCAGCCGTGGGCGCATTGTTCGGTGACGACGGTGCCCGCGGCGCACGAGGAGTGAGTGGTGCCATCGTCGCTGCAGTCAGGCAGGCCGAGCTCGTCGCATGGCTTGCAGTTGTAGCCGACCTCGTCGTTCTCGAGGGTGCAGACGCGGTCGGTCTCGGCGCAGTCGGCGGTCTTGGGCGCGCCATTTTCGCACCAATGCAGGACGGCGCCGTCGCATCGCCCGAAGTAGTCGAGGCCCATGCAGCCGCCGTACGCTTCGTCTCCGTAGGAGGCGGGGGTGAGCCACATGTTCTCGACGTTCGGGTCGCAGCGTTGCTCGCAGGCCGAGCCGGCGAGGAACCCGGGGATGACGGAACCTTCGAGATTCGGTGGGTCGGGGCAGCCCGGATCGACGGGGGCTCCGCAGAACGTCCGGTCGCGTGCGAGGTGGAGGTGCAGGTGCGCGGCGACCCCGCCGCTGGCGCCCGAGAGCCCGATACGGGTGGTGGTGGTGACGGCGTCGCCGGCGGCGACGTCGATGCGGGACATGTGGAGGTACCCGGAATAGAAGACGTCGTCGCCCAGCGCCGATACAGAGTTCGCGTCGTGTCGGATTCGCACGTAGAGGCCGGCGTTTCCGTAGTCGCCACGGGTGTCGGTCGTGTGCACTTCGTCCACGATCCCAGGCGCGACCGCGTAGAGCGGCGTGCCGCTGGGAACCGCATAGTCGTAGCCGTTGTGAGTCCCACATCCCCCTCGGCAGTTCGTGCCGGATGCGCAACAGTATGAGATGTAGTCCCCGTAGAAGCCCTGAGAGATGTAGCGAGAGGCGCTGTCGGCGCGGTTGGTGGGCCAGTGCATCCATCGAACGGCGTGGGCCTGGCTCGCGCAGAAGAGCACCACCAGAGCGGCGGAGGTCGATGTGACGGCACGGCGCATGCTCCGATGGTCGCATCATTCGAGCTGGACTGCGAGCCCGAGCCGTCGGCCGTGACGGGTGGCGACGCAGACCCTGGGGCTTTGCCACAGACCCCACCAGGGATTGCATCCCTGGACCCGCGTTTTTGGTGAGGCGGCGGCCGATTAGAAGTCGAGGGTGAGGGTGCCGCAGGCGACGATGGCGTGGACGAAGGTCGGGGCCGTGTCGATCTCGACGACTCTCGGGGTGTAGGCGAGGACGAAGCCGACCCCGGTGCTCATCTGGAGTCCATAACCTGCGTACGCTCCGCCGCCGGAGACGCCGCCGTCGAGGCGTCCGGCTACACCGAGGCCCGCGACGACGTAGTCTGGACGGCGTCGATCGAGGAGGTAGCGCGCCTTTACGCCGGCGGTGATCGACTCGGAAGCGGGCTCGCCGGTCCGCTCTGTGAGGCTCCATGCGATCGAGGCATCGCCGCCGACCTCGAGGGCGATCTGGTCGGTCACCCACCCGCCGAGGCCGAGGAGGAGAGCGAAGCCTGGCATCGGCACGGCATCAGGGCCCCCGAAATCCTGCGCGACGGCCGGGCCGAGGCCGAAGCGGACGAAACCTCCGTCGCCGAGCGGCGGTCCGAGCGCAGCAGCGTCGGCGCTCCAGAATACCGAGAGCACGAGTGTCGTAGCGAGCGATTGCCGGATCTTCACGGCGTTCCCCCTGCGAGAGCGAGCGTGGGGCTCGACGGTCGGGCCCTCCACGAAGATACCTCGTGAGGGCGGCGGCCGAAGAAAAGAAACACCTTCCCGTTTCGGCCCGGACCCACCAGGCTTCGGGGAGGAGGGTTCCGGCGTAGGCTGAAAGCCCGGAAACTCGGGAGGGATGCGTGCATCCAACGACCGTCCAGACATGGAGTTCCGATGCGCATCGTCATCTCGTTGGCCGTAATCGCTCTCGCCGCCTGTTCCTCGACGGTGCCGAATCGCAAGCCGGTGGGGGAGAAGTTCCCGACCGTGTCGGGGCAGACGCTGACCGAACAACCGACGACGCTGCCCGACGACGTCGTGGGGCCCGAGAAGCCGACGGTGCTGCTGGTTGCCTACGAACAGGACGCGCAGTTCGACGTCGACCGGTGGCTCCTAGGGATGCTGCAGGGCGGCGTCGACGCCAGGATCTACGAAGTACCGACGGTGAAGGGTTTCGTGCCGGAGCTGATCTCGGGGAGGATCGACGAGGGGATGCGGAGCGGCATTCCGTCGGAGGACTGGGCGATCGTGATCACCGTGTACGAGGATGCCGGCGAGATCGTCGCCTTCACGGGGAACGAGCGGGGGCTGAACGCGCGCGTGATGGTGCTGGATCAGAGCGGCAAGGTGGTGTGGTTTCACGACGAGGGGTACAGCGCGCGCGAGTTGATGGAGATGAAGAGCGCGATGGGGCAGTGAGGATAGCGGTTAGCGGTTAGCGGGTAGCGGTGGCGGTTAGGGGGTGTACGCGAGGCATGGGGCGGGCGGGCGAAAAACGCGGCACCGAGGCGGGCGAACGCAACTAGCGAGTCGTGCACGACACCCATGTCGTCGCGACCGCCACCTGGTCGGGGTCGACGCCGCCGGTCACCATCGTGACTGCGTCGGTGCGGACGACAGCTTGGACGTTCGTGGCGGGGAGGGGCTCAAAATCCTCGATGCTGTCGTCGGTGGGGTCGAGCACGCGAGCGGAACCTGGAGCGCCGAGGAAGACCGTTCCATTTCCGAGCGGAAGTAGGTCGGTCGCTGTGCCGTCGGTATCGATGACTGACGTGGAGGGTCCACGACCCGATAGCGAGACGAGGCATCCGTTTCCGCCGGCGAGTATGGAACGTTCGCTGGAGACGCGGATGGACTGGTGGCCGTTGCCGATGCAGTCGGAGGTCTGGAACGACTCGAACTGTTCGCCGAGCTCGCCGCGGGTGTCGGCATCGTACCAGAATTCGAGGCCGATGGGGTCGCCGCTGTCCGGAGCGTGGGTGACGACGGCGACCATGGTGGTGCCGAACGGGTGTAGGGACGGCTGCGGGGCGGGGCTCCAGGGCGATCCGGGGGAGCGCCACACGGCTTTGACAGGGTCGTAGAAGTCGACCGTGGGTTCGGTCGCGGCGGGGTCGCCGTCCATCAACAGGACCCGGCCGGCGGGAACTCGCACGGCCTGCGGTTCACCATGGGGGCCGGACATCGTGGCTCCGGCCGTGAGCGTATCATCGGCGGGGTTAAAGATTTCGGTGGAGTCGAGGGCATTGCCCACGTCGTCGGTCCCGCCCATCAGCAAGACGGTGCCATCGTCGAGCAGCACGGCGGCATGACCGGTGCGGGGCACCGCCAGCGACGGGCCGGGCGCCCAGGCGTCGCCGATCGGATTCCATAGCTCGGTCGTCGACGTGGCGGCCACGGATGCGTCCGTCCCGCCTGTCACGAGCACGCGGCCGTCGGGAAGCAGGGTCATCGTGTGGTCGACGCGTTCCGACGTCATGGCGGGTCCCTCGGCCCAGCCGTTGCATTCCGCGTCGGCGCTGGTGTTCTCGAAATCCGCGGTGCCGGGTTCGACCCTGCCGCCGGGCGGTGCACAGGAAAGTAGGCTGGCGAACGTGATTGCGATGAGTTGGTGTGGCGTCTTCATTGATTGTCCCCTGGTCGTCGACCGGCCCGAATGGCGTGGTCTCGTTCCCGCTTCAGATCCTACGGGTGACCGGCAACAAATGGTGGGAAATTCTGGAGGCCGGTTAGAAGTCGAGCCGAAGTGCGAGGCCCGTCCACAAGCTCCGAAGAGGGGTGCGCTCGGAACTTTGCGAGGACGGAGATGAGTCGCGCGAGACGCGCGCTCACCGAACCAGTGCATCGCCCCCCGCGCTGTCCGCTGCCCGCTGCCCGCTGCCCGCTCACCGCGACCCTCAGGGCCACTCGACCACTTCCCAGGTCGAGATGGCGTCGGCGCCGTCGTCTCCGCGTTCGACGAGGACCTCGGCGTTGGCCGACTGTAGCGAAGTGGTGACGTAGGCCGCGGCTCGCTCGCCGTCCCCCTGCTGGGTGGTGTGGACGGCGCCGAGGTTTCCGGTCACTCCGCCCCAGGCCATGCTGGTGGCGGAAGCGGCGGGAGCGAGGGTGGTGGTGGCATCGAGGTCGGTGCCGGTCAGGGTGTCGCTGCCGCGGCGCACGACGCCGTCGTTCAGCGCAATGATCTGGATGTTGAGGTTGGTGATTCCGTCGCGGTTGTCGTCGCGCTCGCAGCGGACGTTGGTCCCCGACTGCAACGCGCACGAAACGTGGGCTCGGCGGCCTTCGCTGCGGTTCGTGTCGTACTGGCTGCTGTAGATGATGAAGGTCGTCGCCGGGTCGACGGCGGTGGGGATCGGGACGTCGAGGGTGTCGGTCCCGTCGGCCATCGCGGTGCTGACGTGCTGAACGTCGAGCTCGTCGGTCTGCGCAGTCGCGACATACCAGTGACCCGTCATGGTGCCGTGGGAGCCTTCTCGGTCGAAACGGATGGAGTCGGAGCCCTCGAAAGCGACGGACATCATCTCTTCGTTCTTGTCGAGCCGGTTGGAGGTGCCCTGGTAGCTGAAGAGGACGAATGAGTTCTTGGTGTCGACGGTCGTGATCGGGACCGCGGTCTGACCGGAGAAGGTTCCGGTCTGGACAGCGACTTTCGTGGGGTCGAACTCGACGACGGTCGCGACGACGACGACTTCGCCGTCGGACGAGTCTCGGACGGCGGTGACGGTGTCGGAGGCGCTCAGGTAGACGTCGACGAGGGAGTTGCGAATGTCGCGCTGCGAGTCGACGTGTTTCGAGGCGAAGACGACGGCGCCGGCGGCGTCGACCGAGGCGGGGAGAGACGCGGAGTTGGTGGAGGTACCGTCGGCGAGGGTGATCTCGACCTGGTAGACGGCGTTGACGTAGGTGACATCGGCGGTGCAGGTTTTCCCGTTGCCCGAGAATCCGGCGTTGCAGGCGCAATCGAAGCCGCCGGTGTTGTTGGTGCAGGTCGCGTTGGGGTCACAGTCGTCGGTACCGGCGGCGCACTCGTCGACGTCGGAGCAGGTGGTTCCGCTCCCCATCCAGCCGGTGTTGCAGGTGCAGTCGAAGCCGCCGGTGTTGTTGGTGCAGGTGGCGTTCGGGTCGCAGTCGTCGGCGCTGGTCGCGCATTCGTCGATGTCCGAGCAGGTGGTCCCGCTGCCCATCCAGCCGGTGTTGCAGGTGCAGTCGAAACCGCCGACCTCGTTGGTGCACGTGGCGTTGGTATCGCAATTGTCGGCTGCTGTCGCGCACTCGTCGACGTCGACGCAATTGCCGCTGCCGTCGTCGACGAACCCGGAGTCGCAGGAGCACATGTTCTGGCTGCAGGAGGCGTTGGCCTGGCAGCCGGCGCAATCGACGCTGGTCTTGTTGCCGCATTGACCCGTGACATCGAGCACGCCGCATTCGGCGCCGAGGGCGGCGCAGACGGCGGCGTCATCGGGGCAGTCGCACTGGTTGGCGGTTTCGGCGCCGCAGGTTTCGGGGCTCGCGCACGTGCCGCAGTCGACGCTGCGCATCTGGTTGCACTCGTCGAGGCCGGTGAAAGCGCCGCAGACGGCGTTGTTGGCGGTGCAGAACGCGGCGTCGGTCTGACCGGGGCAAGCGCAGACGTTGGGGGTGCCTCCGCCGCCGCATGTGGCGGGCATCGTGCACGCGCCGCAGTCGACGGTGCGGTCGACGCCGCAGTTGTCGGGGGCGGTGACTTCGTCGCAGTTCTTCACGAGCCGTGCGCAGAACTCCTGGTTCGTCTCGGGGACGCAGGCGCAGACGTTGGCCATGCAAACTTCCGGATCGGTGCAAGTCCCGCAATCCACCGACCGCTGTACCCCACAGTTGTCGACGTCTTCGAGGAGACCGCAGCCGGCACCGAGGCGGGTGCAGAAGTCGGCTTCGAGCTCGGGGACGCAGGCGTCGCCTGCGTCGCCCGCGTCGCCCGCGTCGGGCGCCGCCATGTCGGCATCGGGTGCGCCCCCGTCGGTTGTGCCCGTGTCGGGGTCGGGCCCGCCGAGATCGCGGCCGAGGTCAGCGGGGGCCGCCATGTCGATCGCGGCGTCTCCCGTGCCGGTTCCCGCGTCGTCGCCGCCGTCCGCCCCCCCGCTCGAGACCCACACGCCGTCGCGGCAGATGCGTCCGTCCTCGGCGGTTCCCTCCTCGTCGCAGGTGACGTCGTGGGACGACTCGTAGACACAGCCGCCGAACAGGGCGAGGGAGAGGAGGGCAGGGAGCAGGCGTTTCATGAGCAGCTCACGGTTGCAGGTTCACATCGGACGTCCGCGCCCCGCGGCGCATGTCGGCCGTGACGAGGTGCGGGTTTGCATGTCGATCCTGGTTGGAGTCGTTGCATTGTAGGACAGAGTGGTGTCGGATTGCGAGCGCTCTCGACGTCGTCCCCGACGTTGGGACCGACGCGGGGAGCGCGGTAGTTCCGAGGAGCCAAAGATGGAACGCACAAGGACAATCCTGGCATTTCTCCTCGTCTTCGGCTGTCGGTCGGCGGAGGCTCCGAAGCCGGACGCGCAGGCGCCTGCGGTGGGGGAGCCGCAGACATCGGAGGGGCGCATCGGCACCGTGGCGCTCGAGTTCGGCTGGACCGAGCAGATGAGTGCGGTGATGGACGTCGTCGTCACCGAAGTCACGATGGTGGGGGAGGAGCGACGGGACGTCTCGAAATCGGAGGGGAGGTTGCAGCTTCGCACGGCGCCGGCCGAGAGGGGGCTTCGGGTGGACGTGGACGATCCGGAGGGCGATGTGCAGGCGGGCGGCGGCCGGGAGGCGCGCGACTGGATGGCCCCGTTCGTCGCCGGGGACGACGGTCGTTTCGTCGGCCTGGCAGATCCCGAACGGGTGCAGGAGAGGCACGACGCGATCACCGAGGCGCTCGCGAAGGAGAGCGCGGATCCGGAGGCGGTCCGTCGGCGTCTCGCGGGCGTCGATTTCGTGGGGATGACGCGCGAGAAGGCGAGGAAGCGCTGGCATGCCTGGGTGGGGGTCTGGGCGGGAGCGACCCTGGAGCTCGGGGAGTCGTACGCGAACGAAGAGGTCTTCGTTCGGGCGATCGGCCGCGTTCCTTGCGATGGGGCGGGGAGCGGGGCCGAGCGTGGGTGCGTGGAGCTCGAGCTCCTTCAGAAGCTCGGGCCCGACGAGCTGCAGGAGGAGATCGGCGACCTGTTCGCCGCCGTGGGAGGCCTGCCGGTCGTCGACGACCTGCGGGGTGCTCGTCGCGTGTCGATCGTGACAGAAGAAGAGACGCTCGTCCCCCATCGGGTCGAGTCCGAGCTGATCACGTCGATGGTCGCCACGATCGACGGGGAGACGTCCGAGGTGCGTAGCGAGAAGCGCGAGATCTCGACGTTCCATTGGACGGTTCGTCCCTGACTGCTGCGGCGTGAGCACCGGTCCCCGTCTGGGCCGCGTGCGTCATTTTTGACGTACGTGGTGTGTCGTTCGATTCCCTACATTGCCGCACTGAACCTGTAGTCGTGGAGGTTTCGTGCGTCGTATCTTTCGAGTCGTGTTCGCGCTGTCGTTTTTGCTCGCCGGCGCCTGTCAGGGGGCGGTCGAGACCTACCACTACGACGGAGTGTTGAGCGTCACCGTCGCGATGGACGCCGAGGGGCTGCAGGTGGTGGGGTTGCGGGAGGCGACCGAAGAGGAGCCGGTCGAAGTGGAAGGCGAGGGGGTCGCGTGGGTCTTCGAACCGGCGGATGGAAGCGCTTCGCTGGCCGGAGAGATCGCGGACGCGAGGGTGCTGCGGAGCGAGTTCGACGAGGACGGCAATCCGGCGCCGGAGCTGGTGCTCGCGCCTACGGGGCTCTTCGAAGTGAGGGTACCGGCCGTGAAGGGCACGCTCGGGCTGTGGGCGTCGGACGGCTCGCCGCTCGGCGAGGTCGAGCTCGATCCGTCGGCGCCCGTCACGCGACGTTCGGAGCTGCTGCGTCAGGGGGACGTGATGGGGGGAGCGGCGAAGATCGTCGACCACGGGTCCGCGTCGAGCAAGGTCGACATCCTGTTTCTCCCCGAAGGTTACCGGGAGTCGGAGATGGGGCAGTTCCGTCGGCACGTGGAGAGCATCACGCGCGGGCTCGCGGGGCGCGACGGTTATCGGCAGTACTGGAATCGCTACAACGTGTGGCGGCAGGACGTGAAGTCGCGGTCGTCGGGGACGGGTTCTAGCGGTCGGCCGCGTGACACGGCGTTCGAGACGGCGTCGGGGATCTCGGGGGTTTCGCGGTGCGTCTTCTTCGCGAATTCGCGGGGGCAGGCGGCGGCGCAGAGCATCGGGGACCAGATCGGGGCGGAGGTCGTCGTGGTGCTGGTGAATCGAACGCAGACGGGTGCGTGCGCTCGCGACGGGATCATCGTGACTTCGCGGCCGGGACACGTGGTGGAGACGGTGGCGCACGAGCTGGGGCACGCGCTGTTCGGGTTGATGGACGAGTACGATACGCCGCGAGCGGGCGGGATCTGCTCGACGGGACCCAACGTGTCGAGCTCGGCGCGGAGCCTGCCTTGGGGTGACATGGTCAACACGAGCAGGCTGCCGACGCCGTCGAACGCGTCGCGTGGCACGATCGGGGCGTTCGAAGGGGCGGGCTACTGCGCGCGAGGGCGCTACCGACCGACGCACGACTGCCTGATGCGGACGCTGGGGCGCGACTTCTGCCCGGTGTGCGAGCGCGAGGTCGCGCGGAAGATGTCGCGCTACTCGGGCGGGAGCTCGGGATCGAGCGGTGGCCCGTCGTCGAGCGGGGGATCGAGTTCGACACCGTCGGCGCCCGGGGGCCTGTCACCGAACGGTACGAACGTAGGGAGCGAGGAGGTGAGGCTGACGTGGAATCGCGTGTCCGGGGCGTCGAGCTACCGGGTCACGGTGCAGCGGCAGTCGGGTTCGTCGTGGGCGTCGTTCGGAACGGCCGAGGCATCGGGCACCGCTGCCCGCGTGACGGTGCGGTCCGAAGGCGGGCGGTACCGGTGGAAAGTCGAGGCGTGCAGCAGCGATGGTTGCTCGTCGTCGCAGTACGCGTCTTTCAGCTATGGCGCGTCGTCGGGAAGTTCGTCGAGCGGGAGTACGTCGAGCGGGGCCAGCGGGTCGTTGAGCGTGCCGTCGAACCTGCAGCCGGCGCGGTCGTCGGTGGTCTCCGACGCGACCCCGTCCCTCAGTTGGAGCGGTGTCTCAGGGGCGAGCCACTACGGCTTCAAGATGATCTGGCACGACGGTTCGGCGTGGCGCGAATACGTGCGGCCGCAGGACGTGACGTCGACCCGCGTGTCGACGACGCTCAACACGGCCGAGAAGTGGTACGGGTTTGCGGTGCGAGCGTGCAGCTCGTCGGGCTGCTCCGACTGGAGTGACTTCAGCACGCTGTACTACCGGCCGTAGCGTCACTCTTCGTCGTCGGGCAGGTCCACGGTCTGGAAGCCCGCGAAGGTCCACCAGCGCCCCTCGCCTTCGTTGTCGCGGATGGCGTGGGGCTCGACCAGGGCGATGACTTCCTGGTTGAGACGGCGGAGGGTGCCGCGCAGTTTCTTTCGAAACTCGAGAGGCTTGTCGTCGAGCCGCACACTCCAGATCGTGGCGCCGTAGCGGCCCGATTCTACGTCGTTGGCGCTGCCATTCAGCAGCTCGAGGACCATCCCGGCACACCGCTCCATCGCCATCCATCGGTTCTCGCCTTCCGCCGAGACGACCAGCTCGTCCGAGAGGTCCCAGACAGCCGCGAGACGCTGGGCGTCGACGGCGAGGTCGGCGGCGACTTCTTCGATGGTGGCGGTCGGTTCGGCGCGTCGACGAACGTCGACGTAGGTGCGGAGCTCGTCGTCGCTCATCGCCCGGCCCGTCTCGACGGCGAGCCGGAGGGTACCGTCGTGGGACTCGATCCAACCGCTCTCGAGCATGTCGTGGAGAACGGACGCGAGGACGACGGGGGGAACGTGCGTGATCTGTGCGGCAACCTCTTCACGCGTGGCCGAGCCTTCGCGCAGTCGGTCGATGACCGTCACCCAGGTCGATCGCCCGCGCTGCCCGCTCGATTGCACGGCCGCCGCGTAGCGGCGCTGCAGCGTTCGATGACTCGTTCCGAACATGTCGGCGACGACGCGCCGGGGGACGTTCTGCGCTTCGAGCTCGTCGACGACCGCGACAAAGAGGGTGTCGAGGAGCCAGTCGACGCGCCGCCGGGCGCCGTTCGAGGTGGCGAGCGTGGCGAGGAGTTTGCCGGTCCGCCGGACGACGGTGTCTGCGTATCGTTCGAGTGCTTCTGACCAGGGGTTCATTCGCGCCGTGACGGTTGCGGGGGAGGTCGTCGCGTAGAGTTGCGGCACCATTAGCGCATCGTCGCCCCGGGCGAAACGGTCGCTGGCCGCGCCGGAAGTCTTGTGAGGGCGGAGCTGTTCGTGCAGGCTCTGAAGGAGTGGAGGGACCATGACACAGACGAAGAACCGTACCGTAGTCCGCGTGCTCGCGACCCTGCCGATGATGGGAGGGTTGCTGCGACGCGTAATCGGGTCGACCGACATCCACGGGGCTGGCACCCCCTGGGAGGTTCCGGAACTCGGGCCCTTCGTGATGTTCGACGAGGCCCGGGGCCTCGAGGGGCCGGAGATGCCGCCGTTTGGCATGCATCCGCACGCCGGATTGGTGGCGGTTTCGATCATCCCGGAAGGGGGCCGCTGGACCTCGCGGTCGAACGTACCGAAGAGCGAGCCGATCCCGCTCGACAGCGGGGACGTCTTGCTGAGCCATGCGGGGTGGGGGGTGGTGCACGACGAGCACACGACTTCCGCGGGATCGCATTCGATGATGCAGATCATCCTGCGGCTTCCGGCGGCTGCTCGCGAGTCGCGCCCATGGTTCCGCAAGCTCGGGCGCGTGTCGCTGGAGGCAGACGGTGTGCACTGTGCACTTGGACCGGGTGAACTCCGGGAGCTCGGGCTCGACAGCGCGATCCACCTGGGGCGGATGTCACCGTCGTCGACGGCAGCGGTCGACATCCCGTCAACGCACTCGGAGATCCTGGTCTACGTCCGCGAGGGGAGCGCGTCGGTCTGCGGGACCGAGGTTCGCGCCGATCATTTCGCCCTCCTCGCCGACGAAGGGGCCATGACCCTCGAGTCCGGAGGAGAGGGCGCCTACGTCGTCGTGCTCAGCGGGTCGAAGGTCGATGAGCCGTGGGTTCGTCTTCTGGGGCACAACGGATTCTTGATCGGGGGCGACGCGGAAGCGGCGCAGGCCAAGATGGCGGAGTTCACCGGGAACCCCGAGGGCTTCGGGGTGTCGGGAGAGATCTGAGGAGAATCGTGTTTGGTGAGAACGACCGCTTCGCCCGGTGGCGCGCCCCGGAACCCAGGGACATCGCGTGGCACAACGGCCGGGTCGCCGCTACACTTTCGGGCATGCAAAGACTGATAATCTCGATTGCGATTGTGCTGACCCCGCTCGGGTCGCCGAGGGATGCTCGAGGACAGGTGATCGATCTCGGGTTGTCGAGCGACACTCCGAGCGGCGGTCTGGTGATCGAGCGGGGGAGTGCCGAGTCGACCGAACCGATCGGGGCATCCACCGACGTCGCGCCGAGTGCGGGGACGACGAAGTGGCCGATGGAGGACTCGCTGCATCCTGCTGCGACCGCGGTGCCGACCGAATACCAGTCGGACTATCGAGAGGCCGCGAAGTGGTTCAAGCGCAACGTGCGCGACGAGAAAGAGCGCGTCAAAGCGATGCACGACTGGGTCACTCTGAAACTGACCTACGACTGGCCGGCGCTGACGGGGAAGCGCCCTTCGCAGGAGCCGGACGACGTCGTCGCGACCGGACGTGCCGTCTGTGAAGGGTACGCACGGCTGCTCGCGGCGATGGCGGGCATCAGCGGCGACGACATTCGGTACGTGGTCGGCGACATCCGGAAGATGGGGAGGGACGGTCAGACGACGGGGCGGCATGCGTGGAACGTGGCGAAGATTGGCGGTGAGTGGTTTCTGCTCGATCCGACCTGGAACGACGAGTCGCTGAGCCGCGAGAACAGCGAAGACAAGCGGCCGTACCGAACGGACTATCTCTTCGCGCCGCCCGAGGTGTTCGGCTGGACGCACCGCCCCGACTCGAGCCGCTGGCAGCTACGCGGGACCGCCCTTTCCCATTCGAAGTTCATGGCGCAACCGCTGTTGCACCCGAAGTTCAAGGCGAACCGGCTGGGGCTCGTTTCGCCGCGCGGCATCTGGCTGGAGGTGGAGAAGCGGAAGGGGAAGATCGAGCTGCGCAATCCCGACGACGTGAAGGTCGTGGGTCTCGTGAGGGACAAATCGGGGAGGGTGGTCGAGCGGTGCGAGGTCGCGGGGGGCGCGAAGACGGAGGTTTTCTGTTTCTTCCCCGACGCGGGGGAGTATCAGGTGGATCTCCACGCGTCGAGTGGTTGGAGCTGGGCGTACATTGGCCAGTTCATGGCGCGTGCGCGGTGAGGTTCGGCAAGTTTGTCGGCGCCGGTCGGTCGGCTACAGTGGAGCGTCCCATCATATTGGAGATCTCTTGAGACGTCTGTCGATTCTATTGCTCGTCGCTACATCGATGCTCGGCTGTCCGCCCGAGGACGGAGTGAGTCCGCCCGGTTCGGACGGAGGTGCGGATGCTTCGTCGCAGCCCGACGCCGCGGCTGATGAAGACCTCGCGGGTGCCGTGGACACGGGGCGCGAGACGGGTTCGGATGCGTCCGTGGACGTCGGTTCCAGCGATGTCGGAGGGACCGACGGTGGTGCCGGGGATACGGGAGCGAACGTCGATGCTGGGGCAGTGGACATGGGGGGCGGTTCTGCGGACGCGTCGCCCGACGCATCGAATTCCGGCCTCCCGGACGGACCTTCGTCGGACAGACTGACGGCGGTCACGATTCAGTCGATCGGGAACCCGAACGGGTACTACGAGTATCTTCCACCCGGGTACGGGGACGGGACGAAGCGGCCGTTGTTGGTCTTCTGGCACGGCATCGGTGAGAACGGAAACGGGGACTCGGACCTGTCGAAGGTGCTGTCGAACGGCCCGCCCCGGTACCAGAATGCGGACCAGTGGCCGTCGGAGCGGCCGTTCATCGTCCTCTCTCCGCAGAATCCGGGGACCGGATGTCCTTCGCCGGCCTCGATCGACGCGTTCATCGGGTGGGCGGTCGGGCATTACGGGGCGGAGGTCGACACGACACGGATCTATCTGACGGGGCTGAGCTGCGGTGCGATCGGGAGCTGGAACTACCTGGCGAACTACACGGACGGGCCGGTCGCCGCGGCCGTGCTGATCGCGGGGGACGGTCGTGGGGCGTGGACTCGCGCGGAGTGCGATCTGGGGGCGTTCGCGATCTGGGGCCTGCACGGTGACATGGACAACGTGGTGTCCGTGGACGGGACGAACGTTCCGATCGACAACCTGGTCGCGCAGTGTCCGAATCGCCGCGAAGCGAAGAAGACCATCTATCCGGGGGTCGGTCACAACTCGTGGTCCCAGACCTACAGCCTGAGCGCTGGACACGACATCTACGCGTGGTTGCTCGGTTTCACGAGGCCCTGAAACCGCGTTCGTCGTGTGGGATCTTCGGGCCGAAGTTAGCGAACCGCTCGCCTTCGGCACGTCTCACCGGCTTCGGTCGGTGCGAGCTCGGCGGCGGGCGACTAGAGCCAGCAGGCCGACGAGACCGATGAAGATGCCGTGTCCGGCGCCGTTCGCGGTGGCGCAGGTCGCGGTCATCGTGGGGGTCTTCGGGGTGGCCCGGGGGAGCGATACCTCGCGCGCGGGACGGACTTCGATGTTGCCGAGGGGTTCCTTGAGGATCGACGCGACGTCCACGGATGAATCGTGCGGTGCGGTGCCCCGCGTGTTCAGGCTGATGGCGCCCTCGACCGACGCGGATGTGTCGGAATCGTCGGGCGGCCCGCCCCAGACGCCCCAACGGGGGTTGTCGCACTCGGCGGGCCCGCTCCAGGGCGTTCGGATACGAAATCGCACCTGGAAGGCGTTGTCTTTGGAGGGGGCCGCGCCCTTTTCGACCCCGTCGCCGGAGGGGATCTCGCGGCCGCCGACAACGGGCGTCGCCTCGGCGAAGACCAGGTCTTCTCCGACGTCGTCGGGCATGTAGCGGGTGTGGAGTCGGGTGATGGTCCAGCCCGACGCCGCGGCCGGGGCGCCCCGGATGGTATCGGCGCCGAGGGTCTGGACGTCGGAATCGTCGAGGACCGGCGCCGGGCACGGGTCGCAGGCGGCGGCGCCCCACGCGTACTCCGTCACCATCGCGCCCGGGTGTTCTTCCATGATCGCGCTGAAGACGCCGTCGTAGAAGCCGGGGAAGTCGACCCGGGCCTCGGCGGTCACCTCGATGTTGGTGGGGGCGAAGACGTTCTCGCGGTTCGCGACCTCGTAGCGGGTGCCGCTACCGAGGACGTAGACGACGAGGTCCTGCGGGCCGCTCGCGTTGATCATTCCGAGGCGGACGGGGAGGAAGAGGTCGCGGTTTTCGTACTGAAAGCGGAGGGGGGAGAGGACGGCGCGGCCGCCGGGTTGGGTCTCGAGTTTCGCGGCGTCGACCTTCGCGACGAAGAAGTACATCCCGGAGTCGATGTAGGGCTGAAAGTACGGAGCCGCGCCGTCAGGGATCCGATACCCGTTCTGCTTTAGCCAGTCTTCGAGCGAGGTCGACTCGGTCGCGCTCAGCACGACGACGTCGTACTCGTCGACCGCAAA
Source organism: uncultured Bradymonadales bacterium (assembly GCA_964411125.1). Classification (GTDB taxonomy): domain Bacteria; phylum Myxococcota_A; class Bradymonadia; order Bradymonadales; family Bradymonadaceae; genus JBFIHF01. Next base: position 35,138 of record CAYPJU010000044.1, on the reverse strand, counting down.
CTCGGCTTCGACCTTCACCTTGGGGGGTCCGCCGTTCATCGACATCTTCAGGCTGACTCCCATGGGCGGGTCGATCAGCGCCTTTGCGGGAGGCTTTTGGGCGGGCGGCGGCGGCGCGCAGGGGTCCTTCTCCCAGTATTGGACGAGGCGCGGGGCGGTCAGCCTGTCGAGCTGTTCGAAGAGGTCTTCGGGGAGGGTGCGGACGTCCTCGCGCTGCAGGACCTGAGGGACAGGCACGACGAGGGCGAAGTCCTCGGGAGGCCCGTCGTAGTTGTTCTGCATCGAGACGACGGTCTTCGTGCCGTAGCGGAGGAGCGCGACCTGCGTCGCGTCGTTCGTCAGCTCGGCGTCGGACCCTCCGACGTAGAACCCGCAGAATGCGGACGCCGGAGCGGAGAGAAAGAGGGCAAGGGCGGTAAACGTCAGTCGAATGAGCGCGAGGCGCACGGGGTCTCCATCCATCTGGGCATCGAATTGGGGTGCCACAGATACGGAGTTCGGGGCGCGTCATTCATTTTTTGGGTTCGCTTCTTCGGACGCGGGTGGGGGAACGAGACGGCTGAAAAACTTGGTGATGACTTCGACGCGAGGGAAGGTCGTAACGTTTTCGGACTCGCAATCCGCCTTCCAGGTGAGGATCTCGTCCTTCGTCCAGCGACGTCCTCCCGCGACCCGGCAGGTGACGAGGGGGCCGTCATCGCATTCCCATTCGGTACATGCCCCGTCTGGGTGAACGAAAAACTCGCCAACGAGGGGCGTGGAGAGACAACCGAGGTGTCGTCTCCAAACTCTCCAGTCTTCCTCCGCCGAGGGTGAGAGCTTGAAGGGGTTCACCCGACCGTCGTCGCAAGGATTTCTTCCTGTGAACGGATCGCGTGGGTTGTCGTCTGCCGAGAGACGGAGAACGGGATACCGAGCCTTCGGTAGTCGAGCCTTCGAGGCCAAGGAGTACCGGAAGTCGGAGACGACGAGCCCACGAATCTCGGCATGCTGCATTTCATCCGCGAAGAGCTTGTAACCGCGCTCGATGGCGACGACGAAGATGCCGCCGGTGTCGACGCAGAAATCTTCTCGAACCCGGATCAGCTGCTCGCCGATGCCGTCGTCCGCGCCTCGGTCGGAGTGCCCCACAACGAGTACCGGGGAGCGGAGCTGTCGAGCGAGCTCGTCGAAACCGACGACCTCGATCACGTCCCGCGTGGCGGCGTCCGGCCGCGGCACGACGACGACGAGGGGGCGCGGAACGGTCGGATCGTAGTTCTCTGGCAAATGAAGCCGCTCGAAATTCAGGGGGTGTTCTGGCTTCAGGAGCGGATGTTTCGGGTCGTGGCGGACTCCGCAGCCGGCGCTCGGTGCGATCGGGATGGTGTCGTATCGGTCGGGGGGCGGAGCGGTGTCGGGCTCGACGGTCGCGGCGTCCCGCGCCGGCGGGCCAAGGTCGACAGCAGGCTGCTCGATGCGGGGCGCCTGCATGGCGGACGCCCCGGTCTCCGCAGACTGCGACGGCGGGTCGGGACGCACCACCTGCGACGGAGGCTCGAGTGGTTCGCGGTCAGGGCTCGCGAGCAGGGCAACGCCGCCGATTCCGAGCGCCACGGCAGCGACGCTGACGAGCCCCAGCGCGGCCCGGTTGCGGTTCTCCGTCACGGAAGGCGTGTGTGCGCTCGCGTCGGGACCCACGGGTCGGGCGGGTTCTCGTCTCGTCGTCGCTGCGCGGGGTACCGGGAGGGGAACCGGCAGGTCCGCCCGATCGAGGACGATGCTCACGTTCTGCCCGGCGTCGAGCCGCTTCAGGGTGGCATCGCCGAAACCGCACAGCGCCCGGCATCGCTCCGCGACTTCGGCCATCGTAGGCCGAGCCTCGGGAGGTATCGCGAGCATTTCGGCGACGAGATCGTCAGCTTCGCGTGGGACCGCGAGGTCGGCGGTCACGCACTGGTTCACCCGCGGCGGGACCTGCGTCTGCTTGGCCATCAGCGTCTGCATCGGGTGGCGATCCGGCTCGATCGGCAGACGCCCGGTGAGCATCTCGAAGAGCGTCGCGCCAAGCGCGTAGACGTCGGCGGGAGGTCCAACCCGTGAACTGCGAACCTGTTCGGGTGCCATGTAGAGGACGGTGCCGAAGATCGCTCCTTCGTTGGTAAGGCCCTGGTATGCGGCGTCGGTGGAGCGAGCGATGCCGAAGTCGACGACGACCGGCGCGAGGTCGTGCGCGGGACCGACGATGATGATGTTGGCGGGCTTCAGGTCGCGATGGATGACGCCGTGCTGGTGGGCGTCGGCGAGGGCGTCCGCGATGCGTGCGGTGAGGTGGAGGGCGACCTCGCACTGCATGATGCCGCTCTCGACGAAGCGAGAAAGTGGTGGACCCTGGACGAGGTCCATGACGAGGTAAGAGATCGCCAGACGCTCGTCGCGACCGAAATCGACCAACCGCACGATGCCGGGGTGGCGCAGTTCATCGATCAGTCGTGCTTCGCGCTCGAATCGGGCCTCCAGTTGTTCCCCACCCCGGTGGAGCACCTTCAGCGCGAACGGTCTTCCGTCGGTCAGCCGGGTGGCTCGAAATACGGCGCCCACGCCGCCTTCGCCGAGCTTCGCTTCGACGCGGTACGTCCCGGCGAAGGTTTCGCCGACGAGGTCGATGTCGTGGGTATCCATTAGACCGATGAGTACCGCCGAACTGCCGTTCTTGCGGAAGAAAAATTGGTTGTCCCGGGCCGTCCAGAAAGGCGTCGACTTCCCACTTTGGGCGGCAGGCGCTCCCAAAGGAAACAGCGCTGGGGCGCTTGGATGCCGCATGAGAGCTGGGATTGCAGCCATCCGTCGAAAAACTTCGCAACGGAGATCTCGTCCTGCCGATAACGAAGAGACCATAGGTTCCTTCCGGTCCGGCGATACTGGCGCTCTCGCCGGCCCGGGAGGCGGCCAGAGCTTCACCCGCTGCGAAACTTCGACGTTTCGCGGAGCCGGGAGAGCTCTGCCCGGGCGATGGTCGGGGGGCCTTGAAAGGGGCCCGAACGAAGTGAGGGTGGTGGGTGAGAGATCTTCAGCGGGCGTCGTCAAACCGGGCGCCCAAAAGCAGCTTCCTGGGATCGCCGTCGCTTCGGACGACGCAGAAGAGCAGGTAGGGGAACACGAAGACCCCGCCGTTGAAGCAGGCGAAGCCGAGCGCCAATCCTCGGGCGCCCCAGCGCTCCTTCCATGCCACCCAGACCGCGACCAGAACTAGATACACCAGGAAATCGACGTCGAACTGCGTGCGCCAGTTCATCGCTTGAAGGTCTGTGAGCAGCACCGCGGGCCAGTTGAGGCCGTACTCCAGCGTGACGACCACGGTGATGCACCATAGGAGAATTGCGCTGAGAATCAGAAACACTCGAGCTGCAAACATGTCGACGTCCTGGGGTGAAGTCAGGCAGGTGTGATGTTCGTTCTTCCGTTGGGCGGCTTGCGAACGGCGGGTGTCCCTTAGGGGCGTAAATCGTGGTCAGGCAAGCTGATTCCTCTCCCGCGCCGCCTCGTAGCAGTGGGTGCAGAGCACCGCGACCGCGGCCATCTCCATCGCGGACTCCGTCCATTCGCCGCGTTCCAGAAACATCTTCTCGCAGTCGCCGCACCAGGCATCGGGCCACGGGTCCTCTTCGTCGGGCTCGAAGGCCGGAAAGTAACCCCGGCCGGAATCGCGAGCGAGGTGCCGGCAGACGTAGGTGGATGGCGTGGAGCCGTGGTTTCTGCAAGAGACGGGAAGGTCGCGGTCGCTCATCGGTCGGCCTCAGGCGAGGGCGCTCTCTCGGCCCGAGTCGCGGATGAAGAGGACTGAGCTGTTCGTCCGTCTGCTCATCGACTCGAGGAACGCGCGGTCGATGGTGGGGGCGAGCCCCATGACGTGGAGGTCGGCCCGGGGACAGGCGTCGACCGCGTCCATGAACTTCCCCTCGAAGACCCAGGTTTGCGTGGAGGGAGGGAGGCGTGCGTCCTCGATGAGTTGGTCGAGATAGGCTCGCGCCATCTCGGCGTCCTCCGGGTTGGCGACCGCGGTGATGAGGCGGAGCTTGCCGCCCCAGTTTCGCGAGATCTGGTAGGCGCTCAGGATCGCGAGGTCGAGGTTGGCGAGGCGCAGGCCGAGGTGCCAGTCGGGGCTCTGGTCGCGGACCCAGACGTTGATCTCGTGCTCGCGGCCGAAGCCAGCCTCGGGGTGAAGCTGGAGGAAGGCTGCCCCGAGATCGTTCTCGTGGCAGACGTCGAGGAGCCGCTGCAGCGTGTCGTCGTCCTGTTGATGGACGAGGGTGTAGAGGACGTTGGGGCGGAAGTGGCTGCCGCTCATGACGGCGCAACAATGTCGGACGCCCTGTACCAGATCGGGGGAATCGAGCACGAAAGAGGTCGCGTAGAGGTCGTGCTCACGAAACGCGCGGACGGTCTCGCCGAGCTTGCGGAGGTCGGAGGTCGGCAGCGACTCGCGTTCGCCCACGCCGACCACCTGGATCGAACCCTTGGGGTAGACGATCGCCCGCAAGAACCGGAACGATCCGTCGAGCTGGGCGCGGTTGGAGACGGGGACGAGGAGGTCGGGCTTCCAGGCCCGTTCGTTGGCCTCGTCGGACTGGGCAGCGATCTTGCGGGCCGCCCAGTCGACCACGGACACGAAGATACTACTTCGGACGGTCTCCCATGGGGTGTTGAGGTCGCGGTTCGTGAGCCAGATGTAGATGCCGAGCACGACCAGGATCGCGATCAGAGCGAATGTCGGCGAGATGATGAAGAACGCCATCGCGCAGCCGAAGGTGCCGAAGATCGGGATGAGGATGGAGATCTTGAAGCGGGGGCGGAACGAGACCATCGCGAGGGACTGCTCGATGAGGACCACGACGTTCACGAAGAGGTAAGTGAGCAAGAAGAACATCGTGATCAGGACGGCGACGCGGTCCAGCGACCCGAGCATCAGGGCCGAGCCGACGAGGATGCCGGTGAAGATCGAGGCGTTGACCGGGTCCCCGCTCTTCGTGCTCTTCACGAAGAAGTCGGAGTAAGGGAGAATCCGGTGCTCTCCGAGGGCTCGCAGGACGCGGGGGGCGGCGACGAGCGAGGAGAGGGCGGCGGTGAAGGTGGAGGCCATGATGCCGGCGAACACGAGGGGCTCCCAGGCGGCGCGTTTCGCGACGATGAGATAGTCGGTGCGAAGTTCCTCGGGGGTCGCGACGAGCGCGTACCAGATGGCGAAGGAGCCGTAGACGAGGAAAGACATCACGACGGCGGCCATCGTCCCGCGGGGGATGCTGCGGCTCGGTTTGTCGAGGGTGTCGGCGAGGGTGGAGCCGACCATGATGCCGGTGCCGGCGGGGAAGAAGACCGCGAAGACGGCCCAGAAGTTCCCTTCGCCCCACCATGCGGGGGTGTTGAACGACTCGATGCGCGCGGTCTCGAAGGATGGCAGGCCGAGGGTCACCGTGATGAGCGAGGCGAGGACGATCCACATCACGAGGCCCTGCAGCCGGAAGACGAACTTCGAGCTGACGGCGGTGGCGACCCAGACGACGACGAAGATGCTCGCGAGGACGGCCCACTGGGGGTGGTGGGGGAAGATGTGCACCCACGCCTCGGTGAAGCCGTACATGTAGAGGCCGGCGGAGAGGGCCTGCGCGAGATAGAGTGGGATACCGATCGCGCCGCCCGATTCGAGGCCGAGCGACTGGCTGATGATGGAGAAGACGCCGCCTCCGGCGACTCGGACGTTGGTCGAGATGGAGCTGAGCGAGAGCGCCGTGCAGGACGTGATCGAGTAGATGACGAGCAGGACGCCGAAGGCGCCGAGGAGTCCGACCTCTCCCACCACCCATCCGAGGCGCAGGTACATCATCACGCCGAGGATCGTCATGACCGTCGGGCGGAAGACGCCGACGAACGTTCCGAGCCCGCGCTTGCCGTTCGGGGCGTTGAGCGCCTCGCGGAACGCGGCGGTGCGCTGTCGTTGCACGGCGGGGAGTTGGTCGGTCGCCAGGAGCGGATTACCGGTTCGAGGGTTGATCAGCTCCTGGCTGGATTCGTTGTCGGAAACGGGGTTCGGGGCCATCGATACAAATTCGGCGGAACGAGGAGCGGGGATTATAGCCGCGGATCGCGTAGATGACAGTTCGCGGGCGGTCGGGATGCGATTCGTCGCGAGCTGAGACCGTTTTGGTCGGAGTCGACATGGGATAACACCGTTTCCGAAAACTCGTGTTTGTTCGGGCGGTCGGGGGGCATAGAGTAGAAGCATGGTAGAATGGTTGAAAACCGAAGAAGCTGCCGAGCTGGCCGGAGTGAGCGGTTCGACGATCAAACGATGGGCCAACGATGGCTTGATTGGCCACCGTCGCACCGCCGGAGGGCACCGTCGTTACCGGCGGGCCGACGTTCTGCGGATGACGGGTGTGGAGGCGGAGCCTTGGGTCGACATCGTGTTGGAGTCGACCGCGCTGGAGCTCGAGGTCGTCCTGCTCGGGGCGCGCGCGGAGGGGGCGACGTGGATCGAAATCGTCACGCGGCTGGGTTCGACGCTCGAGCAGATCGGTGAGCGCTGGGTTGCCGGCGAGCTGTCGGTGGCCGACGAGCATCGGGCGACGGCGAAGTTGTCCCGGGTACTGGCGCGTCTGTGCGACAGGTTTCAGTTCGACCCCAGCCCGCCAGCGTTTCTGGCGACCCCTCCCGGCGACCCGCACACTCTGGGTCTGTCGCTGGTGGAGGTCGTGCTGCGTGACATCGGTTTTCCCACCGAATGGGTCGGGGCGAACACTCCGACCGATGAGCTCGTCCGAATCGTTCGTAACGAGCCGATGTCGCTGCTCGCTCTTTCCGCTTCGGCGAACTCGGACGCCGAGACGCTGCGCGCGGTCGTGGAGGCTGTAGCGCCTGCGGCCGAAGAGAGCGGTGTGCCGCTGGTGCTGGGCGGACGAGCCCCCTGGCCGTCGGAAGGAGGGCGCCGATTCGCGGGCTGGGCACAGTTTCAGGAGTGGGCAAGCGCCCTGCGTTCCTCCTGACGCGCGGAATCCTGCTCATCTTTTCCCTATCCTATTCAATCCCTCCAAGGTCTCGCGTGAACGGGAACGGGCGTCTCTGCGCTCGCGGGTTTTCGGCGCGTCGACTGCGGGGGGATCTTCTCGTATCTGAAACAGTGCGTTGAGTGAGCGTTTTAGACGTTTGTGGCGCCTGGGGCAAATGCGCTCTTCAGCCCTAATATTCTGGTTTTATCGGGTTTTCATGGTGTATTGGCAGTGGATTCTTGTAATCGGTCGGTCGTAGTGTGAACGGTTTGGGCGATTTAATTGTTGGAAACCATCGGCGGGGTGGACATGATTGGCCCGTCGTCCAGATCCAACTGACATCCATCGAAGGGAGAACGACATGAAACTCTTGAATCGAAGCCTTCTCGCACTTCCCCTCGCGCTTGCCGTCGCGTGCGGAGGAAACAACGACAACAACGGTGACACGAACAACGGCGGGACGAACAACGGCACCGTCGCGACGAACAACGGGACAGCCGGGACCAACAACGGAACGACGGTCGCCCCGAACAACGGCGAGGGGGAGGCGAACCTCGTCGACGTGGCGACCGAAACGGGCTTCGACTCGCTGGTGTCGGCCGCGGTCACGGCCGGTCTGGACGCGACGCTGGCCGACGGTGGGCCGTTCACGGTCTTCGCGCCGACGGACGAGGCGTTCGCCGCGCTCGGGGACGCAGCGCCCTCCGACCCGGATCTCCTCGCGAACGTGCTGCTTCATCATGTGGTCCCCGGGTCGCTCGACAGCGCCGCGGTGACTGCCGAGGCGACGCTCGACACGGCGGCGAACACGCAGCTCACCGTCGCGGACCTTCCGCTCTCGGAGACGCTCGACGTCGAAGCCTCGAACGGGATCATCCACGTAATCGACGAGGTACTCCTGCCGCCCACGATCCTGGAGGCGGCCGCTGCCACCGCGGACCTTTCGACGCTGGTCACGGCTGTGGACGCATCGTCGGACGATGTGAAGACGGCGCTCGCGGCGGAAGGACCGATCACGGTGTTCGCACCGGTCAACTCCGCGTTCGCCGCCATCCCGGAGGCCGACCTGAACGCGCTGCTCGCCGATCAAGCAGCGCTCGATGGTGTGCTCACTTACCACGTCGCGGGGGGGCAGACTCTCGCCGGCGACCTCTCCGACGGTCAGACGATCACGATGGCGAACGGGAGCGACGTCACGGTGTCGATCGAAGGTAGCTCCGTGTCGCTCGTCGACGCGGCGGGGAACGCCAGCGCTGTCGTCGGCACCGACATTCGACTCGCGAACGGCGTCGTCCATCTGATCGACGGCGTGCTGATGCCGACCGCCTCGCCGAACATCGTCGAAGTCGCGGACGCGGTGGGCGACTTCACGACGCTGCTCTCGGCCGCCACGGCGACCGGACTCGACGCGGCGCTTTCGGGAGACGGCCCTCTCACGGTGTTCGCCCCGACCGATGCAGCCTTCACCGCCCTTGGCGTCGACCTCTCGCCGGTCTCCGGTGACGTGATCGCCAACATCCTCCTGCACCACGTCGTCGGTGGTGAGTACACGGAGTCCGAAGTCGCTGCAGAGTCTGCGTTCACGAGCCTCGCGAATCTCCCGCTCGCGGTGGATACGTCGGCGAGCCCCGTCGAGATTGGCGGAGCCGACCTGAGCACCACGACCGACGTAGTGGCTTCGAACGGCGTCATCCACGTGATGGACCAGGTGATCGTGCCGCCGACGATTCTGGAGGTCGCCGGAGCGACTGCCGATCTGTCGACGCTCGTCACCGCCGTGGGAGCTTCCTCGGCCGGAGTCCAGGCAGCGTTGGCGCCGTCGACGCTGACGGGTGACGCGCCGATCACGGTGTTCGCCCCCACCAACGCCGCGTTCGCTGCCTCGGGCATCGACCTCGGCACGGTCGCTCAGGCCGATCTCGACGCCGTCCTCTCGCACCACGCGGCGGCGGGTCAGGCGCTCAGCACCGACCTGACCGACGGCCAGACGGTCACGACGCTCAACGGTGACATCACGATCAACGTGGCGGCCGACGGTTCGGTCTCCATCACCGACGGTGCGGGCAACACGGCGAACGTCGTCGCGACGCTCGTCGACATCCGCACCTTGACCGGTGTCGTCCACGTCATCGACGCGGTCCTGCTGCCGGCTCCCTGACACGGGAACGGCGAGACCGTGGCGAACCCCCTTCGACGTCTCCAGCGAAGGGGGTTTCTTTTTTTGTGGCGACAGTTTGAGCTACCATCGCTGCATGAGATCAGAGACGACTTTCGTAGTGGTCGCAATCTTCGCGTCCGTCGCATGCATGGGTTGCCAGGGGGCGGGCGGCACGTCCACTCCAGGCGACGATGCCGGAAACTCCACGCCTGACGGCGGGGCGCAACCGCAGAACGACACCGGTGGCGACCCGCCCGATCCGACTCGTGATGCCGGTGTACGCGACGTCGGAGGGTCCCCCGGACCCGACGGCGGGGCTCCCACCGACGACATGAACGCGACCGGCACCCCGGACGTCTCCGAGCCTCCCGTCGATCTCGGAGCGTGCAGCGGAGCAGGTTTCGGCGAGGACGTGGAGATCACGGCGATTGCGGGGACGACGGCGTCGAATCGGATCTACGCGACCGCCAATCCGTCCGGGGCGGGTGCGCTGGTCGGCTGGAGCGACGGGGCCGGGATCCACGTCACCCACGTCGACGCCGCCGGAGCGCCCTTCGACGAACAGGTCGTCGCCGGGCAGGAGATCTTCGGTCTCGCAGCCTCGGCGACCGGTCACGCGGCGCTCGTTTCACGCGCTCCCGACATTCTTGCGCTCGTGATCTGGGACGCTGCGGGAGCGGTGGTCTCCGACCAGACCGTGATCGGCGACGTCGACCACGGCGTGACGGAGAACGAGTGGTTCGGTCCGCTCATCCGCCACGCACGGCTCATCGCCAGCCCCGACGGCTGGGTCGCCTACTACCCGGTCCAGCGGCTCTGGAACGACGGCATCGCTCACTACGGCGACCAGCTCCGCGTCTACACGCCGGATGGTTCGAGTTTTCAGCCCGTCTGGGGATGGGGCTGCAGCCATTCGATGGACCTGCGGATTTCACACAACGGCGACCGGTTGGGCCCGGTCTGCGCGTCGGACTGCTATCCGAGCAAAGGGGTGCACTTCAACCACCGCGGCGGCGAGCTCTACCCCGATGCGTCGGGTTCGAACTGTGCGGGTGGATACGGGACGACGATCGGCGGGAGCATCCCGATTCCCGGAGGGTTCTGGGCCGCGTTCACCGCCGTCGACGACCGTGAGTCGGCCGACGTCGCGCTCGTGAAGATCGAAGGAACCTCGCCGCAACAGCCGATCTGGTTGACGGCGGACGCGACGAACGACACGGACCTCAACGCCGTCGGGCTCGACGAGGGCGTCATGGTCGCGTGGAACGCTGGCGGGACGAACCGATTCGTCCTCGTGAACTCGGAGACGGGCGCCGTCGTCGAGGGGCCCATCTCGGTCGAAGGTGCCGACCTGGGCCGCTCGAGCGACTTCTTCCGGTTCGGCAACGGCGACGCCGGCTGGGCGCAGCGGGCATCGGACGGGTCGATCGCGCTGGCGCGAGTTCGCAGCTGCCCGTGACCGACCTGCGCTCGTTGCGGGCGTGGGGGGCGTTCCGGTGGGGCTCCGCCCCACACCCCGCCAGGGGATTCTCCCCTGGACCCCGACGATTTTCTTCACGTAATCTGGCGCAGAGTGCGGCGCGTTCCGGTGGGGCTCCGCCCCACGCCCCGCCAGGGGATTCTCCCCTGGACCCCGACGATTTTCTTCACGAAATCTGGCGCAGAGTGCGGCGCGTTCGCGCGCGGGCTGCGTTCGGGTACAATGGCAGGATGAAGAATCTCACGCTGCTCGTCATCTTCGTGCTCTTCGCTGGCTGTAGCAGCCCGGAAGAGAACAACGGTTCCGTGTCGAGGACGAACAACGGCGTCGCCGACAGCGGTGCGTCAGATTCCACCGGCGACGCGGGCGCGTCTGGGTCTATGGACATGCCGACCGGGGGAGGGGAGGACGCCACCTCGGCGCCCGACGTCGGGACGGACCCGGTGGACATGTCGACGCCCCCTCCGCCCGACATGACCACCACGCCCGACCAGGGTGGGTCGATGCTTCCGACGGAGTGCCGGAACGACTGCCTCTGCACGTCGAGCTGCGACCACCGGTGCAACATCCAGTGCAAGACGGAGTGTGCGAGCGGCACGTGCAACTTCGAGCTGAACGCGGGCGCCGAGATCACGTGCCGCGCGGGGTCGACCTGCAACATCAGCTGCGAGAGTGGCGCATGCGAGGTGACCTGCGAACCCGGTGCCACCTGCAACCTGCGGTGTGGGCCGCAGACGGTCGCCTGCTTCTTCAAGGAGTGTGGCGGTCAGGAGCAGGAATGCTCGTCCCGCGAGAAGACGTGCGGCGGCTCGTGCTGACTCAGTCGGCGGTCTTCTTTCCGGCGGCCACGTAGAGCGCCCCGCGCGGGTGCGGGTACGTCGCCGTGTAGTCGTCGCACACCCCCTCCCTCACGAGCTGCAGTCCGGCGTCCGCTCCGTTCGCTTCGACGTAGGCGAGCAGGCGGCCGTAGCGGTCCTTCGAGAAGGACGGTTCGTCCGATTTCAGCAAGAGGGTCTTGCCCGTCAGGAGCTCGCCCAACCGGTGCATCGCCATCGTCGCTCGCTGCGGGTTTTCCCCGTCCCGAAGCTCGTCGCAGTCGACCCCGAGCAGTCGGACGGTGATCGGCGCGCGGAGAATGTCGTCGGTCATGACCTTGATCGTGTCGCCGTCGACCACCGCGACGAGGCGAACCTTCTTGGATGCCGACTGCTTCGCCTCCTTCCGATCTGCCGGCTTCGCGGCGGCCTTCGCCGCGCCGTGGCAGTGCTTCTCGCCCGATTCTTTGTCGTGGTGGCAGCCTTCGTCGTCGAGCCCACCCCCGTGTGCCGCGGTGGTGACGGGCACCGCGACCATACAGATCGCCGCGACCAGACCGATCGTCCTCAACTCCATCTCCACTCCTACGCTGCGCTTTCACGCAGTGTAGCGCGAAAGGCGCCGGTTCACAGCCCGCGTCAGCGGTATCCGGCGGCCTGCAATTCGAAAAGGCGTGCGTAGCGGCCGCCGTGCTCCATCAGCTCATCGTGCGTGCCGCGCTCGATGACGCGCCCCGATTCGAGGACGGCGATGCGGTCCGCCATCCGGACGGTCGAGAATCGATGCGAGATGAGGATCGCGATCTGCTCTTCGGTCATCGCACGGATCCGGTCGAAGATCTGCGCCTCTGCCTCGGCATCCATCGCCGAGGTCGGCTCGTCGAACACGAGGATGTCGGCCGACGACCGCATGAACGCTCGCGACAGCGCGATCTTCTGCCACTGCCCACCCGACAGCTCCCGGCCGTCTTTGAACCACCGGCCGAGCCGGGTGTCGAAGCGCTGGGGCATCTCGTCGACGAAATCCTTCGCCATCCCCCGGTCGGCCGCGACTTCCCAGCCCTCTGCGTCCTCGAACCGGTCGACGTCGCCCGCGCCGATGTTCTCGCCGATCGTGAACTGGTAGCGCACGAAGTCCTGAAAAATGACGGCGATCCGCCGATGAAGGGCGAGCGGGTCCCAGTCCATGACGTCGGTCCCGTCGATGGTGATCCGTCCCTTGGCGGGCGCATACAGACCGGTCAGGAGCTTGATGAGCGTCGTCTTGCCCGAGCCATTCTCTCCGACGAGCGCGAGCTTTTCGCCGGGCAGAAGCTCGAGGTTCACACCCGCGACCGCGTAGCCCTCCTGGCCGGGATACGAGAACCAGACGTCCTCGAATCGGATGCCTCCACCCGGTTCGGCGCCCTCGGTTGCCTCGCCGCCGCTGGTGGGGACCGGCTCCTCGAGCAGCTCGTACAGCGTGGAAAGGTAGAGGTTGTCCTCGTAGAGCGAGCCGACCGACGACAGCGCGGCCGCGATCGCCGACTGTCCGCCTCCGATCAGCATGATGTACATCGTCATGTCGCCGATCGTGATCTCGCCTGCGACGGTCTCGACGACGACCCAGAAGTAGGCTCCGTAGAAAGCGACCGTGGTAATCGACTGCAGCGCGAAACCCCACGCGTTGCGCTTGATCGTCAACGCCCTGTCTTCGCCGTAGACACGCTCGAAGATCTCCTTGTACCGCTCGAGCAAACGCCCGCCGAGGCCGAGGAGCTTCACTTCCTTCGCGTAGTCTTCGCGCGCCATGACGGTTTCGAGGTAGCGCTGCTCGCGGTTCTCGGGCGACCTCCACTTGAAGAGCCGGAAAGCCTCACCGGTGAAGTGCGTTTGCGCGAAGAAGGTGGGGAGGGCGGCGAGGAAGAGGATCGGAACGATCCAGATCGAGAATGTCCAGAGGATCGCAGCCGAGCTCACCAGCGTGACCCCCTTCTCGATGATCCCGAACGTATTGAGGACCAGCCCGAGCGGTCGCGACGAAGCGCCCCGCCGCGCCTGGGAGAGTTTGTCGTAGAACTCGCTGTCTTCGAACTGCGTGAGGTCGAGGGTGAGCGCCTTCTCGAGGATCAGCACGTTCACGTTATGTCCGAGCTGCTGGCGCAGGAGCGCCTGCGCGACCGAGTAGCCGCGCGAGGCGGCGAACTCCACGGTGACGATTGCGGCCTCGAGCGAGACGTAGACGATCGCGAGGACGGCGTCTTCGCGCACACCGCTTTCGGCGGCGAGAAGGACCTGGTCGACGATCAGTTTTCCGACGTAGGCGCTGAGCGCGGGGGCGATTCCGGAGAAGAGCGTGAGCGCGGCGAGGACCACGGTGAGCGATCTGTTGGTGGACCACACCAGCTTCAGCGCGGCCGCGCTGTACTGCAGAATGCCCTGCATCTGCCGATGCAGAGGGAGGTCTTCGGGTTTGTCGCGTTTCTTCTTCTCGCTCAAATCGTCTCACGTCGGAGGAGCGGACCGACCGTTGGGATGATTGGGGTCCCCCGAAGTTTCAACGGAGGGGGACGGCGCAGGCAACCGGGTCGACGCTCGAACCCGTCAACGGACCGTTCGAACCGTTGACGCCGCGTCGCTCGGACGAAGATTGTCCTCATGGTCGACCGCCGCTTTCCCGAAGACGAATGGGCCCTCCGAACGTTGCTGCGCGAGGTGGGTTACCGTTTCGTCGAGAGCTGGCGAGCGCTGACCCAAGACGCCCGCCGGACGTTCGTGGGGACGCTCGTCCTCGGCTTCGCGCTCGTCATCGGCCTGGAGACGGTGATCGCGCTGATCGCCGACGCGCGGATCGGCGAGACGCCGCCGCAGATCGACCTCGCCATCGCGAAATGGTTCGACGATTCGTCCGTGACGATCACGGAGGTTCGATGGTTCGCGCCGTACGGCAACGCGCTGGTGACGTGGCCAGTGATGTTTCTCGCGGCGGGGATGGCGGCGTGGCGACGCAGTCCCCTTCGCGCGCTGGCCTTCATCCCCGGCTACGCCGTGACCGAAGTGATCACGCTGCTGGGATGGGTGCTCTGGTCCCGTCCCCGGCCCGATCTCCTGGACGGTCCGCAGATCTCGTGGAACTCGTTTCCGTCGGGACACGTCGTCCACACGGTCTACATCTTCGGCCTCTTCGCCTGGCTGTGGAGCTCGTCGACCGACAAGACGGGTGAGAAGCTCGCCGCCTGGACGATGTTCGCCTTCGTGAGCGCCGGGATGTGCGCGGTGCGGATCCGCACGATGATGCACTGGCCTTCCGACACCCTCGCGGGGACGCTGCTCGCGAGCGCGTGGCTAGGTGTGGTGATCTTTGCCATCCGGCGCGCCGAGAGGGCGGAAGGCGCTCAGAGGGGGACGGGGACGCCGTAGGCGCTTGTCTCGACGCTTCGCGCCTCGGTCTTGTCCAGCAGATGCTCGCGAAAGGCTCGTTTCGCGTCCGTCTCGCCGTGCACCAGCATGATGCGCTCGGCGCCCGACTGCTGCGCCCACTTCGTGAGCTCCGACTGACCGGCGTGGCCCGAAAATCCGTTGATGGTGTAGCGGTTCGCGCGGACCGGGATCGACTGCCCCATCAGAGTGACGAAGTCGGCGCCTTCGACGATCTTTCGTCCCGTGGTCCCCTCCGCCTGGAATCCGATGAAGACGACGCTCGACTCGGGGCGCAGCAGGTTGTGTCGGAGGTGATGCAGAACGCGCCCGCCGGTCACCATGCCGCTGCCGGCGAGGATGATGGCGCCGCGCTGGATGTCGTTGATGCGCATCGAGTCGCGGGCCGATCGTGTGTACTCCAGCGCGTCGAAATCGAACGGATCGCCGCCTGATGCGTGCAGATGGAGCGCCTCTTTGTCGAACAGGTCCTCATGGCGTTCGAAGATGCGGGTCGCGCTGATCGCCATCGGGCTGTCGAGGAAGATTCGCGCGTGGTCGGGGATGCGCCCGGCGCGCCACGCTTCGTAGAGGACGTAGAGGAGCTCCTGCGATCGCTCCAGCGCGAACGCCGGGATGACGACGTTGCCGCCTCGCTCGAAGGTCTCGCGGATTGCCTCCTCCAGTTCGGCGACGCTCTCGGCGAAGGGGCGGTGATTTCGGTCGCCGTACGTCGACTCGAGCATCACGACGTCCGCCGTCGGTGGTTCCTCGGGGTCCCGGATGATCGGCTTGTTCACGTTGCCGAGGTCGCCCGAGAACATCAGCCGGGTCGAACGCTCCGCTTCGCGCAGATCGAAGGCGAGAAAGGTGGAGCCGAGAATGTGGCCCGCGTCGTACGCGGTGACGTCGACCCCTTCGCAGACCGAGAACGGCGCGTGGAGTTCGAACGTGGTGGTCCAGTGCTCGATCGTGTCGAGGACGTCCTCTTCGTCGTAGAGGGGCACCACCTTCGGTTCGCCGCGGTCGCGTCGACGGTTGCGCTCGCGGGCGTCGGAGGCGAGGACGCCCGCGCTGTCGAGCAGGCTCAGGCGCGCCAGCTCGTAGGTCGCGCGCGTCGACGAGATGCGCCCCCGAAACCCGTGCTTCCACAGCAGCGGCAGCCGGCCGATGTGGTCCAGGTGCGCGTGGCTGATGACGACCTCGTCGATCGTGGACGGGTCGAACCCGAACCCTTCGGCGTTCTTCTCGCGACTCCCCGGGCCCTGAAATATCCCGCAATCGAGCAGGATTCGGCGGCTGCCGACTTCGAGGAGGTGACAACTACCGGTGACGCCGTCGGCGGCTCCATAGCTCGTGATCTGCATCTCGTTCCTGCGCAGAGGGGGTGTTTCGGGCGTGGGTCAGACTACGACACTCGTAGTCAAAACAACATCAGCATGAATGGCTCGCCGGCGACGGAGAAGACGAAGTGCCGATGCTCGATGATCCCGTTTGCGGCCGCGGCGACGAGGCCGAGCCACACGGCCGAGAAGAGGAGCGCCACGCCGACCGCGCGTTTCCCCAGGCGGCGGTCGAGCAGGGCGGATCCACACGCGGCGAGCAGCAGGCTTGGGGTGGTGAGGAGGACGAGGAGGACCATCGTTCCTGCTCCGTGAAGCGGCGATGCCGTGGAGGCCGCGACGCCGAGGACCCAGAAGGCGAGCATGCAGGGGAGGAAGCCGAACGCGATGCCGGTGACGAACGCGAGCCCGAGGTCGGACGAGACGAACGGCAGACGCCGGGCCCGACGCAGCACCGCGGGGAGGAGCGCACCGAGCCGCCCTCCGGAAGGGGCGCGAAATTTGCCGGTCAGCTCGGCGATACCGAGCGCCGCGAAGACGATCGCCATCGCCGCGGCGGTGACGCCGGTGATCGACCTGACGCTCCCTTCGACGGCCGCGCCGAGGAGCCCGGCCGTCGCTCCGAGGGCCGCGTAGGTGAGGGCGCGCCCTGCCTGGTAGGCGACCACGCGTCGGGAGCGAAGGCCGAGACGCCGCAAACGGTCGCCGCCGTCCCCCGGCCGCGTCGTCACGCCCGCGATCAGCGGCCCGCACATCCCGGTGCAGTGAACGGTCGTCCAGAGCAGGCCGATCGACGCGACCTGCAGGTATGCACTCTCCATACGTTCTCCCCGGGGTGTTCACCCCGCCGTTCGTTAAGCACGAGCCATGCCGATCTCTCCGATGGCGTCTGGAACTGCGCTCTGCATGACCGACTGGCACTTCGCCGTCGTGTGGAATTTTTCAGGCGAGCGAAAATTCTGCGCGCAGGGTCGGAGGGGCGAATGTTCTTCGCCTCGTTCATCCCCTGCTCGTACGAGGATCCCGCGCGGAATGCGGACTTACGACAATTTTTCGGGCTGGCACGGGTCTTGGTAACGGCGAAGGCGTGCGCCCGATGGTCGGCGCGAGTTCTGTTCCTGCGAGGAGTGGTTGTGAAGGGAGAAGGAAACGTTCCGGAAGGGACCGAGCGCGTCGCATACGACGACCAGGTGACGCGATGGTTCGTCATGGTCACGGTCGTGTGGGGGATCGTCGGGATGCTCGCCGGCGCATGGCTCGCCCTGGAGCTCGCGTGGTGGCCCGCGAACCAGTCGCGCTACCTGACGTTCGGCCGCTTGCGGCCGGTACACACGGACGCGGTGATCTTCGCGTTCGCGGGGAACGCGGTCTTTGCGGCGATCTACTATTCGATGCAGCGGCTCCTGAAGACGCGGATGTTCAACGACGTCCTGAGCCGCATCCACTTCTGGGGGTGGCAGGCGGTCATCGTACTGACCGCGGTCACTCTGCCTCTCGGGATCACCCAGGGGAAGGAGTACGCGGAGATGGAGTGGCCCATCGACCTGTTGATCACGGTCGTGTGGGTCGTCTTCGCGGTGAACTTCTTCGGGACGATCATCAAGCGCCGCGAGAAGCACCTCTACGTCGCGATCTGGTTCTACATCGCATCGGTCGTCACGATCGCGATCCTGCACATCGTGAACAATCTGGTCATCCCGGTGGGGCTGACGGAGAGCTACCCGATCTTCGGCGGTGTTCAGGACGCGATGGTGCAGTGGTGGTACGGGCACAACGCGGTGGCGTTCGTGCTGACGACGCCGTTTCTCGGGCTGATGTACTACTTCCTGCCGAAAGCGGCCGATCGACCGGTCTTCTCGTACCGTCTATCGATCGTGCACTTCTGGTCGCTCGTCTTCCTCTACATCTGGGCGGGCCCGCATCACCTTCACTACACGGCTCTGCCGGAGTGGGCGTCGACGCTCGGGATGGTCTTCAGCGTGATGCTCTGGATGCCGAGCTGGGGCGGAATGATCAACGGTCTCTTCACGCTGCGCGGAGCGTGGCACAAGCTGCGTGACGATCCCGTCCTGAAGTTCTTCGTCGTCGGCATCACCTTCTACGGCATGTCGACCTTCGAGGGCCCGATGCTGTCGGTGAAGCTCATCAACTCGCTGAGCCACTACACCGACTGGACGATCGCCCACGTTCATGCCGGAGCGCTCGGCTGGAACGGCTTCATGACCTTCGGGATGATCTACTGGCTCCTTCCCCGTCTGTGGAAGACGAAGCTCTACTCCCAGCGGCTCGCGAACGCGCACTTCTGGATCGGCACGGTCGGCATCCTGCTCTACGTCATCGCGATGTACAGCTCCGGCATCACGCAGGGCCTCATGTGGCGCGCCTTCGACGAGACTGGCCGCCTGATGTACCCGGACTTCATGGAGACCGTGGTGCAGTTGATGCCCTTCTACTGGGTGCGGCTCGTGGGCGGGTTGCTCTTCCTCTCCGGCGCGTTCATGTGCGCCTACAACATGGTGATGACCATCCGCCATCGCGCGAAGGACCTCGGCGACACCGAGGTGCTGGTCCCCGCGCCGACCTGGCGCAAGCCGAAGGCGAAGCGTGCTCCGGCGCAGACCTACGACGAGTCGCTCTTCCGGCTCGACGAGATCATTCGCGAAGGAAAGCACCGCGCGCTGGAAGCGGCACCGATCATCTTCACGGTTCTGACGACCGGTGCGGTCCTCACGGGGACGATCATCGAGTTCATCCCCGCGGTCCTCGTGAAGCCGAACATCCCGACCCTCGAGCGAGTGAAGCCATACACGCCGCTCGAGCTGGAAGGGCGCGACATCTACGTCCGCGAGGGTTGCTACAACTGCCACTCGCAGATGATCCGGCCGATGGCGCACGAGATCGAGCGCTACGGTGAGTACTCCAAAGCGGGTGAGTCGATCTACGACCACCCGTTCCAGTGGGGCTCGAAACGCAACGGGCCGGACCTCGCGCGTGTGGGCGGAAAGTACCCGCATCTGTGGCACGTCCGGCACATGGAGGATCCTCGCTCGACGAGCCCCCGTTCGGTGATGCCGCCCTACGCCTTCCTGCTCGAGGACGAGCTCGACCTGTCGAAGACGGGCCAGAAGGTCGAGGCGATGATGGCGCTCAACGTTCCGTACGACGTGTCGACCGCCGACAACGCGGAGGATCTCGCGCGCGCCCAGGCCGCGGAGATCGCTGCCGAAATCGAAGCCCAGAGCGGGCCCGCCGGGCTCGCCGACAAAGAAATCGTCGCGCTGGTCGCCTATCTTCAGCGGCTCGGCACCGACATCTACACCGTGGCCGAAGGAGGTCAGTGATGATGCGAGACGTCATGCAGAACGCGGGGCTCGAGGGCTTCGCAGAGCTCGGAATTCTGATCTTTTTCGTCACCTTCGCGATCGTCGCGCTGCGCGTCCTCGCCCGGGGTGACCGGTGGGACGAGCACGCATCGCTGCCGCTCGAGGAAGGAAAGGAGGTGTCTCGATGAGCGAGACGACTATCGACAAGCCGATCGACGAGGACGTCCTGACGACGCACGAGTACGACGGCATCCGCGAGTTCGACAACCCGATGCCGGGCTGGTGGACGTGGATCTTCGTCGCCACCGTCGTCTGGTCGGGCGTCTACGTGGTGGGCTTGCAGCTCGCTTTCATCCCGGACGTCGAGGACGACCTGCGGGCCGAGGTCGCGGTGCAGCAGAAGCTCGCCGCCGCGGTGCAGGCGGCCGCCCCGCCAGTGACCCCTGAGATGCTCGCCGGCGTCGTGACGGACGGCTCCAACATCAAGAAGGGCGAGAGCGTCTTCAAGATGCAGTGCGCAGCGTGCCACGGCGACAAGGGGCAGGGACTGATCGGACCCAACCTGACGGACCGGGTCTGGATTCACGGGTACGAGCCGACCGACGTCTACCGCGTCGTCGACGAAGGTGTCCCGGCGAACGGGATGCCGGCGTGGGGCTCCATTCTCCCGCGGAGCGAAGTGCTCGCGGTCGTCGCCTTCGTCGAGAGCCTGCGCGGAACCAACGTCGCCGGTGGCAAGGAGCCGCAGGGCGAGATCATGGAGGGGGCGGGGGAGGGAGCCGCACCCGAAGCGGCTGGTACCGAACCGAGCGCGCCGAGCGCCGGTCCGGACGCCGGCACCGATCCAGAAGGAGCCGAGTCGGATGGGTGACGCACCCAAAATCCTGGAGTCGCCCGACGAGGTCCTCTCCACGCTTCACCGCGACGGGAAGCGCCGTTGGCTCTATCCGGTGTTGTCGGCCGGTCGCTTCCTGCGCAGCCGCCGGGTCGTGGCGTGGTCACTCATCGCGTTCTTCGTTGCGCTGCCGATCGTTCGCATCGGCGGGCGCCCCGCGGTGCTGCTCGACGTCATGGCGCGCGAATTCACCTTCTTCGGCCTGACGCTCTATCCGACCGACACGCTCTTGCTGATGATCTTCCTGCTCTGCGTGATGGTCGGCGTCTTCCTCTTCACGGCGCTCTTCGGCCGCGTCTGGTGTGGTTGGGCATGTCCGCAAACCGTCTATCTCGAGTTCGTCTACCGGCCGGTGGAACGGTTCTTCGAAGGGAAGGCGAGCGCACGCCGCCGTCGCGACGAAGGACCGAACACGCTCGATCGGACGGCGCGAAAGATCGGCAAGTGGACGGTCTTCACCCTCTTCTCCGTCGCGATCGCGCACGTCTTCGTCGCGTACTTCGTCGGCTGGGATCGACTGCTCGTCTGGATGCAGGGGGATCCGTCGGAGCACTGGGGCTTCTTTTTGATGATGGCGGGGACGAGCGCGTTGGTGCTGTTCGACTTCGGCTTCTTCCGCGAGCAGATGTGCACGATCACGTGCCCCTACGCTCGCTTCCAATCGGTTCTGCAGGACCGTGACTCGCTGATCGTCAGCTACGACCCGACGCGCGGTGAACCGCGCGGACGGCGGAGCGCGGCCCAGCGCAAAGCGGAGAAGGCGGGCGAACCGATCGCGCTCGGTGACTGCATCGATTGCAAAGCGTGCGTGCGAACCTGCCCGACGGGTATCGACATCCGCGATGGACTCCAGATGGAGTGCATCGGGTGCACCCAATGCATCGACGCCTGCGACGCGATCATGATCGGCGTCGACAAACCGATCGGGCTGATTCGATACAGTTCCGAGAATCAGATCGAACGCGAGCCTGCGCGGGTGCTGCGGCCGCGGGTCGTCGCCTATGCGGCGCTCCTCGCCGTCCTGCTCGGTGCGTTCGCCTGGGTGCTCTCGCACCGCAAGGCGGTCGAGGTCGATGTTGGCCGCGCCGTCGGTGCCCCGTTCACCGTGATGCAGGACGGCAAGGTCTCGAACCGGCTGCGGTTCCGTGTGCAGAACCGGTCGAACGAAGACCGTACTTTCACGATCCACGCGTCGACCCCTGCGGAGACCGCAGTGACGCTCGTCGGACCGCAACAGCTCGCCGTTCCGGCCGGAGAGACCCGCCGTGTCGAGGCATGGGTCGTGACGCCGGTCGATGCATTTTCTGCGGGAACCGCGGCGGCGACGTTCGTCGTCGACGGGCCCGACACCCAGACCAGCGCCGAGTTCGTCCTGCTCGGACCTTCGGAGTGACGTGATGATTCGACGAATCCCCCCCCAGATTCTCTACCCCGGCCTCGTGGTCGGCATCCTCGTGATGAGCGTCATCGCGCACATCGTGTTGCTGGTGAAAGCGTCCAGCGACGGGGGCGCCCAGATCGTCCCCGACTACTACGAAAAGTCCAAGACGTGGGACGACGACCAGGCGAGGGTCGCTGCCGAACGCGATGGCCGCGCTCTGCGGACGGTGGGGATCGATGAGTGAGTGCCGCCACTGCGGCGAGGAGGTCTCCTACCCGGGCGCGGAGTTCTGTTGCACCGGGTGTGAAACGGTCTTCACCGCGCTCCACGACGGTGGCCTCGATCGTTTCTACGCGCTGCGTGGGAAGGTCGGGGTTCAGCCGGTCGAGGGGGGCGGACGCGCCTTCGAACCGGCGGTCGAACCTCTCGGCGACGGGACCGTCGAGGCGTGGGTGGGGGTGGACGGGCTCCACTGCGCCGGTTGTGTCTGGCTGATCCAGAAGATGCCCTCCCTCCTCGACGGCGTCGTCGAGTCGGACGTCCAGCTCGGTCGCGGACGTCTACGCGTCCGCTGGCGCCCGGGCGAGGTTAGCTTCGAGGATGTCGCCCGCTGGCTCGGTCGGTTCGGCTACGCGCCATTCCCCCTCGGCGAAGAGGGAGCCGAACGGGTCGACGCGGAGCGCCGGGCGCTGGCGCGTTTGGGGACGTGTTGGGCGCTGGCGATGAACGTGATGCTGATCGCGATCGCGTTGTACGCCGGGCTCGGGCCGGCGGACGGCGCCCTGTGGCACGCCGCGCGGTGGGCGTCGCTGGTCCTCACGGCGGGCGTCGTCTTCTACGGCGGGGCGGAAGTGTTCCGGCGCGCGGCGAGCTCGCTCTGGACGATCGGGCGCGGAAAGATTCACGTCGATCTGCCGGTGGCGCTCGGCGTGCTCGTCGGATTTGCGGGGAGCGCGTACCACACGGTCATCGGTGCCGGAGAGGTCTGGTTCGACTCGGTGGCGGTCCTCGTCGCCGCGCTCCTCGGAGCGAGGTGGCTCCACACACGGGGTCTTCGGATCGCCGTCGATTCCACGAACAGGTTGTCGGCCCTCGTCCCCACTACGGCGCGGGTACGCCGCGCCTCGGGGGTCGAGGTGACCGCGGTCAGTGAGCTTCGTGCCGGCGATGTCGTGGAGGTTCGGCGAGGCGACGTCGCGCCGGGGGACGGTGTCGTCGTCGAAGGGCAGGCTGACGTCGACATGTCGCATCTGACGGGTGAGAGCCGCGTGCATCGCATCGACCGCACGCACCCGATCTTTGCTGGGACCGCGGCGGTAAGCGGTTTCGTCGCCGTACAGTTGACCGCGGTCGGTGAAGATACGCGGTTCGGGCGTTTGACCCGTTGGGTGCTCGATTCCGACCGGCATCGTGCGCCCGTGGTGATGCTCGCCGACCGGCTCGCGGCGTGGTTCATTGGTGCGATCCTCATCGGGGCGCTCATCGTCGCGGTCGTCACGGGGCTGACGGAGCCGGAGCAGACGGTGGAACGGGTCGTCGCGCTGCTCGTCGTGACGTGTCCGTGCGCCCTCGCGATGGCGACCCCGCTGGCCTTCAGTACGGCGGTGGGGAGGGCGGCCCAGCGCGGAATCTTCGTCCGAAACGACGCGGTGTTCGAGACCCTCGGCGGCGTCGACGTGGCGTTGCTCGACAAGACGGGGACCCTGACGACAGGGGCGATGAACGTCGTCGAACGGGACGGTGTCGATGCGGCCCTCCTCGCCGAGGTCGCCGCGGTGGAGCGGCTCAGCGACCACCCGATCGCGAGAGCGTTCGATCGGTGGGACGAGGAGCTCGAGGTCACCGATTTTGAGACGATGTCTCGAGGAGTGAGAGGGAGAGTTCGTGGTCGGACGATCGAGGTCGTCGGAGAGCCCTCCGTCGACGCACGAACTCGGCTTTCCGTTCGGGTAGAGGGGGAGGTCCACGGGACGATCACCTTGGAGGACGAAGTCCGCGACGAGACCCTGCGGGCGGTCGAGACGTTGCGAAATCGCGGGGTCGACGTGCGGATCGCATCGGGCGACGATCCCCTGGTCGTAGAGGCGGTGGCGAGCCGGCTCGGGATCGCTCCCGAACGCGCCCGGGCGAGGTGCAGCCCGGAGGAGAAACTTTCGATGGTGCAAATGCTTCAGTCCGAGGGACGGCGCGTGCTGATGGTGGGGGATGGGGTGAACGACGCGGCGGCTCTGAAAGCGGCGGACGTCGGGGTCGCGATGTACCGCGGCGCCGATCTGAACGCAGGAGCCGCCGACGTCCAGCTTGGCCGTGCCGGGCTCGCTCCCCTGATAGCGTTGATCGACGAGGCGGACCACACGAGAAGAGTGGTCCGGCAGAACCTCGGTCTCTCCGCCACGTACAACGCCCTGGCCGTGACAGGCGCCATTCTGGGACTCGTCACACCGCTCGTCGCGGCGGTGGCGATGCCACTCAGTTCGGTCGCGGTGGTGGCGTCTTCGCTTCGCGCACCCCGCCGCCAGGCTCGCGCTCACGTGCCTCCGGCGGATCGGGCGGTCGTTGCCCGAGCCGTCATCGGAGGGCCGGCATGAGCGTCTTGTACTTTCTCGTGCCGCTGGCGCTGGCGCTCGCCGGCGGGTTCGTCATCGCCTTTCGTTGGGCGGCGCGCGACAGGCAGTTCGACGATCTCGAGTCTCCGGCGATTCGAATGCTCGAGGACGACTGATCGACCTCGTGGGTCAATCGAGCCGCAGGTGCTCACGCAGGTCGGTGGGGTACGCATCGAAAGCCTCTCGGCGGGCTCGGTTCATCCTCGACGAGGAGACGAGCCCGAAGATCGTCCGGACTGCGACGGCGCTGAAAGCGAGGCCGCCGACAGCCCAGATCGCTCCCATCGATCCGTCCCGCAGCTCGGGCCAGGAGGCGGCGGCCACACCGGCGGAGGCTCCGAGGAGCGTTCCCGCGAGCACGTAAGAGAGGGTGTCGATCGACTGCCACTTCTCGTACTGCAGCGCCGCCGCTGCGGTAGCCGAGTCGGGATCGACCACGGGGAGGAGGTCGTTCGGATGATGCACGACTTCGCCGCCGGCGAGCCGTAGTTTCTCGGTGTCGATCTCGTGTCGGACCGAGTCGTCGACCACCTTCACGTAGATGTCGTGGCCGCGACCGATCGGTTGCAGGCGGTCGTACGCCCGCTGGCGACGGGGCAGTTCGGCAGCGGGGTCGATCGGGTCGAGTCGTACGTGAGGAGCGCAGCCGAAGGTAGTGAGGAGCAACGAGAGTAGCAGCACGAAGTATTCGAGACGTCTCAATGAAACTGCACCTCGGCTACTTCCACGAAATGGGTCTCCCGGGACATTTCGGAATTGAAGGTAGCGGTTTTCCCTCCCGCGTCGATGGCGACCTTCAGGGTGGCGGGTTGCGATTCTTCGACAGTCCGCTTTTCCTTGGAGACAGCCAGGATGGAGTAGGTGCCCTTGCGGACTCGGGGGATGACGAGGCGTTCGGTCCGAGCGCCGCGGACGTCGTAGGGGCGGGCGTTCTCGCGGGGTGCACCCCACCAGATCATCTGCCCGGACGGTTCGATGACGACGAGGTCGAAGTCTTCGGTGGAGTCGATCGGCGTGAGTGCGATGCTCAACTGACCCCGGTCATCGACCTTCTCCGAGCCCAGGGAGGGGTCGACCTCGTCGGCCTCGGCGCTCCACTCCTCGACGTTGGTCATCAGTGGGCAGCGCAGAATGTCCGCCGGCTCGCCCGCCATCGCTGCCTTTTGGACCTCGAGCGCGCAGGTGAGTCGGGGGCGAAGGTCCGTCCGGGCTGCTGTGAGGGCCCACTCCACGAGCCAACCGGTCTGCGGGGCCTGTTCGAGGGCGTCGAGGACATAGTCGAAATAGCTGTTCGTGCCTTCGTACAGGGCCGAAGTTTCCGCAATGTAGACGAGCGGCTCGGGGTCCCGGGAGCCGAACGTCGTCCACGCTTCGGCGTTCTTGCGGGCGTCCTCGAATTGGTGGGCCCGGATCTGGCTCGCGATGGCGCGAGCGCGCGCCTCTCGTGAGCCCCGAGAGCGAGCGAGGTCCGACTGGTGGGTGCGGGAGCGTTCGATCTCCCACGTGGTCGGCGCGGCCGCCTCGCGGGGTAGGATTTTTGGAGGAGGGCCCTTCACTTCCTCGGCTTCCGAGGCTCCCGGTAGCCCGAGCATGCCGGCGCCCATCGCGCCGGCTCCCATCATGCCGCCCATCGCGCCGGACGGGGCTCCTCCGGGGGCCTGGTCGCCGGTTCGGGCGGAGACCTGTTCGGCGATGACCTTGCGTTCGGCCTCCCCGAGCTGGTCCATCCCCTTTCCGCCGAGGAAGGGGAGCGACAGTCCCCCGAGGGGGCCTGCCTTTCCAGGCGGGCCCTCCTTTTTGGCCTCTGCCTCTCGGCGTCGCTCCTTTCGTGCCGCGATCTTTCGGGCCTCCTCCTTGGTCTTTCCGTCTTTCAGAGCCTGCTCGTAGTCTCGCTGCTTCGCTTCGCGCTTGCGCGCCGCGATCTGGCGCTTGTAGCTCTCCACTTTCTCACGGAGTGCGGTCTCGTCAGACTCTTTGTTTCGAACGCGCTTTCCGGGGGGCTCCTCGACATCGATGGGCTCGCGGACGGGGAGCTCGAAGTTGTGGCGCACGTGGTCCTCGAACCCGACGCCGCGGGTGGCAGAGGCGAGCCCCATGCGGGTGAATGCGCTATCGACGCGCCAGGTGGAGGAGAGATCGACGATCGCCGCCACGTCAGGAGATTCCTCGCGCTGAAGCTTTCGGATCTTGGCCTGAGCCCACAGCGGACCGACGGTTTTGGACGTCGGAGCGCCGTCGAGGTCGACCTCGTAAGACTGGGACCACGCTTCGCCGTCGAGGATCCCTTGTAGCTTCAGGCTCGCCTTGGGTTGATCGGGGGTGATCGCGAGTACGAGTTCTTCGCCGGCGGAGAGCGAGACGGGGGCCGCCGAATCGAGCGCCGCCCCTTCGAGCTCGACCGTCGGTTCGGCGAGGAGAGCGCGGCTGTGTCGACCGATCAGATCGAGCGCCATCGCCTGCGACGACATCGTCGGGTCGAGCTGCACGACGCTACCCGATCCGCCACGGGCGATCGCCTCGAGCAGCTGATGGTTCTGGTCGCGGTCGATCGTCACCATCGTGATACGGGGGGTGAAGGGACGCAGCAGTTTTTGCGTCATCGCCTCGAGAACCCGCGGGCGGATCTCGCCGAGCGTGGCGCCGCCGTCGCCGAAGAAGAGGAGGTGGGTCTCTCGCTCCTCGCCGCCTTGTTCTTCGAGAACCTTCGCGACGACGCGCAGTGCCTCGGCCGGATAGGTGACCCCGGAGCCTTCCAGCGACTTCATCGAAGCTCGGACTTTGTCGGCGAGGGCGGTGGTCGCCGGCGAGAGCTTGCTGACGCCCATCGCTTCGCACCACGCGGAGCAGGCGAGGACCATCGCACGATCTTCGTCGCCGAGCTGGTAGAGAAGGTCGGTGACGAGTCCCCGATTGAGCTCGATCGCCTCTTCGGACATGCTCCCCGAGCGATCCACCACGAGGACGAAGTCTCGAGGTTTCGGGGTGCGGCTGGGCAGCTTCGGTCGAAGCGTCACGATCGCGCGACGGGAGCCCTCGGAGTCCTCGAAGGCGTAGGCGCGGGCGACCTCGTCCCCGCCCGACGCGTATTCGATCGTGAGGTCGCCGTGTTGGAAGAAGTCGCGGGCTCCGAGGCTGACGGTCGTGCTGGAGGCTCCCCCTCGGTCCTCGCGCTTCGTCTCGACGGGGTACCCGATGACGTCGAATGCGGCGTCCTCCTGGTGGCCGATGATCGCCGCCTCGAACTCGAAAGTTCCGATGAGGCGGTCACGGCCGGTGTCGTTGGCCATCGGCAGCGTGTACTCGTATCCGTCGCCCGTCGTCTCGAGTCGTTCGGTGTACTGTAAGAGGACCTCGGGGTTTGCTCCGGGCGGTAGTTGGATGCCGAGCCGGATCGGTTTGCCGAGCCCGGGTTCGTTCGCCGGAGCTTCACCCCACTTCGTGGCGATGGAGTCTTCGGGGCGCGACTCCCGTGCCGGGAGGTACTCTCCCTCGTAGATCTCGTCTCCGGCGGCGACCGATACCCGGGTGACTTCGGCGCCCGGTGGGATGTGGAAGGTGAACGCGGCGGTGCTCTCTTCATCGGCCTTGTTCGAGAACGTCTCGGTGATCTGGGTGGTAGCGACGGGGCCGCGCAGCTCGACGGCGACCCGGTGGGAAGCGAGCTCGAGCCTGCGCCCGCGGCTGCCGACGATCTCGAACGTGCCGATCCCGGGGGAGTTCCACGGGTCTTCCTCGACTCCGAGGTTGGCCCAGTCGAAGGCGCGACCGATGTCGTCGGCGGGCGCGGCTTTGAACTCGCCTCCCGAGACGATGAGTCGGTCCCCGGAGGTCGCCTTCACCCCTCCCGCCGTAGCGACCCCGCTCGCGATTCGAACCTCGCCGCGGTCGCCTCGGACCTGCAGGAGGGCTTCGAGGCGACCCTGAGGAGCGCTCAAAGTGGCGGAGCCGCCTCCGAGCTTCGCCTGAACTTCGCCTTCTCGTCCGCGGAACACTGCGCGGCCCTGCCGAATCTCGATGGAACCTTCTCCTAGTGTCACGACGGTGGAGCCGCCGAGGATGATCGTCCCCTCGGGCACGCGAACCTCGGCTCGTTGCCCCTGGACGGTCTGGAGCACCGTGCCGGGTGGGAGCGGCTGTCGCGCTCGCACCGGCGAAAAGTCGTCGGCGCCGGGGAACTTCGCGTCCACCTTCGCGCCGTCGACGGCGTAGACTTCGCTCACGGAGCCGACCCAGTCCGACTGTGGCTGGACGGCGGGTCTGTCTGCGGACGAAACAGCGGCCTCATTTCCCGCGTCGTCGTCGCAGGCGATCAGCGCACAGAACAACAGTGGTGCAAGGTGTCGTGGGAGGATTCGCATCGTACGCTCCGCGGTTGGCGTGCAGCATACTACTACGAATCAGCAGCGATTTGGATCGGACGAAGATCGCCTACCGTGGGGCGGCCTTCCGTCGCCGGCTGCGCGCGAGAAAAGAGCCCCGTGCCACTCAGAGGAGCGCGAGCTCCTCGTCGGTCGCCGAGGTGCCGTACTTGTCGGCCGGGGGCCAGGGACGCTGGGACCAATGTGG
Organism: uncultured Bradymonadales bacterium; assembly: GCA_964411125.1. Lineage (GTDB taxonomy): Bacteria > Myxococcota_A > Bradymonadia > Bradymonadales > Bradymonadaceae > JBFIHF01. The sequence continues at coordinate 6,153 of CAYPJU010000044.1, read as the reverse complement.
CTCGAAGACGAAGCTGGAGCGTTGACGTCCTTCCACGAGCGCTCCGTTTCCGGCTCCCTTCGCATAGTCGTAGTATAGCTTCACGATCTCTTCGCGGCTGGTCTGCGCGGTGGCCGGGTGCTCTCTACAGGCGTCCTGCCAGCGCCGCACCCGGTCGTACTCGGGCTCGTCGGGGAGTTCGAAGTCCTCGTAGTATTCGACGAACCAGAACCGCTGGAACATCGGAGCGTAGACGGCTTCTGCGTAGCCGAACTCGTCGAAGAGCCACAGCCCGCCTGGGTTTCGATACTCCAGATACTCGCCGAGCTTTCGATACTCCGCTCGGAGCTTCTCGTGGAGTGCTTCGCGACGGTCGGGGTCCTGGTTCATCACGAGACCGTAGCCTGCGTTCACGATCCCCGACTCCATCGAGACGAACATCTGTTCCACGGCGTATTCGAAGGGATCCCGGCGGGCGACGGGAGCTCCGATGATGTGGTCGAGATAACGCATGAGCACGAGGCTCTCGCGCAGGATCTCTCCATCGTCGGTCTCGAGGACGGGGAGCGCCGTATGGCCCCGCGTCTTCGCGAGCAGCTCGGGATCTCTCGGTTTCGTGATGTCCACCACGCTGAATTCGACGGCTTCTTCCTCCCCTTTGATGGCGAGGAGGACCTCGAGGCGCTGGCAGAACGGGCAAACTGGGATGTGGTAGACGGTTGGCATGCGGCGAGTATCGTCACCCAAAGGCTGATGTCAGCTGGAAAGCACGGTGAGGTGGAGAAACGGTCTGGTCACGG
>CAYPJU010000044.1:0-5274 GCA_964411125.1 uncultured Bradymonadales bacterium | reverse complement strand
CATCAGTCGAATCGCTGCCTCGTCGACGTCCCGTCCGAACGCGACGACCCCGTCGTGGTGGCCGAGCATCGCGAACGCTCCCACCTCCCAGACTCGTCCGGATCGGAAAAGGTTCGCGACAGCATCTGCCATCGCCGGGGTGCCGTAGTCGACGCCGGCGGGTGTGACGGGGAGCTTCAGATGCGAGGCGCGCGTCCAGACCGCGGGGGAATGGACGTGGAGGACGACCGCGACGTGGGGACCCTGATCGTAGATGGTGGCGTGCGTGATCGCTTCGCTCGACGGTCGTACGAGGCCGTGGCTGCGTAGCTCGAACTTCGCGGCGTTCCACGAATCGACGCATGCGTACCCGTCGGGGCCGAGCTCGGGGACGCCGGAGGTCTGGGTGCCGGTGATCACGAAGCGGCGTCGTCCGCGTGGGAGTGAGCGCGCGCCGACACGATGGGAGAGGTTACCGTACCCGAGTCCCCCGTAACGGGCGGGGTCTTCTCCGAGCAGGGCCGTGTCCCGAAGGACGGAGCGCCACCCGGAGAGCGCTTCGGCGGACGTGCGTTCGGCGCGGTCGAGCCCGACGCCGGAGTGCTCCAGCCGGTATTGGATGACGCCTTCCTGCATCGCAGTGGGATCGGTCATCGCGCGGCGCGCGTCAACCCGCGGGAGGAGTCCCGGCCGACCGCGTGGTGTGCTACTTTCGGACGAGGGCTGCCGTCGGGAGGACGGCGGCGCCAGGCGACTCGCTGCAGCGGAACACGAGGCGAGTGCAGGAGGACCTGTTGCAAGTAGCCGATTTCGAGGTCACAGCCGCCGTTCGGGCGAGGTTTCCGGAGTTCTTCGCCGAGCACGTGCGGGGCGGGGTATACTTCAACCCCTGGAACGATCGAGAGATGCCGGGTTTCGGGGAGATGCTGAAATGGCAGACGTCCAGGAACCCGTGGAAGGACGAGAAGGGGAGCGAGAAGCCGGTGGCGTGTCGGCGTGACGGCCTCGACGCTTTCCGGGCTTCGTCCGCGGCGCGCAAGGTCCTGTGGCTCGGTCACGCGAGCTTTTTGCTCGAGCTCGACGGCGTGCGCTTTCTCGTCGACCCGGTGGTGGGGCGGGTCGGGGCGTTCGTGACTCGTTTCGCGCCAGAACCATACGACGTCGGCGAGCTGCCATCGGTCGACGCGGTCTTCCTGACCCACGGCCACTACGATCACCTCGACGTGCAGACGCTTCGGGCGGTGGCGTCCGCCAACCCGTCGGCGCAGTTCGTCGTCCCGGTCGGCCAGGCGAGGTACCTGCCGCGGGGTTGCGAAGTCACGGAGCTCGACTGGTGGCAGAAGGTGGAGGTCGGTGGGGTCGAGGCGATCTTCGTGCCGGCCCAGCACTGGCATCGGCGGGGCGCTTTCGACCAGAACCGGGCGCTGTGGGGAGGTTGGGTCTGGCGCGGGTCCTCGACGATGTATCACACCGGCGACACGGGGTACTGCGGGATCTTCGAGGTCCTCTCGGAGCTCTTCGAGGTCGACGTCGCGATGCTCCCGGTCGGGGCGTTCGAACCCAGGTGGTTCATGCGCACTCAGCACATGAACCCCGCAGACGCGTGGCGGGGGTACGAGGAGCTCGGTGCGCCCACGTTCGTTCCGATGCACTGGGGGACCTACGATCTGACCGACGAACCGCTCAATCTGGGCGTGGAACTCATCGTGCAACTCGCCGAGGAGGCGGGGCGGTCCGACGAGCTTCGCGTCCTCGCGCCGGGACAGTTCCTGGTGGAGGACGTCCGGCAGACGAGCGCCGATTGACCGTTTCCGTAGCGGCGACCATCGGAGCCACCTTTCGAAACTAGTCGAAAGGCGACTCGGTCATCATCTGACGTATCGTCTCGGCGATGAGAGCATCCGAGGGACGGGGTGGTGGCCCGACCTTTCGCAGGTCGAGCCAGCCGTTGGCCGGAGCGTCACGAACTACGCTGCATACGACTGCTTCCGCTCGGCACGACCACCTCTCGCAGGTGAGCTGGTGTGCCTCGCCCGCCTTCGAGGTGTCCGGCGAAACTTCCACCGTGCTGCTGACTCTGAGCGGGGGCAATCGGCCGTCGCAGCCGAGGGCATCGGGGAGTTCGTGCTTTGCATGGGGAACGCCATCGCCCCACCAGATGACGATGGCGGGGTGATCGAGGCGGGGCTGACGCGGGATGAGGCGCTCGTCGTAGGGGTGGGGCGGCTCCCCAGGAGGGCGACGCGAGAGTGTCCCCGTCGGGTCGAAGGGGGAGGGTGTACGGTTCCGGTAGCCAGTTCTGGACGAAGGGGTCTCGTCTTTTCGAGCGAACCTCCGACTTTGGCGCGGGAGAGAAGCAGGTGCCACCCAGCTCGATGGGTCGAAGTCGATCCGCGAAGCCGACCGCACCAACCGGCCGTCGACGAGCCTGGTCGTCCCTGCCCGTCTCGTCTCGGAGGGGAGCACGGCCACGACTCTGGGGTGGGTGAAGTCGACGGGATGGTTTGGTTCTTCGACGATGTGCAGCGTGACCATCGAGTGTTCCGAGGTGGGCCCGTGGTCCCAGGGAAACGAGGGTACGAGCGCGAAGACGGAGTGAAGACCCGCCAGACAGAATCGGCGCTTCAGGCCGTTGAAATCTCGCGGTGCTCGGCCCAACGATCCCTGGATCAGGTTGAAAGCCGGTGGCTCTCCAACGTTCGAGAGCCAATCCGTGGAACCTCCCGCCGGAACGATGATGGGGCGTTCGGGGCCCCCGACGACTTCGCCCTGGAGGAAACCGTAGGGGAGGGGATCGCCCGGCTCAGGGGGCACACACCTTCGAGCTGCCAGCTCGGCCTTGAGCACGGCGTCGAGGACGACTCGCTCTTGAACGGTCTCGGTGCTCTGGAAGTCGAACACAGGCGGAGGTGCCGAAACCATGACGCTCGGCCGACGGGGAGGCACGTGGGTGGGGTCAGGCGCCTGCAGCCAGGCAGAGAGAGCGGCGATGCACGCGATGGAGAGTATGACGCCTCCCCCGACGACTCGCCGCAGTGACCCCCGCGACCCATGGGTCTGGAGCGACGCCAAGAACTCCGCGTCCGAGACGTTCTTTCTCCAGATGCCGCTCACTCGTTTCGCCCCCTCTACGAGGGTCCGCGCTTTGGGGCGTCGCCTCTCGTGACTGTCGAGGAGCGGTTGGAGCTCCTCGAGCGCCTTCGACGCCGGGGCTGTGCGGCTCTGCGGGTCGGCGGCAGTGAGTCGTTCCAGAAAAGAACGGAACTCCGGGGAGATCTGGATCTCCTCGTGGGAGGGCGCCGAAGGTGAGCGTTTCTCGGCGTGGAATCTTGCAACCTCGGCCGGGTCGGAGGACGTGAAAAACGGCTGACCGGTGAGGAGCTCGATCGTGAGGAGCCCGAGCGAATATAGATCGGAGGCTGGCGTGAGGGGTTCCCCGAACATCTGTTCGGGCGACATGTAACGCACCGTCCCGACGATTCGGTTCGCCGCGGTGATCCGGTTGCCCGGCAGAGCCGCAACGCGGGCGATTCCGAAATCGATGAGCGTTGCTCGCTCCCTGCCGTCGGCCCCATTGCGCAGCATGATGTTCGCGGGCTTGAGGTCGCGATGCAGGACCTCTGCCTGGTGCGCCAGCGCGAGCGCTTCGAGCAGTTGAGCCAGGATGCGGACCACCCTCCCCTCAGCGAGGGCCCATTCTTCGTCGAGGATCTCTCGGAGGGAGCGCCCGTCGAGAAACTCGGACACCAGGAAAGCGCTACCGTCGGGGAGTCGGCCGTAGTCGAAGAGGCGTACGATGTGGGGGCTCTGGAGCTGTCCGAGGACCTTCGCCTCGAGGTCGAACCGAGCCTGCGCGGCCGAGTCGGAGTCGGCGTCGTAGAGGACCTTCAGCGCCACGCGCCGGCCCATCCTTTCGTCGACGGACAGGTACACCCGACCGTATCCCCCCGCGCCGATGACCTTCTCGACTCGATAACGGTCGGCTACCAGTGAGCCCACTCCCACGTTCGCCATGCTTCTGCTCTACCACATTCGCGATCATGTAAGAACAAGGTGGACCCCTACGAAGTGGACCGAATCCGCGAAACCGTCGAGGAATAGCGGCGAGGGTGGGGTGAGTTTCGTCGGAGCACGAGTCCTGCGCGAGTCTTCATGTGCTGAGAGTCTGGAAATGGATCGGATGGTTGCTCTGCGTGGCGGGTTCCGCAATCGGAGGGTTCCCGCCGCCCCGAGCATTCGAACCGGAGCCTGTTTCGGAGCCCCAGATCGTTCAGATTCTGGACGAATTCGTCCCCGAGGATGGCGACGTGTCAGAGATCCCCGGCGTGGGGTTGGTCTTGAGGGACGAGCCAGCTTCTCCCGGAACCACGCGCCTGCCGATGGACACGACTTACCGTCCGGTCTGATGCGGCTCCTCGTTGAAATTGCGGAGGGGATCGCTATCGTGCGCGCCTCCCAGTGGAGAGCCGAATGAGCGCGATTTTCGACGACATCCCGAACCCAAACTACCGTCCATCTGCACCCGTACTGGAGCTCGCGGTACGCGCGCTGCGCGACTTCGACATGTTGCCGGACGGATCGCGGGTCGCGGTGGGATTGTCGGGGGGCAAGGACAGCTTGCTTCTGGCGATGGTCTTCGCGGAGCTGTCCCGCCGCGACGATTTCTCGTTCGAGTGGACCGGCGTGCACCTCGACCAGAACCAGCCGGGGTTCGACCGCGAGCGGTTCGAAGCGGCCCTCGACCTTCTGCAGATCCCGTGCGTGGTCGTCAGCCGCGACACTCACTCGATCGTTCAGGCGAAGCTTCGCCCCGGGCAGATCCCGTGCGCAATCTGCGGCCGGCTGCGGCGGGGGGTGCTCAACGACTGGTGCGTGGAGAACGGATGGGATCGGCTGGCGCTCGGTCATCACCTGGACGACGCGATCGAGACATTCTTCCTCAACCTGCTCTACGGCCGGCGCCTCGAGCCGTTGAAGCCGGTCACGCCGACGGCCTCGGGAGAGGTCGCGACCATTCGGCCGTTGGTGCTGGTGGAGGAGCGGAAGATTGCCGACTGGGCGGAGCGGCACGAGGTCCCCACGGTCGCCTGCCCGGTTTGCGATGACACGCCGAAGTCCCGGCGTCGCGACATCAAGCGGCTAGTGGCGGAGTTCGCGGGGCTCGACAGCGACGTTCACGCCTCGGTGCGAGCTGCTCTCTACGACGCCTAGCCCCGTCGGAGCAGCGGGGCGTCACGGTTGTCCGTGGCGCCTCCATGTGAAGGGAAAGCGGAGACCGGAGAGCGGAGAGGGAAA
>CAYPJU010000043.1:35210-51603 GCA_964411125.1 uncultured Bradymonadales bacterium | reverse complement strand
GTCGTGCGGGCGCGCCGGGGGAGGGTCACGCGCGAAGTGAGCGATTGAAAGGGAGATCGGAGGTCGGAGATCGGAGGTCCGAGAGCCCCAAAACCGCCGGGCCGGGGCGGATCTCCGGTCTCCGGTCTCCGACCCCAATTCACTTCCGCAGCGGTCGACGAAGCCGGGGCGGTCGGGGTCACCTGCCCCGCGGTCGTGCGGGCGCGCCGGGGGAGGGTCACGCGCGAAGTGAGCGATTGAAAGGGAGATCGGAGGTCGGAGATCGGAGGTCCGAGAACCCCAGAACCGCCGGGCCGGGGCGGATCTCCGGTCTCCGGTCTCCGGTCTCCGACCCCAATTCACCTTATTGGCGGTCGACGATCCCGGGGGCGGTCGAGGTCCACCTGCCCCGCGGTCGTGCAGGCGCGCGGTGGGCAGGTCATGCGCGAAGTGAGCGATGGAAAGGGAGGTCGGAGGTCCGAGAACCCTCGGCGGCGGCCGCGCCGGGACGGCTCTCTTGTCTACGGGCTCAGGGACCGCCGGGCTCAGCCCCGGCGTGGACGACCGGCCTCCGCGCCGGTCGCGGGGACCGCCGCGCTCCGCTCGAGTCGCGCCGACTCGCAGCATCGCGTTCACGTGGCAGGTCGCCGCCGACTCGTTACACTGACGCCATGAATCAGACCTTCCTGCGCGTCTCCATCGTCCTGACGGCCATGCTGGTGCCAGCTTCGCTGGCCGCCGTGGTGATGCTGAAGTCGAGCTGGGGCGAGGAACGAGTCCGGATCGCTCTCGAGCGAGCGGCGACGAAGGCCATCCCGGGGCGGGTCGTCATCGATCGGGTCGCAGACCTGGAGATCTTCTCACCGCTCGGGGTCGTGCGAGGCACCGCGAAGAGCCTCCGGGTGCTGGACGCCGAAGAGGCGGAGCTGCTCCAGGTCGGCGGGGTGACGGCCGAGGTCGATGTCTGGGGGCTGCTGCGGGACGAACTCTACGTCCGTAGCGCCACGGTGAGCGGCGTCGAGCTCCCGTGCGAGCTGGAGACCGCGCGCCCCCGCCTTGCGCTCGGAACCCGCAGGGATGCGTTCGAGCCCCGTTCGATGGATGTGCGGCTGGAGAACGTCGAGGTCGTCGGACTCTACGCCGTCGCCACGAAGACCGACGGCCAAAAGGCGATCCTGGGTCGATTCTCGGGGCAACTCGACCTGTTCGCACCACGGCATGATCCCGCCGTGAAGATGACTCTGCGGGAGCTCCGAGGATCCCTTTCACACCCCCGGTCGATACAACTGCAGGACGCGTCGGGGGTCGTCGACACCGGCGCACCGACCGTCGCCGACGTCCAGTTTCGCGCCGTTGCTTCCGGCGCCACGGTGTCAGGCCGAGCCCGCTACGTTCCGAGCGACGAAGGCGATCCCCTCAAGGTGAACATCGAGCGGATCGGCGGCATCAATCCAGGGATGTTCGGCAATCCGCTCGAGGCACTCGGCGGTGTTGGAGTCCCCGCCGAGATGCTTCGAAGCCTCGGGTCCGGGATGGGAGCTGCCGGCCCTCGCTAGCGGCAGCGATCGACAGGACCCACACAAGCCCGACAAACGCCCGATCACAACAGCTTACGACGTCGCCTGATGTTCGCTTCCGCCCCCGGAGGTCGTGGCCCGGCTCATCGCGTGCTCGTCTGACCGGTCATCAGCGCTGGCCTCGGTTCGCGGTGCAAGGCTCCGATGGTCATCCCATCGATGATGTTGGGAGCGTAGAAGGTCACCGGTCCCACCCACAGTTCGGGGTGACGCACCCGGGCACGGCGGCGCGACACGAATGCATCCACGAGCCACTTCTGGCCGTTCTCGAGCGCGCGCGGAACTTTGCCTGCCAGAGCCGGAGGCAGATTCGCCGCCGCCGCGTACTTCAGCGCCATGACGGCGAGCGCGGTCTCCTCCTCGCATGGCTCTTCCAGATAGATGCTGCAAAATCCGCCGGAATCCTGCTGGCAAGACAGAATGCGTTCGAGAGCCCTGTGGTGGACCACGGTTCGCCGCTCCGGAAATCGGTCCTCGAGTTCGCAGACCGTGGATACGATGGCTTCCCAACCGTAGATCGGCGACAGATGGTCGGGCATCATCCACACGCGCTGTTCGAGGTTGTCCAGGAGCCGGTCCCAGAGGCGTCTGCGCTGTGCCGCGACAGGGTTCAGGAGGATCTGCGTCCGAAGAACCGTGCAAAGAATCGTGGTGTTGTACCAATCCCCGAGCGAGTTCTTGTAGGCGCCGATTTTCGAACTCCACCGCGACTCCAGTCGCCGCTCCCCCTGCTCCACCGTCGACGTTCGGCCATAGAGATGGTCGACGAACAGGGCGATGGCCGTGCTGTCGACATCGATCGCCCTGGAAAACTCGTCGAGCCCCACGCCGTGCCGGGTCTGCACCCTTGCCAGATAGTCCCAGATCTGCGGGCATCGCCGCGGCAAGTCGACGCCCCCTTTTGCCAGAAACAGGGCCGTGAAGAAGACGTCCTGCAACCGACCGTTGATGCGGAACGCCCCCTCCCCGCTCGCTACCGCCGCGTCGAGCAGCGTCTTGGTCGGTGCGTGGCGCGTGGCGTTGAAATACTCCGCGGCCAGTGACGCATTGTGTCCGACGAAGTCCGGGGCGTCGGCCTCGGCGCGGCGCGCTGCCGCTTCTCCGCGGAGGACGTCGGCGCCGAAGTAGGGGGCAAACGCCAGCCGCCAGTCCCCTCTCTCGAAGAGACCCTCCACATCGTCGAACCCTTCGACCGTCGACCATTCGGCCATCGAGTCGACGAGGTCGGCGGGGAGAGCACTCCGATGTTCGGCCAGCAGCGCGCGCGATTGATAGGCCGGCAACAGCCGCTGTCCGAGCTGCCCGGGAAATCGATGCTCTCGCCCATAGGGGTGCTCGGTCCCCACGAAGAGCGGCTCCCGCATCCTCGCCGCTGCCCCCAGGATTCGCTCGCACAGAAGGGACCGCGCGGCTTCGGTATCGAGGTCTACCCGGTCGGACCAGTGCAGCAGCCCACCGAGCAGCGCCAGGCCGATGACGACCTCGTTGGACGGAAAGGGTGAACAGACGAGGGCGTCAGGGTCCGTTTCGAGCCGCCGAACGGTTTCGGCCAAGAGCCCTGGATAGGCCGGCGTGCCGTCGTCGTTCTCCACCTTCACGACGTGCGCGGTGTGGAGCGCGTTCCATCCCCCGAGGGTGCTCGCCCGCTGGGTCACCTGCCTGTCGAGCAGGGACAGGGCATCGACGATCTCCGAGTTGAGTCGGATCTCTCGACCGTGATCGACGCGCTCGGCCGGGAGCGACAAGAGTTCGGCCGCGATGAGTGCCACGGTCCGGGGATTTCGAGCGACGTCGAGATGACCGGCGGGGACGACGGACACCACCGCGCCCCCGCGAGCAATCTCGCTCCACGCAAAGACGTCGTCCCGAGGGACGACGCGATCGTCAGAAGCGGCGATGGCGCTGATGGGGCACTCGAGCACGGGGTTCTCCGACCACGTCCAGGTGTCGAGCGCGGTCGCGTCCGCGATTGGAAGCGGGTCCATCCGCGCCTCGACCGCGCGACGCAACGCCGGGTGGCAGGTCCAGCGGTGCGGGGCCCAGAAGCTTGCCACGATCAAACGAGCGACGGGGCGACCTGCAGCCTGAAGCCGCCTTGCGACCTCGAACGCAACGAGGGCACCAAAGCTGTGCCCGAAGAAGACCGTCGAAAGGGACTCCTCGGCGCTCAAGGCGGTCGTCAAGGCATCGACGATAGGCTCGAACTCCGTGAGCGCCGGCTCTGCGTGGTTGCCTCGTCCGGGAAGCTCGACTGCCAGCAGCTCGACATCGCGCGGCAACTGGCTCGGCCAATCGCGGCACATCTGCGACGAATCCCCTGCGCCGTGAAAAGCGACGAGCCGTTGCCGGGGCGGTTCCGCCGCGGCGTGGCGCAGCAACCATGGCGAGTGTGTGGCGGACCAGGAGCCGGCAGATTCGCGGCGACGAGGCCGCTGGGTAGACGCTGGCGACGGACGCGAGCGGCTCTCCAGGGCGGCCAGCGAACGCTCGATCCGTTGCAACCGAACGTCGAGCTCGGCGGGGATGGGCGCGGTCGACGTCGTGGAAAAGGTCGGCCGCAGGGGCGCGGCCGAGAGCCCCTGCGCGCGACTCTGCTCCTCCAACTCCGACGCGAGGCTTGCGATGGTTGAATGCTCGAAGAAGACGACTGGCGCGAGCACGAGGCCGGTTTCTCGGCTCATGACGTCGAGCAGGTGCACCGAACGGACCGAATCGAGGCCCATCCGTGAAAAATCCTCATCGAGCACCGTCGAGCTCTCGGGCACTCCCAGCTCGCGCGCGAGTGTCTTCCGCAGATAGGCGTCGAACCCCTCCGCCGTCGCCGGGCTGACGGGTGCAGGCGCTTGCCTGGGGCTCATCGCTGCCTCGCTCTCCAGGTGGGCAACCACCTCGTCGAGCGTGGGATACTCGAAAAAGAGTACGGGCGGCATCGGGCGTCCGAGGACGCGTGAGAGCTCGTCGAGGATTGCGACGGACTTGACCGAGTCCAGACCCATGGTCGAGAACTCCAGGTCCGTAGGAACCTCCTCGGGTGACATCCCGAGTTCGTCGCCGACGACGCGCACCATCAGGCTTCGGACGTCTCCGGGGGCGACGGGGATCGCTGCCGACGGGTCGACGCGTTCGGCTCTATCTTTCGAACTCGACGGCGCATCGGCCTCGAGCGTCTGCATCAGCTCCGCGGCCACGGCGGTAGCGACCTGCATCGTCGGCTCCACCAGCTCGAACCCAAAGAGCGACCCGGTCCACCACGTGCGCGAGCTGCCCTGGTTCGCCTCGGCGTGGCTCAAAACACCCGACTTCAGACTCTCCGGGCCCACGTGCGGAAAGTACTCCCATCGATGAATCTCGAGGACCTCCGACACTTTCCCACCGAGCTCTCGGGCGTCTGCGTCGAGCCTCCCCCGAAGATCTTCGTCGGTCGTCCCGGGGAGCAGATAGGCGTAAAACAGATAGACGTCCGAATCAGGGTACCGGTGGTGAAACGCGACGGTACGCCCGGCGCGCGAGCGCGTCTCGCAGTTCTCTTTCACCAGGTAGAAGCCGTCGCGTGGCAGGTCCTTCGCTCGCGCGATGACCGTGACGTAGTCGATCGTCCGAGTTGCGGCGGTGAGTTCGCGCTCGACGTCGTCCAGGTCCAGAACCTCTTCGATGGCCCCCGGGGGCGTGGCCACGACGAGAGCGTCGAAACGTTCTGAGACGCCGCTGTTTACGACCTCGACTCCGTAATCCGTTCGGATCACCCTCGATATCTGGCTCCCGAGTCGAACGTCGGACAGCCGGTCGGCGACCGCCTTCCACACTGCGCCGAAGCCACCTCGGGGCGTCCAGTAGTCGAAGCTCGACGGATCCATCGAGAAGGTTCCGAGCTCGGCGTACTTGAGAACGTAAAGCGCGGGGATCGAGGGGTCGTCCAGGTAGCCATACCCCGACCCCGTGTACCCGTATGCCGTCGCGCGGGCCAACGCGTCGAGGCCCTCACGCTCGAAGAGGTCGCTTGCCGCCTCCGCCAACTCGGCTTCGCTGTGCGCAAGCCCAGGGTCCGTGATCATCGGAACGCGCTTTCGCAGACCGAGGTTGTACCTGCGCCAGTCCTCCGGCACGCCCGTGTCGTCGATTGGTACGACCTCCCCACGCTCGAGCTCCCAGAGCTTCACATCGGAGACCGATTCGCGCTCGCACCCGATTTCGTTCAGCAGCCGCTCGAGCGAACGATAGGCGTCGCTGCACAGGTGCGCACCAAGGTCGAATACGCGGCCGTCGTACACGACCGACCGGGCCTTGCCGCCAACCTCGTCGCGAGCCTCGTACACGGTGACACTCGCGCCCCCTCGCTCGAGCTCTCGTGCGGCCGTCAAACCGGCGACGCCGCCCCCGATGACCGCGACGCGGGGTGGGATGTTGCGATCCAGCGACTTCCACCACGCTGGTTCGGGTAGGTCCCGACGAGCCGAAGCCGCGAGTTCGTAGACGAGGGCGCGCATCTGCAAGAGAGAAGCTGGATCTTCGGGGGAGCGTGCCAGTGGATAGGCGAGCTCGTCGGGGCCATGGCCCGGACGCCACTCGAGTGCCTCCACCGCCCCGTCATCGACGACGCTACCGAGCGCGAGGATGCCGACGGGTTGCCAACCGTGCGCCGACCATTTTCGGGTCGCGTCGACGGCCCGGTCGCGAGCCGCCGGATCCTCAGGCAGATCCATCGTTTGCACCTCCAGGACCCAGCGAATCGGCTCCTCGGCCACCGCCTGGCGGAGGCAACGGTGGAGGAAGTCTTCGGGGCGATCGTCCTCGCGCGCACGGGCGGTGCGATCCGGAGGCAGCGCGCCGTCCGGCTCGAGAAACCCACCATCCTCCTCGCAACCTTCGGCGCGAAGCCTCCACCGGGCGAGACGGTCCTCCCCAAAGAGCCGGGTGCACGTGCCGTGATAGTGCACGTCTCGGTAGTCGTCGATGGCACGAAACGACTCCCAGGCCGCTACGCCCAACCGCGGAGATTCGGCGACCATCTGTTCGCGCTGAGCCCGTGTCGACCGCATCCACCGTGCGAAATGGGACGCGGTGCCGCTGGTGAACGTCTCGCCCGTCGTCAGCAGGAAATCCGCCAGACTCGAGCTCAGGTCGTCTTCCCGCTCCAGAAACCGCAGCGAAGCCCCACGATTGTCCCAGTGCGCATCGTCGGCTTGAACCCCGTTGGCGAAGCGAACGATGACGGGGTGGGACGACCGAAGTAGATCCGGAGACGTCACGTCTCCGATCGGCGTGAACCGGCCCGAGAGGGTCGTCGCTACCGGATGGAAGAGCCGCGCATCCCGTCGGGATGCCATGTTCGCGAACTGACGTCCCACCGCGCGCAGGCAACGCCGGAACTCGGGCCCCATACTCGCGATGCGGGGGTCGTCTGCGGCCGGTGAAGGCCGAGAAGGCTTCGGGGGGTCCACGGGCGCCACCGCGGCAGCGGACGAGGGACCGCCCCCGACCTCGAAGGACTTCAGATAAACATTCGGATCTCTCGAGAGACGCTCGTCGAAGAACAGGGCTTTCGCCCGCTGGCGTTGCACTTTACCGCTGGTCGTCCTGGGCGTAGTCCCCTTCGGCACGACCACCAGCCACGCGACGTGAATCGCGTGCTCGGCCTGCACGGCCGCGCGAACGGCTTCTGCGACCGCAGGTCCCGAAAGCGTCGCGTCCGACTCGGCGACTTCCACCATCGCCGCGACCCGCTCCTCGCCCGCGAGCGCCCCGGACGACATCCGGTCGGTACCAAAGAACGCCACCCCGCCCGGGCGCACGGAGGGATGGACCCCGCGGACGCTCTCCTCGAGATCGTTCGGGTGCACGTTCCGCCCTCGAAGAATGATCACGTCCTTGAGACGGCCCGTCACGTAGAGCTCGCCTTCGTGGAGGAACCCGAGGTCACCGGTGCGGAGGAAAGTCTCGGACCGCCCCGGGACCACGGCTTCGAAAGTGAGCGCCGTAGCATCGGGCCGACCGAAATATCCCTTCGCTTTGCTCGGCGAGTCGACCCAGATCTCGCCGACTCCGCCCGCGGGCACCGGAACTCCAGACTCGGGATTCACGATCTCCACCGTCACGCCCTCGGCGACTCGACCGCAGCCGACCAACACCCGACCGTCCGATCGCGGAACGACGCGGCGCTCAGTCTCGAGCGCCGCGGCATCGACCACGACCCTCTCGACTCCGCCCATCGTGACCCCGACCGTGTGCTCCGCAAGCCCGTACGCAGGCACCAGTGCTTCTCGCCGAAACCCCGCCACCGAGAAAGCCTCGGCGAACGCATCGAGCGTCTCGGCACGAATCGGTTCGGCCGCGATCATCGCCACGTTCAGGGACGAAAGGTCGAGCTGACGGCGTTCGGCTGGCGTCGACTTCCGCGTGACGAGCTCGTAGCCGAAGTTTGGCGATGCCGTAGCGTTCGCGCGCACCCGACTCATGAGTTCCACCCAGGCGAGCGGGCGTCGGACAAAGGCCAACGGACTCATCATGTAGAGGTGGCCATAGCCGGCCAGCGCGCTACAAATGGCCGAGATCAGCCCGAAATCGTGAAAGTGCGGAACCCATCCGGCCATCACCGTGTCCGGACCGAAGCCGAGCTCGCTCGCGTTCAGTGCCAGCTGGTGGCTGAGGTTGCCGTGGGTGATCGACACCCCCTTCGGGTCGGATGTCGACCCGGAAGTGTACTGCAGGAACGCGATGTCGTCGGCGCTCGGACGGTGAAACGAGGACTCGTGCAGGGGTTTGGAACGTCGCAAGACCGGGCCGCGTTCCGTCGTGACGACCCACGGGATGTCCGGCCACCTGGGGAGCTCGCGCTCACCCACGAGACCACGCACCCTTCCGAACACACGGGCACGTTTGTAGACCGCATTCGTCAGCATCGCGCGAGCATCACAGTCGCGAACGATCCGTTCGAGGCGCGGGAGCTCCTTGCGCGCGTTCATCGGGTCGACGGGCGCCACGGGTACCGGGACGAGTCCGGCGAGCATGCAACCAAGAAACGCGACGACGAAGTCGGCGCCGGGTGGATAGATCAAGATGACGGCTGTGCCCGGCTCGAGCCGCTCTACCCCGCGCAGACGCCCCGCCACCGCGGCCGCGGAACGCAACAGCGCGGCCGACGTCAGCGACCGACCGTCCCGACCGCGATCGTCCACCTCGGTGTAGACGGGTCGCTCCGGTCGAACTCGGGAGTCCGCCACCACACCTTCCAGAAAACCCCTGAGATCCCGCATTCCATCTCCCTCGAGCCATACTCACAAACGTCAAACCACGACCGTTCGTGGTGAGCAGACCGCCTGGCCCCGCACGTCTGAATGGCCCGGGACTTAGCATGGGCGTTTCGACACGCGACAGGGGAAATTTGGCGAGCGCCACACGCCTGCGACTCCCCCCTGAGCGCACCGGCTTGCCAGCGCGGAAAAGGAACGCTAAATGCCGCCGTAGCTGTACCCCCCACCCAAGGCGCCGCCATGATCTCCGTCGACAAACTCACCATCAACTTCGCCGGCCGCACCCTCTTCGAGAACGTCGATGCGCTGTTCACGAGCGGCAACTGCTACGGCCTCATCGGCGCCAACGGCGCCGGAAAGTCCACGTTCCTGCGCTGCCTCTCCGGAGACCAGGAGCCCACCTCCGGCTCGGTGACCGTGCAGAACGGTCTGCGCCTCAGCATGCTCAAACAGGACCACTTCGAGTTCAACGACGTGGAAGCGCTGACGACCGTGATGATGGGGCACCAGCGTCTCTACCAGGTGATGAGCGAGAAGGACGCCATCTACGCCAAGGCCGACTTCACCGACGAGGATGGAGTCCGCGCCGGGGAGCTCGAGGCGGAGTTCGCTCAGCTCGATGGCTGGAGCGCGGAGTCCGACGCCGGCAAGCTCCTCAGCTCCCTCGGGATCGAAGAAGCACGCCACCACTGCCTCGTCAGTGAACTGTCGGACAGTGAGAAGGTCCGAGTCCTCCTGGCGCAGGCCCTCTTCGGAGACCCCGACATCCTCCTCCTCGACGAGCCTACCAACCATCTCGAGGTCGACTCGATCCTCTGGCTGGAGCAGTTCCTCGACGACTTCAAGAACACCGTCATCGTCGTCTCCCACGACCGCCACTTCCTCGATCGCGTCTGCAACAAGATCGCGGACATCGACTTCCAGCGCGTGCAGCTCTACTCCGGCAACTACACGTTCTGGTACGAGACGAGCCAGATGGCCATGAGGCAGCGCGAGTCTTCGAACCAGAAGAAGGAAGAGCGGATCAAAGAGCTCAACGCGTTCATCCAGCGCTTCAGCGCGAACGCGTCGAAGTCGAAGCAGGCGACGTCTCGAAAGGCGATGTTGGACAAGATCACCCTGGACGACATCAAGCCGTCCTCGCGCAAGTACCCCTACATCGTCTTCAAGACCGAACGACCGCTGGGACGCCAGGTCCTCTCGGTCGAGAAGCTGTCGCTGACGGTCGAGGGGCAGACCCTCTTCAACAACCTGTCATTCTCCGTCGGACAGGGGGAACGAGTCGCCCTGACCGGTGACGACGTCGCCGTCAGCAGCCTGATCGCCGTGCTCGCCGGAGAGATTCAGCCGGACTCGGGGAAGGTGAGCTGGGGGAACTCGGTCAACCTCGGCTACTTCCCGAAAGAGAACGACGCGTTCTTCGACGCGGACCTGGCGGTCATCGACTGGCTCAAGCAGTACACGACGTCGCCGGACGAGACCTTCGTCCGAAGCTTCCTCGGCCGGATGCTCTTCAGCGGCGAAGACGTCCGCAAGAGCGCGACCGTGCTGTCGGGCGGCGAAAAGGTCCGGTGCATGCTCGCCAAGATCATGCTGCAGGACCCGAACGTGCTGCTGCTCGACGGCCCGACGAACCACCTCGATCTCGAGTCGATCACGGCACTCAACAACGGCCTGCTGAAGTTCGACGGCACGATGCTCTTCGCCAGCCACGACCTGCAGTTCCTCGAGTCCCTCGCCGACCGCGTCATCGAGCTCGACAGCGGCGATTTCTACGACCTGCACATGAACTACGAGCGCTACCTCGACGACGAGGCTCGCAAGATGCGTCGGGGAATCCCCGTCTAAACTTCGAATGGAGGCTCGACCCCCATCGCATCGAAGAGTTGGAAGGGGTCGTACCCGAAGTCGAACGCAAGGTCGAAGTACTCGGCGGCGGCGGCGTGATCTTCGGGCGCTCCCTCTCCGAACCCGTACATGTAGGCGAGCGTGGCGGCTGCTCGTCCGTGCCCGTTCTCGGCGGCGCGCTCGTACCACTGCAACGCCGCGGCATCGTCCTGGTCGACCACGCGACCGGCCGCGTACGAGGCCGCGAGGTTGTACATGGCTCGCACGCTCCCGGCCTCGGCGGCTCGGCGGCACCACGCGACGGACTCCTCTTCGTCCCGGTCCACCCCTTCGCCGTTTCCGTGGAGGATCGATAGCTCGAACATCGCGTCGGCGTTCCCTCGTTCGGCAGCCGACTCCTGAAACCGGACCGCCTGCTCGAGATCCGCTTCGAACAGGTAGCCCGCGTAGTGCATCCAGCCGAGCAAGAGCCGAGCCGCCCCGTCTTCGTCGTCCTCCAGCAGCTCCTCGAGGATGTTCCGCATCTTGGGCGGCGAGACCACGTCGAGCCGGCTGAAGTAGGACGTCTGCGCCAGCGCGAGCCCCATCTCGCGGCTCCCCCCGACGTCCCATCCCTTCTCCCAGGCGAGCACCGCCAACTCGGGGTCGGGGTCGAAGGTGTTGATGCCCGTGGCGTGCACCCGGCCCAGCTCCCACCACGCCTCGGGCTCGCCCTCTTCGCCGATCTTGGTCAGCCGTGCCACCAGCTCGTCGAAAGCCTCCGGGGGCATGATCCCCATGACGATGTCGCCGCGCAGGATTTTGTTCCGCAGCTCGATTGCCTGTTCCAGTTCGCTCATTTTTCCACCTTCATGGAGTCGAGCCCATAGAAAGTGCGAACGAGGCTTTCAGGCAACTGAAAGCTCCTTAATCTTTCGGCTGCTCACCAAGTCCAGAATCTGCCCGTCCTCTGCAACCCGAACTTCGCCGACCCAATGGGTTGCTCGCCGACCAGTCTTGAATCTCGGACCCAACTGGTGGCGCCCTACGTCGCGAGCCAGCTTCTCAGCAGGTCGATGAAAAACTCCTCGGATCTCGCGCGCCCCGCCGACGAGTCGAGTCCAGGGTTGCCGAGCCAGCTCGGTTTGAAGCGGCCGGTGACGTGCCAGGCCGAGAACGAGGCGATCAGGAAGACGACCAGCGCGCGGGTGTCGACGTCGCGGATGACGCCGCGTTCGGCGAGGACGCGAAACTTCTTTTCGATGTGCGAGATGGCGACTGCCTGCAGCTCTTCCTCGACCGAGATGACGTCTTCGGAGTCTTCGAGGGCGCGGAACAGCGTCATCCGGACGAAGGTGAAGTCGGTCTCGACGAAATCGTGGACGGTGGTGACGAACTCGTCGAGTAGCGCCATCAGGTCGTCGTGGTCGGCGACTTGGTAGAGCTGTTCGGGGATCGGCTCGAGTGCGCCATTCCCTTTCGATGTTATCTGACACGTTTCTGCTTGCTGCTGCCGTCGTCGACATTGACGAGTGAGAATCGAGCTTTGCCGGCGCGCTATTGCGAGACCGGCGGTCGTTTGCGTTGAACCGCCCCCTTCGCTAAGTTCGGCGCGGGGGATCGCTACTGATGGGAGCACCGGTTTGACCCAGCTACGATCGACGGCCGTAAGTCACGGAATCCGCACCGTCTTCCTCGTCGGGGTGACAGCCTTGACGTTTGTTGCGTGTACCCCCCCCCGAAAACGCGCTGAATCGTGAGCAGCCGCTAGCGTCGAAGATGATGTCTGCGCTGGTCCAATTCGACGTTCAGATCCCGCCGGGCCTCACCAGAAATCTTGGAGGCGGGGCCAACCGAGCTGCAAAACTCAACGCGGTAGCGGCCGCGATTGCCAGCGGGCGAACTCCGATCGAGCCGCATCTCGCGCGGATTTGTAAACGAACGAGTTTCGCGAAGCTGGTCGGAGTCGCCCGATGCGAACTGCATGCGGCAGAACTGGCGACGCTAAATGGAATCCCGGGACTTCGGGTACTGAGTTCGCAGGAAGTAGGGCGAGGGACAGTCGCTCGGTTCACCAATTCCGATCAAGAGTTTAGCTACGCGTTTCGCGATCTGACGCAAACCGACTTGTTTGACCCTATCACCGCTTCGTCCAGTCCGATTGGGCTCGTCGAGTATTCCAAGTGCGACGCGAACGGGGAACCGCAGGGGGTAGATGCCGGAGTGCCTGCCTTATCAGCGGCTGAGGTCCGTCTCCTCAACCAGTCGTTTAGTCAAGATTTCTACGTCAACCCGCACGCGCATCAGGTCTTGACGTCGATGACTCACTACAACGCGGACGCCGGAACGCACGACGTTCTGCCACAGAATACTTATCTCGTCGCGAATCTAGGCATAGACGGTCTGGCCGCGGCGGCGACTTCGCCCTGCGGAGGTAACGTTTCCAAGGACTTGTTCGAGGCTCTTGATTGGTTCGTCCAGTCGGGGGTTCGCCTCGTGAATCGGTCAACTTTCTCCGCCTCCGCCGATTGCTCTACAGGGCCGGCTTACGAGGAAGAAGCGCTGCTGGACATCTATGCACGTACTTTCGACCTCGTCGTGACGACGGCGGCGGGACAAACCTCCGACGGCACTGGGGTGGACTGCGCGGTGTTTTGCGATGCGCAAAACCAGACTTGTGTCGGAGCAGCCGTAGACCTCGACAAAGGGAACGTCGGTACCCCCGATGATCTGGACGACGATGAGTTTCTCTCGGGATACGCCGGCACGTTGCCATGGTACCGGAATGCGGAGAGTTGGATCCGGGACGAACCCGACGTGGTCGCGCCTTACAACGACATTGAGGTGTCGGTCGCCGACTCGGACCAGGTTGCCCGCCAGTCTGGCACTAGCCTCGGAGCGCCGCTCACGTTGTCGCTTTTCGCCAAACAACTGGAGGCAATGTCGAGCAATGGCGAACCGTGGGAAACCTGCCGGGTGTCCGAGTTCGTGCGCGCCATGGCAGAGTTCAGCGCTGTCCAGCATCCGGTGTTCGTCGACGGAGTCCCCAGGTCGACGGCGCCCCACACGCACCCGGTCAGCGCAAACCCCGACGGTAACACCAATGGTTCCAGATGCAGCGTGCCAGACGACTGCGAAGACGGACTGACGTGTCTCTTCGGTCACTGCGGAGATCCGCCATCTGATTCCGCCGTGGGTTGGGGAATGGCGTCGTCGTTTATGCCGGTGATCGAAGGTGACTGGGGGTGTCATGTGGCCGCAGCTGGTCAAGCTGGAGACTGCGCGCCGGGGCGCAACGGAGAATGCACCGGGCGCGTCTCACCTCAAGATGCCATCTTGCCTAGCGAATTGGGAGCGGAGGACGACATCCAACCAGCGCCAGGCAAAGACTCCGTCTCACCAGGCGGCTTCTTTCTCGGCGACGCGCTCCTGGACGTCGGCGATCACTTTAGAGGGTCGTTGGCATGGAGCTCCTGCCCGGTACCTATCGAGGATGGCTCCATTCATTGCAGCACCACCGCCGACTGTCCCCAGTTCACGTACTGCGGCACCGGCTTTGGCAGCTGTCAATCGACGCACTCACGCGCGTCGCGTGTCATTCCCGCAGCGGACTTTGACGTAGCGATGTTTGATACGAACAACGGAACGTGGACGTGGCTCAGCTACAGTCCAGACGACGTCACCGAGACCTTCGACTACGTCGCGTCAGAAAGCGGGTTGTTTCAGTTCTGGGCGTTCCCCACAAGGCCT
This sequence comes from uncultured Bradymonadales bacterium, assembly GCA_964411125.1. Classification (GTDB taxonomy): domain Bacteria; phylum Myxococcota_A; class Bradymonadia; order Bradymonadales; family Bradymonadaceae; genus JBFIHF01. The sequence continues at coordinate 37,223 of CAYPJU010000043.1, read as the reverse complement.
GACTGGGACTGCGACGAGTCTAGATTCGGGCATGCCGACGAGGACGGTGAATTTCTGATTTTTGTAGGAGGCGAGCTTTGAACAGAAGGTTGGTTCTGATCACGCTCTTCATCATATCCGGCTGCTCTTCGGTGCCGGAGGAGGGGGACGGTCCCAGTGAACGCACGTCCGTGCCAGACGCCGGGGAGTCAACCGAGGTTGGCGCACGAGATCGGGACGGCGACGGTTCGCCTGTCGAAGACCTCGGAATCCAACAGACCTGCCCGGTGAGCCCGGTTCCCTCTTGCGAAATTCTAGATAGTGACGGGTCGTCCTACGCGGACGGCCTCCTGACCGTCGGGATCTCTGGCGACGACATCGTGAGTGCGACCGGCTCATTCTCATTCTCCGAGGGCTTCGGGATGCGCATGGTGTCCAGAGACGCCGTGGTCGACGATGGCGAATTACGTTTCGAAATCAACGCGAGCGGGAACGTGCAGTGGACCAGGCTCGATGGAATCGACCGGTGTGGAGACGAATTCTCCTTCAACCTCGCCTGGCTTTTTCAAAGCGATGGCACTTTCGTTCAGTCGACGTGTGGCCCACCGTGAAGAAACTGATGGCACCAGCGCTGGCTTGCCTGCTGACGGGTTGCACCGAGGAGACGGTGCCGCACGAGCCGCCTGATGAGCCGTGGTCGACGACCGAGTCGAACATCGTCTGCAGCCCGGGCACGTCGGAGCAGCAGTGCGACCGCGCGAAGCGCTGCCTGCGGATCGAGGTCGACTACGAAGCGGGCCAATTTCGGTTCGCCAACGCCTGCGATGACGCCCTCTACCTTACGTTCCCTGATAAGGCCGGAGGGCAGCTCGACAACCTTCTGCTCGTAACGGTCGAAGACCATGAGGCGCGGCCCCTTTTCTACGACGACTCCAGCGGGATCTACCGGAACGGTTGCGGATGGCCCCCTCCGCCAGACTGTAAAGAATTCCAAGGAGGGCTCGCCGCGCTTGGCATCGGGAGGTGGGTCCCGCTTCCTGATCGCGCCGTACACTTCTTCGAGTGCAGCAGCCTCTGCGATGGGAATCCCTGTGCGTTGCCAAACACCGGATTCGATCGCGTCCGGCTCAGCTTTGTCATCGGAGCCCCCATGAACGAACAAGCGAACGGATGGCCCGGGTGTGTCGTTACGACTTGCCCGACCGAGCAGGCGCCGCAGTGTATGGATGTCCCAGGGTTCATCACCATCAAGGACTTCGCGGTGTACGACCTCGACGACGTGCCGGTCGACGACCTGCCCTACCGGTAAACCCCTACTGCGACGTCAACCAGCTCTTCAGCAATTCGATGAAGAACTCCTCGGATCTCGCGCGCCCCGCCGACGAGTCGAGTCCAGGGTTGCCGAGCCAGCTCGGTTTGAAGCGGCCGGTGACGTGCCAGGCCGAGAACGAGGCGATCAGGAAGACGACCAGCGCGCGGGTGTCGACGTCGCGGATGACGCCGCGTTCGGCGAGGACGCGAAACTTCTTTTCGATGTGCGAGATGGCGACTGCCTGCAGCTCTTCCTCGACCGAGATGACGTCTTCGGAGTCTTCGAGGGCGCGGAACAGCGTCATCCGGACGAAGGTGAAGTCGGTCTCGACGAAGTCGTGGACCGTGGTGACGAACTCGTCGAGTAGCGCCATCAGGTCGTCGTGGTCGGCGACTTCGTCGAGCTGCTCGAGGATCGGCTCGAGCGCCGCCATGAAGCGGGCGTGGCCACGGGCGTAGACCTCGCCGAACAAGGCCGGCTTGTCGGCGACGTGGTACTTCAGCGTCGCGATGTCGATGCCGGCGCCGGCGGCTACCTGTCGCAGCGACGTGGCTTCGTAGCCCATCGAGGCGAAGAAGTCGGCGGCGACTTCCAGGATGCGTTCGCGGGTGGCGACGCCGTTGGCGCGTACTGCTTTTCGTCGTGGCATCGTTTCACTCCCGGGGTTTATCGGTGAGCGCGCGTCTCGCGCGGCTCAAGTTCTGTGTAGTCGTGTCGCGCGG
>CAYPJU010000043.1:15118-35110 GCA_964411125.1 uncultured Bradymonadales bacterium | reverse complement strand
CACACCGAGTGACGAGCCGGACGATATCGGTGAGCGCGCGTCTCGCGCGGCTCAAGTTCTGTGTAGTCGTGTCGCGCGGGACGCGCGCACACCGAGTGACGAGCCGGACGATATCGGTGAGCGCGCGTCTCGCGCGGCTCAAATCCTGTGTAGTCGTGTCGCGCGGGACGCGCGCACACCGAGTGACGGGCACCGATCATTCGGCCGCTGCAACGTGATAGAGCGAGTCATCGATCTCCTCTTCCTCGATCGACCGCACGAGGTCGTGCTCGTCCTCGAACTGCATTGCGTGCTTGCCGTTCATGTATTTCAACAGCCCCGCCTCCTCGTAATATGGCATCATCCGCTCGCTCAAGAGGCCGATTTCGCGCAGGTTCGGGACCAGCCGCGAGAACATCACGCTGCGGAACTGCTGCAGGCCGGGCATCTCGGTGACGACCTGCCGCCACTTGCGGCGCGAGAACTTATGCGAGAACCACTCGTCGTAGATCTCGTGCATCATGAAGCGGTTCTGCATCAAGATCGCCACCTCGAAGACCCACTCCTCACGCTCGCGCCTCTCTTTCTCGCTCAGGTGGTTCTGCATGTGGTCGCGCAGGGCGAGGACGCCGTAGTGCACGTGGCGCGCCTCGTCCTGGATGATGTAGCGCAGCATCGACTTCATCAGCGGCTCGCGCGTGAACTTGTAGAGCATCGAGAACGCGCCGAGCGCGAGCCCCTCGACCATGATCTGCATCCCGAGGAACTTCATGTCCCAGCGCGAATCGGTCATCAGCGAATCGATGATGGTGAAGAGGTTGTCGTTGATCGTGTAGAGCTTGCCGAGCTTCGTGTCGATGTAGCGGTGGAACGCCTCGACGTGGCGCCCTTCGTCCATCACCTGCGAAGCGCCGTAGAACTTGCCGTCCATCCAGCGCACCGACTCGGTCACCTGCGCCGCGGCATAGAGCGCCCCCTGCTCGCCGTGCAGGAACTGCGACAGCATCCAGGCGGTGGCGTCGTGCAGCAGCCGCCGATGTTCTTTCGGGGTCAGGTTCACGCCGTACTTCGCCGCGACCGCCGGGTCGATGAACCGCTCGGGGACCAGCGGCACCTCGGGGTTCATCGGGTCGACGTCGATGTCCCAGTCGATGTCGATCGACGCGTTCCACTGGTTCCGCTTGGCGCGCTCGTACAGTTCCCGCATCTCGGGGAAGTCCGACTCGTATGACCAGTCGAAGTGCGCCGCGTGCCCCGACACCATCTCGGTCGTCGGCAGCTCGCCGAGCCGCAGGACGAAGCCGCGCCCGAACGACGGGACGAAGCCCGCCATGACGCTGGGGTTCCGGATCGCGCCCAGCATCCCCAGGACTTCGAGGATCGGCTCGAGCTTCAGGCGAATCGCCGGGGGAAAGTCCTCCAGCATCAGTTCCAGTCGGTTGATCATCGTCATGCCTCCAGCACCACCTTTCCGCGCGGTCGCCCCACGCAGGCGAGGCAGGCGCCTCGTTCGATTTCGTCGTCGAGCAAGCAGATGGTCTCGGGCTCGTCGTACACGACCTCCCCTTCCAGCACCTGCAGCATGCAGGCGCCGCAGCCGCCCACGGTGCAGCTGAAGAGCAGGTCGACGCCGGCGGCGAGCCCCGCGTCGAGGATCGACTGGCCGGGTGGCACCACGAGCTCCACGCCCGAGTCCGCGAAGACGACGACGTTCTCCACCTGTTCCGCCACCGGAGACGAAACGCGTGCGGGGCGCGCAGTCTCGGTGCCGGGCTTTGCAGCGGCGAGCTCCCGAGCGCGCGCCCCCTTCGTCCGCGGCTCCGTGAAGGCCCGCTTCAAGCTCCGCACGTCCGCGCGCGCAGTGTCGATTTTCACCCGCAGCCGGGCCGGCAGAAAGCGCGATAGCATCGCTTCTCCATCACGTGTTGGAATAATAGTCCAACATCCGATGGAACAATTCAACAAGGTCGCGCCGGATCATCCGAATTGTCCGTACGGCGCGCACGGTGCAGCGGGTACCCTCTCGGCGACGAGATCCACCAAACGGAGACTAGAATGTCGGAACGAGTGACGACGCAGATCCACGGGAAAGTCCTTCACATCGGGCTGAACCGCCCGGACAAGTACAACGCCTTCGACCTGCAGATGTTGGAGGAGCTGGCGAACGCCTACACGCGCCTGGAGGAGGACGACGACGTCTGGTGTGGGCTCCTCTTTGCGCACGGCGCGAACTTCACCGCCGGGCTCGACCTCGCCGAGGTGGGTCCTGCGTTCGCGAGCGGGGAGCCGCTCTTCCCCGAAGGCGCGGTCGATCCTCTCGGGCTCTACGGGCGGGCTCGATCCAAGCCGATGGTGCAGGCCGTCCAGGGTTACTGCTTCACGATCGGGATGGAGCTCGCGATGGCGTCCGACATCATCGTCGCCGCGAAGGACACGACGTTCGGCCAGATCGAAGTGCAGCGCGGCATCATGCCGTTCGGCGGTGCGACGCTGCGGCTTCCGCAGATCGCCGGGTGGCACGACGCGATGCGGTACCTCTTGACCGGCGACCGTTTCGACGCCGCCGAGGCGCACCGCATCGGGCTGGTGCAGGAGGTTGCCGACTCGCGCGACGCAGCGATCGAGGCGGCCGCGGCCCTCGCACAGACGATCGCCAAACGCGCGCCGCTCGCCGTCCAGGCGTCGCTGGCAAGCTCGAGGACGGCGGTCGAGCGTGGGTTCGAGGCGGCGCGGGACACGCTGCTGGACGACGCGCGAGCGCTCATGACGACGCGTGACGCACAGGAAGGGGTGCAGTCGTTCCTCGAGCGACGAGACGCCGAGTTCGAAGGGCACTGACGGCCCAGCAGGGGGTCCGGAAAATTTCGCATTAATTGGATTGACACCAATATTGATGTTGGTAGCGTCAACACGAAATGGGACGCGACTACGACAACTCTTCACGTGCGCTGCGGGCCGCCCGAACCGCGGCCCGGATCGTCACGGCCGCCGAGGAACTCCTGCGCGAAAGGCCGATCGCGGAGGCGACGCTCTCGGAGGTCGCCGACCTCGCTGGCGTCTCCGTCCAAACGGTCATACGCAAGTTCGGCGGCTGGGACGGAGTCTTCGCCGCCGTGAGCGAGCAGGTCGGGGCTCGGATCGAGTCGCAGCGAAACGACGTGACGCCCGGCGACCTCGGGGGGGCCGTGGCGAACGTGGTGGAGCACTACGAGGCCGAAGGCGACCTCATCCTACACCTGCTCTCCCAGGAGACGACTTCCGAGCTCGCTCGAGAGGCTGCGTCGCAGGGGCGCGCGTTTCATCGCCGGTGGGTTGAAGTCACCTTCGCTCCGCAGCTCTCGCGTACTGCCCCGGACTACGAACGGCGAGTCGATGCCCTCGTCGCCGCGACCGACCTCTTCACCTGGCGCCTGCTGCGTCGGGACCTCGGGCGATCGGTCGACGAGGTCGAAAACGTCATGCTCCGGCTCGTCCGAGCCGGAATCGGAGAACCAGTATGAGCACAATCCTCGCCTACACCTCGTTCTCGCGAGGTCACCTCTACCCGATGATGGATCTGCTGATCGAGCTTCGTGAGCGAGGGCACCGCGTCGTGGTGCAGACGCTTGCGAGCGAGCGCGCGCACGTCGAGGGCGCCGGTCTGGAGCATCGGCCGATATCGGGCGCGATCGAAGCGCTCGAGCTGCGCGACCACGAGGGCTCCAACCCGCTGGAGCAGTTCCGGATCACCATCGACACCTGGCTCCGGCGTGCCCCGCACGAGGTCCAGGATCTGACGGAGAGTGCCAGCGACGTGAACCCCGATTTCCTGCTCGTGGATGCGAACGCGCTGGGAGCGTCGGTCTTCGCGGAGACCGGAAACATCCCGTGGGCTCTGCACATGCCCTACCCTCTTCCGACGGCGTCGCGAGATGCCCCGGTCTTCGGTCCGGGCTTCGCTCCGCCCCGTTCGGGGCTGGGGAGGGCGAGAGACTCGTTCGTACGATGGGTCATGAACAGGGCGCTGTCGGGGCAGGTGAGGCGGTTGAACGCGTTTCGGCGCGAATTCGGCGCCGAAAGCGTGGATTGCTACGAGGAGATCTTCGCTCTCCCGCCGACGATTCTGTACCGGACTGCCGAGCCGTTCGAGTACCCGCGCTCGGACTGGGCGTCCAACGTCCGGCACATCGGCCCCGGACTCTGGGCTCCGGAGGCCGATCTCCCGGCGTGGCTACTCGAGCTCCCCGAGCCCCGCGTTCTGGTCAGCATCTCGACGGAGGCGCAGCAAGACGGCGCGATCGTGAGGACGGCGCTCCTCGCGCTGGCTGACGAGCCGGGGAGCCTGATCTGCACGACGGCAGCGGAAGATCCCGCGCAGTTCGACTGCGCAGCCCCCAACGTGCGGATCGAGAAGTTCCTGCCGCATGCGCAGCTCGTCCCGCACCTCGCCTGTGTCGTGTCGCACGGTGGTATGGGAACGGTCCAACGATCGCTCGCTGCCGGAGTTCCTCTCTGCGTCGTACCGTGGGGGCGAGACCAGAACGAGACCGCGAAGCGCACGGAGGTCGCCGGCGCCGGAGTTCGTCTCAGCCCCTCGAAGCTCGACCCACAGCGCCTTCGCGACGCGGTGCGGCTGGCGATGACGAGGCGGACTGCCGCCCAAGCCGTGGCGCTCGGTTTTCGCCGTGCCGGAGGTGCCGCCAGAGGCGCCGACATCGTGGAGGAGGCCCTGGCAGGAGGCGCTTCGAAGGCGCCGTCGGTCGCAGAGGTCGAAGCGGCGAGAAAGCTGGCGATCTGACGTGTCCGCCAGGTTCGGTGGGACTCCGGCACCGCGACTCTAGCGCTGCGTCATCCTTCGAGGAGTTGTCGAGCAGTGTCGAGGGCTGCGGGGTCGCCGACCAGAACCACCCGGTCGCCGCGCCGGAGCTCGAACTGCGGATCGGGGGAATCGATGTGCTCGGGGCCTCGCAGCACCACGATCGCGGTCGCTCCGGTGGCGCGTCGAAGGTCGAGCCCCTCGAGCGTCTTCCCGTGCGCACCAGCATCCACCCTCACCTGCGCGACGTCCACGTGCTCGAGGATGTGGCTCAGCTCGTCCATGTGAGGCCCCTCCGGGCCGACGTTGAGGAGCGCGTTGTAATGCTGGTCTCGAAGCGCGCGCTTCTCGCTCGCGATCGCCGATTCGGACGCGCCGTAAGCTCGCATGACGCGGGCGGTGAGCTCCATCGAGGTCTCGAACTCTTCGGGGACCACGCTGTTCGCGCCGATCTCCTGTAGCGGCTCGATCTCGCTGACGTAGCGGGTCCGCGCGATGATGAGCAGCGACTGGTTCGCGTGGCGCGCCCCCGAGACGATGTCGCGCGTCGCGGCGGGATCGGCGATGCACGACACCAGCGCGCGCGCCTTCTCGATGTGCAGGTGGTGCAACAGCGCGGGGGTCGTCGCGTCGCCGTACACGATGTGTGCGCCCTCGGACCGCGCCGCGATGACCGTGTTTCGGTTGGTCTCGACGATGACGAAGGGGACGTGCAGCTTGGACAGCGCCCTGGACACGTTGCGGCCGTTCAACCCGTAGCCGACGATGATGACGTGGTTCTCGAGCTCGCGACCGTCCACCGAATCGTCGATTTCGATGTCGGCCGCACGCGACAGGCGCTCGGTCGCGAAGGGAATCATCAATGGCGTGAGGATCATCGTCACCACCGACACCGTGATCAGAAGCCCGTGCTGCTCGGCCGACAGCATCTCCAGCGACGCTGCCTGCTGCGCGAGCACGAGCGCGAATTCGCCGACCTGCGACAGCGCGACGCCGGCGATGAGTGCGGATCGCCACGGCAGCCGGAGCGCGAGGCTCGCGCCGGTGACGATCACCGCCTTCAGCAGCAGCGCCCCCACGATCAGGAGCGGCAGGATCGCGAGGTTCTCGAGGATGACGGCGCGCTCGACGAGGAGACCGACGGAGACGAAGAAGAGCCCGTTCAGGACGTCTCGGAACGGGAGCACCTCGGCCGACATCTGGTGCGAGAACTCCGACTCCGAGATGACCAGGCCGGCGAGGAACGCGCCGAGCGCCAGCGAGAGCCCGGCGGCGTCCGCCACCCACGCGGTGCCGAACACGGCGAGCACGCTGGTGAGGAGGAAGACCTCGCGGCTTCGAAGGTCGACCACGCGCGCGAGCAGCCACGGAAACGCGAACCGGGCGACGACGATGATCCCCGCGGCAATCGCACCGGCGCGGAGCATCGCCGTGCCGAGCTTCCACGGCGACAGGTCCCCGGCGGCGAGCATCGGCAGGACGAGCATGAGCAAGACGACGGCGAAGTCCTGCATCAGCAGGATCGCGAGCGACATCTGCCCCGACGGCGTTCGAAGCTCGCCGCGGTCTCCGAGAAGACGCAGGACGAGCGCGGTCGAACTGGCGCTGACGATGAGACCGAGCGCCACGGCCGTCATCGTGGGGAGCCCCGAGAGGATCCCGATGCCGGCTACGGCCGCGGTCGTGAGACCGATCTGCAGGGAGCCACCGCCCACGACGCGCCCCGCCATCTTCCCGAGCTCGGCGAGCGAGACCTCCAGGCCGATCGTGAACATCAGGAGGACGATGCCGATCTCCGCCATGATGTCGATCGCGTCGCGGTTCGTGACCAGCGCGAGCCCCGCCGGCCCGACGATCAGCCCCGTGAGGAGAAAGCCGAGCAGCGACGGGAAGCGCCATCGATGCAGAATCGCGACGACGACCGTCCCCACGGCGAAGACCCACACGAAGTCCGTGAGAAGTTCGGCGGTCGGCAAAGTCGAGGCGGCGACTATCATGCACGCAAGGTGCACGCCCCGTCTGTCGATGACAAGCGCCCAGATTCCGGACGGAGGTGACCGGGGGAGGCCGGCCGACCCGCCCGCGCCTTGCTGTCCTGGCGGCGCGATACTACGGTGCCCCCGTGCCATTGAAGCGACCGAAAATCCTCCCATCGCTACGCGTTTCCCGAAAGCGCCGCACCGAACATCACGTCGGCGAGGCCCCCGGGACGATTCGCATCGACCCCGAAGCCGAGAAGCCGTCGATTCGCGGCCTCGGCTACTCGCCTGACGACTACGAAGAGACGGTCCTGACGCTCGAGCAGATTCCTGCCTTCGTCGACAAGTGGCCCATCGCCTGGATCGATGTCGTCGGCCTCGGGGACGCGGACGTCATCAAGGGGATCGGGGAACACTTCCACCTCCATCCGCTCGCGCTGGAGGACGTCGCGCACGCCCACGAACGCGCGAAGATCGAAGTCTACGAGGAGTATCTCTTCATCGTATCGAGGATGGCCCACCGCGAAGAGGCGGAGGTGTTCATCGAACAGCTCTCGACATTCTTCGGCGAGGGCTGGATCGTCTCGTTCCAAGAGACGGAGGGGGACTGTCTCGAGCCCGTGCGTAATCGGATCCGGCACGGACGCGGTCGCATCCGACGAATGGCCGCGGACTACCTCGCCTACGCGCTGCTCGACGCGCTCACGGACGCCTACTTCCCGATCCTCGACGGATTTTCCGACGTGATGGAGCGGCTCGAGGACCGCATCATCGGCGGCGAGACCGAAGACGTGACCGAGCTGCTGCATGGTTCGAAACGAGAGCTCATCCCGATCCGCCGGGCCGTGACTCCCCTGCGCGACGTCGTGAAGTTCTTGCGCGTCGAGCCTCACAAGCTGATCTCCGATCAGACGCGGCTCTACCTTCGCGACGTCGACGACCACCTCACGCTCATCGTCGAGCAGCTCGACTCACTCCGTGACCTCGCGTCGTCGTTGATGGACGTTCACTACAACATCGTCAGCCATCGGATGAACGAGGTGATGAAGGTCCTGACGGTGATGTCGACGATCTTCATCCCCCTCAGCTTCGTCGTCGGCCTGTACGGCATGAACTTCGACACTACCCATCCGTTGAATTTGCCGGAGTTGGGTTGGCAATACGGGTACCTCGCGGTATGGGCTGTGATGCTCACGATGGTGGGGGGAATGCTCGTCTTCTTCCGCCGCAAGGGATGGTTCTGACATCCATGATGGAAACGAAATGACACGCCCCAAAATCACCATGCTCTCCGACTTCGGCCATCAGGACGCGTACGTCGGGATCATGAAGTCGGTCATCCTCGGCATCTGCCCGGACGCTCAGTTGGTCGACCTCTGTCACGAGGTCCCGAAACAGAACGTCATGTCGGGCGCGCACATCCTCGCGACGGCAGCTCCGTTTCTCCCGCCCGGCTCCGTCGTCCTCGCGGTGGTCGACCCCGGTGTCGGGACCTCCCGTCGCGCGATCGTCGTCGAGACCGACGACCTCACGTTCGTCGCACCCGACAACGGCCTCCTCACCGACATCCTGGAAGAGCATCCGCCGTCGCGGGTCATCGAGCTCGACAACGCCGACTTCCACCTCCCGCGCGTCAGCCGAACGTTCCACGGACGCGACATCTTCTCGCCTGCCGCCGCCCACATCGCCGCAGGACGCGACCCCGGCGAGCTCGGTAGCGAAGTCGACCGGGCGGGACTCATTCGGCTGCCGGAGATCGGGCCGATGATCAAAGACAACGCGATCGAATGCCGCATCGTTCACATCGACCACTTCGGCAACGCCATCACCAATTTGCGCCGGCCCACCCTCGACGCGCTCGATCGCGAGATCGTCTGCATGAAGATCAAAGGCCAGGAGGCGAAGTTCGCCGACACGTTCGGCGACGTGCCCGAAGGGACCGCGGTGTGTTACTTCAACAGCACCGATTTCCTTGAACTGGGAATCCGCAACCGCGCTGCCGCCGAGCAGTTCGAGCTCGAGCAGCGCGCTCTGCTCCACGTCGTGACCCGAGGCTGACCCGATGAAGTCCACACCGATTGCTATAATCGCTTTCGCACTGCTCGTCTCATCGGAAGGGTTCGCTCAAGAGGACGCCGCGAAAGTCGTCGCCAACCCCGACCGTCCGACATTCTTTGCCGCGCCCGCGACGGTCCCCGCCGGCGCGGGACAGCTCGAGATCGGCGCGCAGTTCGCCCGACAGGACGACGAATCGCGGCTCGAGATGCCGCTGATGGTTCGCACGGGGATCACCGAGTACTTCGAGTTTCGCGCGGGGCTCCCCACCCCCAGCATCGGTCTGCGCGAAGCGGACTCCACCCTCGGAGCGCTTCAGTTCTCGGCCAAGGTCGCGGGTGAAGTGAACGACTGGCTCGCGCTAGGCGCGATGCCGTTCTTCGACATCGCTACCAAGAGCGGTGACACGACGATCTTCGCGCAGTCCGACTACGGCGCGCTCGGCCTCCTCGCCATCTCGCCTGGCGACCTCACGATCGGGGTCAACGGAGGTGTCACGGTCGGGCCGAGCTCCGACCCCGACTCCGAACTGAGGGAGTTCTTCTACCCTCTCGCCCTCGCCGTCAGCTACGGTTTCGGCGACTTCGGCGTCTCCGTCGAGGGCTTCGGCGTCCTCGCCGAACAGAAAGAGACCGCCCTCGGTACGCTCCTCGCCCTCAGCTACCGGACGAGCGACACGGTCGTCATCGATGCGTTCGGTGCGACGGGCTTCGCGGGCGACCTCCCCGACGCGTGGTTCGGCATCGGCTTCACCATCGCGAAATGACCGACCGCGTTTCCCATCGGTCGCACGCTTCGGGCGCGTTCCTCGCCGCTCTGGCGCTCTTCGCCGTGATCGCCTCCGGGTGCACGGTCGGATACCGCTACACGCGCCACGACTACACGTTCCAACGCGACGACGGCCGCGAGATCGAGATCTCGGGCCCCGGGCACAACCTGCGGCTCGGTGCCGTCTTCGACTTCCGCTACTTTCGCCTCGGGATCCCGTTCGAGGCCAACTACCGGCACCTGCGGTTCATGGACGAGAACGGCAACGACGATCGGGACGAGCTGATCCGCGAGCGCCGGCTATGGCGCCTCGACGTCCCCGTCTTCAGTGTCTGGGACATCAAGGACGGCGGAGTCGGCTACCCCGGAAAGATGCGCCATCGCGAGAGCCTCGAGATCTGGCTCGGGGCCGAGTCCGACTTCATGAAGCTGCACGAGTGGTGGTTCGACATCGGCCTCGCCTACTATCGCTACAACGGCGTAGGCACGCGGCTCTACTTCGGTGCTGGTTCCGCCCCGTTCCGCGCCACCACCCGGATGCCCGGGAGCCTCAATCCGTACGTCTGGGAAGGGAACTCGCCGATGTTCGGGTTCGGACTGGAGGGAACCTTCACTGCGGGCGAGTTCGCGCTCGACGCGATCGAGTACCTCCTCGGGATGGACAAACGTCACCGGGATCGGAGCCGTCGATACGGTTGGGACTGAGAGGAAGGCGAGATGATGCGACCCAAACTCTTCCGCGATCCGGTGCACGACATCATCGCGTTCGAGCAGAGTGACGACGTCGAACGCATCATCTTCGCGCTGATCCAGACGTCGGCGTTCCAACGCCTGCGCCGCATCCGCCAGCTCGGCTTCGCGAACCTCGTCTACCACGGCGCCGAGCACAGCCGCTTTGCGCACTCCCTGGGGGTATTGCACGTCGCGCGGCGTATCTGCCACGTCCTCGATCTCGACGACGACGATCGCCTGGAGGTGCTCTGCGCGGCGGCGCTGCACGACGTGGGCCACGGTCCGTTCAGCCACGCCATCGAAGCGGTCTCCGGCGTCGCTCACGAGGACTACTCCCGGCTCCTCGTCGAAGACGAGGCGGGTGATTTCCATCGGATCATGACCGAGGCGGACCCCTCACTTCCGGGGCGCGTCGGCAAGTACTTCGGCCCACGTGGGGAATTCCCCCGCGACCGGCGGGTGCTGCTCGACATCGTGTCGTCGCAGCTCGACGCCGACCGGCTCGACTACATCCTTCGCGATGGTCTGGCGACCGGCGTGAAGATCGGCGTCTACGACTTCGAACGCATCCTCTCGATGTTCCAGATCTACGAGGGGACGACCTCCGACGGGGGCGTCAGCCGCCGCCTCGCCGTGAACCAGCGCGCCCGCGAGGCGGTCGAAGGCTACCTGATGGCGCGCTTTCACATGTTCAAGCAGGTCTACCTTCACAAGGCAGTCCGCGCCGCCGAGAAAATGCTGGAGGCGGTCCTGGCGCGCGCCCGGGAACTGATCGAGTCCGAGTACGACTTCGCGAACCCGGTGGAGCCGATGGTCGCGAGGCTCCTCACCGGCTCGGCGATCACCGCCGAAGAACACATAGCGCTCGACGATTCCGACATCTGGGTCGCCCTCAAGAGATGGCGCCACGAGCCCGACCCGATTCTCGCGCGCCTTTCGTCCGGCCTGCTCGATCGACGCCTCTACAAGACGCTGCAACTCGACCCCCTCGATGCGGTCTCGATCGCTCGTCTCATCGACCGCGCGAGAGAGATCGCTCGGGCGGGCGGTTTCGATCCGAAATACTCCGTTCTCGTCGATCGAGCTTCCGATACGCCCTATCGTCCCTATGATCCTTCGGCAGAGACTTCGGCAGCCCATATCCCGATCGTCGACAACGAGGGGGACGTCCGGCCGATCGAGGAGGTGAGCGACATCGTCCATCTCCTCGGAAAAGATGCCTACAAGATCGTGCGCCTGTGTGTGATTCCCGAAATACGAGACGAGCTGGTCCGGGTCGCCGGAGTGATCGCGTGAAGCGCTCGCTCGCGGCCGCCGCCCTCACTACGTTGCTCGTCGCCCTGCCCCACGGTTCCGAGCCCGACGCCCAGCAGTCCGCCCCGAACATCAGCGGCACATGGGCGAAGGTGATGGAGACGACGTCTCTCTCGAAAATCCCCGTGATGGGCGAGGTCGAGAGTACCTCGCGGCTCTATTCGCTCGTCCGCGTGGAGCAGTCGGGCGATGCCGTCACCCTGCGCAACGAAGCGTGTTGGGTTCGGATCGACGGCCCTACCGACAAGTTCCGGACCATCGTCCCGCAGGCGATGGTGGACGTCATCGGACCGAAGAAGCGAAAAGCGACGTTCGACGGTAGACGCCTGCAGGCCCGCCGCACCGTCGACGTGCTCGGCGCGCGCCTCGACCAGCCTTGGAGCGACCCGCTCCCGACGGAAGTCGATGCCGAGACGGTGCTCGATCAGGACGGCGACGGTCACCCCGGCGTCACGGTCCGCATCGTCGGCGTGGTGGACGGTGAAATCCGAGTCGTCCAGCGCACCTGGAACTCCTTCGACGGCACGCTCGCCCCCTCCGGCGACCGTATCCGCGGCCGGGTCGACTGGAAGGCGCAACAGGAAGTCCTCGACGCCACCAGCCGGTTCCTCACGTCGAGCCCCAGGTCGCGGCCCCATCCGGACCCCGACAAGTCGACGTTCGACATGGTCCGCGTCCCCGGCTCCACCACGTGCAAGAACGTCATCCAGAACCACGCCCGCTACTGGCCCGAGGAACAGTGAAACAGTCGATCGCAATCACCGGAGCCACCGGTTTCGTGGGCTCGCGGCTCACCGAAGTGGCGCGTTCTCAGGGACGCGAGGTTCTGCAGATCACGCGCAGCACCCCGGGCCCCGGCCAGATGCAGTGGAGCCCTTCCGAGGGCACGATCGAAGCTGAGCGGCTCCGCGGCGTCGACGCCGTGGTACACCTCGCCGGCGAGTCGCTCTTCGGCCTCCGCTGGACCGAGGAGAAGAAGCGACGCATCATGAAGTCTCGGGTCGATGGGACGAGCCTGATCGCGAGGACCCTCGCCTCGATGCAGGACGGGCCAGGAACCCTCGTCTCCGCCTCTGCGGTCGGCTACTACGGCGACCGAGCAGGCGCCGTCCTCACCGAGAGTTCGGAGCCGGGGGACGACTTCCTGGCGAGCGTCTGCGTGGCATGGGAAAAGGCGGCCGACCCCGCACGGGCCGCGGGAATCCGTGTCGTCCACCCGCGCATCGGCATCGTCCTCCACCCCGACGGAGGCGCCCTCGCGAAAATGCTCCCCGCGTTCAAGATGGGACTCGGTGGCCCGATCGGCTCCGGCGAGCAGTACTTCCCCTGGATCACGCTCGACGACCTGGTCATGGCGCTCCTCTTTGCCGTCGACGAAGATTCGCTCGAAGGCCCCGTCAACGTCACCGCTCCAAACCCGGTCACCAACGCGCAGTTCGTCGACGAGCTCGGCGATGCGCTCTCCCGGCCGACAGCGATCCCGCTGCCGAAGTTCGCCGTGAAACTCGCGATGGGAGAGATGGGAGAGCAGACCCTGCTGAGCGGCCAGCGCGCGATCCCGCAGAAACTCGAGAACTCCACGTTTCAGTTCGCCCACCGAAACATCGGGCCGGCGCTCGAGGCTCTCCTGGCCCGCTGAGACGCAGACGCCGCAGACGACAACTCGCTGAGCCCCCCACGGAACTTCGGCTTCCGCCCCTTCGACCACTTTTTTCGCAACGCATCGCGGCCGCTGCCGATAACGGAAGAGACCAATCAACCGTTCTCGGAGTCTCTCATGCTTGCGAAAATTCACTCCGGCGCCGTCCTCGGCGTCGACGCCTACCCCGTCGAAGTCGAGGTCGACCTCGCCATCGGGCTCTCCAACGTCAACATCGTCGGTCTGCCCGACGGCGCCGTACGCGAATCGCGCCTGCGGCTCCCGGCAGCGTTCGAGAACTCGGGGCTCGATTTCCCCGTCAGCAAGGTGACCATCAACCTCGCCCCTGCCTCGATCCGTAAGGACGGGACCGCCTTCGATCTGTCGATGGCGGTCGGAGTCCTCGTGGCGAGGGGCTGGCTCCCTCCCGAGGGGGCACATGGGGCGATCGACGACTTCCTGATCGTGGGCGAGCTCAGCCTCGACGGAGCCGTGCGCCCCGTCCGCGGCGTGCTTCCGCTCGCCGTCCTCGCCCGCGACGCGGGGCTGCGCGGGATCGTCGTGCCAGACGGCAACGCGCGCGAGGCCTCGGTCGTCAGCGAGCTGGAAGTCATCCCCGTTTCCCACCTCACAGAAGTCACGTCGTTCTTCCGCGGGATGCGCGAGATCACGCCGGCGACGCTGGACGACGACGAGTCGCTCCATGCCGACTACGAGGTCGACTTCGAGGAGGTCGCAGGCCAGGAGGGTGCGAAGCGAGCGCTCGAGGTCGCGGCGGCGGGGGGTCACAACGTCCTCCTCGTCGGCCCACCCGGGTCCGGGAAATCGATGCTGGCCAAGCGCATGCCCACGATCCTGCCCCTGATGTCGTTCGAGGAGTCCCTCGAAACCACCAAGGTCTACAGCGTCACCGGGCAACTCCCCGACGGCGTCGCCCTGCTCCGCCGGAGGCCGTTTCGGAGCCCGCACCACACGATCAGCGACGTGGGAATCATCGGAGGCGGCGCCGGGATCCCCCGCCCCGGCGAGATCAGCCTCGCCCACAACGGCGTCCTCTTCCTCGACGAGCTCCCCGAGTTTCGTCGAAACGTCCTCGAGGTGATGAGGCAGCCGCTCGAGGACGGCATCGTCACCGTGAGTCGCAGCCTCATGACGCTCACCTATCCTGCGAGCATCATGCTCGTCGCTGCGATGAACCCGTGCCCGTGCGGCTACTTCGGCAACGACGAGATCAAACGGTGCTCCTGCAGCGCCGAGATGGTCCAGCGTTACCGAAACCGCATCTCGGGCCCCCTGATGGACCGCATCGACATCCAGGTCGAAGTGCCCGCCGTTCCCTACAGAAACTTGAAGGCGGCGACGCGCGGCGAGCGCTCGGAGGTTGTCCGGGAACGCGTCCAGCGTGCGCGCGAAGTCCAGCGCCGCCGCTTCGAGGGAGACTCGATCCACTGCAACGGGCAGATGCCACCGTCGGCATTGCGAGAGCACTGTCAGCTCGACTCGGCCGGCCACGATCTGCTGGAGCGGGTCGTCGATCAGCTCGGTATGAGCGCGCGTGCCTACGACCGCATCCTCAAGGTCGCGCGGACGATCGCGGATCTCTCACAGAGCCCGAACGTCGAGGTGGAACACCTGGCAGAAGCGGTTGGCTACCGGTCCCTCGACCGGGAGTGATCACGGGAATAAACCTTCGTAACCGCATGATTACTGGCCGATGTCGCCGCAGCATTGTCGGCCGCCCGACGATTTCGAAAACCGACTGGACCCGATCGCTGCTGGCACCAGATTGAGTTCATAGCCGGCGAAGTTGCTTCGATGGATAGTTCGGTCAGGCAGCCACACCGGAACGGTACGACTCGGAAGTCCCCGGCAGATGCCGACCTGAGGCTAATCGCCGATTGGTGAACGATAATTCACCACAATGGTCGGGCTCCTTGCACGGAAATGGCACATTCGAAGCGTATTGTACATGCATCGTCAGTGGAGACTGGTTTCAGTCGGCACTGGGGACGAGAACAACCTCGCGCCGAGGTCAAATCCGCAAACCCTCGGCCATGAACATACCAGCGGCTCGGCGCGCGCGATCCCCTTCCTTCGAACGCGCCGAGTCCTATCCCACCAACTGTCCTCGCCGTGGTCAGTGGTCATATACAAGCCGCATTCCGATGCCGGCTGACCGCGCCGCGGCGAGGATCTGCACTCTACTCGCAAGCCTCCCCGCTCTTTGATCTTGATTCCACGACCCGCCCTTCACCGGCTGATCGATCGTGCCTTCTCGGCCCAGACACCACTCTTGTACCCCGCCAGCCAGGTCTCGGACTCCGTAGGGGCTCGCGTCGGCGGTGAAGACCCCGACCGGCTCCAACTGCGGCAGGTCGGGACGCGAGAAGCGCATCTTGCAGAACGTCGGGTCGAAGTTGTTCCCCCATGGGAAGAATCTGCCGTCGACACCGCGCCCGGCTTTCTCGAGCTCCAGCTCCGTCGGCAACCGGTACGCCCGGCCGTCGCGGGCACTTCGCCAGGCGCAAAAGGCGACCGCGTCCTCGTGGCGAATCCCGACGACCGGAATCTCGAACTCGTGCCCCTCTCCGACGGGATACATCTTGCGGGCGGGCCCCTCGATGAGAATCTCGTCGGGGACCCAGGCGCCGCGCTCTTCGTCCCGACGGACGAGCAGTCCTTCCTCACCCCGGGTCTGAGGCGCTCGTTCACGAGCCGTCTCGGGATCGGAAGCCCACAGCTCGTCGATCCATTCGAGATACTCGCGAAAGGTCACGGGGAAGCGAGCACAGTGAAACGCTCCCACTTCGACTCGTTCCTGCGGCCGCGGGTCGAACGCGTCCGGATCCCCGCCAGAGATGAACTCGCCAGCGGGAACGTAGACGAAACCGAGCGAGAAGCGGTCGCGCGACGGGAGCACCAGATTCAACTCCTCCGAGCGCCCGCGGACTAGCTTCACGGGGACGCGAATCGCCGGCTTCTCGCCGTGCGAGATTTCGACGAGGTAGCTTCCGTCCAAGAGCTCGGCGACCTCGAGCGGTGTGATGCCGAGCGATCGCTCCTCGACCGGCGTCAGCCGGCGGTCGACTTCCTCCAGACGCAGAAGTCGTACGTCCGCGCCCTCGGGATCGGTGCGAACCTCCAACCCCGCTGAGCCGTCGAGCATTCGGGCGTAGCGACCGTCGTCGTACTGTCGCACCAGCGCCTCGAAGTAGATCGCATCCGCCGTGTGGTTCAGCGTCCGTGCCTCCTCCAGCCGTTGCCAGTAGAGATTGAGGAGGCCACGGCGCGCGGCCGTCGCGTTGGGTTGGTAGGCGAGGGCCTGCGTGAAACACGAGATCGCTTCCCCGAAAGCGCGGCCCCGTTCGACCGTCGCCTGCTCTCGCTCGTCCTGAATCGCCCAGAGACGCCGCTTTTCGTCGAGCGGCTCCCAGCCGTCGATCTCGCGGGCCAACGCGCGCGACTGCCGCTCCAAGACTTCGATGCGGCCGCTCAGTTCCTCGTAGAGCTGCGCGGCACGACGCCCCGCCTCGGTGCGTCGCGCCGCTTCGCGCGGCTGCAGACCCTCGATCCAATCCTCCAGCACCTCGGCGAACTCGCGGGCGGACGCGAATCGATCTTCCTTCGTAGGCGCCATCGCCCTCAAGCACATCTGTTCGAGCACGGGCGGGATGTCTCTGTCCGGCGCGCGCCTTCGCGGCTCCGCGAGATTCCCCGCGACGACTCGCTCCATCGTGGCGACCGGCCCTTCCGCGACGAACGGGGGATCGAGGGTCAGCAGCTCGTAGAGGATCGCCCCCAGCGAATACACGTCGGACTGCTCGTCGACCTCGGCCAGCTCGCCGCGCGCCTGTTCGGGCGGCATGTAGGCGGGGGTACCGAGCGTGTGTGTCGCGTCGGCGGCCGGCTCGGTCCGGGCGAGGTTTCTCCGCTCCGGTCGCTCCAGAATCCGGGCGAGGCCCCAGTCCATCACGAGGATCTCGCCGTAGTCTCCCACCATGATGTTGTCGGGCTTGAGATCGCGGTGGATCACCCCTCGAACGTGGGCGTAATGGACGGCCTGGGAGACCTGCCGGAGGATCGTGATCAGCCGCACCAGCGTGTACTCGTCGACGTAGCGGGGGTCCCCGCGACGCAGGGCCTCGAGGGCGTCGCGCAGCGAGTGACGCCGGACCTCCCGCATCGTGTAGAAGAGTTCACCGCCCGGAAGCTTTCCGAAGTCGTAGATCGGTACGATGTTGGGGTGCTCCAACTGCCCCGTCGCCTGCGCCTCCGCCATGAACCTGGCCGAAAGGTTCGCGTCGGTTGCCGCATCCAACGGGAGGATCTTCATCGCCACCGTTCGGGCGAGCACCCGGTCGTAGGCGCGGACGACCTGCCCTCCTCCGCCGCTGCCCAACACCTTGCCCGCGACGTAACGCTCGCCGGAATGGAGCCCGCGTACGGCGGTGATCTCTTCGACCTTCCCCCCTTCCTTCTTCGCCCACGCGAGGGTCTGGTGTTCCGCGCGTGCGGGCTCTCGAGGGAGGGGTGCCACGGTCCGAGCGCGTGTCGGCTCGTTGGAAAATCGGTGGTCATCGTCCGCCGGAGGCGTCAGCGTCCTCGTGATCGAGTCGAAGTTGGGCGTCTCGATCTCACGGGTCTCGGGGTCGGGAACCGGCGCCGTCGCCCGGCGAAGTGCCGTCGCAGACGGGTCGAGATCGGCAGACGCAGAGGTGGTGACCAGAATTTCGGGGAGGATTCCGAGGTCGTTGAGGACCTCGGCCATCTGAGCCTGGTCGAGCCAGCCGTTCTCGAACCACAGGTCGAGGCCGGTCTCCATTCCGCTGGCGATCGACTCGCCGACGCTCTCCATCGCTTCGCACATCGCCTCGGCGGCGAGATGTCCGCGCTCGAATGCGACGAGCGCGATGCGGCGATGGATTCGATGCATCGACGGAGCTCAGGAATCGGCGGGCAGCCTCTGGATCGATGCACCGAGCGCTCGAAGCTTCTCTTCGACGCGCTCGTATCCTCGGTCGATCTGACGGATGTTGTAGATGGTGCTCTCACCCTGCGCCGCCAGCGCTGCGATCAGGACCGCCATACCGGCACGAACGTCGGGCGACTCGAGCGTCGAACCGTAGAGCTGGCTCGGGCCGACCACGACCACACGGTGCGGGTCGCAGAAGATGATCCTCGCTCCCATCGAGATGAGAGAGTCGACGAAGAACATGCGCCCTTCGAACATCTTCTCGAAGAAGAGCACCGATCCCCGCGCTTGCGTCGCGACCGTGATCGCGATCGACATCAGGTCGGTCGGGAACGCCGGCCACGGAGCGTCGTCGATCTTCGGGATCTGGCCGAGGTGGTCGTCCTGGATGACCAACTCCTGGTTGCCGGGGATCCACAGCGACGTCCCTTCGAGCCGCGTCTCGACGCCGAGCTTGTCGAACACCAGTCGGATCATCCGCAGGTCCTCGGGCACGACCCCTTCGATCTCCAGTTCACCGCCAGTGATGGCCGCGAGCCCCGCGTAGCTCCCGATCTCGAGGTAGTCGGGGCCGATCGTGTGATCGCAGCCCCACAGGCCCTTCGTCCCTTTGAAGGTCAGGATGTTGGTCCCGATCCCTTCGATCCGAGCCCCCATCTTCGTGAGCATCTTGCAGAGCCCCTGCACGTGAGGCTCGCAGGCGGCGTTCCGAATGACGGTCGTCCCCTTCGCCACCGATGCGGCCATGATGGCGTTCTCTGTCGCCGTCACCGAGGCCTCGTCCATGAAAATGTCGGTGCCGCGGAGCTTACCCTCGAAGGTGTAGGGCTTGCCCGGCGTGGTATCGATCTCCGCCCCGAGCGCGTTTAGCGCGAGAAAGTGCGTGTCGAGACGACGACGACCGATGACGTCACCCCCCGGCGGCGGAAGAATGCAGCGACCCCGTCGCCCGAGCATCGAGCCGGCGAACAAGATCGAGGCGCGAACCTGCCGGCAGAGATCCTGGCTGAACTCCACCTTGTTCACGTCCGCGTTCTTGATCCGAACGACGCCGTCATCGATCCACTCGTTCTCGCCACCGAGATCACGCAAGATCTCGAGCATCACCTCGACATCACGGATTCGCGGTACGTTGCGCAGCGTAATCTCCTCGTCTGTGAGGAGCGTTGCTGCGAGGCACGGCAGTGCCTCGTTCTTGCTACCGCTGGGTCGAACTTTCCCGGAGAGGGTCTGTCCACCCTCGATGACGAATTTTTCCATGTGCGTGATCTCCGCTTAGCCGCTGGGCCGCTGAATATCACTTTGACAGCGAGCCCTCAATGGTCGGGTTGTTTTCCCGGGCGTCTTTCCTACAATGCGCGCGCCCCGGTCAGTGATTCCATCGGGTCCTATCTCGGAGTGGACGATGCAGCACAAATGGATCTTCGTAGCCTCGCTCGCTGCCGTAGTCGGCTGCGGACCCGACGCCCAAAAAAAGCGCCCGGACGATGACGGAAGCAACAACGGCTCCAACAACGGCGGGACGACCAATAACGGCGTCACAGCCAACAACGGCGCCACCGTCAACAACGGCGTCACCGCCAACAATGGCGTCACCGCCAACAACGGCGTCACCGCCAACAACGGCGTCACGGCCAACAACGGCGTCACAGCCAACAACGGCACCACGAACAACAACGGCACCACGAACAACAACGGGACTACCAACAACGGGACTACCAACAACGTCCCCGGCGACTGTCTGCCGGTGCAGGACTTC
>CAYPJU010000043.1:9117-15018 GCA_964411125.1 uncultured Bradymonadales bacterium | reverse complement strand
CAACAACGGGACTACCAACAACGTCCCCGGCGACTGTCTGCCGGTGCAGGACTTCTTCGGCCAGATCGGCGGCTCTAATCCGCGCGACGGAGGCTTTGTCGCGACATCACCGATCAACGTCGACGCCGGAATCGACGTCGTTCTCGGTGCGATCCCGTCCCAGCTCGATGATCCCGCCACGATTCCCGACGAAGGCTCGATCTTCCTCGCGCAGCCCATCCCCGTGAGCGGGGCAATCGTCATCGGTACCGCGTTCGGAGACCGGGGCAACACCCGGTTCTGGATTCAGGACGCCAACGGCGCGATCCAGGTGTTCCTCGACCCGCTCTCCACCGCTACCGGGACGATCCGGGTCGGCGACGAGGTTGAATTCGACGCGCGCATCGTGAGCAACTACGAAGGGCATCCGCAGATCGCAGAGGTCGAGAACTTCTTCGTCCTCAGCTCCGGCAACGGTGTGCCGGTCAAGGACTACTCACCCGGCGGACAGTTCGGCGTGGGCGACTACGGGAAGGTCGTGCGCGTTCACGGCACCCTCGGCCAGGGGTCGGCCTGCGGCGGGAACTCCACCTGCTACCCGCTGACCTATCCGGGCGGCACCACGACCTTCCGCTCCGAGACCCAGTTCGTCGAGCCGGGGGACTGCATCACCTTCGTCGGCCCCGCCACCGCGTTCCCCGGACCGTACGACCCCTCGGGCGTCGGCACTCCCCAGCTCGACACCATCAACTTCAGTTGGTACTTCCGCGAACTCTGAGGCTCGGACGGGGACGGTCGGCGGACAGAGGCAAGAAAGGAAGAAGGGCGCGGTCGATGACCGCGCCCTTCGTCGTTCGTCGAACCCCGTCGATTACTCGACGACGATCGTCATGTTCATCGGATTGGTCGCGAGGCGATTGTCGACCGCGAACTCACCCTTCGTCGAGAAGGTGTAGCTCCAGGTGTCGCCAGCCGGGACCATCTGGTCGATGTTGAGGGCCGCGATGCGCACGTTGTGCTGCTCGGGGTCCTTGTTCTTGAAGTTCACTTTCGTTCCGACCGGAATCGAGAGCGTGTTCGGGTTGAAGCGGTACTGGTACAGCATCACTTCTTTGGTCTCGGGAGCCGGAGCCGTGGTCTCGGTCACGGGCTGGTCGGGCACCTCTTCCTTCTTCTTGCAAGCGGTCGCGCTCATCGCGAAGAGGACGAGGACGAGGACCATAAGTCGGGAAACGTTGCTCATTTTTTTCCTCTCGTATCGGGAAAGATTCGCTATCTGTAAGGCCGATTTGGTCGGGCCACGATACTCCAAGAGTCCGGATTGTCAACGGGGGTTCGGCTACGCGCCGTTTTCCGCGTCGCGGCCCGGAAGCGGGAGTGATTGGACCCACTCGTGCTTCGGAAGGTCCACCTCGCCGTCGATGAGCCCGACCTCGAGGGCGGACGACAGTTCGGCCAGGAAGGCCTCCCGGAAGGCTGCGAAGTCGACCTCACCGTCGATCTGGTCGGCGAGCCGCGTCATGGGCGCGTTAGGCATCCCACAGGCGACGATCCACGAGAAGGGGATGAGGTCGTTTGACAGGTTGATCGCGGCGCCGTGCGTCGAGACACCGCGCGAGACCCGCATCCCGACGCTCGCAATCTTTCGCCGGGGAGTCTCCGCCGTCCAGAGCCCGGGATGTTCCGTGTCGTAGGAGGCGGCGACGCCGTGCTGCGACGACAGCGTCGCCGCGAGAGACTCGGCCAGCCGTCGGACGACGTCGACGACGCCGAGCCCGAGCGCCTCCAGCCGGACGATCGGATAGACCACTAACTGGCCCGGACCGTGGTACGTCGCCTCCCCACCCCGATCTACGGAGAAGAGCGAGACGCCACGATCCTCGAGTAGCGAAGGGCTGACGATGTCGGTGGGACGCCCTCGCTTGCCGAGGGTGACGACCGGCTCGTGCTCGAGACAGACCACGAACCCGTCTTCCTCGCCCTCGTACAGGCGCTGGCGAAGTCGATGCTGCAGAGCGAGCGCCTGACCGTACGGCACCACGCCGTAGCGCAGCACCTGCAGGGTCGGCGCTCCGGCGCTCATCGCTGCAGCGCGTCCACGAACCCGTGGTCGACCATGACGATCGGTGTCGAGTACGTCTTCACGCCGATCCCCTCGTCGACGAGGAGACGGGTGAAAGCCTCGCGATCGATGACCGTGACCTTCGCGGCATCGGTGTCGCGACTGTCACGGACAGCCTCTTTCGTGACGTCACCCAGATGGATGATCGTCCCTTCCGCCGCCGCGTAGTGCTCCAGGGTGTCGCGGATCTCGCCGATGTCGTCGCCGGTGAGCTTTCGCTTCGCGTCGGAGACGATCTGTACGCACACCCGAAGGTCGGAGAACCCTCGTCGCCAGTCCGCGGTGAAGAACGTATCCCCTTCCGACGTGCGCTTGGCCACCTTCAAGTTCGTGTAGTCGAGCCGTTCCAGCAGCGTCATCACGACCATCTCGAACGCTTCCGCTTTGAGCTCGGAGATCGAAGCGCCGAGCTGTTCGATCGCTTCTTCACGCAGCTCGTCGCAGAGCCCGTGAATCTTGCGTTCCTTTTCGATCCCTTCGTCGGAGACCGCCCACTCGGTGAGCCCCCAGCGACCGTTTCGATACTCGGAGAAGAGCGGCCGGTGGCCTCGACGCGCGCGCACCTGGTTGTCGGTCACGATCGCGGACTGCACGGTCGCTTCCGGGTCGTGCGTGTGGAAACGAATCAGCTTCTTCTCGAAGACGATCTCCGAGACCTCGTCGGAGGTGAGGGTGTTTCGACCGTTCGCTGCGAGCACGGCATAGACCGCTTCGGCGATCGAGTCGAACCGCTCGCCGTCGAGCTCGTCGAGGCTGCCTCGCTTCGACTTGCGCTCCGACTTCTTGTTGTCGCGACCTCGCGACCGACCTCGACTACGGCTCTTGTTGCCTTCGTCGTCGCTCGTCTTCGTCTCGGCTTTCGCTTCGGACCCCTTGTCGTTGTCCTTGTCGGAAGACTTTCCGCGACGGCGGCGGCGACGACGACGCGAGCGCCCTTTCGACTCCTGCTCTTCGGAGTCGGCCTGGACGTCCTCGTCCTCGTCCTCGTCGTCTTCGTCTTCGTCCTGATCTTCGTCGGCTGCGGCGGCGACTTCGTCCTCGTCGGACTCCTCACGCCTCTTGCCTCGACGACGGCCGCGTCCACGTCCACGCCGGCCGCGACGGCGACGACCGTCTTCTTCTTCCTCTTCCTCGTCGCTCGAAGCCTCGACCTCTTCCTCGTCGCCCGAGTCGTCGTCCTCGTCGTCGTAGGCGTCCGAGTCCTCGGCGCGCGCGGCGGCTTCCTCCTCGCGGCGCTTCGCTTCTTCGGCTTCCCGCTCGGCGGCTTTGGCGTTCAGCCGCTCGGCAACCTCTTTACGAAGCATGTAGACGCCGGGACGGGTCATCACGATCCAGGCATCGTCCTCCTTGAGGACTTCCTGATCCAGACGCGACTCCATCGTCGACTCCGGCGTCTTGCCGACGTGCGACAGCAGCTCGTCACGGATCGCGTTCTCGGTGATTTTCTTGAAATGAAGCGGGCGGCCGGTGCGGCGAAGGATTTCAACGGCGGCTTCGTAAAACGTCATGGTGTCTCCTCGAGAGTAAGGAGGACTCCAGGCGATGACGTCGGTCCATGAAGTCGATGCTGCGGGACAGTACCACGCCCCGTGCCTCAGACATTTTGATACCAGCGGCTCATCACTCGCCGGGGAAGCATTCCGAGCCGAACCATTGGGGTACGACACGAAACGTCCGGTCCACAGGCGAGCCCTGAGGTCCTCAATTTACGGGCGGCGCGTCACTCTCGCGTGCGAGGCGACACGACACCCTCCAAAAATTTTTCGGTGCCCGCGAATCGGGCCACGCGACGCGAACTATACGAGCGTTCGCGCGGGGAGGTCAAATACGAACGTAGGCGTTCATCCCCACCACGGTGGAGACGAGACGCCTGCTCGATGCCGGAGCACCGTCCGACGTATCGGACCCGTTCAGGAGAGGTTGTAACGCTTGCGGAAGCGCTCGACGCGACCTTCCGTGTCGACCAGCTTCTGCTTGCCCGTGTAGAACGGGTGCGAGTAGGCGCTGATGTCGACCGGGATCACGTAGTGCTTCACGCCGTCGATCTCACGGGTCTCACGCGAGGTCGCGGTCGACCGGGTCACAATCTCGTGCTCGCCGTCCACGAAGACGACGGGGTGATAATCAGGGTGGATATCCGTTTTCACAGCAGGCTCCTAAATCTTCTCGGCCACACAGGGGCGAGGGTTCTACCCGACGCAGTTCACAATTGCAAATCCTGTCGCAGTGCCCACCGATGCTCTCGCGCGAGCGGCAAATCTCATCCGACCCACGCTCCCCTTTTGCTTCCGTCGAGGAGTGTGGTAGCGATTGCCCATCGGCGTCGCGTCCGCGAGCCGAGCGGTACCAAGGAGCAGGAAAATGGCGATTCAAGCAGACAAAATCTGGCTCGACGGGGAACTGATCGACTTCGCCGACGCGAAGATTCACATTCTCTCCCACACCCTGCACTACGGACTCGGTGCCTTCGAGGGCATTCGCTGCTACCAGCGCGCCGACGGACGCAGCGCCGTCTTTCGGCTGCGGGAGCACATCAAGCGACTCTTCGATAGCTGCCACATCGCGACGATGGAGGTTCCGTATCGCCAAGAAGAGATCATCGAAGCCTGCCTCGAGACGATCCGGGCCAACAAGTTCACCGATTGCTACATCCGGCCCGTCGTCTTCCTCGGACACGGAGAGATGGGGCTCGCCGCGATGTCCAACAAGGTGCGCGTGAGCGTCATCTGCTGGAAGTGGGGGAGCTATCTGGGCGACGAAGGGATCGAGCGTGGAATTCGCGCCAAAATCTCCTCCTTCAGCCGCAATGCGGTCAACGCAGCGATGGTGAAGGGGAAGATCAACGGACAGTACGTCAACAGCATCCTCGCCAAGCGCGAGGTCACCTCCGCCGGCTACCACGAAGCGATCATGCTCGACACCGAGGGCTACGTCTCCGAGGCCTCCGGTGAGAACATCTTCGTCGTGCATGGCGACGAGATCTTCACCACCCCGATCGGGTCCTCGATCCTCGGAGGCATCACCCGTGACACGGTCATGACGCTCGCCAAGGAGCGCGACTACACGATCGTCGCGCAGCGGTTGTCGCGCGACATGCTCTACACCGCGGACGAGATCTTCCTGACGGGCACCGCCGCCGAGGTCACTCCCGTCCGAGAAGTCGACGACCGACAGGTCGGGACCGGAAAGCCCGGCCCGGTCACCGTCGACCTGCAGCGCGCCTACTTCGACCACGTGAAGGGGAGCGCCGAGACCCACTCCGAGTGGCTCACCTACGTAAACTGAACCTCCCACGACGGACGCAAGACCATGAGTGAATTGCAACGCATCACCGAACTGCTCGGCTCCGAGGCATCGCATCTCCTCGAACACCGATGCGAGACGATCTCCGCCGAACGCATCCACGCCCCGTCTCCCGATTTCGTCGACCGGGTCTTCCTCGACTCCGATCGCTCGCCGCGTGTGCTGCGCAGCCTGCAGACCCTCTTCGACAACGGCCGCCTCGCCGGCACCGGGTTCCTTTCGATACTTCCCGTCGATCAGGGGATCGAGCACTCCGCGGGAGCCTCGTTCGCCCCGAATCCCGACTACTTCGACCCCGAGAAGATCATCGAGCTCGCCGTCGAGGGGGGCTGCAACGCGGTCGCTTCCACCTTCGGGGTCCTCGGGTTCTGCGCCCGAAAATGGGCGCACAAGATCCCGTTCGTCGTGAAGATCAACCACAACGAACTCCTCTCCGTCCCCAACGAATACGACCAGATCATGTTCGGGACGATCGACCAGGCCCACGACATGGGCGC
>CAYPJU010000043.1:2227-9017 GCA_964411125.1 uncultured Bradymonadales bacterium | reverse complement strand
TTCCAGCGCCCGGTCTCCGAAGGCGTCGAGATCTTGAACGCCGTGCAGGACGTCTACCGCTGCGAAGACATCGGGCTCGCCTGAGCCGCCGAGACGCCGCCGCAAAGACGCCCTGCTCAGGCATCGGCGGTGACGAGCCGGTCGAACGCTTCCGCGGCTCGTCGCATTACTCCCTCGAGCTCCGCCCGAAAACCGGCTACCGCATCCCCCTGGTGCCCCATCCGGCGCGCCAGGGTTTCGAGCGCGCTCTCGTCCTCGGGGACCGCATTGTGGGAGCCGTCCCCGGCCATCCTGAGGCGCGCTTGCACGCGCGTGAGAAAAGCGTAGTCGGCCGCGAGCCGCTCCAACGTCTCGTCCCCCAGCGCCGTCGCCAACGCCCGCAGTGCGACCAGGGTCGCCTGCGAGCGAACCCCGGGGGCGACGTCTTTCCCGAGTGCCGTCCGCTCGCCCTCGCCACGCTCCCCCGGATGACGCAACTGCAGGGACTGCGTCAAGAACTCGATGTCGACCAGGCCGCCGGGACCGAATTTCACGTCGCGAGTGCCTCGCGCCCACTGCGCCTGCTGCAACTTCTGGCGCATCTCGTCGATCTCGGCGACCGCGTTCTCCCCCAGCGCCCGTTCGAACGCCAGCTCTTCGCGCAGCTCCATCACCGCCCGCCGCAGCCTCGGCGGGCCAAGGATCGTCCGCGCCCGAAGCAAGGCCTGCCGCTCCCACGTCGATGCCGACGAAGCGTGGTAATCCCGAAATGCATCGAGGCTGACGACGAGCGCCCCCTGCGATCCCGACGGGCGGAGCCGCGTATCGACCTCGTAGAGCTTCCCCTCCGCGCTCGCCGACGAGAGCGTTCGGACGAGCCGCTGGGCGAGCCGGGCGAAGAACGTATGGTCGAGCCGGTACTGCCGCTCTTCCTCGTAGACGAAGACGATGTCGAGGTCGCTCCCGAAGCCGAGTTCGCGCCCACCGAGCTTACCCATCGCGACGACCGTGAACGGCAGCTCGGCGAGCTCCGGGAGGAGCGAGCCCGGACGACGCTTGCGCGAACGCAGCGGCTCGTAGACCTCCAACGCCACGCGGCCGACCACGACCTCGGCGAGGAGCGAGAGCTGCGACGTCGTCTGCTCGATCGTGGCCGCTCCCCCCGTTTCGTGAAGGCCGATCCGCAGCACCTCTTCTCGGTGGAATCGTCGGATCACGCCGAAGCGATGCTCCGGATCCTCCACCCCGGACAGCCGCTCGTCGAGCTCCGCCCCGATCACCCCGATCGACTTCGCGATCGCCACCCGCCCGGCGGAGAGCAGCCGTTCGAAGACGTTGGGATCGCGGATCAACGCCGCGCTCAGATAGGAACTCGACCCGAACACCTGAAGCAGGAGCCTGGTCGCATGCGGGCTGTCGCGCAGCATCGCCCAGTAACCCGGCCGATCGCCGACGGCCTGCGCGAAGCGCGAGAAGTGGCCGAATGCGAGGTCTGCGTCCGGCGACGCGGAGGCCTCGACCAACACCCGACGCCCGAGCTCGGCGTCCCTGCCCCACGCGTTGTCGCGCAACGGGCCCCACGGCTTGTCTCGAAGAACCTCCAGTTGGCCCGCGACCTGGCGCGGACGCTCGAACCCGAGCCGTGTCAGCGCGTCGAATACCCCGCTCCCCCGCAACTGGTCGCCCGATGCTCGGCTCACCAGATCGAGCTCGGACGAGCTCGTCGGCGGCAGCGTCGCGTTCGTCACCGATGGCTCCTCTTCGGCACGAAACAGCCGCTCGAAGATCGCCCGTACACCCCGACGATGTCCCGTGATCTCCTCGACGAGCCCCGCGCGGTCAGCCTCGAGGCGCGACGCGAGACGGTCGAATCGCGACCAGGTCTGCGGTACGCAATGCGTCTGGCGGTCCTCTTCCATCTGGATGCGATGTTCGAGGCGACGGAAGAAATCGTACGCGTCGCTCAACACCGCGTGATCGTCATGGGAGACCAGCCCGGCCCACATCGCGACGTCGAGCGCGTCGAGCGTCCGCCGGACCCGAAGCCTGGGGCGCTGGCCGCAATGCACCAGTTGCAGCGCCTGGATGAAGAACTCGATCTCGCGGATTCCCCCCTCCCCGATCTTCACGTCCCACCCGAGGACTCCCGCCACGTCTTCGTCGGGTGCGGCGACGACGACCGGCTCGCGAACCCGGCGGCGGGGCGTCCCGCGCAACCTCGCCTTGAGCCGATTGCCCAGCGCAGAGGTCTGCACCTCGGCCGACGGCGTTTCGTCGTTCGCCCGGCTCGTCCCCTGCACGGCGACCGCCGAGGCGTTTGCCTCGATCTGCTCCTTCATCGCGCGGAGCTCTTCCAGCGCCCCGAAGTCGAGATAACGCCGATACAGGAACGGCTCGAGCCGCTCCAACGCGTCCTCCCCCAGTTGCAGCGCGCCCGCGACCGGCCTCGCCTTCACCCATGCGCTGCGTTCCCAGGTGCGGCCGTACTGCAGGTAGTAGTCGACCAGCGCCGAGATAGGCTGCACCAGCGGGCCTTTGCTCCCGTCGGGACGAAGCCGGAGGTCGACTCGGAACGCGTACCCGTCTGCCGTGGTTCCGCCGATCGCGTCCGTGAGCTGACGCGCCAGGGCGACGGCCCGGCCGCGAAAAGCCTCGTCCACCATCGCCCGATCGGAGCACATGTAGACGAGATCGACGTCACTGCTGAAGTTGAGCTCGCGCCCGCCGAGCTTTCCCATCCCGAAGACGCAAAACTCGGTCGCGACATCCTGCGCGTCGGTCAGCTCGGCGAGCCGACGTAGCGCGCCGTCCAGCAGCACGCCCGCCAGCGCGGCGATCTCCCCGGCCGTCTGACGAATCGAGCCGCCCCGCACCTCGTGCAGAAACGTACGGAGGGTCTCACGCTGTTTGAACCGCCGCAGCTCACGATGCAGGTCGTCCACAGTCTCGGCGAGGTCGATCTCCGACGACAGGTCGCGTGCCATCTCCCGCTCACTGCGGGGCTGAGGGCCATGAGACACGATCCAGGCGAGCCACTCGGGGTTACGGACGATGAGCCTGCCTGGATGCGGACCTTGCCTCGCCAGCGCTTCGAACGCCGCGAGTTCGTCCGGATCCTCGACCGATTCGCGTACCGAGTCGATCTCTTCGCGCGTCAAGACGTCGGTCAGATCCTGCAGGGTCACTCCGCGAGCAAGAGTAGATCGAAGCTGCCGCCCGCGGCCGTACCGAGGCTCACCTCCGCGAAGTAGCTCCCCGCCGAGATCGACGCAACGTCGATCCGCGGCTGCGCGGCGGCATCGGCGGTGGTCGAGCCCGATTCGGCGAGGAGCGCACCGCCGGCATCGAACAGGCGGAGAACGTAGCCGTCCGCAGCGCCGTCGAGGCCGACCCGGAGCCGACCCGCCGACGTGACTTCGAAGCCGACGACGTCCACCGCGTCCCCACCATCGACGGTGGCCGCGACCGCAGTCAGCGCACCGAGCGCGCCGACGTCCGCTGCGAGAGCCGTCGTCTCGTTCGGTTCCGACTCGGCGACCGCGGTCACGGGCGACGTCGCCAGGTAGAGATAGTAGTCCCCCTCGGTGGTCTGGCCCGTACGGGGTCCGTAGAACACGAGGTACGTCCCGGAAGTGGGCGCCTGGAAACCGTGGAAAGCGGGCATGAAGCCCTCGCCGCCATAACTGTTGGAGGCCAGCGACGTGCCGCTCGCATCCTGCAGCTGCACCGCCGCGTTGAACCGGTCGGTGCCGTTCGAGTTCCGATCCGTCGCGAGCGCCGTGATCCGCTGCCATTTCCGAAGCGAAACCGAGTAGCGGTCTCCCGGGTCGGCGGTCGTACCCGTACCCGCAATCACGATCGGCGTCCCCGAGACCGGCTGAGCCTGCGCGACCGCGTCGTTGGGTTCGACCTCCTGAATCGCCCCGCCCGGCCCGACGAGCCGGAACGTGATCGTGTACGTCAGCGGTCCAACTGCCGTCGCGTCGGATTGCGAAACCGCGACCGCCCACTGCTCGCCGGGACTGCTCTGGGCGTACCGAACGATGTTACCGACCTGCCGCGCCTCGGTGATCCCGCCATAGTTGTCGCGCGAGAGGAGGTCGATCCGCGGAGACCAGTCACCCACGGGTTCCACCTCGATCTCGACCATCCCCGGGTTCGCCGTGAGGTTGTAGACGTCCTGCTCGGTCGCCGTGGTGAGCTCGCCTTCGACAGGCTGGCCGTCGAAGATGTCGACCGCCACGATCTGGCGAGCGCTGAACACGAACTCGAATGCCGGATCCCCGAGGTTGTCGTTCTCGTACAGCGAGAGCCACGCCTCGCCATCGTATGTCGAAACCCACCGCACGGTTCCGTTGGTGCTGGAGCGAATCGTCCCGCCCGACTTCGGGTCGTACACGCCGATGCGGCCGCCGAATTCGTCCAGGGTCGTCGCCGAATAGACGCCCCCAGTGGTGACAGGAACGGAGTACCACTGCCCGAAGGGCTCGTCGTCCAGGGTGCCCGTCGCCGGTGCTCCCCCGAGGGCGATCGGCGTCGGCGCAATCTTTTGTACCCCGAGCGTGTAGTCGTAGTCCGGCGACGGATTGCCCGACGAAGCCTCGACCTGAACGATGTACTGCCCGTCCGATTCGAGGACGACATGCTTGCGCGCGTAGCTCGTGAACCCGACCGGCTGCAGCCCAGCGTCGAGAAGGCGAATCGCCGGGAAGAAGGCCTCCGTGGCGACCCGAATGTCGATCACGTCTCCGGCGCTACCGTCGAACGAATAGAGCTGTGAAGGTTGTGGATCGAGCACGCCGTCGGCCTTCGCCGGGAGCGCGCCGAGCGGCGTCACCGTCAGCGGCTCCACCGAGACCGAAGCCGGGTCCACGTCGGTGCCTCGTCCGATCAGGTCGTGCATCTCCATCCAGTAGCTCCCGTCCGCCGGCGCACCGAACGTCGCCGAGCTGTCGCCGGTGGCGAGGACTTCGAAGGTCGTGGGATCGATGATCCGCATGTCCGTGAAGAGCGCGCTCTCCTCCCGAACCGAGAGAAAATCACCCGCGGATGCCGGAAACTCCACCAACCCGAAGCTCCCATCGGCGATGGCGAGGTCCGTCTGCCCCGGCACCGTGGCGATGCTCTTCGGCATCGCCGCGACCGACTCCACCGAGAAACGGTAGCCGTAGCGCGGTCCACCGTCGGGGTCTGAGCTGAAGTAGTTCGGGGCATGCATCACCATCGCGGCGACCTCCCCGTCTTCCCACGCGGCGACGAGGTACTCGACGGTCGTCTCCGCGCCCGCTTCTCCGTCGGGCGCCTCGTGCAACGGAATGAAGAAGCTGTCCCCGGCCTGCTCGACCAGATGGCCGAACTGGACGAACGGCTGGAGGTCGCTGTTCGCGAGCGGGGCGACCTTCACCCTGACGATCTCGCCGCGTTTCACCGAAAAGAGGAAGGGGTCCTGATCGCCCACCGTTCCACGCGGCTCGTCGATCTGGGCGCTCACCGTCTCGCCGTAGGTCACCCACGGCACGTCCTGCAGCCGATTGTCCGCCTGCATCTGCACCGTCTCGGTCTCCGCGGCGAGGTTCGCCGTCCCCACCCCGACCGTCATCGTGGAAGACGCTCCGAATGCCTGCGACCAGTCCGCGATGACGGTCAGCTTCTCGCGGCCCGAGAATTTCACCGCGAGCTCCGTCTCGTTGTTCGCGACCTGACCGAGCGAATTCATCGCGAGCGTGCGCGCGTCGTTCGGGTCGTAGAACGCCAGGATCGGAGAGACGAACGAGTTCTGGTCGCCGCCCATCCCGCGGGCGACCGCCCGGATCCCTTCGGCGCCGGAGACGTCCGCCTCGTACACTTTCAAGACACCATCGTGCTCGGTCGTAACGCCGGACTCCGGGAGCGTGATCGGCTGAGCCTCCGGCAGGGGAAGCGCCGAAACCGAGAGACGATAGTCGAACCCCGGGCCTCCGACGTCCGCCTGCGACTCGATGAAGTTTCGAGCGTCGGAAACCGCGATGGTGTACTCGCCTGGGTACGCGAGCCACATCTCTCGCGCCTCGGACGCCCCGACCTGTGGAGCGATGTGCACGCGCCATTCGTTCGCTGTCGGCCACTGGCTCCCGATGAGGATCGCCCCACCCCACACCGACTGGTTCGCCACGAGGTTGACCAGCACCGCCGTCGGCTCGTCGATCCGAAAGGTGTAGAAATCGAGATCTGGATTCCCGTCCTCCACCGCCCCGACGACACCCTGCACGACGAACGGGAGCGCAAGCCCGTACTCGAGCCCCGCCGCGGCGTTGTCGTTGGGAATCTCGTCCTCGTCCTCCATGACCGTATCTACAGTCTGAGGGTTGGACGGGTCGTGGATGAACGGCAGCCGATCGCAGACGTCCCCGACCCCGTCACGGTCGCGGTCGGCCTGGTCGGCATTCGCCATCTCCGGGCAGTTGTCGTCGCCGTCGACCACACCATCCTCGTCCGTGTCGGCCGGCGGCATATCGGGCATTCCGAGATCGGGCGTTCCTTCGTCCGCCGTGGGGTCCGCGTCGGGGACACCGACCTCCATCGCCGGCTCGATGTCCGGACCGGCATCGACGGTTTCCCCACCTACGTCTTGGCCCTTACCGTTGTTCTCCGGTTCACCGCACGACGAACAACCGACCGCCGAAGCGACCGACAAGACGCAAAACCACTGCCAGACACGTGACTTTCTCATGAATCCCTCGCTGAACCTGCGACCGCGCACTATCGACAAACACCCAGACGATTTCAACCCCCCGGTACCGGGGACCGGGGACCGGGGGACCGGGGGACCGGG
>CAYPJU010000043.1:0-2127 GCA_964411125.1 uncultured Bradymonadales bacterium | reverse complement strand
GGGGACCGGGGGACCGGGGGACCGGGCGACCGGTGACCGGTGACCCGGTGATTGGGACCGGGGACCGGGCGACCGGGCGACCGGTGACCCGGTGATTGGGACCGGGGACCGGGGACCGGGGGACCGGGGACCGGGGACCGGGTGATTGGAGACCCCGGTGCCCTCCCCGGTCCCCGGTCGCCCCGTCCCACGGTCGCCCGGTCGCCCGGTCGCCCGGTCCCGGTCCCCTTCCCCGGTCCCACTTCCCCGGTCCCACCTCCCCGGTCCCCGGCTCGTCGTGCAATGCTACCGCCCCCGTGCTAGTGGTCGTGTCTGAACCAAATAGCCAATTGGAGGCAAGAGATGGCTGACGAGCTGCAGATCGAAGAACTCGCCGTGGGAGACGGAGCCGAAGCGAAATCCGGCGACACCGTTCACGTCCACTACACCGGCTGGCTGACCGATGGGACGAAGTTCGATTCGTCCGTGGACCGCGGCAAACCGTTCACCTTTCCGCTCGGAGAGGGACGCGTCATTCGTGGCTGGGACGAAGGTGTTGCTGGCATGAAAGTCGGCGGAAAGCGAAAGCTCACGATTCCGCCCGAGATGGGGTACGGGAGCCGTGGCGCCGGCGGAGTGATTCCACCGAACGCGACCCTCGTCTTCGAAGTCGAGCTCCTCGACATCGCCTGACCGCTTGCTGCTGCATCGAACGACGCTAGGTTTCCCTCCCCACCCGGGAGATCGAGAATGCTCAGAAACGTCGTCGTCGCCCTCGCGTGCATCTTCGCCCTGGCGAGTTGCGATTCCATCTGGCCCGGCGAAGAACAGGTAGATGACGCACGCGCGACCCTCGAGGAGATCAAGGCCGAGGCGCAGCAGGCGAAAGAGAGCGCCGCGAAAGCCAGGGAACATGCCGAGAAGGCGCGCGAGCACGCCGAGGAGGCGGCCGAACCGTTTCGAAAGGCGGGCGCGGCGCTCCGCGAGGCCTCGGACGCCTTCAAGGATGCGGCCGTCGACCTCGTCCTCCCGCCCGCACAGGAGGCTCGCCTCGGTCGTCGGATGGCGGCGGAGATCGCCCGCGACATGAAGCTACGCCGTGACGATGGAGTGACCCGCTACGTCCGCGACCTCGGCACCGGCCTGGTGAAGGCCGTCGACGACCCGCCCGACGCCTTCGGTTTCGAGTTCCACGTCGTCGAAGATGCAGCCATAAACGCCTTCGCGATCCCCGGGGGTCACATCTATCTGACGACCGGCTTGCTGGAAGCGGCAGAGAGTGAGGCCGAGGTGGTCGCCGTCCTCGGGCACGAGATCGCCCACGTCGTAGAGCGCCACGCGGCCCGCCGAATGAGCGCCGCGTACGGCGCCTCCATTCTGGCGCAGATCGCCCTCGGCAAAGAGGCGTCGCTGCTCGGCGTCATCGTCACCGAGATCGTCGCCAACGGGTATCTGCTCAAACACAGCCGAGATCACGAACGCGAGGCGGATCAGCTAGGGCTACGGTACGTCGTCGACGCGGGACACTCGCCCCGGGGCTACGGGCTCTTCTTCGCGCGACTCGCCGAGCAACCGCAGCCACCCGCCATCCTGTCGACCCATCCGAACCCGGCCGAGCGAGCCGCGACTTCGAGGGACGTCGTCGCGCAGCTTCCCGTCGCAGTTCGGGAGCGTTCGCTTCACGCGGACCGCTATCGAAAGTCGACCGCAGGACTCTGACCGTCGTTCAGAGACCGAGCGAGCTCGACAGTTGGTCCGCCTTCTGAAAACCGGTAGTCGTCGCCGCGCGCTCTCCGTCGCGGAACAACGCGAACATCGGGATCCCGCGGACCTCCTCCCGCATCGCGATGTGCGGATACTTCTCGGTGTCGAGCTTCGCCACGATGATGTCGTCTCGGGCCGCGGCGAGCTTCTCGAGCTCCGGGGCGGCCATTCGACATGGCCCACACCACGCCGCCCAGAAGTCGACCACGACCGGCAGCGGCGAGTTCGCGATCAAGTCGTCCAGCGCTTCGTCGGTGACGGGCACGGGACGACCGGTCGCGCGAACCTCCGCGCCGCATTTGCCGCACTTCGCCGCCTGGTCCGCGCGGGCCGCTGGGATCCTGTTCTTCTGTTCGCACTCGGGACAGCGAATGACCATCTTCC
>CAYPJU010000042.1:0-51614 GCA_964411125.1 uncultured Bradymonadales bacterium | reverse complement strand
GCGCCGGGGCGCAGAGCGCTACGGATTGAGGGGAGCGTCTCGCCGTTTCACACACTGTTGGTTGAGGGCGTCGAGCATGGAGTGCCTGGCGGTGCCTTCGGTGTAGTTGCGGGCGAGGTCGGAGATCTCCGGGCAATTCATGCGGCGATAGAAGAAGCGGGCGGCGGGCATCGGCTCGTCGAAACGGCGCGCGATCCGGTCGAGGATCCGTCGCGCGCGCTCCATCTCCCCTTCGACCTCCGCGAGCCAAGCCTCGGTTTCCCAGCATCGCTGGACGTCGACCGGGTCGATCGGTGACCGACACAGCATGCCGTAGTGTCTTTCGACCCATCTTCGGGCGGGTTCGTCGACGAGGTCGACCTCGGGTCGCATCGCGAGCGCGAGGCGATGTAGCTCTGGGATCGGAGCGTCATCGCCGGCGGCGAGGGTCTTTTCGATCATCTCGCGCGCGCGTCGGTTTTCTTCGTTCTCCTGCAGGGC
Organism: uncultured Bradymonadales bacterium; assembly: GCA_964411125.1. GTDB lineage: Bacteria > Myxococcota_A > Bradymonadia > Bradymonadales > Bradymonadaceae > JBFIHF01. The sequence goes on along the minus strand of CAYPJU010000042.1, from coordinate 51,134 downwards.
GCGGACCAGCAGCTCGACGCCCTGAACTCGTTCCTGGGGTTCCAGCTTCTGCTCGAGCAGCACTTCGGCCCAGATCCTGGCGAGCGTGGGCTGTTGCATCGCGAGGTAGCCGCGAGCGGCAGCGGCGTAGGCTGAGGGTTCGTCGGGACGTTCGGCGACGATCGCGAGCGCCGTCTCGGCGGCGGGGACGGGCCCTTCGAGTCGGCGGCTCATCGCGAGCAGCCCAACCCAGACCTCGGGATGTGGAGCGACGACGGCGGCGCGGTCTTCGGGGGCGGGATAGTCGGCGAGGATGGCCCGCAAGACCGAGCGGTCGGGACCGCGGGCGGAGAGCAGCTCTCGGTAGCTGGCCCAAGCCGCTTCGCGCTCCCCCGCGTTCGCCATCGCACGGGCCTCGAAGAGTCGAATTCGCGGCGCATTGTTCACCGCCGCGGCGCGGTTCGCGAGCTTTAGCGCTCGGTCGGCGTCCCCGGCCTTCGCGGCTCTAGTCGCGAGGCGAACGTAGACCCGGTGGTCGGCGGGGCGCTGGCGGATGTAGCTGGCGATGGCTTCGGGGTCGTCGGAGTCGGGAAGCTCGTGAGCGAAGACGAGGAAGTGGCCGAGGAGCCCGAGCGCCGCGATTGCCGCGAGGGCGACTGCGATCGGTCGAGCGCGGCGGATCGAGACCGCGACGTGATAGATCGGGTGTTCCCCCTGCCGCTCGGGATCGAGCCGCGGCGCCAACAGCGACTCGAGCCAGATGATGAACGGCCCGCTCAGACCGAGCGCGAACAGCGGGAAGTGGAGCTGCGAGATGAGCAGAAAGTAGAGCGCGAAGCACGATGCGATCGCAAACCGGACCCCGCGCCGCGAAGCGAACGCCGGTCGGCTCGCGACGCCGAACACCCCCAGGAAGGCGAGGAGCGCGGCCCCACCCACGAAGATTCCGAAGCCGTACAGGATCTCGAGGCTGTCGTTCTCCAGTACCGGGATGGTCGCTTCGACCGACGCCGCCCAGTCGATGTGAGCGTTGACGACGGTGCTCACGGCCCCGGCGCCTCCGCCGAAGACCCAGTAATCCCTCACCATCGAGAGGCCGGCAGCCGCGAGCTCGAAGCGATTGCCGTGCTCTCCTTCGAGGAAGAGCCGCGAAACGAAGCCGCCCACGATCGCGGGGAGACCGACGACGAAGGAGACGACGACGAGGGCCGTGAGGAGGACGGCCGCGGCGACCTTGGTCGGACGCGTGAAGCGCGTCGGCCGGCCGGCGCGCCACCAGGCGAGGAAGGCCGCGAAGAGCCCGACGATCCCCAGTGCGATCAAGACACCGTCGCTGTCGTGGATCACGGCAGCGGCCGCGAAGAGGAGCGCCCCGACCCAGTACCCGGTCGTCTCGAGGGGTCGGTCGTGGGAGACGCAGATCGCGATCGATACGGCGATGATGACTGCGATCCCGCAAAAGGCGGCACCATGGTTGACGTTGACGAACGTGCTGGGGGCGCGAAAGCCGACCTCGGTGACATACAGTCCTCCGAGGAAGGAGGTGAGGCCGAGCGCGTCCAGGACCGCTCCGACCATCAACGTGAAGATCGCCACGCCGAGGATGATCTGCCCGACCACGAACCACGACTGTCGCTCGCGGAAGTTTCCGCCGACGAAAGCGATCATTGCCAGCGTAGCGAAACGTGCGGCTCGGTCTGCCGTCTCGGAGGGCTGTAGGGAGAGCGTCCGCCACCCGAGGTCGTCGTCCAGGCCCGCGGACTCCAGCCCTCGGGCCGCCAACTCGCGTCCCTCTGCGTTCAGCACGTAGTGGAGGAGATCGGGGAGCGGGACGAGCTGCAAGAGCGCGGCGATCGACAGACCGCCGAGCGCGAGCCCGGGGATGGAGAGGAAGAGCTGTTCTTCTCCCTTACTCCGCAGCTCTCGCGCCTGCAGCAGGAAGGTGATCGCCGCGAAGACGACGACGATCCCGACGACGGCGGCATGCACCCCTCCCACGAGCACCGTGGCGGTACACAGGGTGATGGCGAGCATGATGTCCGATGGTCGGTACACGAAAACTCAGTCCCAGAATCGTTTCATCTCGAGTTCGAAATTCGGCCCAGGCTCCCGGCCCGTGCGCGCAGGGAGAGTCGAGTTCGGCGCTCTGTCCATTCGCTCGCACCTGTGTGCGGCTCGGAAGAATGGTGATACCATGTCGGTGTCGTACCGAGAATCGACGCACAATCTGTTGCTGTCGTACCGAAAGTCGATGCGCAATCTGCCATTCGCGTTGCACGTAAAAGGCACAAGAAACAGATTGACCCCATCACAGCTTGGTTGTAATTTTTCAATCGCATTGGGGATCGAAGTGGTGCTCCCCTCGTCACTTCGATCGCAGTCCCAGTGCCCGGCGGCGTTGTTCCCCCGACAACGCCGCCACTTTTTTGGAGCATTCGTTCCCCCGGTGAATGCTCAATGGTCAAGAGCCCTGGACTTCGGTCCAGGGCTTTTGCGTTTCCGGGCGCCACCGGGCTCTCCCAGGTGAGGAGGGATGGTGGATCTGGGTTCAGGGCGGAAGACACGAACATCGACGGGGATCGGGCACGCCCGATCCGACGTCGTCAGCCTCGAACGAGGCGCTCGGTGTAGGCACGATACTCGTCGGTCTCCCGCAGCACGGCGTGGAGCTCTTCGTACTCGTCGGGTTCGAGCCGATGGGTCAGCTCCGCCCGGACTCGCCCCCCGTCGACGGCGGACGCTTTCTCGTAGAACTGCGCCAGGCACTTGACCGCAGCGGGCTGCCCTTTCGACTGCAAGTATTCGACGGCCTTGAGCACAACCTCGTGCGGAGCACTGTTGAGGTTGGGGGAAGTGGGCAGCGCCTCCCGCTCTTCGGAGTCCTCGTCCTTGGTCTTCGACGATGACGACTTGGCTTTGCCCGACGAGGTGGACGACTTTTCCTCCTTCTCATCTTCCTTCGCCGCCGCGGGTGCAGCGGGGACGCCGTCGATCGCCTGTGCGAGGAGCTCGAGGGCGGCATCGGAGATGGAGGTCCCTCGCTCGTCGGCAATCTCTTTCACGCGAGCGATTACGCGCGCACCTTCGGCATCGCGCGTTCGTACGACCAATTGGGACCTGTACTCCATACTGTTGTCTCCTGATTATCTGCCAGCAGATGCGATGTGAAATCGAAACATAAGACCAATCCCCCGTCTTCAAGTGTCACTCGGGGCCTCACGCGTCAAAGCGCGGTGAGCCCCGGGCCGGTGAACGGGAGAAAGCCGAAGCGGTCTCCCGGTTTCAAGCGCAGCTTGTCGATCCCCTCCGAGTGGAACTGGATCCCCTCGGCGCTGCGCTTGTACGGGCCATACGTAGCGCGAAATCGCACGAGGCGCGACTCGTATTCGAAGCCGACCATGGCGATGCCGTCGGGTTCGTCGACCTCGGGGTCGAAGAGCCCTGCGAACGGCTCCCAGCTAACTCGTCGAATCGCTTCGCAGTTCTGGGCTCGCACCCGGAACGTAGGGCCGCCGTCGAAGGGGTCGATCGAATGGTCCCATTCGAACCCGATCTTTCGCAACATCCTTTCGACCGGTTTGGTGGGCTCGCCGACCTTTCCGATCTGTGCGGCGACCCCGGGCGGCAGGAGCGCGGAGTAGAGGGGTGTGAACGGGAAGAGAGTGCGTATGAACTCGATGTTCTCGCGGCTCAGCTTGTCCGCTTCCATGTAGTCGAGCCCCGTGAACTTGCCGCCGAGGGCGTCCCACAGATCGGATGTCCCATCGTCGTTGAGGGGGGGCAACAGCTCGGCGACGATCTCGTCGCGGAACTGCTGGGGGTGCATCCCCATGTAGAGAAATCGCACGAACGCGAGGAGCTTGCCGAGCCGTAGTGGGTGGCCGCGGTAGTCGGGATGGAGGATCAGGCCCCCGATCTCGGTCGGTCCGTCGAAGTTGAACGACAGTTGCAGGATCTGGTGTACGAAGAGTTTTCCGACCGATACAGAATATTTCTGCTCCTCTCGTACGTTGAAATAGCAGGACGGCCGTGTGTACGAGCCGTGCTGGGCGATGATCATGCAGGTACCGATCACGCGGTCGGCCTCCAGATCACGCAAGACGAAAACGTATTCTCGTTCGAAGGGATCCTCGAACTTATGACCGAAGCTCGACCGACTGGCGTTGATGATTTGTTTGAGAACCTTGCGGTTCGGGGGCAGATTGAGCGTGTTGAGTCGGTGAGCGAGCTCCTCCATGTCGTCGATATCGGACGGCCGGACTTCACGGAGGAGAAACATGGTTTATCTTCGAATTCAGGGATTCGCTGCGGACGTGGTAAAATAGCGTACGCCGCGGGGCTAGCGCCAGCCCGACGACATCAGGAGTGAGCATGGACTACAAGACGGAACTCGTTCGGAAGACCCTCGACCTCGGCCGCAAGGCGGCGCGCAGCGAGAAGGGCCGCAAAGCGCTCGCCGCGGCTCGAGTCGTCGTGCAATCGGGCCCGGTGACGGAGGTCGCACGCCTCTGCGGTCGGGCCGGGATGGCAGGAGCGATCGTCGACGGCGGGATGGGAGTGATGCAAGCGGCCGGCGCGGTTCGCGAAGGACGGCTCGACACCGGTGGCGCGGCCAAGCACGTCGCCGCCGAAGCCGGCTGTGGCTTCGTGACGAGCGCGTCGGGCACCGCCGGCACCGTGGCCGTCTACATGGTCACGGGGACGATGGGCCCCGCAGCGCTAGCCCTCGGGATGGGCGCCTCGATGGGGTCTCGCTGGGCCTACCGTAAACTCATCGGCGAGACGCTGCCGATGACTGCCGCAGAAGCACCGGATGGCGGCGAAGTTGACAGGGAAGAAGAGCAGGACAATACAACAGAGGGTATGGAGGAGATCGGACCGAAGTCCAGGGAGTGAACTTCGGGCCTCCTCCGCAAGGCCAGGAGGCGAGATGAAGAACAAACTGCTCCTCACCCTCATCGTAGCCGCCGCGGTCCTCGTACCGCAGGCGGCTTTTTCACAGGACGTGGCGACCGAAGAAGGAGAGTCGGTCGCCGATGGGCCGCCCGAGCCCGAGCCCGTGTTTGGCGCCGGCGACATCGACGGGCTCGTCAATGTCGGCTTCAACCTCCTCTATCTCAACGTCGAGCCCGCCCTCGACATCGGCATCGTCGGCTTCGCTGGCGACATGGCGCTGTCGGTGGGTGGGGGCTTCGGGTACGGCTACTGCGTCCTGTGCGGTCTCGTCTCGGCGTTCAGCGAAGGCAACATCTCCGCGTCCAACTACGCTCCCTACGGGCGAATCAATCTTCACCTCGGAACGATCGGAGGGCTTCTCAATCCGTCGATGGGGGGGACGACGCTCGACCCGGTGGCCGGGTTGATGGGGGGCGCGAACCTCTATCGGTTCAAGATCGACTTCGACAGCAGCGACGCAGAGGTCGCGGGGACTGGCTCAGCGATCTTCGCAGGACCGGTCTTCGGCCTGCGCCTCGGGTTCGCCGACAACCTCTTCTTGCTCTTCGCGGAGTATCGGTTCCTCGCCGAGTTCGGCTTCAATGCGGTGACGCTCGACGATGGCCAGGGGAACTCCTTCACGGTCACCGACGAAGCGTACGGTCAGCGAAACTCGAGCCTCGTCTTCGGGTTCGGCATCCGCATCTGATCAGCGCCAACGGCGCGCGTCCCACACCATGAACATTACGACGGCCGTCACCGCGGCGATCTCGAGCATCGTGGGGATCGTCTCGGGGCGCCGTAGCAACGGCAGGACCCGCCACTCCCACTGGTCGGGGTTTGCGACGGGCCAGGCGAACCAGCTCGTGAGCGGATAGGACGTCTGTAGGAAGCCGGCGAAAACGTCGTCCACGGCGTCGGCGACGAAGTGAGACCCGACCCCGATGCCGAGCCCACGCGCGGGTGGCCAGGGGCGCAGGGTGGCGAAGGCGATGGTGAGGATACCGCCGAGCAGCGCCCAGACGATCAGGCTGTGTCCGACGGTGCGCCCCCAAGGGAAAACCCCGACCACCAACAATGTCTTGTCGATGAAGTCGGGGAGGAGAGCTCCCAACATCGCGAGGGCTGCGACGCCGGGGCGAACCCTGTCCGGGGCGGTCTGGCGAACCGCGAAGTACGCCATCGCCAGATGCCCCGGTGGCGTCATGTCAGAACGGTCGCGCGACGTGTTCGAACACGATCACGCGGTTTCGGTCGGAGTCCGAGATCCACACGTACGTCTGATTGAACGCTCCAGGCATCACGGCGATCCCGTAAGGGGAAGCGAGTCCTTCCGTGTTGGCAGCGGGGACGGCAGTGTCCATCACTTCCTGACCGAGGACCTGCGAAGCAGGGGTGAAAGTCTGCGTCGGAGGAACGTCCCACTTGAGCGCTCGGTTGTTGCCACGGTCGACGACCCAGAAGGTACGACCATCATACTCGATCCGCACCGGGTTCGTCATCGTCGCCGCGGAGGGGTAATCCTCACCGAGGTTCGGAAGGCGATCGGTCAGCGACGGCTGCCCCAGGACGATGTCCGCGGAGCTGTTCGAGTTCGCTGCGGTCTCGTACCGCACGACGCGGTTGTTGCGGGAGTCGGCGATCCAGAGATGCTTTCCGACGACGAGCACGTCGGTCGGTCCCGAACAGCCGTTGGGGATCGCATCGCCGGTCGCGCGGTTGGCCTGGTTCTCGTTGAAGTCCGCCTGGCAGATCACGCGATCGGCCGGCGCTCCGTTGCTGTTCGGAACCTGCTCCCACACGAGGACACGGTTGTTCGCCGAGTCGGAGACGTAAAGGACGCCTTCGTCATCGACGTACACGCCTTCGGGGGATGCCAGGGTGTTCCTACCAGCGAGCTGGTCACCGCCGGCGTTGGTTTCACCCGAGCTGAAGTTGGTCTGACCGAGCACGACATCGGCCGGCTCCGTCCCCGTGGTCGGCACCGTGTTCCAAATGAGGACACGGTTGTTGCCACGGTCGGCGACGATGAGCTGGTCACCGTCCGTCCAGACGTCGGTCGGCTCGTTGAAGCTCCACGCGACCGGTTCGGGGTTGCCGCCGTTCAGGGCAGCGTCTCCACGCTCTTCCTGCCCGAGCACGAGGACCTGGTTACGGCCTTCGTAGCGGACGATACGGTGGTTCATCTTGTCAGCGACCCACAGGTGCTTGCCGCCCGCCTCGAGCGCGATTCCGCCGGGCGAGTTGATGCTGTCGAGCGCCGGGGAGGCACCGTTCAGACCGTTCTCGTAGAAGAGGTTCTGGCCAAAGATGTGGTCGGCGGTGGTACCCATCACGTAACCGAGGACGCGGTTGTTCTCCGTGTCGACAATGATGCGCTCACCGGAAGGGAGAGTCGCGACGCCCTGCGGGAAGCGCAGGGTCTTGCGGGTCACCGACTCTTCGTTGGCCGCACGGGTCTCGAAGTCGGGCTGGCCGTACACCACGCTGGCGCTCGCGCCGGTCGCGATGACGTCGAACTCGAGGACGCGATTGTTGCCGCGGTCGGCCACCAGAAGCGTGTCGCCGGTCCAATCGATCGACCAGGGCTTACGAAGCGTGTTCGCCGCAGCTTCCTTGAGGTAGTCGGGACGCGGAGCACCGATGTTCGGACCCGACATGTAGTCGGGGGAGAGATTGCCGACGAAATTGATCTGACCGAGGACGGCCGTCGCCGCAGCATTGGCTCCGACAGTGTCGAAGATCAAGACGCGGTTGTTCTCGGAGTCGGCGATCGCGATGGTACCGTCGGGCAGCGTCTGCACGTCGACAGGTCGCGCCAGCGTATCGGCGTCACGGGCGAAGAAGCCCAGTCCGCGGTTCGGCTCGTTCGAACTCATGTCCGGCTGACCAATCAGGTCGTCGGCCGCAGTGCCGCTCGTGGTCGGAATGGTGTTCCACACCAGGACACGGTGGTTGTAGGTGTCGGCGACGAAGAGACGAGTTCCGTCGGAGAAGACGCCACCAGGGTAGTGCAAAGTGCTCGCGGAGGCGTCGAAGTCGCCGTCTCCGTCCTGGTCACCCAGGCCACCGTTCTGTGCATCGCTGTCGAACCGGTCGTGACCGAGCACCACGTCGGCGGGCTCGCCGTTCTGCGTCGGAAGCTCGTTCCAGATCAAGACGCGGTGATTGCCGGAGTCGGCCACGGCGAGCATCTCGCCGTCGGTCCACACGCCGGTCGGGCTAGCCAGGGTATTGGCGTCCGCGCCGGTCCAGCGGTTGGGGAAGTACGACTTCGGGTCGTCCTGACCGAGGATCGTGATCTCCGGCGATGCGAAGGGGTCCGTCCCACGAAGGATCAAGACGCGGTTGTTCCCGCGGTCGGCGACCACGGTCACGCCCGGTGCGGTCGAGACGTCGGTCGCCTGAGCCACTCGGTTCGCGCGAATGCCTCGGTAGTCGGCGTTTTCCTCGAGGATGCTGAACGTCGGCTGGCCGATCTCCAGATCCGCCTGGGCGAAGTTCGCTTCGGGCAGCTCGTTCCAGATGAGGACGCGACGACCATCACCCACGAAGAACTTCCCGTTCGAGGAGTTGACGTGGCCGTAAGGGATCGTGGAACCGAAGGATGAGGCCGTGATGTCTCCCAAGACCCCGCCCAGCGTGTCTTCCGACTTGCCGAGCGTGATGTCTGCGGGACGGGTTTCGGTCGGCCACTCTCGCCAGATGCTGACGCGACCACCGTTGCGGAACGAAAGTCCGTCTTCGCCGAATCCACTCAGGCTGTTGCCTTCGTTGAAGGTCACCGGATCGACGCGAGTGATCGGGAGCTCGTATCCGACCTCGTAGTCGGGGGCCTGGTTGTTCTCCGTCGGCCACGAGTTGTAGACGTGGATGCACTCACAGGCGAACCGGCTGGCGACCGCCAGGCGCTCTCCGTCCGAGTAGACGCCCCATGCCTGGTAGGCAGGGAGCTGCCCACCGTTGATGACGTTCTCGTCGAAGTCCTGCTGCCCGAGGACCAGGTCGGCCTTCTGACCGGTGATCTTCGGGAAAGAGTTCCAGATCAGGAATCGATGGTTCAAAGCGTCGGCGACGACGAACTTCTCACCGTCGGACCAGATACCTTCCGGCGCGAAGAGCGTGCCGGCGGTCGGACGCTCGAGCCCTCGGTTGGGCGCGTAGCCGGTGAAGGTGTCGAAGCCGAGCACGATGTCGGCGGGCGCGAAGCTCTCTTCCGGGATTCCTTCCCAGATGAGGATTCGGTTGCCCTCGGCGACGGCGAGCTTCTCACCGTCGGTCCAGATTGCGGACGCCGAAGCGCTGAACGCCGACGGCGAGGGGAGCATGTACTGCGTCTCGAAATCGGGACGTCCCAGCAGGACGTCGGGCGGCGTCGTCGGGTCCGACGGTACGCCGTCGTTCCAGATCATGACGCGGGGACCGTTGGCGAGATAGAACTTCTCGCCGTCGAACGCGGACGCAGACATGTAGTACTGCGACAGGTTGTAAGCGAAGGTGGTCGGATCATCGACCTCGAGGTCGGGAATCCCGAGCACGTCTTCGACTCGCTCTTCCTCGGGGAGGAGGGTCGCGGCGACGACGATGCCACCGCGAACGGCGGAGAAGCTCACGCGATTACGATGGACGTCGAGCGCAGTGTCACCGGCGAGCGAGCTGCGAGGCTCGATGTGGACACCGATGATCTCGGTCTCTTCGAAGCCCTCGACGATGTCTTCCTGGTCGTAGCCGACAACCACTTCGAACGGAACCGTCGGCTTCGAGTCGATCGTGCTGACCGAGCAGGCGCGCGGTCCGAGGACGTCCTCTTCGATGCGGGAAGGCGCGTCGATCGTCTTGAGGGTGATCTCCTCTTCCTGCGTCAGGACGCCCGGCTCCATGATCACACCGCAGTAGTCGGTGAGGCAGAAACCACCGTCCGGCCCGAGCGTGCAGTCGCAGATCTCGGCGTCCGAGCAGTTGTTCGGGTCGTCGGGGTCGAAGTCGTCGAACGGGTTGTTCGGGGAATCGATCGGATCGTCGATCGGCTCCGAGCAATCGTCGCCGATGCATTCGGAGCGGGGGTCGTTGTTGAGGTCCGTCTGGTCCTCTTCGCATCCCGCACAGCCGAGGCCGGTGGCCCCCGCCGCTACGAGACAGCTAATAAGAAATCCGCGTGCATTCATGTCATCCTCTCTTCAGCTCACGCCGCAAAAGGTGGCGTGTTCAATTGTATACATTCAGCTTCATTTGAGGTGGCAAACGTTCTTCACGTTGTACACACCGCGCTCTTAAGGTGCGCAGCAAACGGGCTTTGACAACTTTCGAGTGAGAAAAACTGCTCAACGACCCCGCGGATCCGCCGCTGGTTCATGGGGATCGGGGGAGAAGTCGGTGCCGACGATCCGCGTCTGCTTCGCCGCTGGGTCGTGGTGGCAATAAAGCGTTGACACTCCCGGTTCTCATACTTATCGTTCCCGGCCCGTCGACGGATTCGCGGCGGTTGCGGTGGCTGTAGCTCAGTAGGTTAGAGCACTGGTTTGTGGTACCAGGGGTCGCGGGTTCAAATCCCGTCAGCCACCCTCGAACGCACCCGTAGCTCAGCTGGATAGAGCGCCGGACTTCGAATCCGTAGGTCGCAGGTTCGAATCCTGCCGGGTGCACGGGCCAGTAGCTCAACTAGGCAGAGCAGCGGACTCTTAATCCGTTGGTTGAAGGTTCGATTCCTTCCTGGCCCATCTTTTCTCCCCTCCGATTTCCAGATTTTCCTGCGTCGTCGGCGCCCTCACGGGGTCGACGGTGATGCCCGGTCGGGCTCGCCGAAGATCGGCAGCAGCATGATCGGCTGCGCCCCCTTGTATTTCCCACCTTCCCACTCGAGCGTATAGGGCTTCTGCGCTTCGCGCTGCTCGTCGGTGATGTAGTGGTAGTCGACGAGCCGGTCGTGCAGCTCGGCGATCCTCTTGGTGAAGTACTCTCCGGTCGGGGTGGTACCGCGCTCCATGATGCGCTCACCGAACCAGGGCGCCGGCTTCAGCATGGCGAGGAAGATCGACTCCTTCGGCGTCAGGTAGCGGGCGTCCTTCTGGAAGTAGTGTCGGGCGGCAGGCCCGATCCCGTAGACGTCCTCCCCGAACTCGATGCAGTTGAGGTAGAGCTCGAGCACCCGGTCCTTGGCGATCGCCTCGTCGATGCGCCAGGCGATCAGCGCCTCCTGGATCTTTCTGGCGATCGTCTTCTCGCGGGTCAGGAACAGGTTCTTGACGAGCTGCTGCGTGACGGTGGAGCCTCCGTAGACGAACCGCCCCTTGGACAGATTGAGGCGCATCGCCTTCTTCATGAGGCTGACGCTCACCGGCCCATCGAAGTAGAAGTCGATCTGTTCGCTGAGGTAGGCCGCTCCGCCGGTCCAGCTCGGGAGTTTCTCGATCGGCACGTACTGCGGGGTCCCCGGGCCGACGTAGATCTCCACCTGCTCCGGATCGGAGACCCCTTCGGTGACGCGCTTGATGAACGGACGGTTCAGCCAGTAGACGTCGTCGAGCACGGCCCGGTCGCGGCCCCGCGGCAGTGGAGCGGCGAATTCGTGGGGTCCCGTGGGGGCTCGCGACGCGAAGGTGACGTCGGGCCACGCTTCCTGCGCGGCATTGAGCGCGGTCGGAGTACAGCGGTCCTCGTAGTTCGCGAAGCTCGCCCTCACCCCCAACGGCCGGTAGAGCGGAAACCGGAGCCACCCGGTCGGCGCCCACTCGCCGTCGAACTCGACCTCTTTGTACGGGCCGAGGAGAGCATCGGGGAGAGCTCGGAACATCGTCTGGCAGTCGACCTCCTCGATCCACCAGTCGAAGTAGAACTCGGTGTCGAGGGGGAAGTCCGTGATCGACCCGGTGACCCCGGCGGTCACGGGCCCGTAGCGGACGACACCGTCCGTAATCTCGACCGAGGCGATCTCGGGCTGGAGTGTGAATGTGAAGTCCGCGCCCGTGTCGATGCCGGTGACGGGGACGTCGGCGACCCCTTCGAGGTCGAGCATCCCGTCGCGCCACCGCACGCGGAACTCGCCGACGCCGGGGAGCTGCAGCAGCGGTCCCGCCATCCCCCTCGACGGCATCGTGAGGGCGAGGTCGAGGTCGACCTCACCGCCGACGGTGCCGCTCGTCCCTCGGCTGGGGAGCTGCGACCTTTCTCGCGACAAGCCCGGGACCTTCTCGAGCCGCACGCCGCGCGCGCGCGCAATGAGATAGTGCGGCCAGCTCTGCCCGGGGAGGACCTCGGCCTCGGCGAAGAACTCGCCGCCGGCGCTCGTCCCCTTCGCGCGAACCAGCCCGTCTCGGATCGTCGTGTCGAGCCGTTCGAGGAGCGTGACCGAATTGAAAGTCCCGTCCTGTTTTTCGAGATGCACACCGACCGAGAGCCCCGACAGTTCGACGTCGGTCTGCGAGGCGAGCCGCGCCAGTCGCGAGAACGCCGAGCCCCCCTTCTGAGTCGCGGCGTCTTTCGCAGGTTCGTCGACCTGCGTCTTCGGTTCCGGATCGTCCTCGCCGACCCGAACGTCGTCCGGGCCCGATTCGGGCTCCGACTTCTTCGGTCGAAAGAGCTCGATCACTTCCATCGCCCTCCCCCTCCGCGACGGGGTGGCGTAGACGACGGGATCGACGATCTCGACCCTGGGCCGTCCGGAGCGTTGCCTCGACAGGACCGCCCGGGGTGCTTTCGCGTGCAGCGCGGCGTACTCCTCGCCCCCGACGACCAGCTCGAGATTGCCGAGGTTCACCTGCGCGGTCCGATCCTCGAGTGTCCCTTCTCCCCAGACGGTCTGAACTTCGAGGCGCAGCAGTTCCGGAACGTAGAGCCGAAAGAGGGCGTCCGCCTCGTCGGGAGAACGGATCTGGTATTCGAAGGACCCCGCGGAGGGATCGACGCTGCCGCTGAAGTGCCAGGGGATCTCGCGACGCAGGATCGAAGTTCGCTTCACGTTGAGCAGCTCGACGGAGCCGTCGAACGCGACGCTGAACTTCCCCCAGCTCTCGTCGACTGCGATCGAGGGGGCCGTGATCTTCACGGCGGGTTTTCCGTCTCGGAGCAGCTCGAGCTCGGCGTCGACGAGCTCGACCGTTGGGGGGTTCTCGAGAAGTCGGCGAACAAACCCGCCGCCGTCGTCGTCGGCTGGTTCTTCGGGTGTTTCGCCGTCCTCGGCGAGGCCGCTCTCGAGCACACGGTCGAGGTCGACCGTCACACGCGCGGGGTTGAGCTTCACGTCGGTGAGCCTGACGTCCCCCGACCAGATCGATCCGACAGCCACGGAGACCTCCATCTCCCGGCTCGAGAGGCTCGCTCCGTAGCGCGGCGCCTTCACCTCGACGTCGGAGATCGCGAAGGTTCCGCCCCCGCGCGCTTCGAAGGCGCCCCAGGTCGCCTCCACGCCGCGCGCTTCGAGCCGCGACTTCACGCGCTCCGCGATCTCTTCTTCGAGGATCCGAGGACCGAGCAAGGCGGCGCCCGCGGCGAGCCCGACGAGGGCCGCCGTCGCCGAGCCGGCGATGATGAGGGTGCGCTTCTTCATCGCGAAGGAAGGTAGCAGGTCAGGATCGTTTGGCCACTTCCGACACGTCGCCAGGCGGCCTCGTGAAGCAGCTCGGCGGGGGTCAGAAGCTCACCTTGATGCGTTGCTCGAGACGCAAGTCGGTAGGCTCGACGTCGGTCGGCGGGCGCGAATCGTGCGCGACGGTCAGCGCCGTCCCGAACGAGAGCACCTTCGTGACGGCGACGTCGAGCTCGAACTCCTCCAGCACTCGGAAGTCCGAGAAGTCGTCGAACCTCGGCTGGACATACACCGTGTTTTGCAGCACCAATCGGTCGTCCTCGAAGAGGGCGAGCCGCGCGCTGAGAAAGTTGGTCCAGCGGTGCGCGATCGTCTCGGGCGGATCGTCCCCGGCCGCCTCGGGGGTCAGGTTCTCGTACTCCGCCATGTAACCCGATCCGAGCGCAGCCTGAAACTCAGCGGTGTGCACCAGCACCGCGCGCGCCCCGACGCCCGCCAACACACGCGCCTGCAGCCTGCGAAACTCGTCGTACTGGTACTGCGCGAAGACCTCGCTCCCCAACCGTTTCCACCACATCGCCGTCCAGCGAGCGTGCGCGCTCGACCGCTTGACGATCGCGTCCTCTTCGTCTGCCGCGAAGCTACCGGCGCCGTTCACGAAGACGCGATGGGCGATCCAGGGCGGCACCTCGTCGGCCCTCTCCTGCTCGGTCTGGTCGTGATGGGTCTGGTACTGAGCGTGAAGACCACCCCCGACGTTCGTCAGGTACGTGTTCCCCCGCTGAATGCTGAGCGCCCCGGCGAGCTCGAAGCCAAAGCCCTCCTCGTCGCGCGTGAGCGCCTCCGCGTTGACCGTCTGCGCGGTCGCGGTCGTGGCGAACGACCCGGCGAGCAGAATGAAGACGACTGCCGCCAACCACCTCGAATTGCCTTCCATGGCACTCCTCCAAAGTCCCCCAGTGAGTAGGATGGAGGGTGGCTCGGGACAAGTTTTTCCGGGGGGATGGGGCGATCGAGCGGCTCAGCCGATCGCGGTGCGGCCCCGCACGCGGTCCACGAACCGCGTCGGCTCGTCGACGAAGAGTCGAAGCCGGCTCGCCCGCTTGCCGAACCCGAAGTACGTCGAGATAAGGAGCGGCTCGCTGAGCTCGAGGTAGACGTTCGGAGCGTCGAACGGGGTGAGCATGACGGTGTCGGGTTCCTTCTCGTTCGATCCGAGGATGTCGCGCTCCAGCGTCTCGCAACGGACCGCCACGATACGGTCGTAAGGAATCGTCGCGCTCCAGCGCCCCCCGAGCCGAAGCTCGAGCGCATCGTCACCGACCGTGTGGGCCGACTCGCGCATCGTCCGCCAATCCCCGACGAGCCAGGCGATGCCGTAGAGGTGAACGACGAGGAGTGCCGTCTGCGCTGCGACGCTCTCCGTCACCATCGCCAGAAGCAGATGAACCGCGGGGACCTCCACGCAGCTCAGCAGGAGCATCGTCACCACGACCTGTCCGTAGTTCGACGTCTCGGTCGCCGTGAACTGCCACTCCGAACGCGACCCGAGCGGTGCCCGACGCAACCAGCGCCCCACCGACGAGAGGAGCCGAAGCTCCCCGACTGCGGCGCCCGCGATGGCGGCCGGGAGAATCTTGCCGAGCGCCGTCTCGACGCGATCGAGGATCGGCCGATCGGCCGACGTTCCTCGAAAACCGGCGACGAGCTCGCGCGTCACCAGCGCCGCGATCGCTCCTTCGATCGCGAGCACGGGAAGCAGGAGCAGCCCGCTCACGGGAACCCCGCCCAGGCGCAGCGCCACGACGGCGAGGACGACCGTGAAACCGCACGCCCGCGCGACCGTGCGCCAGCGGACTCCGAGCGCACCGAACCCTCCGTGACGCTTTGCCGTCCACCACAGGGCTCCGCCGCCCAGCAGCGCGATGTCGATGACGGCCGCCACGGACATCGCGACCTTGTCGGCCGTCGGCGCGGTCGCCGTGAGCGCGACCGCTGCCAACGTCCAGACGACGGCGGCGAGGAGGAGGTTGCGCTGCGAGGATGTGAGCTGGAGCTGTCGGGTCATCGGGGCCTCCCAAGCGTACGCCCAACCTCGCGGATCCACGGGGAGCGTGCAAGCGGGTTCAGAAGACGAAAGACACCGAGAGTTCGGGATAGACGCGTCCGCAACCGGTCGAACAGCGGGTGATGACGTGCTCGTATACGACGCCAATCCCGACGTGCAGCGGGCCGCCGGTGTTGATCAGAAGGCCCGTTCTGCCGCCCACCGTATCGAAATCCGGCTCGCCCGCGTGGACGAACCAGTGGCGGTAGAATCCGCCCAGGTACGGCTGAACGACCGGTACCATCCAGAAGATGTAACGAACGCCCGGCGTGATCTGCGAGATCCGGGGGTCGACCCCGAACCACGTGGCGCCGGACAGGCCTAGCTCCAGCCCGCGCAGCACGAAATAGCCGGCACCGGCCCCGATCACGAAGACCGGCTTTCCGCCGCTCGACGACAGCGAGCCTCCGACGCTGACACTGATCTTGCCCTGGTCGTAGGGCTCGGCGCGTGCCGGGACCGACACGGCGAGAATGGTGATGGCGAGCGTTGCGGCGACGAACTGCGGAAATCGGTTCATGCGAAGAAGTTAGTCCGAACGCGAAATCGGCAACTTCTCCTCACCGGGCGCGGCGCGACAACCATCGGATGCTCGAAGCGTCGAACCACCCGACATTGATTCGAGGCGCCCCCGAGGTCCCCGACGTCTGCCGACGAGCTCCATCGCACTCAACTCGCCCGATGTTCGACGGGAGCCATCTGCTCGATGGAGAGCGAACGAGGAACCTCCGTCAGAGGCGCGATACCGCGCAACACCAGCTCGATGAGGTGATTGCGGATCGGCTTCAACCCTGCTTCGTGCGCCAGATGCCGGAGCTCGTCCACCGTGAGTCGGTGCGAGATCCCGCGGCGGATAGACTCCCCCACACGAAGAAACTCGAACGTCGCGATGCGGCCGCGCGTTCCGCGGTTGTTACAATGATCGCACCCCGTGCCGCGAAAGCATCGAAAGTGCGTCGGCGCCCCCTCCGGGAACAATTCGTTCAGGATTTCGTCGTCGGCTTCGGCGGGAACCTTACAGTGCTCGCAGATTCTCCGGACGAGTCGCTGGGAGATGACCGCTATGAGCTCCGACGCGATCGAATTCGGGTGCATGTCCAGGTCGATGAGCCGCTGCACCGCGTCGACCGTGTCGTTGCAGTGCAGGGTGGACAGGACGAGATGGCCCGTCTGCGACGCTCGTATCGCTTCCAACGCCGTCTCGCCGTCGCGAATCTCGCCCACGAGGATGACGTCGGGGTCTTCGCGGACGAACGCCCGCATCGCGTTCGCGAAAGCGAATCCGACCTCCGCGTGAACCTGTGTCTGCTGCACCCCATTCAGGGCGTACTCGATGGGGTCTTCGACCGTGATCACTTTACGCGAGCTGTCTTTCGCGAGGATCTGCAGACCGGCGTACAGGGTCGTCGATTTTCCAGACCCCGTCGGACCGACAACCAGCACCAGCCCCTGGGGGCTGCGCAACAGTCGCCTGTATTGATCTGCGGACTCTTCGTCGAAGCCCAGGTCCTCGACGGTGAGAACCTGCTTTCGCTGCTCCAGGAGTCGGATGACGAGGTGCTCACCGTGCAGGGACGGCTGCGTCTGAACGCGCAGGTCATAGACGTTGTCGCCCGTGCGACGCCGAAAACGCCCACCTTGAGGGAGGCGCCGTTCCGTGATGTCCATGTCCGAGGCGATCTTGACGACGTTGACGATCCCGCGAAGGTCCTGCGCCGTGATCGGAAAGCGTCGGATGTCGTGCAGGTGGCCGTCGATGCGCATTCGCAGCCGCACGTCGTCCTCGTACTTCTCGAAGTGAATGTCGCTCGCGCGAGAGCCGATCGCGTCGAGCAGAATCGCCTCCAGGAGCGCGACCATCCGCGTCTCGAACGAGGCATCTCCCAGCACTTCCGAGGCGTCGTCCGCCTTCTTCACATCCATGCCGGGCGGAGCAAGATCGAAGATCGACCAGATCCGCCGCAGGTCCGTCGGTGTCACGACGAAGATCTTCGGCTCTTTTGCCCCCAGGGCGTGGCAGAGGTCGTCGACCGGACCGTCCGGTGCCGCGACCGCGACGTGCAGCACGTTTCCCACCTTGCGAATCGGCAACATCGATTCATGCTGCAGGTACGTGCGCGGGATCTTCCGGACCAGCGCATGATCGAGGTGGTTGAGTATGTCGTCGACGGAAGCGAACTCTGCGCCGATCGCTTCCGCGACGGCATTGAAGACTTCCCGTTCGTCGACGCCAGACTTCAACACCTCGCCGACGAGCTTCACTCGACTCGTCCCGACCCGCTCCCGAAACGCGTCGAGCGTGTCCTGGGACAACTGTCCTCGCTGCACCAGGAGCTCACCAATGTCTTCGTGCATCACCGCACCTCACCCTGCCGACGTCACCTCGCCGACTCTTCCTGCAGCCGTCGGAGCACGGACTCGTCCTCGAGGGTCGTCGTGTCCCCCGCCTCCCGTCCTGCCGCAATGTCGGCGAGGAGCCGTCGCATGATCTTGCCCGACCGCGTCTTCGGCAGCGCGTCGCTGAACCGGATCTCGGCGGGCTTCGCGATCGCACCGATCTCTTTGGCCACGTGGTCGCGCAGGTCCGCGGCGAGGTCGTCGCTCGAACGCGCCTCGGGCTCGAGGCTCACGAAGGCGACGATCGCCGAGCCGGTGAGCTCGTCGGGGCGCGCCACCACGGCCGCCTCGCACACTGCCGGGTGACTCACCAGCGCCGACTCTACCTCCATCGTCCCGAGACGATGCCCCGACACGTTGATGACGTCGTCGATTCGCCCCATGATCCACATGTTGCCGTCGGCGTCTCTTCTGGCGCCGTCTCCGGCGAAGTAGATCGTCCCATCGAACTTGCCGTAGTAGCCGTTCTTGAACCGCTCGTCGTTGCCGTAGATGGTGCGCAGCATGCTCGGCCACGGACGGCGGATCACGAGGAAGCCGCCCTTGTCCGCGCTGACGGGATTCCCTTCGGTGTCGACGATGTCGACGTCGATCCCCGGCAGCGGGTGCGTCGCCGACCCCGGGACGGTCGTCGTCACCCCGGGGAGCGGCGTGATCATGATGCCGCCCGTCTCTGTCTGCCACCAGGTGTCGACGATCGGACACTCCCCCCCACCGATCGTCTCGCGGTACCACATCCACGCCTCCGGGTTGATCGGCTCGCCGACCGTCCCCAGCAGCCGCAGCGACGAGAGGTCGTGCCCTTCGGGGTGCTCGTCACCCCACTTCATGAACGCGCGGATCGCGGTCGGCGCGGTGTAGAACACGGACACCTTGTGCCGCTCGACGATGTCCCAGAAGCGGTCGGGCTCGGGGTGGTTCGGCGCCCCTTCGTACATCAGCGCGGTCGCGCCGTTCTGCAGCGGGCCGTAAACGATGTAGCTGTGGCCGGTGATCCAACCGACGTCGGCGGTGCACCAGTACATGTCCTCGGGCTTGAGGTCGAAGACCCAGCGCGTCGTCAGCTTCGTCCACAGCGCGTAACCGGCGGTGGCATGCACGACACCCTTGGGCTTCCCGGTCGTGCCGCTCGTGTAGAGGATGAAGAGCGGGTGTTCGCTATCGAACGAGGGGGCCTCGTGTTCCGTCGACTGCCCCGGCACGAGCTCGTGCCACCAGTGGTCGCGGTCCTCTCGCCACGACACGGGGTTTTCGGTGCGCCGCAACACGATGACGTTCTCGACCGTCGGGCACCCCGAATCGAGCGCCTCGTCGACGTTCTGCTTCAGCTCGACGACCTTCCCGCGACGCCAGCCACCGTCCGCCGTGATCACCAGGTTGCACTCGGCGTCTTCCACACGGTCCCGAATCGCGTTCGCCGAAAATCCGCCGAAGATGACGCTGTGGGCCGCGCCGATGCGCGCACAGGCGAGCATCGCGATCGCTGCTTCGGGCACCATCGGCATGTAGATCGCGACGCGGTCCCCCGCCGTCACCCCGAGCGATTCCATCGCGTTCGCGAACTTGCAGACCTCGGCGTGAAGCTGCTGGTACGTCAGCGTGACCTGATCGCCGGGCTCACCCTCCCAGACGAGCGCCGCCTTGTGGCGCGTCGGCCCGTCGAGATGTCGATCGAGGCACTGCACCGACATGTTCAGCTTGCCGCCGAGGAACCACTTCGAATGCGGCGGCTCCCACTGCAACGTCTGTTTGAACTCCTCGTCCCACACGAGCTCCTCACGGGCGAGGCGCGCCCAGTAGCCCTCTGGATCGTCGGCGGCTCTCTGCTTCAGCTCGGCATAGAGCTCGGCGGTCATGTTCGCGTCCCTCGCAAAATCGGCGAAGGCTTCGAAACGGCGGGTTTCCTGCAGAATGCTGTCGATGTCGGCCACGGGCGTCCTCGAAATCGTGATATCGTTGTCGTTTCCGAGGTTTTAGCACACCCCAAGTGGACCACCAACGTGGCGGTGCCTCAGGGTCGCGCGACGAGCCGCTGCAGCTCCATCAGATCGGCCTGGAGCGCTCCCCGGAGCGCCTGCTCCTGCGACGACGCGAAGAACTTCAGGAGTCCGCGATAGCTGACCTTCTGGTAGGCCGTGACGCGCGTCATCTCTCCGTCCGCGAGCGGTTCCAGGACGAACGCGCTCTCGAGATCCGCCGCCGTCGACACGCTCCGCAGGTCGAGCCGATGAGGCGGCGTCACGCGCCGAACGTTCGTGACGAAACGGACGTGCTCGCTGCCGAGCGACATCACCGACCCGAACTCGTCCCCGCGTCGAAACCTCGCCGTCGGATCGCCCGATGTCGCGACCAGCAATCCGTGCCACCCCCGGAGGTTCTCGAAGGTCTCGAACCAACCGAACGCCCGCTCGGGGGGCACCGACAGATCCACCGTCGCCGTCACCGAAGCGCGCCCATCCGACGTGATCAGAAGCAGGACCGTCCCCAGCGCGACGGCGCAGCAAAATCCGGCGAAGAGAAAGAGCAGCAGAGCGAGCATCATGGTGCGCGATTTTAGCCGACCTGCGGGCCGAGAGCGAGCGGGTCGCACACCCTCTGACATTTGACGCAAGGCCCTGGTCAGGTTCATATTTCTTGGGACCCAACCCAGCCAGCGCAGGAAGAACGTGTCGGGACGACCATCGACGGGGGACCTGTTTCGAGGGCGCTATCGGCTGCTCGATGACCACGAACGACGGGGCGCTTCCGCGGTCTTCGACGCACAGGACGAGGTTCTGGGCCGGCGCGTGACCGTGAAACTGCTCGACCCGCCCCCCTCCGCCGAACACGAGACCGCCGGACCGCGCTTCCTCCGCGAGGCGAAACTGCGCGGCACGCTGGCGAGCCCCCACATCTCGGCGCTCTACGAGTTCGGGCTCACCGACGACGGCGATCCGTTCATGATCCTGGAGCACGTCGACGGCCCCCGGCTGTCGGCCGCGCTTCGAACCGAGGGCGCGTTCGGGCAGAAAGAGACGGTCCGACTGGTCGCAGAGGCGCTGCAGGCTCTCCACGTCGCACATCACGCAGGGGTGTTCCACAGGAACGTCACGCCCCAAAACCTCGTCCTCTTCCAGGGCACGGACGGTGCGACGCACCTGAAACTCGTCGACTTCGGTCTCGCCACCCTCGACCCCGCCCACGGCGACATCACACGGCTCACCCGCGACGGCCTTTCGGTCGGCACCACCCGCTACATGTCCCCCGAACAGTTGAGGGGAGCAGCGGTGGACGGGCGCAGCGACCTCTTCTCCCTGGGCCTCGTCGCGTTCGAGATGCTGACCGGCCAACCCGCCAACCCCGACGACTTCGAAATCCTCATGGCACGACATCTGGCGGGCGAGCCGTGGCGCCTCCCCCCCGGACTGGTCGATCCCGAGTACGAACGAGTGTTCCACGCGATGGTCGCCGTCGACCCCGACGACCGGTTCGCCTCCGCCGGCGATGCACTCGCCGCGCTCGAGGCGGTCGAGGCCTTCCGGGCGCAGCCGCGCCCGACGACCCCGCCCGCTCCTAGTCCCACGAGCACGGGGCCGAACCGCGTCGACGAAAAGCTGGTTCGGCGGATCGCTGTCGGCTCCGTCGCGCTCCTCGCGCTCGGATTCGCCATCGTCCTCGCGGTGTACCTGGCCCCCGATCCCCGACGTCCCGACCGGACCGTAGTGTTGGAGGAGCCAGACGCCGTAGACCCACCGGGAGTGGCCGCAGTCGCGGCGCTACAGGAAGGGGACGCCGGAGCGCCGGCGCCCTCCACCTCGCCCTCGCCCGTCACCGCGATCGACGGCGGCCTCGCGCCCGGCGCCGAACCCGCCTCGACGACGTCGCTCGGGTGCGGCGAGCCGACCCCGTTCGTCGGCGAGAAGGTGCTCCTCACCCGCTACGGCGGCACGAACCGATCGTGGCGAGTCTACGTCCCGAGCAGCTACGACCCGCACCTGCCGCAGCCGGTCCTCCTCACGGTGGTGCTCGACATGCTCGGGTTCGGCTCCAACGACCTCTTCCCGCAGTTCGACGAGCTCGCCGAGAAGCACGGTTTCATCCTCGTCTCGTTCTCGATCGAGCAGGGTTTGACGGCGCCCGGCATCGAGCGGCGCTTCATCCGCAAGGCGCTACACGAGACCTCGAGGTTGCTCTGCATGGACGGCGCTCGCACCTCGATCCTCGGCCAGGGGCGCGCCGAGCAGGCGATCGAACGGCTGATCTGCCAGCTCCCCTTCGCCGGGCACGTTCGTGCGGGCTATCGAGCTCCGAGCCCCGAGCTCGAGTGCGACTCCGAGCACGCCATCCCACGAATGCACATCAACGGCAGGCGCGACGGCCGCTTTCCGCTGGAAGGGGGGCGAAGCTGCGTGGGGTTCGACACGATCTCCCGCGATCGAGAGATCGAAGTCTTCCGGGGACGGAACGGGTGTCTGGCCGAGAGCACCCCCTGGGTCGACCTGCCGACAGGCAAATGCGACCAGTGGCGTTGCGACACCGAGCTCGTGACGTGCCTCGTGCACGGAGGCCGTCACTGGCCCCGCGAGACGTGGGACAAGAACCCGTTCGACACCTGCGAGAGCGAGATCTCGAAGTTTCCCTACCCGGAGATGATCTGGAAGTTTCTGTCAGAATACGCCGTCGACGGCGCGATCGATTTCGAGACGCTGACGGGCCCGTCCGATTAGCCTGATCTCTTTGTCAGGAGCGGGCGAACGCCCGGATCCACTTGCCGAGCATCACGACGTTGACGACCATGAAGACCGCGAACATCAGCGACGCGGCGAGGTACCACCAGTGGTCGCGAGGGCTCGTGCCGTCCTGAATCAGCCACGCTTCGACGCACGGCGGGTCGGCGGCGAGCAGCATCTTCATCTGCTCGTCGGAGGGCTCCGCCTCCATCTTCGCGCGCTCGCGCTCTTCGGCGGTCGCCTCTTCCCACTCGGCGCGCCACTGCGCCCGGATCGCGTCCCGCTTTCGGGCCTCGATCTCTTCGATCTGCACCGGGGTCAGCTCCTCGCAGAAAGCCTGGTTGTAGCGCGTCCGGTAGTACTGACGCAGCCCCTGGTACCGCCCCGGGATCTCGGAGAACTTCACGATCCGCCCGGCGCCCTCGTAGTACGTGCGATCGACGTCGCCCTTGTTGCCGGCGAGCTCCCGCTCGAGCGGATCTTCGATGTAATCGTCGCGCTCCTGTTCGACGAAAATCGGCGCGCCGACGATCCGGAAGAAACGGTAGCGCGCCGACTGGCTCCGCTGCGTCGGAATCCCGCGGATCGATACGTAACGGTTGTGCGGCAGGTCCGGCGCGGCGTCCGGATCGTCGGGGTCCGTCGCGAAGTCCGTCCCCTCGCCGAGCTCGATCGGTGTCGAGTCGCTCAGGAAGTATTCGAGCTCAGTCTGCCAATCGGAGATGATCCAGAACCCGAGCACGATCACCGCGATCATCAGGATCGGACGCAGCAACGAGGGGCGCTCGCCGGTTCCGGCGAGGGCGATGAGCTCGGGGTCCGTATTGTCGCTGGCGGGTCTTGTCACGTCAGTCATTCCGTCTTGGTCACCGGGTCGCCTCGAAGGGATAGACCCCGGGGAGCCGTCAAAGTTCCGCGAACGTCGCTATAGCGAGGTTCTACCCGGGCAGCAACCGGCGAACAGCGAGCGGGAGAATGGAACCGAGTCGTCAGAGGCGGGGAAACAGGGCGCCCGTGCGACGACGGTACTCCTCGTACTCGTCGCCGAAACGCGTCCGCAGCGCTTCTTCTTCCCGCGGGATCACGACCGAGGTCCAGACCAACACGAACGCGGCGGCGAACCCGAGGACGAACCAGTTGGCGAGCGCGGCACCGGCCCCGACGAAGAAGAGCAACCCGGCGACGTAGAGCGGATGTCGAACCCAGCGATAGGGCCCCGTCGTGACCAGCGTGTGCCGCTCCTTCGTCAGCGTCGTCGCCGTCACGTTGTGCCCCAGATGCGGGAAGAGCCACGCCGCGAGCGGCACGCCGAGCGCCGCGACGCCGAGACCGGCGAACCGGACTGCGGTCGGAGCCGCGAACGTCGACCACGTCACCCACCCCGGGGCGAGCAGCGCAGCGAGGAAGACCGCGAATCCCGGCAGGGCCACGATCAGGCGCAGGAGCTTCGTCGACGTCGGCTCGTCCGACCGACGCGCGCTGCCGTCGAAGGCCGCCGCCCGACGACGGTAATGTCCCGAAACACCGATCATCGCGACCATCACCACCGCAATACCACCACGAACTACGAGATCCACGCTCATGAGCCTCACCTCACTAAAGAATTAGACACCCCTAATTTCAACCAGATCTTTGAACGAAAAGCAACGTTTTCCCCGTCATTCCCCGTCATGCAGCGCGCGGCCTCCTCCCATCGGAGGGGCCCGACCCCCCGGATCGTGGCTCTCCGTCTTGACTTTGGGGGATCGGGCCTATCGACCGGCAGGGTTGAAGGGCGGGATCTCGCGGTTAAGCTCTAAAGGAAGCGCATGGAACGCGTCGGCACACAAAAGTAGCCAATAACGCGTTGTAATGAATGAGACTTTTTGGATTGAAGCGCTTCTAATGGATGAGTGGGACAACCGTCCCCGACAATGCGAATGAATCAGGGCCTCGCCCTGGAGGAGAGCAGCAATGCTACGACTCAACGAACATAACAAAGCCGAGCAGTCGGAACAGCCAGATCTCGCGAACTTCGAGCAGACCGCGCTCATTTACCTCGACGAGCTCTACGCGACTGCCCTTCGATATACGAAAAACGAGAAAGATGCCGAGGATCTGGTCCAGGAGACCTTCCTCAAGGCCTTCACGAACTTTCACCGGTTCGAGCAGGGTACGAACTGTCGTGCCTGGCTGTTCACGATTCTGACCAACACCTTCATCAACCGTTTCCGTCGTAAGAAGAAGGAGCGGGAGATTCTGGGTGCGGACGACCTTCGTCCGGTGCGTCAGAACTTCCACAACGTGGAGGCGGCGCGGTTCTACAACGACCCGGAACGCAAGGCGATGCACCGAACGTTCAGCTCGGACATCAAGGACGCGCTCGAGGCGCTCCCCGAGGAGTTCCGGATGGTCGTGGTCCTCGCGGACCTGAACGACTTCTCCTACAAGGAGATCGCCCACATCCTCGACTGCCCGGTCGGCACGGTGATGAGCCGTCTGTTCCGAGGCCGAAAGCTGATGCGTAAGTCGCTCGTCGACCTCGCATACGAGCGCGGGATCATCCGCAACAAGGAACCGTTCCTGCACGAATCGACGAACCGTACCCGCAAGTCGGTGCGACGTGAGAAAATGAAGAAGACGGCCTGATCCAGAGCCCGACTTCCACGGGCCAAATTGACGACGGCGGTGTTTCGGTCCACACTTCGGTGGAGAGACCTACACCGCCGTTTTTACAGGATCACGCCGCTTTGGCACGAATCGTCTTTACGGACATGTCGGGGAACGAGTCGACGGTCACGATCGGATCGGACCAGCCGGTCGTCTCCATTGGCCGCGCCACCGAGTGCACGATCCGGTCGAACCGCAAGTCGGTCTCGCGCCAGCACGCCGAGTTCCGATTCTCGAACGGCCAGTTCGAGATCATCGACCTGAACAGCTCCAACGGCACCTACATCATGATCGACGGGGACCGGAAGCCGGTCCTCGGACGGGAAGTCCTGGCGCACGACGACGAGGTGTGGTGCGGCGATTTCGTCCTCCGTTTCTACGACGAGGTAGGCGCGGGAGCCGGTCAGGGTGCCCCGGTCCAGATGGGAGGGATGCACCCTGGTGGCGGCCAGTTTTCGAGCCAACACGGCGGTGGCCTCGGTCAGCAGCAGCCGCCGAATCAGCCGAACGGCGGGTTCGGCGGAGGCTTCGGCCAGTCGCACCAGCAGGAACACGCTCCGCAGGGAGGCAGTCCCTTTGGCAGCGGAGGCTTCGGAGGATCGAACTCCCAGCCCCCGCCACCGCCGAGCTTCGGGGGCAAGCCGAGCCAGCCCGCCAACCAGCCGGGGTGGCAGTCGGGCGACTTCTCCTCCGAGGCCCAGACCGGTGCAACGCCCGGCGTCGGGGTCGGCTCGCCGTTCGGCAACTCCCCCTTCGGCGGTCCGACCGGTGACAACGACGACCTCGACGGCAACGCGACGTTCGATCGTGCTCCTCCCGGCGACGTCGCGGACGTCATTTCCCACGCCCGCGACAGCTCGCCCCCACCGCCGAGACCGCCGCAAGACGACGAGACGGTCCGGCGCCTGACCGACGAGCGCGACTCCTACGCGGAGCTCGCCGAACGACAGAAAGTGGAGATCGACGCGCTCAACGACGAGGTCGCCGACCTGCGCGAACAGCTCGAAGATCTTCGCGACATGCAGTCGGCGTCGACCGCCAGGGCCGCGTCGCCTGCAGAGCTCGAACAGCTCCGGGAGGCCCTCTCCAACGCCGAGAGCGAACTCGAACACATGCGCGCCGAAGTTCCGCGCCTGCAGCACGAGGCGGACGAGGCGCGAGCCGAAGCGCGAGCGGCGCGCCAACGCGGCGAAGAGACGGCGAGCGAGGAAAAGGCACGGACGTCCGAGCTCGAGGCGGAGATCTCGAGGTTGCGGAACGAGCACCGACAGGCTCGGGACCAGCTCCTCGACGCCCGCGCCGAGATCGAACAGCTCGAGGCCGACGCCGACCTCGCCCAGCAGAGCGCCGACCAACTGCGCGCCGAAGTGGAGGCGCTCCGCATCGACGTCGACAGCACCGCCGCCGGTAGCCAAGAGATCGCGACACTACAGGCCGCTGTGGAAGGGCATCTGCGCGACATCGCAACCCTCGAGGGCGAGGTCGAACGCGTCACCGGCGAGCTCCGCGAGGCGCGGCGTGAGGCCGAGGAAGCAAACCGCGCCGACAGCCAACGGGCCAAAGAGGAGGCCGAGGCGCTGCGCCGCGAGCTCGAACGGCACCGACGGCTCGTCGAGGAGTTCGAACGCCGCAATCAGGAGCTGCAGGAAGAGCTCGAAGACACCACCCAGGCTCACCACGAGCTTCGCGGGGCCAACGAACAGAGCCAGGCGAAGCTCGCCGAGTTCGAAGGCGAGATCGAGAAGCTCGCCGGCGACCTCGAGGCGGCCCGCACCGAGCGCGATCAGGCGACGACGAGGCTCGCCGAGCTCGAAGCTGCCGGGTCCGTCGAAGACCTCAAGAACGAGGTCGAGGGTCTCAAGCGACGCCTGGAAATGGAGAAGGAGCGGCACGGCGAGGACGACCGAAAGCGCTCCGACGAGATCGACCGGCTCGCCGCCGAGGTGACCGAACTCACCAAGCAGAACGCGGCGCTGCGGGCCGAAAACGAAGCGAACGAGGCCGCCGGCGGCGTCGGCGCGCAGATGATGGCGACGCTCCACGAGCACCTGGTCGAGCTCGACCGCATCGTCGACGCGATCGCGCGAACCAACCTCGACCCCCTCGGGACGGTCGACCGCGTCCGGCTTCAGTCGGCGATCCGGGACACGGACCCCAAATCCGTGCTAGAGCAGCTGCTCGAGATGACGGCGCCCGACGAATAGCGTCCGCGTCGCCACCCGTCCCAATCGGCCACAGCTCCACTCGGCCCACCACAACATCTTCGATATGTCCGTACCAAGCCCCAAACAGCTCAAGCGTGAGATCGCCCGTCGCAGGACGTTCGCGATCATCTCCCACCCCGACGCCGGCAAGACGACCCTCACCGAGAAGCTGCTCTTGTACGGCGGGGCGATCCACCTCGCCGGTAGCGTCAAAGCGCGCCGCGCGGCAAAGCACGCGATCTCGGACTGGATGGAGCTCGAGCAGCAGCGCGGCATCTCGATCACGTCGTCCGTGCTGCAGTTCCGCTACCACGACTACGCGGTCAACCTGCTCGACACGCCGGGCCACGCCGACTTCTCCGAGGACACCTACCGGACGCTCGCCGCCGCCGACAGCGCGGTGATGCTCATCGACGTCGCCAAGGGGGTCGAGCCGCAGACCGAGAAGCTCTTCAAGGTCTGCCGGATGCGGCATCTGCCGATCTTCACATTCGTCAACAAGCTCGACCGCGAGGGGCGTAACCCGCTCGAGCTGATGGAGGAGATCGAGAACTTGCTGGGCATCCGCGCCTACCCGATCAACTGGCCGGTCGGCATGGGCCGCGCCTTCGTCGGCGTCTACGACCGCGCCTCGAAGAAGGTGCTGCGCTTCGACTCGGAGGGGACGCATGGCGAGTCGATCGTCGCGGTCGAGGAGCTCGAGCTCGACGACGTTCGCATCAAGGACAAGCTCGGCAAGCAGCGCTACGACCAGCTCATCGAAGAGCTCGAGCTGCTGGAGATCGCCGGCGACGAGTTCGACCTCGAGATGGTCCGAAACGGCGAGCTGACGCCGATGTTCTTCGGCTCGGCGATGACGAACTTCGGGATCGAACCGTTCCTCGACGCGTTCGTCGACATGGCGCCCTCCCCGGCCGAAGTTCAGGATCCACACGTCCCGCCCGACGAGCCGGAGTTTTCCGGGTTCGTCTTCAAGATTCAGGCGAACATGAACCCCGCCCATCGCGACCGACTGGCATTCGTCCGCATCATGTCGGGTCGTTACGAGACGGACATGCACGCGACGCTGGTTCGCGAGGATCGACAGATCAAGCTCGCGCATCCGCAGCAGTTCATGGCCGACGAACGCCAGAAGCTCGAGGAGGCGTGGCCCGGCGACATCATCGGCCTCTACGACGCCGGGACGTTCCGGATCGGGGACACCGTCTCGACCAAGAAAAACGTCGGGCACGTCGACATCCCACGATTCTCGCCGGAGCATTTCGCGATCGTCGAGATCAAGGATGCCCTCAAGCGCAAGCAGTTGACGAAAGGGCTCGACCAGCTCGCGCAGGAAGGCGCGGTGCAGGTCTTCCGGCAGCCCTACCTCGGCGACAAAGACGCCGTGATCGGCGCGGTCGGCATGCTGCAGTTCGAGGTGCTGAAGTTTCGTCTGGAGAACGAGTACCACGTGAACGTCGCCCTGCGGCCGCTCAACTTCAAGTATGCCCGCTGGGTGGAAGGGGAGTTCGACCAGGCGGCGTTCGACCGCGCCGATTACCTCAAGGTCCTGATCGACAAGGACGAGCTGCCGATCGTGCTCTTCCGCAACGATTGGGCGCTCAACTACGTGATGGGGCAGCACCCCGATCTCAAGCTCCTCGCGAACCCGCCGGGGACGCCGGGGCTCGAGGAGCTCCACGGATCGGGCTGGAATTTCTGATCCTCCCGAACCTCCTGAGATGCGGCTCCTTTTCATGAAAGGGGGGCGGTTTCCTTGGGGCAATCGGGCATAGTTGGTACGGTCTCGACCGTTACATCCGAGCTGGAGCGTTCCGCTTCCCGCCGAATCGAGGTCCCTCATGCTCAAATCGTTGAAGTTCCTGGCAGTCGCCGCGCTCACCGCGCTCTCCTTCGTCGGCGCCCCGTCGACGGCCGCCGCTCAGGATTTCCAACTCTCGCTTTCGTGCCCCGCCCTGCCGCTCGTCATCGACGGCCTGAAAGGAGCCCACATCGGCGCCGGCGCGGACGCCGCGGCGCTGCAAAAGCGCACCGCGAAACTCTACGCGGAGCGCATCGATCCGACCGAGGTCCTTCTGACCGAGAAGGAGTACGCGCAGCTCGAAAAGCGACTCGAGAAGATGATCGCAACCCTCCGAGGGAGCGACTGCAAAGAGTTCGAGGCGCTCAAGAAAGACCAGATCAAATGGCAGAAGGAGCTCGAGGACCACGTCCGCAAAGTCGTCTCCGCGAAAGACTTCAAGATCGACGAGAAACGCGAACTCGATGTCGACCCGGAGAAGCGCGACCGGCCAAAGAACGCGAAGGAACAGGCCGAGCTGCGGCGCGCTCTGATCGACTTCCAGATGGCGAACTACCTCGCCAGCGGCGTGAAGCCCGAGGAGGCGAAGGAGAAGTTGATTCACCGCTATGAGCTCTTCACCAAGCGCGTCTCGGAGCAGAAGTCGGAAGACCTCTACGGGACATTTCTCAACGCGTACGCCAACGCGCTCGACCCGCACTCGACCTATTTCTCGCCCGACGACATGGAGGACTTCCGCATCCAGATGGGCCTCTCCCTGATGGGGATCGGCGCCGTCTTGTCGAGCCGCGACGGCCTCACGATCGTGGAAGAGGTGGTGCCCGGCGGGGCCGCCGACCGCCACGGCAAGCTGCGGCCCAAAGACCAGATCATCGCTGTCGCGCAGGGGACGAAGGGGGAGCCGGTCGACGTGATCGACATGCAGCTGCGCGACGTCGTCCGACTCATCCGCGGCGAGAAGGGGACCAAGGTCCGTCTCACCGTGCTCCGCAAAGAGGAAGAGACGACCCGCATGACGCTGACGATCGAGCGGGACAAGATCGACCTGGCCGAGTCCGCAGCGAAGCTGCACTGGCAGGAGCTGAAGCGAGGAAAGCAGAAGGTGAAGGTCGCCGTCATCGACCTGCCGTCGTTCTACCAGGGCGACACCCCCGGCGCCCGCGATAGCGCGACCGACGTGAAGAAGCTGCTCGCCGAGGCGAAGGCGAAGAACGCCGATGCCGTCGTGCTCGACCTGTCGCGAAACGGTGGTGGGTCGCTCCAGACCGCCGTCACGATCTCCGGGCTCTTCATCGAACTCGGGGGCATCGTCGGCGTCGGAGGTCGAGGGAGCGCCGAGGCCGAAGTGCTGGCGGACCGAGACCCCGGCGTGCAGTGGGAAGGTCCGCTCGTCGTCCTCACGTCGAAGGTGAGCGCGTCGGCGAGTGAGATTCTCGCCGGTACACTTCAGGACTACGGGCGCGCCGTCATCGTCGGCGACGACCACACCTACGGCAAGGGCACGGTGCAGCAGCTCACCCAACTGCCGCCGGGGCTCGGCCTTCTGAAAGTCACGACCTCCCTGTTCTATCTGCCGGGCGGCAAATCGACGCAGAGCATCGGCGTCCCCTCGGACATCGTCGTCCCCTCTCCCTTCGCTCCGCTCGAGATCGGCGAGAAGCATCAGCCATACGCCCTGGAAGCGGTGACGACGAAGGCGTTCGCGAGCGCAGCGGCGAACAAGTCGAAGAAGTGGAATCCCGTCGCGAAGTCGGAGATCGCGAAGCTCGCAGCGAACAGCAAGGCGCGCGTCGCGAAGAGCAAGGAATTCAAGGAACTCGCCGACGAGCTCGCCAAACGCGACCCCAACGACACGAAGATCAAGATCTCCGAAATCCTCAAGGAAGGTTCGAAGGACGACGAGGACGACGAAGCAAAGAAGAAGGACGACGAACTGTCGATCCAGACGAAGGAAGCCGCAGAGATCGCCGCGGACCTCGCCACCGCGAAGAACTGAACGGTCAGAGTTTGGTGTAGATGGACGGGCGGGCACAGTCCCGGCGCCTGGTCGACCGGCCTTCGCGCCCACTCGGGGGACCCCATGCAACCCAGACTCCTCTCGATCGCGACGTTCATCGCGGTCCTGGCACCACTCTCCTCATCCACGGCGTTCGCCGCGTGCCTGAACCCCTACGATTGTCACTGCCAGGGCAACGCGCTCGTGAGAGTCGCGGAGGACGGTTCGATGGCCGAGATTCTAGAGCTCGACGAGTCTCGCTTCGACTCCGACGCCACCTGCGATTTCGCCGTCGGTGACGTCGTGGAGGTCGATGCGCTCGAAGACCCTGCTTTCGACTCCTGGCGATCGGAGGGCGCGAGGGCTCTCGTGTGGCTCGAGTGTAGCGACGGCGTCTCGCGCGAGCTGGCGTTCGAGAACGCCCAGGGCGACTTCCTCTGCTACGACGGGTACGCCGTGCAGCTCGCTCGGCTCGAAGGTTCGGAACTTCTCTCCGCCTGGCGAGCTGGCACGTGCGGCGAACTGACCAACTCCGCCTGGGACGAGCCGTGTGACGACCAGGGCGGGGAACCCGAACCAGAGAGTTGCGCCACGGTGGCAGACGCCGAGAATTCCGGCGCGTGGGTGTTCGCCGCCCTCGTACTGGGCGCTGTCCGTTTCCGACGACGCCGGACCTGAGCATCCGAGGAAACCGCACGGTCTGGCGGCTTCTCCACTCGTCGCGGACCCTGAACCGTGGCGAGGCCCCGCAGGCCCGCTCGCAGAGCGCCTCAGCGCACCCTCCGTCAAAAACTTCGCAACGCTCGGCCGCCGCGGCCGAAAACGTGGGGACGGAATGAACCGTCATCGAAACCGAGAGGTGAGCGATGCACGACCCCACGATGCCCTCCACGACGGAACCGGAATGCCATTTCCCGGGCGAGACGTACGTCAGCGAGCGAAACACCCACTACGACTACAACTTCCTGACGCCAACGCCGATGGCGCTCCGAATCGCGGAGTACGCCCTCGCCGCAGCATGCGAGGAGGCCCGACAGGTCCTCCACGTCGAGACCTGGTTTCCGTCGATGCGCCGCGGAATCGCAACGTGTCCCAACGGCAATCGGTCGGTGTTCCACCACCGCCTGCACATGCGTTTCAGCGCGCTCTACAACCCGCACCTGGACAACGTCGGCAACGTGATCTGGAAGCCGGACGAAGTCATCGATCCGGTCGTCTCGGACGGCGAGAGCCCGACGCTTCGAGATGCCCGTACGCCGTCGCCGCACCTCGAGGCGCGGGTGCTCGCCGAGATCCTGGGCCCCGTCACCGCCCAATTCGCCGACAACCGTGCCGACTACGGTGGGCTATGCCGCGACCACCGGCACTGGGGAACCGCGGAGCTCATCGAGCGTCCACCCCAGGCTCCGAAGGGATACCGCGAGAACGCCGTCCTCCTCTGTCTCCCGACGATCGATTGGCTGGACCGGGTGCTCGCCGTCGAGGATCACGAAAGTTCGCCCGAACTCCTCGCACACTGCCGCGAACGGGGTGCTCTGACCCCCGCCCAGGCGAGGTACCTCGACCGGGCTGTCGCCACCGTCATCGACCTGCGGCGTCAGTACCCGGAGGCAGCGGACGACGACCCGATGTTCTGGGCGCCCTTCATCTCCGCCGCCAAGCTCCGGGAAGCGAAAGAGCACTACGAAGGACTCACCCAGGCTGGAGAGAGACGCCTCCGATTCGCCCGACGGAAGAATGGCCCCTCCGTCCTCGGCAAAGACCGGCTCCGAAACATCGATCCCTGGTCGTTCCGCGGCCAGGAGAGGACAGCCCAACTGATGGACGGGGTAGTTACCCCCGCGGCCCCCCGAACACGCCCTTCCGAACGCCCCACGAAGGCCGAAAGTGACGGGCGGCGATCGCTGAAGTTCATCGGGCCGGCCAGATGGGTCGCGAGGATGCTCGAGACAGCCAGGACGTTCGTACGGAACCATCGCAATGACCTCAATGCGTGGCGAAATGGCCGAGATTTCGCCGTTTCGTTCCCCTACGGGACTGTCCGACAACGACTCCACTCCAAAGCGGTAATCCGCGACGGGCCTTAGCGCCGTGCAATTCGGAACTCCTCGCGGACCAGGCCAGGGCCCCGCAAGGCATCCCTGCGCCCGCGGTGACCGACTCCCCCAAATCCGAGCGCCTGCGAGATGCCCCACCGCCCAACACCACGGAAGATATTGAATTCCGCGGCCGATGGAGCCACGGCCATCGCAACCCAATGGGCCAATCGCCCCGAGTGATACGGGGACTACCCCGTGACGGGGGTCGCCCCCACGTCGCCAACGGGCGAAGGGCGGGATGGAGGGGGTGCTCGGTGGGGTCGGTGATGATCGTCTGGACGAGACGCCTTCTCGACGGCCCTGATGCCGTGTATATATCCCGGCACGTATGTCCAACCGCCCGCACGTCGAAATTCGCCCCATGTCGATCGAGGACCTCGCCCCTGTGTACGCACTGGGGGAGCGGCTCTTCACGGCCGACCGCTGGACCAACCTCTATCGGACCTGGGACGAGCACGAAGTCATCAACAACTACGTGTCCGACCCCGACACGAGCCTCGTGGCGGACCTCGACGACCGCGTCGTCGGGTTCGCGCTCGGGACGATGATCGACAAGCGCCGCAGCGCCTGGATGTACGGCTACGTGATGTGGTTCGGGGTCGACCCCGAGTTTCGGGGGCACGGAATCGGAGAGCGCTTGCTGAAGAAGTTGACCGACAGCTTCATCCGGGAAGGGGCGCGAATGCTGCTGGTCGACACCGATGCGGAGAACCTGGGCGCGATCCGGTTCTTCCAGCGAAACGGATTCGGCAACCTGCAGGACCATGTCTACATGTCGAAGAACCTGACCGGGTCCGCCGCGTACGAGAAACATCGAGAGCAGGAACGAGAGCGGGAAGAGGGGCGACGAAAGGAAGAAACGAAACCCAAACGAGCCAAACCATGACGATCGAAGTCGACCGAAAACGCGTGACGAGTTGGCTCGAGCGAGTCGTGGATGCTTACAGTCCCACCTTCGCGGAGGGCCCGGCGCTCGAGCTCTTCGAGGAGATGTTGGACGAGGCACGTCTTCCCTACTTTCGACAGTACCTGCCCGACGACGAGGACCGTTACAACCTCATCGTGCGTGTCGGCCCCGAGCCGGCCGAGCTGATGTGGGTGGGGCACGTCGACACCGTGGCGCTCTACGACGAAGATCAACGCGAGGTCGAGATCGAGGGTGACGTGCTCACCGGGCTCGGGTCGGCGGACATGAAGGGCGCTTGCGTCGCTGCGGTCGAGGCGATTCGACTGCTGCGCGACAACCACGATTCGTTCGAGCGGGGGGTCTACGTCGCGCTCGTCGTCGGCGAGGAGGAGTACGGGGACGGGTCCGAGCGTCTGATCGAAGAGTTCTCCGCTCCGAACGTCGTGATCGGCGAGCCGACGAGCCTCAAGCCGTGCACCTCGCACTACGGTTACTTCGAGGTCGTGCTGCGTGCCTTCGGTGAGCGCGCTCATTCCGCGGTTCCCGAGGTCGGGCACAACGCGATCCACGGGCTCTTCTCGTGGATGATGGAATTCCTGCAGGAGATCGGCCAGGAAGAGTGGGCTGCAAGATGTTCGGTGACCCCCCGCCACATCGACGGCGGCTCGCCGCTGTTCGCCGTGCCCGAAAAGTGCGAGGCGACGTTCGACATTCACCTCGCCCCGGGGTTGAGCTTCGAGGACGCGGCAGGTCCACTCGAACGCGCGCGGCAGACGGCGCAGGCCGAGCATCAGCGTTGCAGCTTCGAGACGGAGCTCCTCTTCGAGAGCCCCGGATTCGTCGCGACGAACGGCGAGGACCTGATCGCCTCCCTCGCAGCGATCGACCTCCCGACGGAGGAAGGCCCGTTCCGAAGTCACTCGGACGGAGCGCTGTTCCACTCGGCCGGCATGAACACGGTCGTCATCGGCCCCGGCGCTCTCGAGGTCGCTCACCGGCCCGACGAGTGCGTGAAGATCAGCGAGGTGGTCGATGCCACGCGCCTCTACTACGAGATGTTCCGCCGCGCGGCCTGCGACTGAACTTCCTCTCTCACCGGCCAGCCGCTCCTGCTTGTGGCATCCGCTCGCCGGAGCGGGGTCAGCGACATCGAGTCAACGACACGACGCCCAGGTGGTCGAGCACGAACGCGTGTTCGAACGCCAGCTCGCGGAGGTAGTCGTAGCGTCCCGAGGCGCCGCCGTGGCCTGCCCCCATGTTCGTCTTGAGCAGGATGGTGGAGTCGCTGACGTCGTTGTCGCGCAGCTTCGCGGTCCACTTCGCCGGCTCCCAGTATGCGACGCGGGGGTCATTTAGCCCGGCGGTGACGAGCATGTTCGGGTACTTCGCGGTCGGCGAGACGTTGTCGTAGGGGGAGTACGACCGGATGTACTCGAAGTACTCGCGGTCCTGGGGATTCCCCCACTCCTCCCATTCGATGACGGTGAGCGGAATCGTCGGGTCGAGCATCGTGTTGGTCACGTCGACGAACGGCACCCCCGCGACGACCGCTTCGAAGAGGTCGGGCCGCATGTTCGTGACCGCCCCCATCAACAATCCACCGGCGCTGCGACCGGTGATCGCGAGTTTTTCCGGGGTGGTCCAACCCTCTGCGACGAGGTGCTCGGCGACGGCGATGAAGTCGGTGAACGTGTTCTTCTTGTTCAGGTACTTGCCGTCCTCGTACCAGGTGCGACCGAGCTCTCCGCCGCCGCGAACGTGGGCGATGGCGAACGTGACGCCGCGGTCGAGGAGTGCCAGCCGCGACGCGGAGAAGTAGGGGTCGTAGCTCGAGCCGTACGACCCGTAGCCCGCGAGGAGCACGGGCCCCGGTCGCTGTTTCGTGTCGCGTCGCCAGACGAGCGAGATCGGCACCTTCGTGCCGTCCGGCGCGGTCGCCTCGAGCCGGGTCGTCTCGTAGTCGGTCCGATCGAAGTTCGGGACTTCCCGCTCCTTCACGCGCGCGAACTCGCGCGTCACCATGTCGTAGTCCACCGTCGTGACCGGCGTGGTGAGCGAGGTGTAGTGCATCCGGAACTTCGGCGTGTCGAACTCCGCGTTGTCGCGCGGCCAGGCGCCGTACGTCGG
Organism: uncultured Bradymonadales bacterium; assembly: GCA_964411125.1. Lineage (GTDB taxonomy): Bacteria > Myxococcota_A > Bradymonadia > Bradymonadales > Bradymonadaceae > JBFIHF01. The sequence goes on along the minus strand of CAYPJU010000042.1, from coordinate 14,703 downwards.
CTCCGGGAACTCGATCGCGTGGGTCTGCATCGAGTCGAGCGCGATCACCCTCGCCGCCGGAAGGCCGCGGCGGCGCTCCATCAGGACCAGGTGGTCGGCGAACGCCTCGACCCTGGTGATCGACGCGTCCGCCGAGGTGGGGACGACCTCCCGCCACGTATCGGGGGCCGCACCGACCTCTGCCTCGTAGACGCGGAAGTTCACGGCTCCCTCGTTGGTGAGGACATAGAACTTTCCGGGGGTCCCATCCGCTCCCGGATGGTGAGCGGGGTAGTACTCCACGTCCTGCTTCCGCGGTTTGACCACCTCGAACTCACCGGTCGGGTCGGCTGCGTCGAGATAGTGCCACTCGGTCGTGACTGCGCTCGAGAGCCCCAGCCACAGCACGGCATCGCTGCGTGACCTGTCGACCTCCAGGAAGAAGCGTTCGTCCTCCTCCTCGTACACGAGCACGTCGGCGTCCGGCGGGGTTCCGACGGCGTGGCGGTAGAGACGGTACGGTCGATTCGCGTCGTCCACCCGGGTGTAGAAGAGGGTCGAATTGTCGCTCGCCCACGCGAGTCCGTAGTAGGTGGTCGGGATCGGGCCCGAAACGATCTCTCCGCTCTGCAGGTCGCGGACGTAGAGGTCGTAGCGCTCGTTCCCGAGATAGTCGGTCGAGTACGCGAGGTACCGGCCGTTCGGGCTCACCGACAGGACCCCGAGCGCAAAGTAGGACTTCCCCTCGGCGAGCTCGTTCTCGTCGACGAGAAGCTCCTCGGGCGCGCCCGGCTCGTCCTTCCGCCGCACGTGAATGTCGTAGGACTTCCCCTCCTCGGTGCGCGAGGAGTACCAGTAGTCGCCGTCGCGATAGGGGGTGGACTCGTCGGTCTCCTTCACGTGCGACAGCATCTCCTCGTAGAGCTCTTCCTGCAGCGCGGTCGTGTGCGACGTCATCGCCGCGGCGTACTGGTTCTCGGCCTCGAGGTAGGCGAGGACGTCGGGGTTTTCGCGTTCGCGCAGCCAGCGGTAGGGGTCGAGCAGCTCGACGCCGTGCACCTCGGCGCGATGCACCTTCGGCGCGACGTCCGGGGGCGTCGGCACCGCACAAGTCGGCGTGGGGTCGGGGGTCTTCGTCCGGCTGCAGCCGGCGAGGCCGATGGAAAGGAGCAGGAGAGACAGGACGATGTGGCGCATGAGATCGCGGGGTTTGGGAAAGGCGCACGAACCTTGACGGACCGGCGCGCCCTGTGAAAGATTCGCCGCCGCTCTGAGCGAGGATCGCGAACGATGACCGAGGCTACTCTCGAAGACCAAGTCGACGCAATTTACGAAGACATCGACGCCGGGGATCTCGACGCGGCGGACGAGAAGCTGGCGCAGGCGATGGCGTCGCTCGGGGAAGATCCCGAGCTGCTCGTCCTGAAGGCCGAGATTGCGCTGGAACGGGAAGACTACGGGGACGTGGTCGATGTCGCCGCGCAAAACGTCGAACAGATGGAGAACGGCGAGCAGCTCGCCCGGCTCCGCTCTCTGGAAGGCTACGCGCACTATTATCTCGACTCGATGAACGAGGCGCGGATGGCGTTCAACGAAGCGGTGAAGGCGGACCCCGAGCTCCTCACGTCGCTGATCGGCCGGGCGATGGTCCACGAGCACCTGGGTTTCTACAACGCCGCGCTCCTCGACCTCGATCGCGTGATCGAGATGGACGACCAGATCGGCCAGCCGTTTGCGATTCGCGCCGCGATCAACCTGCGGTGGGGCAATTCGGAGCTCGCCGAGGGGGACCTCGACCACGCTGTGAAGATGGACCCCGACGATCACGAGTCGCGCCTGAACCTGGCGCGTCTGCACGCGATTCAGCGACACACCTCCGCAGCTCTCGAGCTCCTGGAGCCAATGGTGGACGAGGGCGAGGCGGATCCCGACCAGCTCGGTCCTGCGACGCTCCTTCGCAGCCAGCTCTCGCTGTCGCTCGGCAGCGTCGATGCGGCCCAGGAGGACGCCGAGCGGGTCATCGAGTTTCTCCCGGACCAGCCATGGGGATACCTCCAGGTGGCGGCGTGCCACATTTCGCGGGGCCTCGATGGTGGCAAGGCGATCGAGCTTCTGAACAAGGCCGAAGCGATGGTGAAATCGCAGCGCGACCTCCCCGACCTCTACGCACTTCGCGCGGCGGCATACGACATTCTGGGAAAACCGGAGAAAGCCGCCGAGCTGCGCGCCGAAGCAGAGGGGGTGGCGCGTCTTCCGGGATACGTCTACGGACCGCTCAACCCGGTGGGCAACATTCCCATCAACCCGAACAAGCCGATCGACGTTCGTGCTCTGCTCGACGAGCTCTTCGGCGAAGCGTCGAAAGCGCCGGACGGCTACGAAAACGTCCTGCGCCAGATCATCGACCAGATTCCTCAGCTCGCCAAAGAGCATCCCGGGGTCGGTCAGATCCAGATCGAACTCCCGGAAGCCCCCGGGATGGTCGGCGGGTCGCGCCAGCTCGTCGTGAGTCTCGCGCAACAGCCGCCCCGACAGCCTGCCTGAGATGGGGAAGAACTCGAAAAAGGTGCTGCACAACTTCGACGGACTCGAGATCACGTTTCTCGTGCTCGACGGGGTGGCGCGCATCGACTTTCGTTCCGACGGCTCGGTTCATCGGCTCGACGACGTCGACGACGTCATCGTCTTCGTCGACGGACGCAACATCGAGGTCGAGTCGTCCGGCGGCCAGGAAGCGACGGCAACCGTCGGTCCCTGGGAGGACGACGCGGGCCCCCGTTCCCTCATGATTAGAGTCGGAGAGTTCTTCGAGGGTTGGGAACTCTCCTGACCTTAGTTTCCTCTCGACAGAGGTCTGCATGAAACCCGCCATCGGGTTCACGACTCGATCGGGGTGCGACCACTTGGCGCGCAACCTCCTGAAATTGGAGTAAGAACACTCCGAACTGTGCGCGGATGCACAGAAAGCTGGTTTTTTGTTGCGAATGCGTTTGAGTCGTGCGAATACAGGGCAGTCAATCCCGCTGCCCAAGATTTTGAAAGGCGGGGACAAGAAAGTGACCCCGTTTTTTTGCGCACCAGATAGGGTGCGTGAGAATTGGTAGCAACGAACACCATACCGAGAGTGGAGAAGGTCAGATGCAGAAACTCATTTATGTCATCATGCTCGTTTTCGTCGTCGCGATGGGCTCCGCGTGCAAAGACACGTGTGAGAAAGCCGCCGAAGTTACCGAGGACAAGTGTGGCCTCGAAGTCGACACGGAAGATCCGGACGACGACGACGAGGAAGTGGAGTGCTCCGGCGACGCCGAAGCCTTCTCGACCTGCGTCATCGAGAACGCCGACGCTTACTGCGAATGGCTCGACGACGTCACCACGTCGAACGACTTCTCGGAGTGCATCGCCGAGTAATCGGTAGCGCACCGAATCGACGAGCCCGCTCTCCGGAGCGGGCTTTTTTTTGTGCGCGCGGCGGCGTACCGGAGGTGTGACGAGACACGCCTTTTTGAATCCGCTACCTTCTGTTTCGTCTCTCGAACGACCCCCATCGAGGCAAACATGCGAACGACACTCACCCTGGTACTCCTCGCGCTTTCCCTCGTCATGTCGGCGCCGGCAGCCGCGAAAGACATCGTCGCGTCGAAGCCGTTCGACGCGCTCCTCAAAAAATACGTCGATTCGAACGGACAGGTCGCCTACGCGAAATGGAAGAAGTCCGACGAGGACAAGGGGGCGCTCGACGCGTACGTGGCGCAGATCGGGGCTGCGAAGGTCGCCGGAAGCGACGATGCGAAGCTCGCATTCTACGTCAACGCGTACAACGCGCTCGTCCTCAAGTCCGTCCTCGATCGCTACCCGATCGAGTCGGTCATGAAGGTCGATGGGTTCTTCAAGAAGACGAAGCACGAGGTCGCCGGAAAGAAGGTGACGCTCGACGAGCTCGAGAACGAGATCATCCGCAAGGAGTTCGCCGAGCCGCGAATTCACTTCGTGCTGGTCTGCGCGGCGAAGAGCTGCCCCCCACTTCAGCGACGTGCCGCGACCGAGAAGAACCTGCAGGGGCTCCTGGAAAGCTCGACCAAGTCTTTCGTCCCCCGCGCGACGAAGGTGAAGGACGGCAAGATCACGACCTCGAAGCTCTTCGAATGGTTCGCCGTCGACTTCGAAAAGAAGGAGGGTTCGGTCGCCAAGTACCTGGCGCGTTACGCTCCGAAGTACAAAGACGCGCTCCTCGCCGAAGACGCGAAGATCGGCTTCGGCCACTACTCCTGGAAGCTGAACGAACAGTGAACCGGGACCAATTCGTCGAAAGAGCGCGGGGTATGTGGGACGCCCCATGGTTGGACGCCGCTGCCGAGGCGGTCGACCGACAGATGGAGACCGACGGAGGCCACGACTTCGGCCACCTCTACCGGGTGCTCTCGAACGCCGCGCAGATTGCCGAAGGGGAACTCGAGGACGTGGACTTCGACGTGGTAGCTGCCGCGGTCCTCTTCCACGATGTCGTGAACCTCCCGAAGAACCACCCCGAGCGCGAGACGGCCTCGGCGCGCTCCGCCGACGTGGCCAGGAGTTTCTTCGCGGATCTCGGTTTCGACGAGCACCGGCTCGACCTCATCGCCGAGGCGATCCGTTGTCACAGTTGGTCGGCGGGGCTGACGCCAGCGTCGCTCGAGGCGAAGATCGTCGCGGACGCCGACCGGCTCGAATCCCTGGGGGCTTTCGGGATCGCCCGGGTCTTCTACGTTTCGGGGCGGATGGGCGGGGCCATCGTCGACGCCTACGACCCGCGGGGTGAGTCACGCGAGCTCGACGACCGCGCATTCGCGCGTGACCATTTCGAGCTCAAGGTCCTCAAGCTTAGGGACCGAATGCACACCGTCGTGGGCCGCCGAGAAGCGGACCAACGTCACCAGGTGATCCTCGACTTTCTGACGCAGCTCGACCGGGAGATGAACTGATGCGCTCGCAACCCCTTCTGATGACGTTCGTCGCCCTCGCCCTCCTCATGCTGGGGGCGTGCAAAGACCCGTGCGAGAAGCGCGAGAAGATCCTCGACAAGGAGTGCGGCTGGAATCCACCCGCGAAACAGGGCGACCTCCCCGAATGCGAGGGCGAAGTGGAAGAGATTGCGCAGTGTTCGGTCGATCATCCAGCCGAGTTCTGCGAGTTTCTCGACGATCTGGAGAGCGAGAACGCGTACGCCGAGTGCGTCGGCGGTATCGATCCGTAGTTTGTCGCGAAACCCAGGGCCCGAGCTCGCGAACGACGTCAATCAGCAGGAAGGGCGCTGATGTCGAACTCGAGAGGCACCGCCGTGAAGAGAGTGCGGCCCGCCCCACAGTCGCCGGTGTCATACCCCCAGCAGTAGTGGGTCACCGCCTCCGGCCGCCATACGTGGATGGTGCGGCTCCCGATCACGATGTCCCATTCGGCGGGGTCGCTCAGCACGAGCACCTCGCGAGGGACGCGTTCTAGCATCGGCAACCATTCGAGCCCCCAACAATAGAGGCTTCCACTGTCGAGCAACGCACACGTCGAGTTGCCCCAGGCTTCGAGGTCCAAGACTTTGTCGCCATCTTGCCCGAGCGAAAGCTGCGCGCTCTGCGGTCCGTTCGCGGTACCGCCCGTCCCGAGCTGTCCATTCGCGTTGGAGCCCCAGCAGTGGACGTCTCTCGAGCCGGCGGCGGCGGCGCAGGCGTGGGCCGACCCGACGGCGAGGTATGCGGCAGGGCCCCCGAACGGTTGGACCGCCTCCCCGAGCGTTCGCGATTCCATGTCACCCACGATGCCCAGTTCCCCTGCGCTGTTGCAGCCCCAGCAGCGTACCGAGTCGTCGTTGTGCAGCCCGCAGTAGAACGGCCCGCCCCCTGCCTCGACGCTGGCCATTCCGAAAATACTGTCGTCGGAACCGGAGCAACCGAGACTCGTACCATCGACCGTGCAGCTCGGCGGGACGCTGAACCCATTGCACGTGTTCGAGCCAGCCTCTGCGTGGTCGTTCCACGTCGCATCGACTCCGAGGATGACCGACCGTTTTTCGAGCCGCGCGGACTCCTCGGGAGTGGTAGCGTTGATCACGTGCATCGCTTCCCCGGCCGCCTCGATCCATCGATCGGTTCCCGGCAGCCCCGCCACCAATGTGGGTCTCGAGATGGCAGGGGTAGCGTCGGTGACCGGGTCTCCGCTCGGCGTCGTCTGGACACCCACGGCATCCTCCCCCCAGCAGTAGACCTCGGCCTCGTCGACGACCGCGCACACCGGCTCACCGGCGGCGAAGTCGGTCACGGGGCTGATCCCGAGGTCGATCTCGACGGGGTCGATCTTGAGAGCACGGGTGGGTCCGTCGAAGTCTTCGGCCGTGCCGAGCAGCCCCAGCCGATTGTCGCCCCAGCAGTACATCTGCCCACCCGACCCGTAGCACCCTCGTTTCAGCCCCAGGTGGAACCAGTCGACATTCTCGATCATCGCGTCAATGAACATCGGCGCTGCCGACTCCCGTGCCGCTCCCCCCGTCGGAACGAGCCCGAACTTCTGCATACCCCAGCAGTGCAACTCGCGGTCTGCCGTCAGCGCACAGACGGCATCGTCGCCCACCTGCAAGTCGATGACTTCGGAAATCAGGTCCTTCGCCAACTGCACCGCTCCTGCGTTGGTCGGCTGCCTCACGAGGCCCGTCTTGTCGCCGAAACACTTCACCACCGAACCGGTCGCGAAGCACCCACCTCCCCCACCGACGGCGAACGGGCCGACCTCCGTGGAACCGTCGACAACCACCACGGGATTCGTGATGTCCACGGGTGCGTCGGGGCCGCCCCACGCGTGCGGATCCTCGTTGTCGCCCCAGCACTCGAGGCGGCCGTCGATGGAGAGCGCGCACGACAGCTCGTTCGACGTCGCTACGTCCGCAAACAGCCCGGTGAGGAGCTCGAACGTCGGAGGACTGCCATACTTTCCGCATCCGACTTCCCCCGAACGGCTGCGCCCGCACGCAGTCCCGGCACCGCATACGACCTGCACGACATCGGCTCCGAACTGGTGCTGTCCCGGAGCGGCGCCCCAACATCGGAGATGCCTGCCCTCTCCCCTGCACGTCTGGCCAAACTCTTCGAGCAGACAAAACGGGCTGTCCTCGAAACCTTCGGGCCCCACGATGGGGCTCGGTACTGCCTCGCGCTCCGTCTCCGGGGCGTTCCTGTCGAAGATCTCGCCGCGTCGGTTTTGTCCCCAGCAGGCACTACGCGCGACTCCCGAGCCATCCTCGAACGTGACGCAGGCCGAGAAGAGGCCGAAGTCCACCCCCGTGACGACGGGCAAACTCGGGCCGATGTCCGCATCCGACGCGTCGGAAACGTCCGAAGCGTCCGAAGCGTCCGACGCGTCCGAGGCGTCGCTGGCATCTCCGCCGTCCGTGCTGCCCAGATCGGGCATCCCTTCGTCGGGAACCGCCGCATCGGTGCCTCCGTCGACCATCGGCGTCTGCCCGGAATCGCCAGAGGGACTGCATACGTAGGTCTCCCCCACGAACCCCCCCAGGGGAACGCATTGCTCGTCCGCCCGGCATCGGCCTTCGCACGGATCCGACGCGCAGGCCGACCCGAGCAGCGACAGCGTCAACACCGAGACCACGAACGATAGGGACTTCATCCGTGCGAATCTGCCACAAACGAAGCCCCGAATCGAGTTCGCAATCGGTGCTGCCAACCCGATGTCCCCCCGAATCCATTGGCACCCAGACAAAGAGGCGCTAGGCTCTCGCGGTGCCTACGTCATTGCCAACCCGAGGGGTCGTCGTCGCCGACCGGTACGAACTCGTTCGCGAACTCGGCGCCGGCGGTATCGGCACTGTATGGCTGGCAACCCACGCCGCCGTGGGACGAAGCGTCGCGGTCAAGCTCCTGCACCCCAAGCACTCCGGGGGGCTGGCCGAACGCTTCCAGCTCGAGGCGCGCGCCCTCGGCCGACTCAACCACCCCAACTGCATTACGCTGCACGATTTCGGCTTCAGCGAGGAGCTCGGCGCGCACTTCCTCGTGATGGAGTATCTCGAGGGCCGGCCCCTCGACGCCCGTCGCGGCGAGCAGCTCCCGTTGCGCGAGGTGCTGGAGATCGCCAAACAGGTAGCGGTCGCTCTCGCCTACTCTCACCACCAGGGGGTGCTGCATCGCGATCTGAAGCCCGAGAACGTCTTCCTCACCCGGACCTTCAACGACGAAACGCTCGTGAAGGTGCTCGATTTCGGCCTCGCGCGCCTGCTCGATTCGCCGAACGAGCGCCTCACGAAATCGGGGGAGGTGTTCGGGACGCCCTACTACATGAGCCCCGAGCAGATCCGCGGCACCGGCGGCGTGGGCCCCGGAGCGGATCTCTACTCGCTGGGGGTGATGCTCTACGAGATGATCGAAGGGCGGCTGCCGTTCGAGGGGGCGACCGGCATGGCTTTGATGATGGGCCATCTGAACGACGCGCCGCCACCCGTACGTCGGAGCGGTGTTCCGCACGAGGTGGTCGCCGTCGTCGAGAAGCTGCTGGCGAAGACTCCCGAGGACCGCTATCCGAGCGCCATCGCGCTGTGGAACACGCTCGACTCGATCGTCGTCCCCGACTACGACAGCGACCTGAAGTTCCAGAAGATTCAGGTCGACCAGACCTGGAGCTATCCCCCACCTTCTGCGGATCAATCGACGGAGAGACGGGTCGCGGTGGAGCCTCCGCAGGTCCTGGATGCCCCCACCGAAGTATTGCCGAACCTCGGGATTGGCGACGACGACCGAACTCGCCCTCGCCCCCGCCCTGCGAGGCCCAGGGAATCTTCCGAGCCCGCCACCGGCTCGAAAGGTCTCGGGATCATCGCGCTCGTCGGCGGCGTGGCGATTGCGCTGGGCGCCATCGCATGGAACGCGGCGAGTCCGAAGGGCGACGAGGAGCAGTTGGGCGAACAGATCGTACCGGCCGAGCCTCCGACCGCGCCGGCGGAGCGTAATGCCCCCGTGGAGCCCGCCTCCAATGCCGCTGCGGCGCTTCCACCTTCGGGTACCGCCACGCAGCCGGTCCAGCCTGAAGGGCCTGAACCTGACGTCGACGATACTGCCAGGGAGGAGCAACAGGAGCAGCCGACGGAGAGCGCCCGGGCCGAACGACCCGTCGACAAAGCGATTCCCCGGGTGAAAACGAAGCCGACGGGGCCGACAAAGGTCGTTCCGACGAAACCGCGGATCGAGGAGAATGCTCGCGAAGTGGCAAACCCGACGAAGCGTGAACGAGGTCCCGCCGGCGACGAGGCCGAGCCCACGAGCGACAGGAAGACCCCGGGAGGGACCGAAGAGGTCATGCCCAAATTTTGAGATCTGCAACCTCCCATCACCGGGCGACCGTCGTCGCTTGCGTCCTGTGGCTGTTCGGTACTCTCCTCTGCGTCCCGGCCTTCGCTCAGGAAACCGCGACGTCCGATGACGTCAGTGAACTGGCGACCGGTGCGGCCCAGGATTTCGCCGCCGAGCGCTACGAGGCCGCCCACGACAAACTCTCGCGGCTCTACGAGGTCGCCCCAACCCCGAACGTGCAGTACAACCTGGCGCGCACGAAAGCCCTGCTGCATCGGTGCGACGAAGCGCGGGCGACCTTCGACGCCTTCCTCGCTCGTCCGGAGATCTCGGACGAAGACCGGGAGCTGGCCGCCGAACAGCTCGCGGCGCTCCAACACTGTGGCGTCGCGAAGACCACCTTCGAATGCGCCCATCCGGGGACCGTACGGTTCGGAGACCTCGAGACGACGTGCGGCGCGACGGTCGACATCAAGCAAGGGAGCTATACTGCGCAGCTTCTAGTCGACGACGAGGTGCGACAGTCTCTGCCGCTCGAAGTCGTCGCGCCCGAGCCGCAGACCGTCAGCTTCACCTGGACGCCCCCTCCGGTGGTCCAACCGCCCCCTCCCCGCGATCCCTCGCCGGTCGCGGAAGTGGTCGAGCCGGCACACGCGGACCCTCCCGGGTGGGCGTGGCCGCTGGTCGGCGCCGGCGCTGCGACGATCATCGCGACGTTCGCGGTCGTCGAGTACCCCGGCAAGCTCGTCCGCAAGAACAAGATCGAGTCGGGCGACACCGAGGGCCCCGAGAAGTTCGCCAAGATATCGCGCCCGCTGGAGCTCGGGCTTTTCGCGGCCGGCGTCGCGATGATTGGCGGCGGCATCGTCGGACTTCAGCTCGAGCGAAGCCCCGACGAGACGACCGTCGCGGTGACCTGGACGGCGACGAGCTGGTGACGCGTCCCGCCCGCTCCGGACACCAGAGAGCCAGCCAACACGGACGCGAACGCATCGGTCGTTCTCGCAGCCCTTTCCGGCATCGAAACGCCGGACTTTGCCTATGCAGATTCCACGGTTCGGGTTACAATGCCGCGCCTCTGCGGATCGCCGCACGGAACGAGGCGATCAGCCAGCTCGACGCTACCCAGTTTGGATGAGAATCGATGACGACGGACAACCCGAACATCATCCCCGTAAACATCGAGGACGAGATTCGAAACTCGTACCTCGACTACGCCATGAGCGTGATCATCGGCCGCGCCCTCCCCGACGTGCGGGACGGGCTCAAACCGGTGCACCGGCGGATCCTCTACGCGATGCACGAGCTCGGGAACCGGTGGAACGCGTCGTACAAGAAGTCGGCGCGCGTCGTCGGTGACGTCATCGGAAAGTACCACCCGCACGGCGACAGCGCGGTCTACGACGCGCTCGTCCGGATGGCGCAGGACTTCAACATGCGCCTGCCGCTGGTCGACGGGCAGGGGAACTTCGGCTCGGTCGACGGCGACCCCGCCGCCGCCATGCGCTACACCGAAGCGCGGATGGCGCGCGTCACCTCGATGTTCCTCAACGACATCGACAAAGACACCGTCGACTGGGGCCCCAACTACGACGACTCGCTCTCCGAGCCGCTCGTCATGCCGACGCGCGTCCCGAACCTGCTCGTCAACGGGTCGTCCGGCATCGCGGTCGGCATGTCGACCAACATCCCGCCGCACAACCTCGGCGAGATCGTCGACGCCACGATCGCGCTGATCGACAACCCCGACCTGACCGTGCTCGAGCTGATGCAGGAGCACGTCCCGGGGCCCGACTTCCCGACCGCCGGCCTCATCTACGGCGCCGGCGGCATCCGCGAAGCGTACGAGACCGGCCGCGGCATCATCCGGATGCGCGCGCGCGCCGAAGTCGAGGAGATGGACAACGGCAAGCAGCGTCTCGTCGTCACCGAGATCCCGTTTCAGGTGAACAAGGCGCGCCTGCTCGAGAAGATCGCCGACCTCGTCCGCGACAAGCGCATCGAGGGGATCACCGACCTGCGCGACGAGTCCGACCGAAGCGGCATGCGCGTCGTCATCGAGCTGCGCCGCGACGTCGTGCCCGAGATCATCTTGAACAACCTGTACAAGATGACCCCGATGCAGTCGTCGTTCGGCATCATCATGCTCGCCATCGTCAACGGCCAGCCGCAGGTGATGAACCTCAAAGAGGTCCTGGGGCACTTCATCGACTTCCGCCGCGACGTCGTGACGCGCCGCACGATCTTCGAGCTGAACGCTGCGCTGGCGCGCGCTCACATCCTCGAAGGCTTGAAGATCGCGCTCGACAACCTCGACGCGATCATCGCCCTCATTCGGGCGAGCGCCGACCCGGCGTCGGCACGCGAAGGGCTGATGACGCAGTTCTCGCTGTCCGAGAAGCAGGCGCAGGCGATCCTCGACATGCGCCTGCAGAAGCTCACCGGCCTCGAGCGCGACAAGATCCTCGAAGAACTCGCCGAAGTGCAGGCCGAGATCACGCGACTGCGCGGGATCCTCGCCGACGAAGGCAAGCTGATGGACCTCATCCGCACCGAGCTGGAGGAGATCCGCGAGCAGTACGCCGACGAGCGCCGCACCGAGATTCTGTACGGCGTCAGCGAGCTCGGCACTGAAGACCTCATCGCCGAAGAGACGATGGCGGTCACGATCACGCACGAAGGGTACGTGAAGCGAACGGCGGTCACCGAGTACCGGGCGCAGAAGCGCGGCGGCAAAGGCCGGCGCGGGATGGGCACCAAAGACGAAGACTTCGTCGAGGACATGTTCGTCGCATCGACGCACACCTTCGTGCTCGTCTTCTCGACCGCCGGAAAGGTCTACAAGATGAAGGTGTGGGAGCTGCCGCAGGGCGGCCCCACCACGCGCGGCAAACCGTTCGTTCAGATCCTGCCGTTCGCCGAAGACGAGAAGGTCGCGGCGGTGCTGCCGATCGACGACTTCGAAGAGGGCAAGTTCGTCGTCACCGCGACCCGCAACGGGATCGTGAAGCGAACCGAGCTGATCCAGTACCAGAACGTCCACGCGGGCGGCATCATCGCGCTGGGCCTCAAGGAGGGTGACGAGCTCGTCTCGGTGAAGCTGACCGAGCCCGGCGACTGGATGTTCCTCGCCTCGCGCAAGGGGCAATCGATCCGCTTCGACCAGGAAGACGCGCGCGCCATGGGCCGCACCGCGGCCGGCGTCTTCGGGATGCGCTTCAAAGAGGACGACGACTACCTGGTCTCGGCCGAGGTGATCCCGAAAGACTACGAAGAGCGCGGCCTGAAGATCCTCACGATCTGCGACAACGGCTACGGCAAGCGCACCGAGATCGACGAGCACTCGCCGCAGGGACGCGGTGGGATGGGGATGATCACGATCCAGACGACCGACCGGAACGGCGACGTCGTCGGCGTTCGACTGGTCGCCGAGAACGACGAGCTGATGCTCATCACCGACCACGGTCAGATCATCCGAACCCGCGTCGCCGAAATCTCGGTCTACAGCCGCAACACCCAGGGCGTCCGCATCATGAACACCGACGAGAGCGAGAAGCTCGTCTCGATCGCGCGGATTCGTGAAGAAGATCTCGAGTCCGACGAGGACGAGGAAGAGGTCGAAGGCGCCGAGGGGGAAGCGGCCGAACGCGCAGACGATGCGGCGGCTGACGATGCGACCGCCGATGTTGAAGCAGGCGACGCGTCGACCGAAGAAGAGTGAGTTCCGGTGATGCGTGACGCCGGACCCTCCCGGGTGCGGTGACCAACGGCGCTTTGCGCCGACGCCGGCTCGCGCCGGCATTGGGTGACACTGCCCATCACTAGTTCCGTGCGCGGCTGTGCATGGTGGTGCAGACCGATGAAGCGAGCAGCAGATTCGGTCGAATGTGCCCGACGCGAGATTTGCGTTCGTAATCTGAGCGCGGTGTCCCTATGGTGCCGCGATGAACGACACCCCGAAATTTTCGACATTCGACCTGGTCCCGGCGCTTCAGCGCGGGATCGTAGACCTCGGCTTCGAGACGCCGACCCCCATTCAGGCGGAAGCGATTCCGGTTCTGAACGAAGGCCGCGACGTGATCGGGCGGGCGCGTACCGGCTCGGGGAAGACGGCGAGCTTCGGGCTGCCGATGTTGCAGAAGGTGCATCAGGGAGGACCGGTGCGCGGGCTGGTGCTTGCGCCGACGCGAGAGCTCGCCGTGCAGGTGAGCGAGGCGATGTCCGACTTCGCGAAGCATCTGAAGCTCGACATCCTGACGATCTACGGCGGGGCGTCGTACCAGAAGCAGCTCGGCGGGCTGAAGCGCGGCGCGACGATCGTGGTGGGGACGCCGGGGCGCGTGATCGACCTGATGGAGCGCGGCGCGCTGAACCTCGGCAACGTCGAGATGTTCGTGCTGGACGAGGCGGACGAGATGTTGCGGATGGGGTTCATCGAGGACGTCGAGAAGATCCTCGCTCAGCTTCCCGAAGAGCGGCAGATCGCGCTCTTCTCGGCGACGATGCCGAAGCAGATCGAGAAGCTGGCGCGGACTTATCTGCGCGACCCGGTGGAGGTGCAGGTCGAGGACGGCGCGCTGACCGTCGACCACATCGACCAGCAGTTCATCCGCGTCACGCGCCGCGAAAAGGAGCAAGCACTGCTGCGTCTGCTGGCGGGGACGCCCACGGGATCGACGCTGGTGTTCGCGCGGACGCGGGCGCGTTGCGCCGACATCGCGGCGATGCTCATCGCGAACGGGATCGCGGCGGACGCGTTGCACGGCGACCTCAACCAGGGGGCGCGCGAGCGCGTGCTCGGGCGACTGCGCGCGAAGGCGCTCGACGTGGTCGTCGCGACCGACGTCGCCGCGCGGGGCCTCGACGTCGAGCACCTGACGCACGTCATCAACTACGACATGCCCGACGACACCGAGATGTACGTCCACCGCATCGGGCGGACCGCGCGCGCCGGGCGGGAGGGAACGGCGATCACGCTGGTCGAGCCGCGCGAACGTCGCCGCGCCGACCAGATGGAGAAGGAACTCGGCGTCGACATCGAGCTGGTGGGCGTTCCGACCAACGCCGAGATCGCCGAGAGCCGGCGCGACGAGCTCGTCGATCTGATCCACGAAGAGATGGCGAACCCGGAGCTCGTCGACGTGCGCGACTGGGCGCGCCAGATCATGAAGGAGAAGGGCTGGTCGGCCGAGAACATGGCGGCCGCCGCGCTGCATCTGTTGAGCCGCGAGCGCAACTTCGACTTCACCCACCAGAATATGGACGAGCCGGTCGTCTACGAGGAGATCAACGAGGTCGAGATCGTCGTCTCGCTGGGTCGCCGCGACGGGATTCGCCCCGCCGACATCGTCGGGACGTTCACGAACGACCTCGGTGTCGCCGCGAACCAGATCGGCCGCAT
>CAYPJU010000041.1:310-52776 GCA_964411125.1 uncultured Bradymonadales bacterium | reverse complement strand
GGTCCTGGGTCGCTTCCGCAGCGGGGGAGAACATCGCACCGGCGAGCAGGACTGCGGCGACCGTCCCCGCGCGCCCAGGGTTGATTGCAGGGGGCGGCATTGCGTCGAGGGCCTCGGCGGCTTCGCGCGCGACGGAGGGTTCGACCTCCCCACCGGGGGCGTAGCGCGCGCTCTCGCACGCCGCCAGCACCTCGGCGAGCCGCAGCCCCACCTCTTCGGGTAGGTCGCGTCGGCGGAACGCTCGGACGACCTCGTTGGCGGTGACGGTCCCCTTCGGCACCCCGTAGACGTCGTGCAGGAAGTCGCGGATCACCGAGACGACATCGCCCGAGTCGCCACCGGCCGACTCGATGCGCTCGCGCGCCGTCTTCTTCGCCTCATGAAAGCGGCGCAGCGGAGCTCGTGACGCGCGCCAGCGACGAACGAAGGGGAGGGCGAGGAGGCCGACGAAGCCCGCGAATGCTCCGCCCCCCAGGATCCACCACCACCATCCGTAGTGCGCCGGGTCACCGGCGGCCTCGGTGGATGGGCTTTCGCGCAAACCTTTGAGTTCTGCTCGAAGGTTCTGAACCATGTCGCTCCCCCCGGTGCTCGACCGACGCGCCAGTTTCTCTTCTGCGAGGGGCGCCGCGGGAGCTTCGCCGGCACCGACTTTGATGGTGATCGGGTCGCTTCGCCGCGTGACGTATTCTTCGCGCTGAGGATCGAAGAACGAGAACTCGAGCGCCGGGATGTCGATGCGGCCGGCCTCCAGCGGGGTAATGTCGTAGCGGTCGATTCGTTCGCCCCCGACGGTGCGAACGCGTTCGCGCGGCGTGATGTCGGTTCGCGGGTCCGCGACGCGCGCACCGGCAAGCTTCCCGATCTTCGGAGGGCGAATTCGCGCCAACTGGCCGGTTCCTCGCACGATGACGTTGACCGTGAACGGTTCGCCGACCCGGGTCGACCGGGTGCTCGGCTGCACGCTCAGCTCCCATTTGCCGACGTTACCCTCTTCGAAAGAGGAGGGCGCGTCGGGGGGGAGCGGCTGCACGTCGAGCTCGAAGGCCTCACTCGCCGCCTCGATCGACCGCCCACGCCGAAAGAAGCCGCCGACCTGAAGCTCGGCGGTCATCGGTTCGATCTTGGTCGGCCCCGCCTTCAACGGAAAGACGGCGTAGGTACGCAGGTTCTGGCGCTGCATCAGCCGTCCATCGATGGAGACGATCTCCTTGGCGCCCGCCGTCTGCGCGCTCCGGTCTTCGATCCAGAACGCATCCAGGCTCGGCTCGTCGATTCCCTTCGGCGCAGTGTCACGCTGCGTCGCGTCGATCATCAGGTCGTACTGCAGCGTCACCTGCTCTCCGACGTACGGGGGCCGGTTGGGCTCCACGTGGAGGTCGATGAAGACGTCTTTGCTTCGCTGGACGTTGCGCGGCGCCTTACCGCGCGGGACGACCTTCACCGTCACGTCGTCGGCGACGTATCGGTCTCTGCCCAGCTTGAACTCGGCTCCGCCGATGGTGAAGGTCCCGGTGGAGCGGGCGAGCAGAGTGTACTGCAGGGTGACGCGGCGCTCGGCGACCCCGTTGATCGTGATGAACTGCGGCATCTGCTTCTGGCCACGGACCTCGAGTTTTCCGAAGTCGGCGCGCTTGCTCAGCCGGATCTCCTCGTTCGACTGCGTCGTGATCGTCACGCTGTAGGAGAACGGTGTCTCGACGTCGACGGTATCGGCGGAGAGCGACGTGCTGACCGACGCCCCCTGGGCGAGCGCCGCGGATGGGAGGGCGAGGATGGCCAGCGCGCCGATGACGAGCGCCGGTCCGACCCGATCGACGATGGCGCGCGCCGTGCTCATCACCAGTCCTTTTCGATGAACTGCGGTGGCATGTTTTCGAGCGCTTTCCGCATCTGGAAGTTGTCGTCGGTTTGCTCGAGAGCGTTCAGGAGCTCTTCGATGCGTCCCATCTCGGCGTCGGCCTGCTCGGAGGGCTTCGGCGCTTCGTCGTCACTCTCCTCCTCCCCGGCTTCGCTAGCGTCGGCCTGCTCCTCCTCGTCGCCCTCCGGCGTTTGCTCGCCGTCGTCGGACGGCGAATCCTGTTCGTCGCCCTGATCGTCGCTCTCGGACTGATCGTCGCTCTGATCGCCCGACTCCTGCTGGTCTTCTTGTTGTTGGTCGCCCGATTCACCGTCCTGTTGCTGCTCCTGATTCTGGTCGTTCTGCTGGTCCGACGGTGGCGGCTCGTCGAGCTGCACCAGATGGTAATACTCGTCCTGCCCGGCGACCCGGATGATTGCGCTCTCGCCCTCGACTTCCGGTGCTTCGAGGATGTGCGATACCGGGACTGGCGGCTCCTCGACGTCGCCGGGAACTTCGACCGCCTGCCCGGCGACGAGAATCTGATCCCCGCTGGGGCTCACCATGTCGAACGCGAAGACGGGACGGTCGAGCGGGTCGGTGTCGGGTGCGGGGGTCGAGACGTTGGCCAGCCCGAGGCTCACCGACTTCTCTTTCGCATCTTCGGGGAAATCGATCCGGAAGAAGTCGGGGTCGGCGCTGCACGCTCTCAAGTAACGCTGAACCGGAATCTGCGGGTCGAGCGGCGCGGCGGCGTTGGCGGTGTCGTTCTCCTCGAGGCGGTCGTCGTTCGCGATGCACTCGGCACCGTATCGGTAGAGGTCGAGGGCGTAGGGCCCTTGCTGTTCGGCGTCGGTCCCGAAAACGTGAATGGTGTAAGTGCCTGGACGTTTCACATCGCGGATCCCGGCAGTCACGTAACCCCCTTCGACCTCGCCCGTCGCGACCACGACCTGGTTCGGGTCGAACACCTCCACCTGCAACGACGGCGGCACTTCTTTCTCCACGTCGGGTCGGGGCATCACGTCGACGAAGAGGGTGTCCCCCTCGACGAGGTCGACGACGAACCAGTCGTCGTCGGCAGGGCAGGTGTGCATCTGGTGGTTGCCGGCCTGAAGCCGTTTCGCCTGCTCTGGGAAATCGTTGTCCTCGGAATCTTCTTCGAGCGAACGGCACGGCGGGATGGAGAAGATCTCGAGGTCGTACTCGAACTCCAGATTTTCGGCGGCCCCCACCTTGAGCAAGACTCGAGGCTCGGACTGCGAAACCATCGTCTCGTCCACTGCGAAACGCGCGATCGTCCGGCTCGTCTTTCGGTCGGCAACCGGCGGCGCGTCGAGGCCCTGGTCGACGACGATCGCGCGCTCGCCGGCGGAATCGAAGACCGCGAGCTGGAGGTCCGGATTCTGGGGCAGGAAGGCCCGCTCGGGATCGGGCTCTTCGCGCAAGTCCCTGAACCTCGCCTTCACCTCGACCCGCGTCCCCGGGATCGCGTCGATGACGTACCAGTCGTCGTCCCCTCCACAGAGCGCCGCCTTCTCGACCTTCGGCTGCTGCAGCTTCGTCGCCTGGCTCGGCGCGTCGTTCTCCTCGAGTTCGTCCTCGAGCTCGCTACACGGCGGGTAGAACTTACGCCACGCGACCTCGAGGTTGTGTCGCGCATCGACGAGCCGCGGGTCGTCGAACTTCCAGCCGAGTCGGTCGGCCACCGCGATCGCGTCGCGGAACGATTCCCACGCTTCGAGCCAGCGCTCTGCGCCGCTGTGTGCAATACCGAGGTTGTAGAGCGCCTGGAACTCGAGGGCCGGGTCTGTGGTCTCCAGAGCTCGCGCGAACGCGTCCGCCGCTTCGTCCCACTTCTCGAGCCCGAGGAGGGCTCGGCCGATGTCGTAGTGCAGCTCGGGACGCGCCGGGATCTGTTTCTCCGCTTCACGGTATGCCGCGAGGGCGCCTTCGAAGTCGCCCGCCGCGAGGAGCTCGTTCCCGTCGTCGACCGCACCGAGCGTGTCCTCCAGGGGACGCTCGCACCCGGCGAGCAGTGCCAGGACCAGTCCGATCCCGGCGATCGAGGCGACGCGCGACGGTCTACGCCGACGATCCCCCAGCATCAGCGACAGCACGAGCAGCACCAGACCGGGAGCGAGGAAGAAGCCGAACCGTTCTCGGTACCGTTCCTTCATCAGCGTTTCGATCTCGCTCTTCTCCAACTCGTTGACGTACTCCACGAGCCCGCTCGCCACCGAGTTCGGCCCCGTGTACGGGATGTAAATTCCCCCGGTGATCTCGGCCATTTGCTTCAGCGTCGACTCGTCGAGGCTCGTCTTCACGACCTCGCCGGACTTGTTCCGTTTGTAGCCGGCGAGCGAACCGTCGGGCCGCAGGACCGGGATCTTCTCGCCGTCTGGCGAACCGAGCCCGACGGTCACGATCTTGATCCCGCGCTCGGCCGCGAGTTTCGCGGCGGCGAGCGGATCGGACTCGTGGTCTTCGCCGTCGGTGATGAGGACGATGACCTGGCTCTTCGACCGGTGCATCTCCATGTCGCTCCTGGTCGCCTCCTGAACGCGCTCACCGGTCAGGAGCTCGACGGCGTCGGTGAGGGCGCGTCCGAGCGACGTTCCGCCGCGCGGCATCTGGCCCGTCCGAAGCTTGGCCAGGTAGAAACGAATCGCGCCGTAGTCGATCGTCAGCGGAGTCTGCACGAAGCTGATGGCGGTGAAGACGACGAGGCCGACGCGGTCGCCGCTCAGCATGTCGAGCGTCGTCTCGACCTCGTCCTTCGCCCCCTGTAGCCGCGACGGCTTCACGTCACGAGCGAGCATCGACTCGGAGAGATCGAGCGCGAAGACGACGTCGACGCCGGTCCGACGGATGGGGCGGTCGGTCTGTCCCCACTGCGGCTGGGCCACGGCGACGCAGAGAAGCAGCGTCCCCAGGACGGCGAAGACCGCGCGTGCCACCTTTCGCCGCGGAGAACTCGCCGACGCCATCGCGGCGAGCAGCGCGTGGTCCCCCACGCGCTCCATCAACCGTTGCCGCCACACCCAGTAGCCGACGAGCGCACCGATCATCGGCACGAGCAGCAGCAGGCTCCACAGGTTGTCCGGTTGCGCGAACAGCATCAGGGAAACTTCCTCAGGACGGTGAATCGGAGCAGAAACTGAAGAACCATCAGTGCGATGGCCCACCATACGAAGGGGCGGAAGAGCTCGTGGGGGTCGACGTTGGTCGCGTCGCGAATCCGCGTGCGTTCGTATCGGTCGAGGATCTTGTGCAGGTCCTCCTCGAGGCCGCGCTGATCGGTGGCGCGGTAGTACTGACCGCCCGTAGCCTCGGCAATCTCCTCGAGCAGCGCCGGATTCACCGGAAACTCCTGCTCGTGGTAGGTCGTGCGACCGCTGAAGAGCTCCTGCCCCGCGGGGACGAGCGTCGTCCCTTCCTTGCCGACGAGGATCGGGTAGATGTGAATGCCGAGCTTCTTCGCCATCTCCGTCGCCTGCCGCGGCGAGATGTTGCCGCCGCGTCGGTCCCCGTCGGTGATGAGGATCAAGATCTTCGTCTTCGCTTCGGAGTCCTTCAGCCCGCTGATCGCTCGCCCGATCGCGTTCCCGATCGCCGTTCCCCCTTCGTCGATGTCGCCGAGGCGGAGCCTGTCGAGCATGTCGAGGATGGTGAGTCGATCGAGGGTGAGCGGAAACTGAAGAAACGCGTCCTTCGCGAACACGACCATCCCGATCCGGTCCCAGTGCCGCGTCTGGATGAAGTCGCGCAGCGTCGCCGTGGCGTACTCGAAGCGATTGAGCGCCCGCTGCCCCAACTGCTGGGTGCGGCGTAGTTCACTGTGCGTCAGATCGATGGCGCGCATCGAGCCCGACATGTCGAGAGCGAGGTAGATGTCGATCCCTTCGACCATCACCTCTTCGGGCTCGATCGCCTGCGGCCGGGCCAGGGCGACGATCGTGAGCGCGATCGCGCCGAGCGTCAGGACGTCGGGGATCGGTTCCAGGTAACGACGAAACCCGGTGCGTCCGGCCGCGAGGACTTCGACGCCGGAGAACGTGAACGTGCCGGTTCGACGGCGCCGCAGCGACGGCAACCAGAGCCATGCCGCCAGCAGCGGCAGCAGGGCGAGGGCGGCGAGGACCCACGGATGTGCGAACTCCGTCGTCACTCTTCTTCCTCGCGTGCAGGGGGCGGAAGGTCGACGAGGGTCTTCTTGTCCCGGATGGTGTCGCGTCGGTCCTCGCGCACCGGAGTCTCCTCCGTCGGCGCGGTCGACGCGGGGTCTTCCGGAGCTTTGTCGGGCGTCGTGTCAGCTTCTTTGGGGGAATCGACGAGGGTTTGTCGGCCCAGCGGCTCGGCGACACCGTCGACGATCGTCTTTCGCTCCTCGGGGGGAGCCCATCGTGACGCCGATTCCTCGCGCATCGTGATGCGGCGGGGCTCGGCGTCTTTCCGTGCCTCGGAAGCAGGGGCGTCGCCGCGTCCCGCCTCGTCTCGCGGTGTCGCGACGTCCACTTCGGCGGGGCGCGGCTTCGAGAGCTCGACGATCGAAAATGCTCGCCGAAGAGCCTCGCCGGAACGTTCTACGGTCGGCTTCACTCCCCCGAATTTCACCGTGTCGCCCTCGCGCAGGAACCGTGCGACGTCCTCGATGTCGAGCCCCGGCGGCCACTTCACGTCGCGCAGGTTCGCCAGAATCTCCGAAGTCGTCAGCTCCGTCGGCGGGAAGCCGTGCATCCGACCGAGGAATTCGCGGATCGCCTCCGAGAGCCGAACCCAGAAGATCATGTACTCGCCGCGCTCGACCAGGTCGTCGGCGGCGAGCGCGCCGAGCTTCTCGAGCGCCACTTCCCACGGCTCGCGCGGCGGGGGAGGGGGCTCGGGGAGCATCGAGCGTCGGCGTCGCTCGAAGAAGGCGAGCAGCCCGACGAGGCCCAACATTGCCGCGCCGCCGCCGACCCACAGAAGGGTGTAGTCGTCGACCCAGATCTCGACTGGCGGCTGCGCTTCGCGCCACGCGAGGTCGTCCTCGAGCGCGCTGACGACCTTCACGGTGAGCGGCTCCGTCTCGATCGTCACCGTCTCGCTCCCCTCGACGACGATGCTTCGCGCCTGCAGCGTGGTCGTTCCGGGGCGGAAGATGGCGACGCGCTGGCGGAACGTCGTCGTCGCGCCAGACTCGTCGCTCGTCGTCTCGCGCTCCTCGTCGAGAAGATGCCAGCGGTCGGGAGCGAGTGGGCCGGGCGCCGAGACGCTCTCGTCGAGGGCGTGCTCGACCTCGACGGTCAGGTCGAACGCCTCGCCGGGGGCGACCGGACGATCGACCGACACGCTCTGGCGCACGGTCGGCTCCGCGTGGACTGACGCGGTCCACGCCAGAACGGCCCCGCCCAGAGCCAGTGCCGTCGCACGACGCATCACGCCTTTCTCCTCGCACGATGCTTGAAGTATTTGAGCAGAGGCTCGATGTAGCGCTCGCCGGTTCGCAGACTGATCGGTTCGATTCGCATGCGTCGGAACATCTTCTCGCGTTCTTTCCGCTTACGCCTCATCGCGCGGTCGTAACCGTCTCGGACCCGGGCGCTGGTCGTGTCGACCGTGAGCATCCGCCCGGTCTCGGGATCTTCGAACGTCACCAACCCCATGTTCGGCAGCGTTTCTTCCATCGGATCGGAGAGCACGCAGGGGATGATCTCGTGCCGCTTCGACGCGATCGAGAGGGCCTTCTCGTAGCCGTCGTCCATGAAGTCGCTGATCAGGAACACGACGGCCCGCTTGCGGACGATGCGCGACAGGTGCTGCAGCGCGCTCTCGATGTTGGTCCCGCGACTCTTCGGGTCGACGCTCAAGATCTCGCTGATCACGCGGAGCACGTGCTTTCGCCCCTTCTTCGGAGGGACGAACTTCTCGACGTCGTCGGTGAAGGTGAGCAGGCCGACACGGTCGTTGTTCTTGATGGCGCTGAAGGCGAGCAGCGCCGCGAGCTCCGCGGCCGTCTCTTGCTTGCGGCGCGACCGGCTCCCGAAGGTCTGGCTGCCGCTGGCGTCGACCAGCAGGATGACGGTCAGCTCGCGCTCCTCGACGAACTGCTTCACGAAGAGGTCGTCCATCCGCGCCGAGACTTTCCAGTCGATGACGCGCACGTCGTCGCCCGGCTGGTACTCGCGCACGTCGGAGAAGTCCATCCCGCGCCCCTTGAAGACGGAATGGTACTGACCGGCGAGCTGGTCGTTGACCGCCCGCCGCGCGACGATCTCGAGCCGTCGAACAGCCTTTAGGAGTTCCTTGGGTAGCATCTCAGGGGACTTCGATGGTCTCCAGAATCTGCTCGACGACGTTCTCGGAGCTGACCTCCTCGGCCTCCGCCTCGTACGTCACGATGACGCGATGGCGCAGGACGTCGAGCGCGACGGCCTTGATGTCCTCGGGCGTGACGAACGATCGCCGGTTCACGAAGGCGTGGGCGCGCGCCGCGAGGTTGAGCCAGATCGTCGCGCGAGGGCTCGCACCGAACTCGATGTAGTCGCGGAAGTGGCGCAACCCGACCTCCTCGGGGGCGCGCGTCGCGACGACGATGTCGACGATGTAGTCCCGCAGCTTCTCGTCGATGTAGATCTCGCGGACGACCTTCCGAGCCTCGAGCACGTCTTCGGGTGTCGCCACCGCCGACAGCTTCGCCGGCTCCACGCGATCGGCGATCCGGTCCATGATCGTGCGCTCCTCTTCGCGCGTCGGATAGCCGACCTTCAACATCAGCATGAAACGGTCGACCTGCGCCTCGGGCAGCGGGTAGGTCCCTTCCTGTTCGATCGGGTTCTGCGTCGCCAGGACGAGGAAAGGGGAGGGGAGGACGTGCGTCGTGTCGCCGAGCGTCACTTGGCGTTCCTGCATCGACTCGAGCAGCGCCGATTGTACCTTGGCGGGCGCGCGGTTGATCTCGTCGGCGAGCAGGAGGTTCGTGAAGACCGGCCCCCGTCGCGGTACGAACTCGCGGGTCGACTGGTCCCAGATCATCGTGCCGACGAGGTCGGCGGGGAGCAGGTCGGGCGTGAACTGGATGCGGCTGAAGTCCATGTGAAAGCAGTCCGACAGCGACTTCACGGTGAGCGTCTTCGCGAGCCCCGGAACACCTTCGAGGAGCACGTGCCCGCCGGTGACGAGTCCGATGAGGAGCCGCTCGACCATATAGTGTTGGCCGACGACCGCCTTCGATATCTCGTGTTTCACCGCGTCGATGAAAGCGCTCTGCTTCTCGATCCGGTCGGCGAACGATTGCTTCGTCGCTTCGCTCGTCTCCTCCATGTTCACTCCTCTATCTACGGTCTTCCACAGCTTCGACCGCCAGTCGGTCGGCCCGCTCGTTCAGCGGGATTCCCGCGTGGCCCTTCACTTTCACGAACTGCACCGGACGTTCGAACTCGTCGAGCATCTTCCGGATCGCGGCGATGAGCTCCTTGTTCGCCTTCGCCTTCCAGCCCTTCGTCAGCACGCCGATCGAGTAGCTCGAGTCGGTGTGGATCCGCAGCGGGCCTTGCAGGTCTCGCGCCTCCTCCAGCGCCACCATGATCGCCATCAGCTCGGCGATGTTGTTGGTGCCGATACCGATGTACTGCCGCACCTCGAGGTGCTGTTCGGGCTGTGACCGAAGCACGACCCCGTAGCCGCACGGCCCCGGGTTGCCGGTGCAGGCGCCGTCCGTCCAGGCGTCGACGACATCCCCCTGCGGGAACGGCTCGCCGAGCAGGTCGTTCGGCACCTCGGTCCTCGTAACTCGATCGCCGGCCGGATTCTTCCACACCGAATCGTCGAAGCTGCTCGACGCAGCCGACGTCTTCTTCGGTTTGGGTTTCGATTCGCGCTCGGCGGGGGGGGCGTCTCCCAGTGACACGTTGCTCGCGCTGGCATTGTAAACCTTGGCGTCTTCCCCCTCGCTGTAGCGCATCTCGACGCGGCCGTCCTCGACGACCGGCTCGCCGGCTTCGGTCTTCACCCAGACGCGCTGCTTTCTACCGGTTCGATTGGTGAAGGTCGCTTCGCTCCAGCCCAAGGTCGCCTCGTCGTTCGCGGTATCCGAGTTGGTGGGCGAATGTATCCCCCACGCCGAAGGCCGTAAAGGGGTCCAGCACCGTGCGCGCGCGACCGGGGGCGAGGGTGCGGAATTCGGTGACCGGGCCCGAGGCTGTCGTTCTGGTTGAACCCTGGGCCTTGCTCCACACTCCCGCCGACTCAGAGCCCTGTGGGGCTACTGGGGAACCGCGCAGAGCGTGGTGGGGCCGGTCGACTCGTTGTCGGACTCGACGCACTCGTTGTGTTTGCCGACGCCGGTACCGTCGTCGTCGACGACGACGCGGGAATCGAAGCGTTGGCCGGCGAGGGACCCGGGGGGCATCCACGTGTGCTGGAAGGTCTCCGCCCCGCCGGGGGGCAGGGGCATCGTGTTCTGCAGCGTCACGATCGGCGCGAGCGCCTCACCCGCCGGTCCCGCGTAGAGGGTCACGTCGAGTTGGCCGGCGCGCAATCCGAGAGCGCCCTCGTTGCGAACGGTGAACTCGAACTTCACCCCGGAGCTCGAACAGGTCGTCGCGTCGACCTGATCGATCGTCGCGGTGAGGTTCGGTGCCGCCTGTGGGTTTCCGCCCTGGACGTTCTGGCGGAAGTTGTTGAGGCGCGGCTCGAGCCAGTTCGACGCTGGCACGGTCGGGACCGTCCCGTCGTCGTTCACGTTGGTGACGTAGTAGACGTGCTGGTTCCAGATGGGGCGCGTGCCGACCCAGCGGTTCTCGGCGTCCTTGAAGACCCGGATTCCCTTGGTGTCGCCGAACGCGTAGTCGTTCGCGGCGACGACGATCTCGGCGCTGCCGTCGTTGTCGACGTCGACGATGAGCGGATACTCGACGAGCGTCCCCGAGGAGTTCGGGACTTCGAGGAGGATGTCGGCGTCGGTGAAGCCGTCGCCGTCGGCGTCGACCCCCGCGCCGACCCCGCTGTAGACCCGAAGGAAGAGCTCGTCGTTGTAGACCACTTCGGCGCGGCCATCGCCCTCGAAGTCGAACACGGAGCTGCCCGTCGCCGCCGACGAGAAGTCGCGGGTCTTGTGGGCCCAGAGGATGGAGCCGTCGCCGTCGACTACGACGTAATACCAGCGCGCGGCGATCCCGATCTCGGGGGCGCCGTCGCCGTCGAAGTCCGCGATCGTCGGCGGGCCACCGCCCGGGAGACAGAGCGTCGTCAAGATGCAGGCCCCGCCGTAGCAGCGGGCGGGGCTCGCGCCGCATTCTGCGTTGTCGGTACACGCCTGCCCGGCAGGCGCGGCGTTGCAGTCGGCGATGCCGTAGTCGGCGGCGAGCCGCGGGAGGTCCATCGGCATCGGGACGTTCCACAACTCGTTGCCCTCGTGGTCCTGAAGGAACAGGGTCCCGTTTGCGAGCAGGACGATCTCCGGGTCGCCGTCGGCGTCGAAGTCGGCGACCGCCGTGAGGCCGCCGGTGCCGGGTCGGACCTGTTCGCATCCCGAACCATCGGTCGCCGAAGCGTCCACCAGCCGATAGACGTGGCTCCCCATCAGGAACTCCAGTTTTCCGTCCCCGTCGATGTCGGCGGGGACCGCCATGCTGCTGCCGGGTAGACCGGAACAGACAATTTCTCCGTCGGCGTTCAGGACTTCGGTGAGCACGATGATCTCGGGGGGGCCCGCGCCGTCGAGGTTCACGACGGTGGGGCTCGACGACGAGGGACCGCGTGCGTTCGGCTGGTGCCACTTGATCTTGCCGTCGTGCTCCAGGGCGTAGACGCCCCCGTCGGTGCCCCCCTCGATGATCATCTCGACCACCCCGTCGCCGTCGATGTCGGCGAGCGCCGGGCTGGTCGCGCCGCGCACGTCGAACGGCGCGTCGAGTCCGGTCGACGCCCAGTGCTCCGTGCCGTCGGCGCCGCTGATCACGCGCAGAACACCGGGCGAGTTGTAGCCTCCGCCCGAGAACGTCGAGAACGCGATGTCGGGCGTGTCGTCGAGGTCGATGACACCGTCGCCGTTGTCGTCGGTCAGGTTCGCCACCATCGGCGCACTCATGACCTGATCGAACTCCGGCGAGACAGTGCTCGCCGTCCAGGCGAACGCCTCGACGGGGCTGAACTCACCGACGGGCGGCTGGTAGATGCATGCGTTGGGATCGACCGAGAAGTCGACGCACCGCTGGACCGTCGGCTCGCAATACTCTTCGAAGGGGCAGTCGCGGCTGTCCTCGCATGCGTCTCCGAGCTCGATGCAGGCGCCGAACAGACACGCCTCCGCGGCGGCGCAACAGACGGGACCGACGTCGGTGGTGCACGCTTCCTCGTCGGCTCCGCAGACGGGGCCTGCGTCGGGTGTCGACGATGCGTCGGCGTCTTCGACCGGCGGGAGAGCGACGTCGTCGGTCGGTGTCGACCGCATGTCGGGCCGAGAAGCGTCGTCCCCGGCGTCGGGGGCGCCGACGGTAAGTCCCCCATCGGAACAGTTTGCGCATCCATTCAGGAGCGCGGCGAGTATCACTATTCGAGTATCAATATTCATTGCGCCCCCATGGTAGGCGAGAGCCCGGGTTCGGGCCACTCGCGACGTCATCTTCGATGCGTGGTGGGGGCGCGACGTGCGCGACGCCCGCTCAGGGAAGTTTGCGGCGCGTGAAGACGGCCGCTCGGGCCTCACGCGGGCGGCCGAAGCCGTGCATCCGTACCTCGCCGTCCACGCGGTACTCCCAATGGGCCTTCTGCTGGCCTTCGGGGTTTTCGTGGACCAGCTCGATCTGTTTCGAGTCGACGTTCCAGCTTGCGATGACCTTCATACTTCTACTCCGAGGTCGTTTGATCTGCGCTTCGAGAGCGATGCAAAGACCCGGCCAGCCCGGGCGGGAAGCCCGCAATGCCGGGTCTGTCCACGGTTTGACTCGAATCCCCGCCAGATGTTCCACGGGCACTCCGACATCGATGTCATTCGTCGCCCCTCGCCGCGCGAAAAATGTCAGCCTCGCCGGACCGCCGGGACCGCCGGGCTCCGGTCCGGCGTCGACGACCGGCCTCCGTGCCGGTCGACGTGCGCAAAGCCCCATCATTGCGATAGAATCTCCCCATCGGCAACGGGAGATGATGATGAAGGACCTCGTATCTGGCGTGTCCCCGTGGACACGCGGCATTCAAGTTCTGTCTGGCGCCCGACGGCTCACCGCTGCGCTCGCCTTCGTCGCGCTCCTCGGCTGCAAGGGAGGGGAGAAAGATCCCGGCGAGAACCTTCAGACGGTCGATGGTCCCGTCGCGAAGGAAGAAGCGGGCGAGGTGACCGCAGCCCGGGTCTGCGACGCGTACGAGGCGTGCCGCTGCGGCGAGCTCGCCGGGGTGTCGCTGGCAGGATGCGAAACCGGGCTGGGCTTCAGTTGGGCGGGGCTCACCGACGAGGCCGAGTCACGCGGGCTGACGTACGACGGGGAGTGCGTCGCCGACCGAATCAACGCGATCGCCGCGCGCGGCTGCGCACTCCCCGACGAGCGCGCGCTCCCGTTCTGTAGCGGAGAGACGTGCCAGGTCTACCACGGGACGAAAGCGGACGGCGAAGAGTGCGAGAGCGTCGGCCGCTTCGCCTCGGATTGCGCACAAGGCCTCGTCTGCCTCGGCGTTTGCTCCGAGCCGTGTGCGAACTTCGGCGTCGACATCCCCGAAGGCGGTGTCTGCAACGATCCCGACAGCGGGTTTGCCGGACTCTGCGCGGAAGGTCTCCTTTGCGAGCCCCAGAGCGGAATGTGCGTGCGGGTCCCGACCGACGGCGAAGAGTGCCTGCAGAACTTCGTCTGCGCCGAGGGGCACTGGTGTTCGATGGAGGGGGAGACGCCGACCTGCCGCCCGACGAAGGCGACTGGCGATCCGTGCAACTCGTTTCAGGAATGCGAGACGCTGAACTGCGTCGACGGGGCCTGCGCCGCAGCACCTGGCGAAGGAGACTCCTGCACCCTGGGCCGATGCGCCGAGGGGCTGGTGTGCGACGCTTCCGACGGCGCCCCCGTCTGTATCGCGCTGCCGAAGATGGGCGAGGCGTGCCTCGAAAACCCGGTCTCTCGCTGCGCCGAAGGCCTCACGTGCCGCGACGACGTGTGCACCGGCAAACCCGGCGACGGCCAGTCGTGCGAGCCGGGGGCAGACGGGCTACAGGTCCAGTGCAAGGACGGGCTGATCTGCGGTGTTCGCCTCTGTCGTCTCTCCACTGACGCGCCAGGATGCGACGCGTGCGCCGACGGCGACGAGGGCGATTCGTGCACCGTGCGGGTCTGCCACGAGATTCCGCCCGCGGTTTGCGGCGACGGTGGGGGACTCGGCTACTGACGGCGACCGGCGCGGAGGCCGGTCGACCACGCCGGGGCGGAGCCCGGCGGTTCCGGGCGGGGCGGAGCCGGCTTTGACAAACGGGCGGGCACTATCTAAAACGCCCGCGCCGACGCCCAGAAGTCACTAGATGATCGAAACGACCTACATCGCGCCCGCGCTCGACCGCTCCGTCAGCCTGCGACGCCAGATCACGTTCCAGGCGATGCGTGCGTTCAGCGGGTGGGGGTACCGCGAGATTCAGGTGCCGCTCATCGACTACTTCGACGCGATCAAGAGCGGCCTCGGCGAGGAACAGATCCAGCAATCGTTCCGGTTCGTCGATCGCCGCGGCAACGTCATGATGCTCCGCACGGACGTCACCCCGGCAGTCGCCAAGCTCGTCGCGTACCAGCTCCGAACCCAGGAGCTTCCGCTCCGCGTCAGCTACGCCAACAAAGTCGTCCGGATCGACCGGACGCTCGAAGGCTCCAACCTCGAGAGCTACAGCCTCGGGGTCGAGCTCATCGGCGTGCCGGGGCTCGAAGGGGAGATCGAGGTCGCCCTCATCGCGCTGGAGCTGCTCGAGCGGCTAGGGCTCCCCGACTTTCAGTTCAACGTCACCGACCACGGAATCGCCCGGTACCTCCTGAACGCGACCGGCGCGCCGCGCCGGATCCGCGCCAAGGTTCGCGAGGCGATCGTGGCGCGCGATGCGGCCGAGGTCGGCCGTATCCTGCGTCAGCTCGGCATCCGGCGGCACTTCGTCACGGCGATCTCCGCGCTCGCGAACCTCGAAGGCGGCCTTCACCAGTTGAGCCAGATTCAGGAGGCGCTCCCCGACGATCGCGACCTCGTGCGCCGTCTCGAGGCGATGCGGAAGCTCTTCAACGTCCTGAGCGAGCTCGGCTACAAGCACCGGATTCGGCTCGACATGGCCGAGCTCGGCGGTGCCGACTACTACACCGGGATCGCGTTCAACATCGTGTCGGAGGGGGTCGGCCGGAGCCTCGGCAGAGGAGGGCGCTACGAAGAACTCATCGGCTCTTACGGGCCCGCCGCATCGGGCGTCGGGGTCTCGCTCTCCGCCGAAGCGCTGGTCGAACTGCTCCATCCTCTCGCAGACCGCCCCGACGACGCGCCCGACGTCGGCGAGGCCGTGAAGGTCTCGGCTGACGCGCTGGTGGCGGGCTTCGAGGAAGCCATCGCGCGACGGCGTTTCAACAAGGCGACGCGAATCGAGAGTGCCGAGTGACGACCCCTGCGTCCGAGACCTTGCGCATCGCGCTTCCGAGAGGGGCGCAGCTCGAGCAGCTCATCGCCCACTTCGAGGCATGTGGGTTCTCGCTGCAGAAGCTCGCCGCCGGTGAGACCACCGCGGCGGCGCAAGACCCCCTGAAGCTCGGGTTCGACTTCGAGTTCGTGGTCGTCTCGGCGGTCGACGTCGGGACCTACGTCGAACACGGTGTCTGCCATGCGGGCGTGTTGAGCACCGACCTCATCGGGGAGAGCGACTTCAACGTCTGGCGCCCGTTCACGTTCAACTTCGGTTCGTATCCACTGGTACTCGCCGCATGGCGAGGGCAGAACCTCCAGACACTCGTCTCGAAGCCGGTGCTTCGCCCGGCGACACCGCTCCCGAGGTTCGCCAAGGACTGGTTCACCGCCCGCGGCATCCCGACCGAGGTCATCACGGTCGAGGACGACGGCTCGATGGCCGTGAGTCTCGGGCTCGCTGATTGTTGGGTGAACAGGCTGACCGATCCCGAGGCGCTCGTCGCCGCCGGGTTTCGGGTCGTCGAGGCGATGGGACGCACTTACCTGAAGCTCGTCGTGAACCCCGCCGCCGCGTCGCGTAGGCGCGCGGCCATTCGGCTGCTGATCGAGTCGCTCGAAGCGAACAGTCCGCCGCCACCACCCGAAATCCCGATCCCGTTCGACAACGAAGATCCGGTCTAACTTCTCGCGGGCGGCAGGTTGGGTGTGGGGGAGTCGGACCCGTTCCGGGGTCTAGATCTCGCGCATCCGACGGAGAAGGTCTTCGCGCTCGCGGGGCGTCATGCGACGCATCGCCGACGAGAAGATGCGGTCTTCGTCTTCGGTGTGCTTCGTCAGCGTCTCGTCGAGCGTCGTGAGCGTCTCGGAGATTCGGTCGGCCTGCGCCGAGATTTCGGCGGCGTTCTTCTTGAGCAGCGACTGCAGCCACTTCGTACGAGAGCAGACGAATTCGTGGGTCTCGACCAGCGCCGCGATGTCCGGCTCGAGCTCCGGAAAACGGGTCTCCATTTCGACGAAGAAGACCTCCTCTTCCTGCGAGAAGTGGTGAAGCATGTCGTCGAACGCCGTCTGCAGGTCTTCTGCGGCGGTCTCGGTCATCTCGAGACGCTCGGCTTCGGGGAGGTCGGAGCTCGCGAGACGCTCGAACGTTTGCTT
This sequence comes from uncultured Bradymonadales bacterium, assembly GCA_964411125.1. GTDB lineage: Bacteria > Myxococcota_A > Bradymonadia > Bradymonadales > Bradymonadaceae > JBFIHF01. The sequence goes on along the minus strand of CAYPJU010000041.1, from coordinate 36,173 downwards.
CAAGGAACCGAACAGACTCGTCAGGTGATGGTGCTCGTGGTGCACCAGGTCGATGAGGTCGGACTTTCGTTGGTCAGTGTTCATGGAACTCACGGCTACGACGTGGAGAAGATAGCGGCGCACCGCGTATTACGCAACCGAGCGGGCCTTCGGAGCGTTCCGAATCGGGCGCCCCGGCGTTCTCTCGGCGCGGTCAGCGCCGGACGGTGTAGGCCGCGCCCGCTTCGTTCGGAGCGCCGCGAAAGACGAGGCGCATCGTGACCGTCCCGCTGCGGGTCAGGACATGGTCGATGGTCTCGGTGTCTGCCATGCCGCTCGAGCCGGTCTCGAACGTCGATCCGACGTAGAGCTCGAGGTTGATGTCGCCGTCGGCGTGCAGGAACTCGACCGTCGCGGTGACGCGCTGCCCCGACGAATACTCGCCCAGCCGGAACCAGTCCGCGTCGCCGGGGCAGAGCCTCCCGCTGATGCTCCCCGAAGTCAGATTGGAACCGGTCAGGCTCGAGTTGTCGGGCTCGTTTCGGTCTTCCACACACGCCGGGCAGTCGAGGCCGTCGTCGACCGTCCCGTTGCAGTCGTTGTCGAGCCCGTCACACACTTCGGCCCCACCGGTCCCAGGCGCCCCCGCGTTGCACTCGGTCGAGCCCCCGTCGATGGAGCAGGTCGTCGTCCCTTCTGCCGCGCAGACCCCCACCCCCACCATGCAGACATCCCCGACCCCGTATCCCTCGTCCGTCTCGCCGTCGCAGTCGTTGTCGATCCCGTCGCACGATTCGGCAGCGCCCTGAAACCGGTTGGGGTCGGTGTCGTCGCAGTCGATGCCGGCGGCGCAGTTGGTGCCGCGGAGGTCACCGTCCGCGTCGACGCAGTTTCCGCCCGTCGGGCCGGGGCCTTGGTTTCCGGGACCGCCTGCACAGCCGACCAACTCCTCGTCGATCAGCCCGTCGCAGTCGTTGTCCTTGCCGTCGCATGTCTCGGTGAGGAGCGGTGCGGTGAGGAAGTCGTTGTCGTCGCAATCGACGCCGCGCACACACGACTGACCGAAGCCGTCGAGGTCGACGTCGACGCACTGGGAGTTGTCCGAAGCACAGGGCGGGGCGACGCACTGGGAGTTCGACGCGGGCCCGCCGGCGTCGGGGCCCGCTTCGAACGTGTCCTCGAGTCCCGCTTCGGCACAACCGCTCGAGGCGAGGAGCACGACGACGACGATGCTGGTTCTGACGCGCATGGGTGGGTCTCGATCGGCCGCTGGAGCAATCAGCGTACAGATGGTCGCGAAGATGCTCAATCAGCGGGATGCGCGGGGCGTCGACCGGCTCGCCGTTCCGACTCAGTCGAGCTGCGGCCGTACGGAGTCCGCGAAGATCCTCAGCCAGACCGACTCGCCGTGATAGCCACGCGCCTCGCGAATCGCGGCGAGGTGGTCGTACAGCTCCCCGAGATCGGTGAGCCCGGACGCAGACGAGCGAATCGCGCGGCGGATCTCCGCCTCCGCTTCGGCGAGCTCGCCCTGGCGGTAGAGGAGCCAGCCGAGCGTGTCGATGTAGTTCGGCTCGCGCTGCGACTGGTTCGCGATCGCTTCCAGCACCAACTGCAAGCCGGGGTCGACGTTCTCGTTGGTCGTGGAGAACGTGTAGGCGAGGTTGTTGCGGTACTTCGCGAGATCGGGGCTGAACGGGTCGGTGAACCCGAGCCGACGGATGCCGTCTTCGTAGACCGCGAACGCACGGTCGGACTGCCCCGACTCCTCGTAGATCGGAGAGAGCCACGAGGTCATGAGGTCCCCCGCGACGCCGTGTCCGACAGCGAGGGAGGGCCGGAAGTTCTCGACGAAGTCGATGCCGACCTCCGGGACGCCCGCGTCGATGAACGCAGAGAGCGCGCCGTAGGTGGGCGAGACGGTGCCTCGAGGCCCCGGGAAGGCGACGAAGAGGTCCTTGAGGAGCTGCTGCGCGAGCGCTCGATTGCCGCTGCGCAGGGCGACCGTGCCGGCACGTCTCAGCAGCTCGTTGCGACCGACGCCCGCGGCGAGTGCGGTCTCGAGGTCGGCGCGTCCGGCTTCGACGTCGCCTACACCGATCCGGGCGAGCCCGCGAATGCCGACGGCGAGGCGACGCCCCGGGCGGCGATCGACGGCGAGTTTCGCGTAGCGTAGCGCCGGCTCGTAGAGCCGCCGTGCGAGGAGGATGTCCGCGATCTCCGCCGCGGCGACGGCGCCGTCCGGCGCAGACTCCACCAGCTTGTCGAGCATCTCGTAGCCGTCGTCGTTGAACCCGAGGGTCAGGTTCGCGAGCCCGATGATCTGGCGTGAGGTGTTCGTCAGCGCCGTCTGAGGAACCTGCGGAGCGACGACCCGCGCGATGTCCCCGCGTAGCCGGATCTGCTCCAGCGCAGATAGGATCTCCTCCACCGCGCGTGGGTCGGAGTTCGTGTCCTTCAAGAGATCTGCGATCCGGTCGCGAGCTTCGAAGGGCTCCCCGATTCGGTAGAGGTTCTGGATCTCGAGCAGACGCCCCGAGATCGTCTGCCGGTAGAGCGGGCCGAGCGACTCACGCAGCGGCGCGTTCAATGCGTCGTCCTGTCGTAGGCTCCACAGGAAGTACTGATTCTCGAGGTAGTTCATCGGGTCCAGCTTGTGGACCTGCACCAGTCGGTCCGACCATTGCTCCAGCCCCTCGCGGTCCCCGGCGTTCTGGGAGGCGATGAGGGCGAGCGCGACGGACGACTCCGTCGGGGTCTTCTTCGCCTGCGATTCGGCGAACTGAAGCGCGCGGTCGTCGAGCCCGAGCGTGAGAAGCTCTGAGACGATGACCTGCCGCGCGCTCGCCTTGTCCATGTGCTGGCTCAGGAACTTCTTGATGAAGACGTCGAGCAGGGCCGTGTTGCCAGCGATGCGCGCGCTCTTGAGGAGGATGCGGACGGCGCGAGCCGAGATCTCGAAGTCGGGGGAGTCGAGCGCCGGCCCGGCGATCTCCGTGGCGAGCTCGTGGCGACCGGAGAGGGCAGCGAGCTGGGCAATCTGCAGCCGTTGTCGCTGCTCGCTGTTCGAAGTTCCGAGGCCGACCAGCGCGGTGCGGAATTCGTGGGGGCCGTCGAGGGTCCCGCCGAACGCGGCGACGCGCAGGCGGAGGTCCCGGATCGCCTCGTGCTCGGCGATGCGCTTCGGCGCGGCGTTGAGCAGCGCGACCGCCTCGGGTTCGAAGCCCTTCATCGACAGGTTCTCGACCGCCGCGACGAGCGCCGCGATCGCGACCTCGGTCCGGTGGTCGTCACCGATCGACACCGTCTGCTCACCGACCTGTGCTTCCCCCATCAGCCGATGGACGGTGTCGATCACCTCGGCGGTGTTCCCGACCTCGACGTCGTAGGCGACCAACCAGGGGACGGCGGTCGTCGCGAATCGAGCGTCGCGCGCCAGGTGCTCGAGGAACTGCGTGAATCGGTCCCGCTCACCCAGGAGCTCGTAGTGGGCGCCGACCTCGGTGAGGGCCCAGTGGGCCACCGTGGGTGCCTTCGCCATCCCCGTCTGCATAACTTCGAACGCCTCTTCGTGATGCCCCAGCGAAGCGTACGCTTTGGCGAGGGTGGGGGAGAGCCCGAACTCGCCGAGGTCGACGGCCTGCCGCAGGAGCATCGCGCCTTCCTCGATGTGCCCTTCACCGAGCAGAAACGTCCCGAGCCGGCGCGGGACCTGCGCGTCGCGTCCGACCCGCTCCAGCACGGGCTGCGCCGAGCGCATCAAGCGGTCGACGCCCCCCAGACGGGTGAAGATCTGCGGGTAGGTCAACAGGACGTTGCCCCCCATGAGGTAGTCGCCGTCGGCGATCTCCTTGTCGATCGCCTGCGCAGCCTCCTCCAGATAACCCGCGCGGTAGAGATGCTCTACGACCTGTTCGAGCGGCAAGTTGGCGTCGCGGAGTTGGTCAGCCATCCGCTGACTGCGGACGGGGTCTCCGCTCTGCAGCTCGGTCTGCGCAAAGACGGAGTAGAAGAAGTCTCGGTCGAGGAACGACGTCGTGGCGGCGTCCGTCGCGACGTTGCGAGCCTCTTCGTAGCGCCCCACCGCCAGCAATGCTTCGACCTCCGCGCGGTAGAGCGGGCCGCGCTGCGCGTGCGGAACGTCGGCGCGCGCGCGCTCGAACGCCTGCTGTCCGGCCTTCGTCTTACCGTTCAAGATCTGGAACCGCCCCAGGTCCGCGTACGCCTCCGAAGAGGTTCCGCCGGAGTTCGCCGCATTCTGATAGGCGTTGCTCGCGCGCTCCGCCTCACCGCGGGATTCCCAGAACTGAGCCACGAGCCGCCAGGCCTCGCCGGCGTTCACGTGGCTCCCTGCGAATTCGCGGAACGCGTCGTCGGCGTCGTCGGGGCGACCCGCGCGAAAGAGGGCCACGCCAAGGCCGTAGCCGACGTCGTCCCCCTGCAGATCACGGATCGATTCCAACTGCCGGGCGGCTTCGTCCCACATCCCGGCCGAATCGTAGATGAGGTCGATGGTGCGACGTGCTTCGGTCGGATTCTGTGTCCGCTCGAGGAACTCGTTGACGAGAGACGGGATGTCCTCGGTGCGGTCGGACCGCCAGTAGATCTCGCCGAGGCGCATGAACGCTTGTCGGACGAGCCCGTCGTCTCCGCGCTCGAGCATCGTGCGCAGGTAGGGCTCGACGGCGACGTATCGCCGCGCGGCGTAGAGCTGGTCGGCGATTGCGACCGCAGCCTCGACGTTGCCGTCGCGCTGGTCGAAGTAGTCGGCGAAGACGACCTCTGCCTCGGCCGCCTGTCCCTGCTTGAGGAGGACGATCCCGTAGCTGAGGAGCAACCGGGGCTGAAGCCCGCCCGACGAGCGCTTGAGCTGCTCGTACGCCTGACCGGCGATCTCCCAGTACTGGCGTTGCGCCATCGACTCGGCGAACGCCTGAAGCTCGCCCCGCTTCGGCTCGGCTTCGGCGAGGTACTTCGAATAGTACTCCTTCGCCTTGTTGTGGGTGGTGAAGATCGCGCTGGAGTTCGCCTGCGTCGTGAACGCCTGCGCCGAGTTCGCGCCTTCGGTGTACGCGTCGCCGAGCAGCCGGTAGATGCGCGGGTCGGGGTTCTCCTCCTGTTCCAGCACCTGGTGCAGGAACTGCAGCATCCAGTCGGGATGATTGCGGCGATGAAAGCGTCGCGCCATCGTCTCGAGCGACGCGATCGGATTGTTCGAGGACGCGATGTATCGCTTCCACAGCTCGAACGCTTCGACGTCTCGCCCCTGGTCGAAGTAGAGCTGGCTCAGTTGCTCGTAGTGAAGCACGTTGGTCGGCTCCAACTCGACCAGCTCCTCGAGGATCGGGATCGCCTCGTGGTTCCAGTTGCTGACCCGGTAACGCTGCAGGACGGCGTTCAGCCCGGCGGCTCGATTGTTCGTCGTCTCCAGGTACTTCTGCAGCGCGTCTTTCATGTCGCGCTCTTTTCGTTGCCGGCTGTAGATGTCGGCGACCTGGAGCCAGGCATCGGCGACGCCCGCTTTCGCGGCTCGAAGGAGGTAGGGGAGGGCGGTGTCCCACTCCTGCTGGCGGAAAAAGCGTTCACCCACGGTCTGAAAGTCCTCGGGCTTGTTTCCACGGGCCTTCGCCCAGCGGTCGTAGACCTCGATGATCTTCTTGGGGCGTCCCCATTCTCGGTAGAGGTCTTCGAGATGCCGGACGAGCAGCAAGTCCTCGGGGTCCTTCTTGAGCGCTTTGAGGAGCGACGATTCGGCGGCCTCGTACATCCGCTGCGACTGGTAGATGATCGCGACGTCGATGAGAGCCCGGCGCTGCGCGAGTTTGCGGGCCTCGGCGTCAGGTGCCTTCTGGTGAAAGGCGAGGGCTTCCCGCGCGTACGTCTCGAGGGCACGCTCGAGCTCGGACGTCTCCCCCAGCGCCGAGTAGACGCGCGCCAGTTCGAGCCAGGCGGTCGGCGGCGCGTCGGAGGCCGCGACGACCTTCTCCAGATAGAACCGCGCGAGGTCGAAGCTGCGGCGGGACGCGGCCCAACGCCCGGCGCGAATCTGAGCTTCGGTCTTGTCGTCCGCGCGCTCGATGTACTGGTTCAGAACCCGTTCGACGTCCTTCGTCTTCGAGCGTCGCGCGTAGAAGACGGCGAGCCTTTGCGATGCCGTCCATGACGACTCCGCCTCGACGATCGCTCGCTCGAGGAGCTCGATGGCGAGGTTCGGGTGGCGTGCTTTCGTGGCGACGTCGGCGGCGCGCAAAAAGATCTGTGCCGTCAGCGGCGGGTCGGCGAGCGCGATCTGGTCGGCGACATAGGCCAGGAGGTGCTCTCGCCCCTCCTTGGAGCGTCCAGACGACAGGAGGAGGCTCGCGAGTTTGGAGCGCAGGACGACCCGTTCGGATGTCGGGTTCGGTCCCGCGGCTTTCACCGCTCGCTCCAGAAACTGAGCTGCCACGCCGTAAGCGCCGAGCTGCTCGGCCTCGCCCGCGACCTTCGTCAGGCGGGCGACACGGTCGGCGTCGCTACCGAGCTCCACGTAGCGGTCGAAAGCCTTTGCCGCCTCGTCGTCGCGCCCCAGGGTGGCGAGCAGAGAGCCCCGCTGGAGCGGATACTTCTCGTTGTCCGGCCGCTTCTCTTCGAGCTCGGCGAGGATCGTGATCGCGGCCTCGTAGTCGTTGTCGAGCTGCAACGCCTCGGCCTGACGTTCCTTCGCCTGGAGCACCTCGTCCCGACCAGCCAGAGCGTGGTCTGGCGAGACCTGCCCGAGCTCTTCGCGCAGCCGCAGGGACGTGCCGTATTCTCGCTGGTCCTCGGCCTCCGCGATCGCCATCTCGAGCGCTCGGACATAGTCCTCGTCGCTCACCGATCCCGCCTCGAACTCGCGCGCAACCCGCCACGCCGCGACCGCCTCGATCGGGCGCTCCATCTCCCACAGAATCTTGCCGTAGACCCGTCCCGCGCTCGCCTCGAACCCTTCGTATTCGAACGCGCGTTTCGCGTAGGGTTTCGCGTCCCCCCACCGCTCCTGGCCCGCGAGAGCCTGCGCCATCAGCAGGTTGTAGTCGGGGTCGGAGCCGTGCTTGGCCAGCCCCAGCCGCGCCGACGACTCCGCCTTCGTGTAGTCCTCGGACTCCAGGGCGCGATTGCCCGCGCGAAGCGAGCCCTGACAACCCGTGCTGACCGCGACGCTCCCTACGACGAGGGCTCCTGCGATCCACCTTCTTCCGATACGCTTATCGATGTTGGACATGGTTCCCGACTGCTCAAGTCGTCCATTCAAACAAGTCTGACGCTCGTTTCATTCGCCGCCGGCACGACGAGGCGAGGACGGGGCACCGACGGCGCCGACGCGACCTCTCGGGGCGTCTTCCCCACGAGACCCCTTTACATGGCACTTTCGTGTGCTAAAAGCTATCCCCTTCCGGTCTCGGATTTTTTGGCCGCGCGGAAACGAATCGTGCACGCCGAAGGCCGAACCGAACTGACGATGAAATGGAGTGAAGAGAATGACGAAACGCGGCCTCAAGATCGAAAAGGGTAAACGGCACTGCAAGATTGTCGACCGAGAAGGCGAGGTCGCCTTCCGGACCACCAACCTGCGCGACGCCGAACACTACCTGGAGCTCGTCGAAGAGAACGAGCGTCTGCAGCATCTCCTCGAGGCGCGCGGCATGGCTCCGCATCGCATCTATCTCCTCGCCATCGACGAGGACAAACGTGGACGGGTGAACCTCGAGAAGGCGGCCGCGAGCGAGGTCGTCATCGTCGCGAAGGCGGACGACGGGGTCGTCATTCGCCACCTCGACGACGGCCGTGAGGAGATCGTCGACCTCGAAGAGATCGAGCCGATCGAGGGCGGTTCCTATCTACAGGCCTCCGAGATTCTCGACGAGACCGTCCACGTCATCATCCGCTACGACCGCGAGGCGGAGAGCGCCTCGATCGCAGCGTTCCACGAGAAAGACAACGCCAGCGACCTGCTCGACGATTGGACGAAGGCCGAAGAGGGGCCGGGGAGTGAATACGCAGCGGCCCTGACCCAGACCCAGGGCGACGTCCACTTCTTCCGGGCAGAAGCCTCGGTCGACGACTGACGGCTCCACCCGAAACGACGCCCGGACGACCTCGTCCCGGGCACAAAAAAAGGCTCCCCGCGGGGAGCCTTTCTTACGTCTGAGTGCTCGGCCTCAGTTCATGGCCGTCGTCAGGTAGCCCGCCTGCTTCCAGGCGTAGACGCCACCGTCGAAGTCCGAGACGCGGCGAAAGCCCATGCCTTCCAGCATCTCGGCAGCCCGGTTGGACGCTTCGTCCGCGTGGGTCTCACCGTAAACGATGATTCGCTGCGATTTCTTGAACTCTTTCGCTTTCTCAGTGAGTGCTTCGAGCGGAATGTTGACCGCACCGGGGATGTGATCCTTTTCGAACTCTTCCGGGTCGCGAACGTCGGTGAGGATGACCGAGTCATCCTGTTCCAAGCGAGCGGCCAATTCCGTGCTAGACATCAAGCGTGCCATTGAACTCCTTATTCGTCTGGATCGTTCGGAGCACCCGGGCCCATCCGTCCGCTTTTCGGGTGTCCTAGCGAAGCGATCCGATGAGGGCCTCGCAATTCGTGCGTTTCTGCGGACACGAAACTCGGCGCCAATATAACGATGGAAGGCCGTTTGACAAGTATCATCTGGCCGCGCCGGACCGCGCGCAGGGCACGATCTTCATGGAATACTAGAACTTCAGGCCGACCGAAGCCCCGTAAGCCGGGGCGATCGCGGGGGCGTGCCCGGACGCCGTAGGGGCGGCGCGCCGGAGATTCTTGTTCCAGTCGTGGAACCAGAGAAAGTAGCCGCCAATGCCGATTCCGCCCACCCCGGCGGCCAACGTTGCGTAGCCGGCATCCCGCGCGAACGGGTTCGCGGACGCTACCGCGGCGCCGACGATGGCTGCGACCCAGCCCACTCCGACCAGCGTCCACATCAAGAAGCTGACGCCGGTGGAGGGCTTCAGGCGAACCATGGTGACCACCCGCGGGTCGTGGGGAACAGGATCGGCCACCGGCAGCTTCTCTTCGTGCTGGTTCTCGGCCTCCAATTCCTCCGGCTCCTCCGCGGCCACTCCCCCTCCCAGCTCGTACTTGCGCTCCACCGTCGCGGCGGGCTCGACCGTCACTTCTTCGCGCGCCGCTTCGTGGCCCTCCTTCTTCACGATGAGGAGATGCGTTCCGGGGCCGACCGGGAGCCGAATCGGCGTCACCCCGCTCGGGCGACCCGTGTCGTCGTAGAGGTACACTTCGGCACCCGGGGGGTCGGACTCCACCTGAATCGCGGCCTGCAGTGCGGCCTCCTGCTCGCTGAGCGTCGCGATCTTCTTCTCCACTCGGTCGCGGTACTTCGTGCTCGGCTCGGCCAGAAGAAAGAGCTCGAGGTGCTCTCGGGCCCGCTGATAGTTTGCGAGATTCTCGTAGGTCAGTCCGATCCGGTAGAGCACTCGCGGGTCGTCCGTGATCTCGTAAGCGCTCCGATACTTGCGCAGCGCGTCGCGAAACTCTCCGCGTTCGTAGTCGCCGTTTGCGTCGGTGATGAGCTGGATCGCACGACCGCGGTCGTCCTGCGCCCACGCAGGGGAGACCACCGCGAGCATCGTGAGCGGAATCAACAGCAGAATGAGCCATCTGGAGAGAGTCTGACGCATCGACGGTCCTGGAACGGGTCCGTCTAGACTCACTGCTCCATCATGCCGTCGTCAAGCAAGTCGTCGAGGGTCTTGTCGGTCCCCTTCTTCACGTCCTTGCCGATCTTTTTCACGGTCTTCTCCGCCTTCTCGTTGAGCCGTTCCACGGCATCCTTGAGCAGCGGGCGCCGCGGCGCGGGGACGGGAGGCTCCTCGTCCAACTGCGGGCTGGTCTTCACCGGGTCGGGCTTCTTCGCGACGGGCTCGGACGTCGGAGCTTTCTTGGGAGGCGCTTTCGCTTTCGGGGCGGGTTTCGGTGCCGGCTTCGGGCTCGGCTTCTCCGTGGCCGCCGCGATGGGTTTGGGGGCACCGGCATCGCTCTCGACCCGGGCAACCTCGCCGCCGAGTCCCGAATCGGGCTCCTCCTCCGCCGCGATCATCGCCACCGGTGGCTCCTCGACAGTCTTCGCCGTGGCGACGACGGGCTCTGCTTCGGCCTCGTCGGTCCCCGAACCAGCGAGCAGACCGAACGCGACCGCCGCCAATGCGACACAGCCGACCACCAGCAGCGCGGCGATCCCGACGAGTCTTCCGTTTCCGGAAGTCGATGTCTCCGGCGCGACCACGGAGCCCGTGGCGACGAACGCCGAGTCGGGCCGTCGCACCGCCTCCTCGCTCGTGTCTGGCGAAGGAGTGAGCGCCGGCTCCTCGCCCGTCTCGTAAGCGGCGGTCTGATCGAAAGAGATGTCCGCGCCGCTCGGGGCGGTTTGCGGGCCGGTCATCGCCGGAGCGCTCGGGTTCTCGAGCGAGCCGAGCTCCGCTTCCAGCGCCTCGCGAAGCGCCGCGGCGGACGGATAGCGCGCATCCGCGGACTTCTCGAGGCACTTCATCACGATCGCTTCGAGCCCCGCCGAGCCGCTCGAGGCAGGCGCGGCGAGCTGAGGGACCGACTCGTTGACGTGGGCCAGGAGCACCGCCATCGGTGTCGTCGCCTTGAACGGCGTGCGGCCCCCGATCAGCTCGTAGAGGATGCAGCCGAGCGCGTAAACGTCGCTACGCCCATCGATCGCGGCTCCCTGGCATTGCTCCGGGCTCATGTACTCGGGCGTTCCGAAGATCATCCCCGTCTTCGTCACCTGGGTGTCGGAGTCGAGCATCTTGGCGATACCGAAATCGAGAACTTTGGCGAAAGTTGCGCCACCCGGGACGTCGATCAGGAAGATGTTGTCGGGCTTGAGGTCCCGGTGGACGATGTTCTGCTCGTGCGCGGCCGACAGAGCCGAGGCTACCTGAATGCCGATCTCCAGGACTTGCTTCACCGTCAGCGTCCCCGACTTCATTCGGTCGGTGAGGAGCTCGCCTTCGAGGAACTCCATCGCGAGATAGAGCGTCCCGTCGGAAGACTCGCCGTAGTCGAGGATCGTGACGCAGTTGGGGTGAGATATGTTGGCCGCGATCTGGGCCTCGCGGAAGAACCGTCCGACGAACTCCTCGTTCTCGACGAGCTGGGGGCGCAACGTCTTGATCGCGACGGTGCGGTTCACGCTTCGCTGGTGCCCCTTGTAGACGGCGCCCATGCCGCCTTCGCCGAGCTTCGCCTCGACGACCCAGCGGTTGTCGAGTGCGCGTCCCACCAACGGGTCGTCCGCTTTCTCACGGATCGTCCGGAGTTTCATCCCATCGTTCGGGCAAAACTCCACCGTCCCGGGGTACTCGCGTCGGCATGTGGGACATTTTTTCATTACTTGCCGAGCAGGGGAACGTCCGCCTTCGGACCATCCTCCAGGCGCTGCACCGACGGGACCTTGGGCTCGGTCTCCTTCGGCGGCTCTTCTTTCACCCTCTTGCTCACCGCGGCCGGCCGCTTTGGTTTCTTCTCGGCGGGCGGGGCGGCGACCGGCTTCGTCTCTTCGAGCTCGTACATCCGCTCGATCGCGACATCACCGTCGGGGCGGACTGGCACCGTGACGGCCAGCTCCTGGTACCCCCTCTTGACGAGGCGATACTCGTGTTTCTTCAATTTTGCGGCGACGGGAATCGTGACCGGCGTGACGCCGATGAGAGACTCCCCCTCGTAGACCTTGGCTCCGCTCGGCTCGGACTTGATCGTGAGATCGATGACCTCGGGGGGGATCTCTTTGACGTCCACCGTCGGTTCTTCTTCGACCACCGGGGGGAGGGCGGGAGTGGGTTCTTCGACCGCCGCCTCGGCGACCTCGGTGTCGTCCGGCCCGAGCGCATTGAGCGCGAGCAACCCGACGATGACGATCACCAGCGCGATGATGCCGATCGCTAGAAACGCTGGCGCTCTCTTCGTCTGCGGCTCGGCGGGGAGGGTGGCATCGGGGTTCGCTGCGGTCGCCATCGGTTGGGAGGTCGCCGCGGGTGGAAGCACCGCCGCAGTCTCGGGACCTTCCTGGATCGCGTAGCGCCCGCTGATGGCCGCCTCGAGGTCTTCGCGCAGCTCGTCGCACGACTGGTGACGGTGAGCGGGGGTCTTCGATAGCGCCCTTCGCACCACGCGCTCGAGCCCGGCCGGCATCTGGCTCATCGCGCCCGGAGGGAGCTGTTGCGCGAAAGTCGGCGGCGGATCCTGCGTGTGCGAGATCATCAGCGCCGTCGTGCTCGACTGCTGAAACGGCGGAGCGCCGCACAGCATCTCGAAGAGGATGCAGCCGAGGCTGTAAATGTCGCTCCGGTGGTCGAGCTTTTCGGCCAGAATCTGCTCGGGCGACATGTAGCGAGGGGTCCCGATGATGCGTCCGTCGCCCGTCAGTTGGACGTCGTCCTCGCCCATCACCGCCTTGGCGATCCCGAAGTCGAGCACCTTCACCACGTCCGGGTCGTCGTCGACCCGGATCAGGATGATGTTGTCGGGCTTCACGTCGCGGTGGACGATGCCGGAGCGGTGCGCTTCCGCGAGCGATCGGCACATCTGCATCGCGATGTGGGCCGCACGCTGTGGCTCCATCGGGCCCGCCGCGATGCGGTCCGTGAGCGTCTCACCCTCCAGGAGCTCCATCGAAAGGAAGAGGAATCCGTCCTCGGACTGGCCGAAGTCGAACACCGTGATCGTGTTCGGGTGCTGAAGCTTCGAGATTGTCAGCGCTTCGCGCTCGAACCGCGCGACGATCGTCGGATCGTGGGTCGGGATGAGCTTCAGCGCGACCTTTCGGTTCATGTTCTGCTGGATCGCCTCGTAGACGGCGCCCATGCCGCCGAACCCGAGCAGGCGGGTGATGACGAATCGCCCCTGCGCGACGGGCTGCCCCACGAGCCTCTCGTACAGTTGGCGGCGATGGTCTCTCGATGAACTCATCTGGTCGATGCTCCGAAGCGTTCAGTCGTAGAAACGCACGACCACGCTTTTCGATCTCAGAACCTAAACGCCGCTCCGGCACCGCCACCTTCCGGACCGATCCAGAACGTGGGCGTCGCGGCGGTCTCGCTGCCGGAACCGGAGCCCGACGTCGCGAAGAGGATGATCCCTACCACCGTCGCGACCCCTCCGGCGAGGAACATCGAGTCGGCGACGATCGCGAAGGTCTTTCCTTTGGAGCGGGCGCTTCGGCGAACTTCGGCCGAGTCGCCCGTCTTGAAGACCGTCTCCTGGTCGGTCGCGAGCAGTCCGAAGACGCCACCGCCGATCAGGAGCGCGGCACCGCTCCCCGTCACGATCCAGGGGAGCGCGCTTCCGCCGGTCCCCGCCTCGGCGTTGCCGCCGGTCTCCTGGCCGTTCTGCTCGGCGAGCAATCGCTCCTCTTCTTCCTTCTTCTTCCGCTCTTCTTCGGCGAGCTTTCGCTGGCGCGCCTCTTCTTCCTCGCGCTCGACCCGGCGGATCTCCTCGAGCGCATCGATGCGGTCGAGCGCGACCTGCCTCGCGTCGGCGTCGGAGTCTGGCGCCTTCATGAACTCCTTGTAGTTCACGATCGCCTGCTCCCAGTCCTTCTTCTTCTCGTACACCTTGGCGATGTTGAAGAGGAGGTTGGGGACGGGCTGAAGCTCGTAGGCCTGCTGAAACAGCTCGATCGCGCGGTCGTAGTCGCCCTCGCTGTACGCGCCGGCCGCCTGCCGCGACAGATCCTCCACCTGCTTGGTGACGGACTGTGCGAAGACGGTTGCCGGGGCGGCGGGACCGGCCAGCATGCCGCCGATCAAGATGGTGGCCAACCAACGTTTCATTCGAGCCTCGGAGCTAGAAGATTGGTGCGGATCATACCCCTTGGGGGATCTGACGTCTAGAACACGCTGCGTTGCCGGGATTTGGGGAAACGAAAGCCCTCCGGCTGTGGTTCCGTCAGCTTCGTTTTCCCATCACGCTCGCCCAACTGATCTCGGTCCTCCCCGAGAGTCGGATGCGGCGGAGGGCGAGATCGAAGACCAGCAGCACCATGGCGGCGATCAGGAACCATGGCCAGAGCTCACGACGGTACTTGACCTCTTCGCCCATCGGGTCGAACAACGTCTCGATCGTCGGGTTGGTCTCGCCCCGGGCGACATCGGCCGAGCGACGCAACACATCGCGGTTCGGCTCCACGAAGAGGTACTCGCGAGGATAGGGGTGGGAGATGCTGCCGAGCGACACGGCGATGGTGTCTCCTCCTTTGTCGTGGGTCGCCTTCAGTCCGTACGACCCGTACTTCTCGAGCGGGATCGACGCTTCGTAGCGACCTGCCGCGGTCTGCTGCAGTTGGACGGTGCTCGTCTTTCCGTCGGGGCCCGTGATCGCGACCATCGACGTCAGGTCGTTGATGAACCGGTCGTCGTCACCCACCGCGTCGACCATGATCCGAGCTTCGTCTTGCTCCACGCTCGTCGTCATCGCCAGCGTGTCCGAATCGTTCGCACGCATCGTGTCGCGGATGAGCTGCGCCCAGAACTTCGAGTAGCCGGGCCAACGGATCCACTCCACCGCCCAGCGGTTCTTCAAGTCGGACGTGAAGGCGACGGACTTACCGAGCCCGACGCGCCAGCGCGCGAGGATCGGCTCACCGTGGTCGGAGACCATCAGCACTTCGGCGTCCTTCTTCGCCTTCGTCGAGACGTAGCCGAGCAGGAACGGCGCCGAGCCCCACGGGATCCCCTCCAGGATCTGAGCTCGCTTCACCACAGTCGGGCGAAACGGCTCCTCGACCATGGAACTTCGTGCGACGGTCGAGGTCTCCTTGGTGAAGATCCGCGGCACGTTGTACGGGTCGTTGGTGTAGTAGTAGCGGCCGCCGCCCCCTTCGGCGATTCGCCGAAGCAACGTCGTGTCCGACTGCCCGCCGACCGCGACCGTGGTCACCGTAATCCCCTCGATTCGGAGCGCCGGGAGGATCTCCGTGAAGATGTTGCCCGTGTCGGAGTGGCCGTCGGTGAGCAGGATGACGTGCTTGAGCTTCGCCGGAGTGACCGCGAGCTGCTCGTAGGCGTCGAAGAGCGCGACGGGGATGTTCGTGCCGCCGCTCGCCCGAAGCTTGCCGATGTCGCTCAGAATGCGCACGCGGTTCGAGGCGGACTGCATCCGAACCAGGTGCTGAACGCCGTCGTCGAACGCCGTGACGCCGACCTTGTCGTAGCGCTGGAGTATCTCGACGGTCGCTTTCGCGGCGTCTTTTGCGAGCTCGATGCGATCGCCGTTCATCGACCCGGACTTGTCGATCACCAGCATCAACGCGAGCTGTGGGGTCTCCCGCTTCTTCTCCGGCTCGAACTCGACCGGCAGCGTCTTCTCGAGCGACGTGTTGTAGTAGCCGCCGGGACCGAAGGAGTTTTCGCCGCCGACCATCACGAATCCACCGCCGAGCTCGCGAACGTAGCGATCGATGAGCTTCATCTGGTCGCCCGACATGTTCAGCGCCGGCAGGTCGGAGACGAGCACCAGGTCGAACGACTCGAACTCCTCCAGCGTGTTCGGAAGACCGAACGGCCCGCGCGTCTCGATGTCGAAGTTTTCGTTTCGAAGCGCCCGCTCCAGATAGTGCCGCGACCGCATCTCGCCTTCCACGTAGAGGATGCGGGGCTTGCCGGTGACGTTCACGCTGTAGACGAACTGGTTGTTCTCCTTGAACCTGTCCTCGCCGGTGACCTTCATGTCGAGCTTGAACTTCTTGAACCCCGGCTCGTAGACCTCGGTGTCGAAGGTCACCTCGGTGACGCCGGGCTCGAGAGTCACCGTCTTCGAAGCGTCCTTGAAGTCGTTCTGCCACAGCTGGAACGACACCTCGGTCTGGTGGGTCGAGAAGATGCGGGCGACGGCCGTGAACGGTTCGCCGACCTTGATGTCCTGCGGGAAGTCGAAGGCCCGGATCAGCACCTCGCGCGGCGCGTCGATCTTCACCTCGTGGTTGTGAATCCGAATCCCGAACGCCGACGCTTTGTAAGCTTCGGCGAGGACGTCGCCGCCCGTCTCGTTGCCGTCCGAGATGAGGACGGCGCGCTTGAGGTGGTCCTGAGGGAAGAGCCCGTATGCGAGCCGCAGCGCCGCCGACGGGTTCGAACCGAGGCGGGCCTTCTCGTCCTCGGGACGCGGAATCGCCTGAAGCGTTCCGTCGGCGCCGAGGGGGACTTCATAGGGGCGCGTCGCGAAGGCGACGACCTTCACGTCGTCTCGCTCTCCTTTCTTGGCGATCGCTTCGTTGATGTACGCCCGCGCCTCCTCGATCGACTCGTCGGGCATGCTCGCCGACGTGTCGACGACGAAAACGGTGCTGACGCGGGACTCGAACGACGTCGTCACGACCTGCACGAGGGCGAGGACGACCGCCACGATCACGAGCGTCCGCATCCCGACGTTGATCCAGCGCTGGTAGCGCGGCAGGTCCGACAGCGTCCACCGCCCGACGATCCACAGGACCGGGAGAACGAGCAGAATGCCGAACATCTTCGGAGCCAGAATCTCGAGGCTGCGGCCCCGGAACTCGAACGCGAGCAAGTCGTGCCCACCCGCCAGGACGAACTCGTAGAACGCCCAGCCCATCCCGAGCCAGACCGCGAGCAGGAGGGCCCAGAAGATCGCATCGAGCGCGCGTGCCGTCGACCTATTCATACCGTGATCCTCCGGTTGTAGGTCACCCACTCGACGAGGATCAGCGCGAGGAACGCGAGGAGCGCCCAGATCCAGAGCTCGTTCCGTTCGAAAACGAGCGCCGACGTATCGCGTTGGACCTCGCGCTCGCCGAACGTGAGCTCCTGAGAGGCGACGCGGGACTCCTCCGGGTTCACCAGGTTCGCGGCCACCCGCTTGGCGTCGGAACCGCTTCCGATGGTCCAGAAACCAGTCTCGTCGCCGTAGACGATCGCCCGATTCTCGTACACCGGGACGTCGGCAGATTCGCCCGACGGAGATTCCACCTTCACCGTCTGCGCCGTCGTCTGGAGCGGGACGGACCATGTGTCACCCGTCGAATACGACTCGACCAGCGACTCGTCGCCCGCCGCGAACCAGTCGACGAGGTTGAGCAGGAGGACGGGGAAGGCGACGCGCAGCGGGAAATCGCTGTTGCGGACGTCGAAGGCGAGGGCGGCCATCCGCAGCTCGTCGCCCGGGCGGGCGATCAGAATCGGTGCTCCGACCGCCGACGAAGCCACGACGTCGTCTTCTCTGGACGTCTTCAGCCGCGAAGCCGACCCGATGTTTACGTCCTTCAGGGTGATCCAGCGCATCAGCGGATGGCTCCGCGTAGTGCGCGTGATGATCGGGTCGTTCACGGTCCCCGTCGTCGGCCACGGTGACGTCTCCCCGCTCGGCGAGATGTAGAAGAAGTTCCCGCGTTCGGGCATCGGCGGGGTGAAACGGTCGAAGACGACCATGTCCCAATCCGTGCGGGCATCGGGATACTCCGACGGTTTGATGCGCTTCACGTTGAGGTTCGAGTTCAAGAGGAGCGGACCTTCGACGTAGAGGTTCCCCTCCGTGACGACGAGAACGTCGGCCTTCGAAACCGGAGGCAGCAGGGCATACGCACGATCGTCGAGCGGGAAGACGTCGCGTGCGTCGGTGCTCTTCAGCCGCACGCGCGCCTCCAGACGCTCGCCCGCCACTGCCTGGCTCGGATAAAACTGCTGATGGACTCCGTTCGCGGCGAGCTCGACGTCCTTCGTGTCGACGAGCCGACCGTCGGCGAAGATCTGGATCTCCACGTCGACCGGGCGTTCGAAGTAGCTCTGAACCCTCAAGAATAGCTCGAAGTCGAGCTTGTTGGCGATGTAGCGCCGGACGTTGAAGGCGGTGATCGCCACGTTGTCGCCCGATTCACCCACTTTGAGGTGACGGACCGTGACCCCCTCGCCGAACTCCACCTCCGAGAGCGCCTCGAGGTCCGCACCCGAGCCGTCGCTGATGATCACCAGCTCTCCGCTCGATTTGTCCGCCATCGAGTCCGCGGCGAAGCGAATCGCCTGCCCGAACTCGGTACCGGTGGCACCCACGCGAATCTCCCGGAGTGGAGCTTCCAGGATAGACGCCTCGCTGACGAACGGGCTGAGAGGTTGGACCTGATTCGAGAACGCTACGAGCATCGCGCGGTCGTCGGGTCCCATCGTCTCGAGGATTTCGCGGGCCTTGTTCTTCGCGACGTCGAGCCTGTCCGCGCCGCCGCTGACGTCGGTCGACGCCATGCTCGCCGAAGCGTCGATGAGGATCAGCATGTGGCGGCCTTCCACCACCTCGTCCTCCATGTGGGGATCGAGCAGCGCGAAGGCGAGGAGGGCGAGCAGCACGATGTGGAGGAGCCACGACAGCAGGCGCCGCAACCGCCGCCACCAGTCGGACTGCTGCTTGTGCTCGAGCAGGATCTCGCGCCACAGCGGCGAGAAGGGCACCTCGATGCGGCGCTTCCGAAGCTTCAGGACGTAGAGGACCGTAATCGCCGCCGCGGCCAGCCCGGCCAGGGTCGATAGGGTGCTCCACTCCATTCCGGTGAACTGCATCGTCGACCTACTTCAGGAAGCCGCCCGCGCGGAACACGCGCAGGATGAGCTCGTCGAAAGGGACTTGAATTGGGGCGCGGAAGTAGAGGATTTGCCGCTTCACGCAGTATTCTTCGAGCTTCTCGCAATACGCCTCGAACGCCTTGCGGTACTCCTTCATCATCGAGGCCGTCACCGTGATGTCGGCGATCTGCCCGGTCTCGCAGTCGACGAGTTGCAGGTCGCCGCGAAAGTCGGCATCGAGCTCGCGGTCGTCCGACAGGTGCACCACCATCGGCTCGAACTTGTGGTAGCGCAGATAGTTGAGGCCTTCCTCGAACCCGCGCGGGTCATAGAAATCGCTGATCACGACCGCGATCCCCTTGCGCTTGTTCTGCGTCACGAACGTCCTGAAAGCGTCCCCGAGGCTTGTCTGCTGGCCCGGCTCGAGGCTGTTCAGGAAGTCGAAGATCTTGAAGATCTGGCCCCGTCCGCGCGACGGCGGCAGCCGCCCATCGAGCTGGCTCGAGAAGGGGATGATGCTCACCCGGTCGAGGTTCGCCAGGCCGATGTAGCCGAGCGCCGCGGCGACCCGCTTGGCGTAGCTCCACTTGTCGGGCTCGCCGAGCGTCATCGACTTCGAGCTGTCGATGAGGAAGTAGATGTAGAGGTCTTCCTCCTCCTCGAAGAGCCGCAGGAAGAGCTTTTCGGTACGCGCGTAGATGCGCCAGTCGATGTTCCGCAGGTCGTCGCCGTGCGCGTACGTGCGGTAGTCGGCGAACTCGATCCCGCTGCCGACGATCTTCGTCTTGCGCTGCGCCCGCAGTCGTCCCCCGATGATCTTCTGCGAGACGATGTAGAGGTATTCGAGCTTCTTGAGGAACGCCTCGTCGAATTGTTCGTCGGCTGATGCCATCAGCTCTTCTTCGACTCGGGCGTGCGCTTCAAGATCTCGTCGATCACGGCGTCGGTGGCGACCCCTTCGGCTTCACCCTCGAAGTTGAGGATGATGCGGTGACGAAGGGCGGCTCGCGCCGACTCGCGGATGTCGTCGCTCGAAACGTTGAAGCGACCGTCGAACAACGCTCGCACTTTGGCGCTCATCAAGATCGCCTGAGCACCGCGGGGCGACGATCCGTAGCGGACGAAGCGTTTCGTGATGTCCGGCGCGCCGGGCTGATCCGGGTGGGTCGCCTGGAGCAGCCGGAGCGCGTAGTCCTGAATGTGGCGCGCCACCGGCACGTCGCGCGCGAACATCTTCATCTGTACCAGCCGGTCCTGGCCGATGACCTCGTTGACGTCGGGCTGGTCGCGTTGCGTCGTGCGCTCCATGATCGTGTGGAGCTCCTCGAGGTTCGGGAAGGTCACGATCAACTTGAAGAGAAAACGGTCGAGCTGGGCTTCCGGCAGCGGATACGTGCCGTCCATCTCGAGCGGGTTCTGCGTCGCCATCACGAAGAACGGGTCGGCGAGCTTCATCGTCTCCTTCGAGATCGTGACGCTCCGCTCCTGCATCGCCTCGAGCATCGCGGCCTGCGTCTTCGGCGTCGCGCGGTTGATCTCGTCGGCGAGCACGATGTTCGCGAAGATCGGCCCCTTCTCGAAACGAAAGTGTTTCTCTCCGTCCTCGCTCTCGACCAGCACTGTGGTGCCCAGGATGTCGGATGGCATCAGGTCTGGCGTGAACTGAATCCGGGAGAAGTGCAGCCCCAACGTCTCCGATAGCGTCCGCACGAGCATCGTCTTGCCGAGCCCGGGCACGCCCTCGAGCAGGACGTTGCCGCCGGCGAGCATCGCGACGATCACGCCTTCGATGATCGCCTCGTGGCCGACGATCATCTTCCCGATCTCGTTCTGGATCTTCTGGCAGTCCTTCTGGAACGCTGCGACGGCCTCCTGGACCTTCGCGTTCGACTCTTCAGCCATCGGTTACTCCCGGGCAGGAACAGTTCATTCCTGCGGTTGGATCAATTGAAAGTATCGCTCGATGTAGTAGCGGTATCCGGAAGGAATCTTTTCCTTCTCCATCACCTCCTCCACGACCGACTCATAGTCTGCGTAGACTTCTTTGTACTCGGTGGTCGCGAACCCACCCTCGCTGGCAGCGCGGATGATCTCGGACCGGGAGGGGCCTTTCCCGGCCTCCGCCTCGACCTTCACGTCGGTCCGTTTACCGTCGAGCGAAGTCTCCTCGCCCAGCTCGCGGTTCCCTTTCCCTTTTCCAGCGATGTTGGTCTCGCCCTCGTTGATCGACTTGGTCTCCTCGCCGCTCTCCGACTTGCCCTCACCGCCTCGCACGTCGCCTTTCCCTTTCCCTTCTTCGTTGACCCCGTCGGACGAGTCGGTCTTCCCCTTGGCACGTCGCAGGAACTCCTTCATGTCCTCGCCGCGCGAGTCGTCTTGCTGCGATTCCCCCGCTTGTCGCGACGATCGCTGCATCGACTCCTTCAGGTCTCGAAGCTGCTCGCGAGCCTGTTGTTTGGCCTCGTCGATCTGCTTCTGCTCGGCCTTCTTCTTCATCGACTCCGACGCTTCGCGAGCCTTTCGGCTCGCCTCGTTCTCGTAGCGCTGCTCTTCCTTCTCTCCCTGTTCGCCTTTCTGGCCGTTCTCCCCCTTGTCACCGTCCTTCCCCTTCTCCTCCTTCCCCTTCTTCGGTTGGATGGCGTCTTCGCGCTGGGACTCTGCGGTGGCGCGCTCGGAGAGCTCCCGCGACTGCCGCCGAATCTTCTGAAGCTCGCGCGACGACTCGGAGTTCTCCTGCTTCTGCTGCTGCTCTTGCTGCTTCTTCAGTTCTTCCTGCGCGCGCTTCAGCCGCTGCTTCTCCTCTTCGCCGAGTC
This sequence comes from uncultured Bradymonadales bacterium, assembly GCA_964411125.1. GTDB lineage: Bacteria > Myxococcota_A > Bradymonadia > Bradymonadales > Bradymonadaceae > JBFIHF01. The sequence goes on along the minus strand of CAYPJU010000041.1, from coordinate 14,811 downwards.
CTCCATCGGACTCCATCTTCTTCGAGAGCTTCTCGATGAGGTCGCGGTTCTTCTCCATCAGCTTTTGCAGGGCGGGATCGTTCGGGTCGATCTTGTCCGCGAACTTCTCCATCAGCTTCGCGATCCGCTCGAGTTGCTTCTCCGACATCTCGCCGCTCGCGAGTTTCTCGGCGAGCTTCTGCAGCGCTTTCGATGCGCCGTCGAGGTCTTCACGCTTCAGGGCGTCGACGATCTCTTTGACCTCTTCCTCCTGCGCGAGGTCTTTCGCTGCCTCTTGTTCGAGCTTCTCCGCAGCCTCCTTCAACTTGTCGGTGAGCCGCGCCAGCTGCGCCTCCGACTCCGCGTCGAAATACTTCTCTTCGAGCTCTTCGAGCCGGTCGAGGAACTCGCGTTCGGAGATCTCTCGTTCTTCCACCTGCTCGAGGAGCTTCTCGATCTCTTCGACGAGCTCCATCGACTCGGGATCGTTCAGCCCCTCGAGCTGATCCCGGATCTTCTCCAGGCGGTCGCGCTCGAGCGCGACGGTCGCCTCGTCGAGGATCTCGGCGTTCTCTATCTCGGGGGGAGTCGGCAACGTGCCCGAGCGATTCGGGGGTTGCAGGACGGCCACGGCGGCGACGGCGAGGAAGAGGCCCACGAGGGGTACGAGGTCGGTCGGTCGGTGAAAGGGCGCGGCGGGTGCGAGTTTCACGCCGTCGAGGTAGCGCAGGGCATCTTCGATCTGCGCGCGTTCGAAGTCGTTGGCGGGACCGGCATCCCCGAGAGCGAGGGCGGTCGAGAGTCGGTCGTGAAGAGAGTGGGTGCGGTCGAGCCGCTGCGCGAGCGCGATCGAGTCGAGCCTTCGCAGCCAGCCCCAGGCGGCGAACCCGATGGGGAAGACCGCAGACCCACCGAGCGCCAGCCAGAACGAGTCGGCCGCGAGCCAGCCCGTCTTCAGCAGGGTCAAAGCGACGAGCGCCACCATCACCGAGAGCGACGCGCCGGTGACGAGCCCATCGATCGCTCGCTGCACGCGGATTCGACGTGCGAGCCTGTCGACCAGGCGCTGGATGTGTCGATGGGAGGTTGTGTCGGCCATGAATTTCGTCCCGTGGGCGCGGCATTCTAACACCGTGACGCACGCCACGGTAATGGTCCTTCCAACGTGCGCTATTCCGTTCGGATCTATGAACGGTCGCCGTCGTGTCCCGAACTATCGGTTGAAGAACGGCCGCGGTGTGGGCTTGGGCTGCTGCTTCGTGCCCGGCGGACCCGGCGTCTTGCGCGGCGTCGTTCCCCCCGGTGTGGTTCCCCCCGGGGAGGGCGGGTTTCCGGGGTTCGCGAGGGGGCCGTCCCACAAGAGCGGAACGCCCCCGAATGACTTCGGCTTCAAGACCGGCTCGTCGAGCTCCACGTCCGGTTTGTAGAACGCCGGGGGCTCGAGCTTCGCCTCGTCCCGCTGCTCGGCCGTGATCTTTTCGCGGCGGAACATCGCGTCGATGTAGCGCCCCATCTTGTGGAACCACGGTTTCGTGATCTCCCCGCGGTCCCAGTAGAAGTGATACCGCTTGGGGCTCGGCAAGATACTGAAGAGCCACGCAGTCTCGGCGATCGTCAGCTCGTCGGGGCGCTTGCCGAAGTAGTGGACCGACGCGTCATGGATGCCGTAGATCGCCGGCCCGAACTCGATGACGTTCAAGTAGACTTCGAGGATGCGCGCTTTCGGCACGTCGACGACGGACTCCATGAGGAACACGAGGAACGCTTCACGAATCTTCCGCGCGATGAGCTTCTTGCGGTCGAGGAACGCATTCTTCACGAGCTGCATGGAGATCGTACTGCCGCCGCGACGCATCCGCTGCGCCTCGATGTTGTCCTCGACGCTCTCCTTCAACGAATCGAACAGAAATCCGGGGTGCCGGAAGAAACCGCCGTCCTCGGTGGTGGTGACCGTCCGGACGACCCACGGGGCGATGTGCTGGAGCGGGACGAAGACGTAAGGACCGTAAGGCGACTTCTCGGTCCGCTCGATCCGGTCGTAGCTCGTCCACGGCTTCTTCGCCGTCTGGTTCTCCGCCTGCGTCGTGTACCAGTACTCGGGCGACTCGATCGTCAGCTTCGGCAAGAAAGACCGGGCCGGATCCGGGCTCGGCGGCCACTCGCGTTCGCGCCGTCGCTCGTCGAGGGTCTCGATCGAGATCCCGCCGTTCTCGACCAGATATTTCGCCGAGACCGGCTCCGCTTTCGGGATCCGCACGGTGCGGGACCACTCGTACTCTTCCCCCTTCTTGTCCTTCAGAGTGTCGACGATCGTCAGGGTGAATCCCTCCATCAGCTTCTTTGGGTGCATCTCTTTGGGCATCGAGACGATCTCGAACTCCTCCAGGACGGGGACGCTGTTCCACTCCATGTCCCCGGCGCGGTGCAGGGGAATCTCGGCGTCGAGCTTCCAGGCGAACGTTCCGGCGAACTCCGAGCCCTGGAGCGGACCCTGGATCGCCGCGGGGACGGCGTCGAAGATGGCCTGGAACGGCGTCGTGGGGAGGTTGACGCGCAGGTCTACGCGCGCCGGGAGCCGGCCGGGGAGGGCGCCCGTCCCGTAGACCGCCGGAGTGAACCCCATCTTCACGCCGTCCGTCGTCACTTCCCCTTTCTGAAACACGAGCGCACCCTGATACATCGGATCACCCTTCGGCGGCGCCTTACCCTCCTTGAAGAGCCCCTTCTGCAGGAGCTTCGCGTCGGGAATCGGCGCGGTGGGGTCGTAGGACGCGACGAACGAGTAGGAGGCGTCGAACTGCGTCACGGGCTCTTCGGCGAGGAGCCCGTGGAAGAAGACGAGATTCTCGACGGACGCGAGCCCGTCGATGACCACCTCGCGCCCTTTGCCGGGCTTCACACCGACCTTCGCGCGGAGCGTGCCGCCGCGGACGTGCTGTGCCACGCGCGGGCCCAGGATCTGACCCGCCCACGACAGATCGAGGGCGTCGACTTCGACGTCTGCGTCGATCTGCTTGGTGTCGTAGTTGAGCTTGACCTTCGACTCCATCGAGCCGCGTTTCTGAGCGTCGGCGAGCGCGGTGAATGCCGCTTCGATTCCGAACTCTTTCTGCGCTGCGTCGTGCAGGACGACGAAGTTGCCGTCCTTCATTTCGAGGTTGCGGGCGGGTCGAGCTACGGGGACCTCCCGCAGATCTTCCACCTTCACGTCCGCATTCTCGACCGAGATCCGCTCCGGGAGACGAGCGAGGACTTTGTCGAGGAGGGTCGGGTCGGCGTCGGGGCCCGGCGCGACCTCGTCGGGTTCCTCTTCCACCGAATCGTCGAGGTCGCCTTCCTCCTCTTCGTCGAGGGGCTCCGTCTTCTCTTTCTGCTTGTCGGCGATCTTCGCCGCGAAGGCGCGAGCCGTGGCGGCCGTGCGGCGGGCGACGGGGGCGCGGATCGCGTGGTCGAGGTCCGTCAGCTCTCCCGCTCCCGTCTCGTCGTAACGGACGTCGAGGTGCGGCGCTTCGACCACGACCGTGCCGATGCGCAGCCGGCTCGGGTCGAGAGATAGGTTGGCCAGGCTCCCGCCCACGCGCTCGATCTTCAGAAACGCGTCCTTCGCCTCCGACGACTGAAACCCGAGGTGGAAGTCGGTGACGGCGACCGTCCCGCGATCGGCCATCTCCATCCCCGTGAAGCCCGCCCGAAGGAACGGATACGGTTCCAGCCCGCCGAGCTCCACGGGGCGGTCGAACTTCACGTTCATCGCCTCGAGGACGAGCTCTTCGGAGAAGCGCGCCTGCGCATCGACCGTGCGCGGCACCGACCACGACTCCGACTCCACCGACTCCACCGTCATCGACGTCGCGAGCGCGATGCCTCCGTCGTGCTCGATCTCGCCCGCCGGGATGGTGATGGTCTGGATCGGAAAGACGGGAGCACCGTCGGCGAGCTCGAAGGTCACGACGACGTCGGCGATGTCGAGCTCGGGGAGGGTCCCTCCGAAGTGGCGCAGAATCCCGCCGTCCTCGACGGTCTTTCCTTCCGCATCGTCGGACGTCGTCTCGCTCCCCTTGCGGTTTCGGATCAGGTTCACGAGATCGAAGCTGCCGTCGGCCTCCCGGGTGATGATCACACGCACGTTGCGGGTCCACACCGACTCGATGACGCGATCGCCCAACAGAATGTCGCCGAGCGACACGCGGGCTCCGACGGTCTCGACCGCGGCTATCGTTCGTCCGGTCTTCGGATCTTTGACGGCGAGGTCCGAGATCTCGACCCCGCCGATCCCTTTCGTCTCGATCGCCGAAGTCGTCACCTCGACCCCGAGCCGCTCTTCGACTCGGTCGAGGCGCTCTCGAACCATCGTCTCGGCGACGGAGGGCGCGATGACGAAGATGCCGACCAGCCCCCCGATGAGGGCGAGCAGGGCAGCGACGAGCGAGCCTGCCAGGATTTTCTTTCCGAACGACATGATTTCCTCGCGGGCACCGTGCGCCGAGCGCCGAACGTTGTACCGGGCACCGACGTTCTGCTCAACCCGACAACATGTCCGACGCTTCGAGTTCAACGTCGGTTCGGGCGGCGCTCTTCCCTCACCGGCGCCCCAGCACCCTCATCGGGACGCCGTTCGAAGGCGCCATCGTGACGTTGCGTCGTACCGATCGGACGGTCGACGGATCGGTGAGCTCGAGGTCCAGCCGCGAGACGATCGTCGCCACCACCAGTGCGATCTCGAACTCGGCGAACGCCGCCCCGACGCAGCGTCGATGCCCCGCACCGAACGGGAAGTAGGCCCACTTCGGCGGTTGTTCTTCCACCCAGCGGGAAGGGTCGAATCTCATCGGGTCGGGGTAGATGTCGGGCGCGTGATGCAGCACCGTCGACATCACGCCGACGCAGTCTCCCGCGGGGACCTCGCGGCCGCGAAACTCCATCGGTTCGACGAGCTCGCGCACGAAGTCGGGGATGATGGGGTAGAGGCGCAGGCTCTCCTGCACCGTCGCTCGCACCCAGGGAATTCGAGCGATCTCGTCGGCCGGTCCGTCGTGACCGTCGAGGGCTGCTCGAAACGCCTGGAGGGTCTCCGGGTTGCGGTGCAGATGATGAAGGGTCCACGCGATGGAGACCGAGGATGTCTCGTGGCCCGCGACGAGGAGCGTGATCAGTTGGTCCCGGATCTCCTGGTCGGTCATCGGCTCACCCTCCTCGTCGCGCGCTTCCACCAGAAGCCCGAGCACGTCGTCCCCCCCGCGCTCCGCGCGCTTCCGCATGATCTGGTCATACAGGAGCCCGTCGAGCTCGCGCGCCGCGCGCTGAAAGCGGGCCCATGGGCCGAGCCCGAACGGAGCGCGCTGGAACCCCGAGGAGAAGAGGAAGATCGGTTTCAGCGCGGCCACCGTCGCGTCGATCGCCGACGCCATCCTGGCGACCGCTGCGGGTTCCTCGACGCCGAAGACCGTGCGGACGATCACCTCGAGCGCCAGCGCCGGCGCCTGTTCGAGCGCCACGAACCGGTCTCCCTCACCAAACTCGCCGAACGCGCGTTCGGTGGCCGCGATCATCGTGTCGGCGTAGGCGCGCATCCGCTGGCCGTGGAAGGACGGCATCACGAGCTTTCGCTGGCGACGGTGCTCACGACCGCCGAGCGTCAGCAGGGAGTATCGACCGACCAGCGGTTCCAACGCTCCCGTCGCGAACGGCGCGTAGGTTTCCGGACGCCCCGTCACGATCTCTTTGGCTCCCTCTTCGGACGCGGTCATCCAGATGTTGCCATTCATCGCCCGGACCAACACGGGGTCGCCGTACCTCTCGATGAGCGATCGGTAGTACTCCAACGGTTTCGTGAGGAGGCGAACGGTCGGCAGCAGCCTACCGCGAGGGCCCGGCAACGTGCTGGAACTCATCGGTTATCTCTTCTGTGGTGGCAACTGCCGCGATTGTCCGGCGGCAATCGCCACGCCGCAACCTCGATTCTCGCCTCGTGCAGACTCGACCGCGCGGGCGGACGCGGCTCGCGGTCGGCGGCGATCGTAGCCGCCGCGGACGCACGACGCGAAGCGAACCTTGACTTCCCCGCGGTGAGCGTGAAGGATCCTCGGCGATTCTTGCGGAGAGGACGAGACGTGGCCGACTGGAAAGACGAGATGTTCAAAGCCGCCGTGAAGGTGATGCAGAACCCCACCGCCCAGAAAGTGATGGGGAGCGACAAGGTCCAGAAGGCCGTCGGAAAGGCATTCCAGGCAGGCTTCCAGGTGAAGAGCGAGCTCGACGAACAGAAGACGAAGTTCGCCAAGCGGCTCAACCTGGCGACGTCCGACGACCTTCGAACGATGAAGCGCGAGCTCGACCGTCTGCAGCGTCAGGTGACGAAGCTCAAGAAAGAGAACAAAGAGCTGAAAGACGGCAGCGACGACTAGCCCGACACCCGGCTCCTTCAAATGAAACGCCCCCTCATCCTCCTCACCAACGACGACGGCTACACCTCTGCCGGGCTCGCCGCGTTGCGCGCCGCGATCGAGCCCCTCGGCGAGGTCTGGGTCGTCGCGCCGGCGACCGAGCAGAGCGCCATCAGCCACGCGATCACGCTCTGGGATCCTGTGCGGATCGTCGAACGCGAGGAGCGCGTCTACTCGGTCTCGGGGACGCCCACCGACTGCGTCTACGTCGCGGTGAACCACATCTTGGACCGAAGACCCGACCTCTGCGTCTCGGGGATCAACCACGGCGCGAACCTCGGGGACGACGTGATGTACAGCGGGACCGTCGCGGGAGCCGCCGAGGCGTGTCTCTTCGACATTCCGTCGGTCGCCGTGTCACTCGCCTCCTACCGTAGCAGAGAGTTCGACAAGGCGGCCGACGCCGCCAGACGCGTCGCCCAGGCCGTCCTGAACCGCGGGCTTCCACGCGGCGTGCTGCTCAACGTGAACGTTCCGCGCGACGTCGCGAACGACCATATCCAGGTCACGAAGCTCGGGCGCCGAACGTACGGCGCCCAGGTGACCGAGAAGCGCGATCCACGCAACAAGTCGTACTACTGGATCGGTGGCGCCGAGCTCGGCTTCGACGACATCCCGGGGTCGGACTGCAACGCGATCTCGCGCGATTCCATCACCGTGACCCCGGTCCATCTCGACCTGACCCACTACCGGTTCATGAAAGAGCTCGCCGACTGGGGGGAGCTACTGCCCGAGGCTGGAAATGAGTGAAGCCCTGATCGAACGCGTCCAGGCGACCGTGCGCGACGTCCCCGATTTCCCCATCGAGGGGATCCTGTTCAAGGACATCACGCCCGTCGTTCAGGATGGCGCGCTCCTTGCGGAAATCACGCGCTATTTCGCCGACCGTTGTCGGAGCCGTGAGGTCGAACGTGTCGTCGGCATCGAAAGCCGCGGCTTCATCTTCGGTGCTGCGCTCGCCCATGAGCTCGGCGTAGGGCTGACGCTGATCCGCAAACCGGGGAAGCTCCCGGCAGAGAAGATCGGGGTCGACTACGAGCTCGAGTACGGGTCCGACCGCGTCGAAATGCACGTCGACGGCGTCACGCAGGGGCAGCGCGTCGTCCTGATCGACGACCTGCTCGCCACCGGAGGCACGGCCGCTGCGGCCGCCGATCTGCTGGACCAGGCGGGCGCCGAAATCGTCGAGTGTCTCTTCCTCATCGAGCTCGGTTTCTTGCCGGGTCGCGGCCGCCTCGGGCGCGAAGCTCACGCGCTCATCACCTACTGAATCACCTTTGAAGCGAATCTATCTCGATTGGAACGCCACCGCGCCGCTGTTGCCAGCGGTGGTCGCAGCGATGCAGTCCGCGCTCGTGGAGTCGTGGGGCAACGCCTCCAGCATTCACGCCGAGGGACAGACTGCGCGCGGCATCGTCGAGCGGGCGCGCCGAGGGGTCGCGGCCGCCGTGAACGCGCCGCCGCAGGCCGTCGTGCTGTGTGGAGGCGCGACCGAAGGGAACAACCAGGTGCTGCGCCACCACGTTCGAGTCACCGACGACCCACACGTCGTCTGCACCGCGGTCGAGCACCCGAGCGTGCTCGAGGTCGTGGAGGAGCTCGGCAGGGCAGGGGTTCGAACCTCGATCTGGCCCGTCGACGAGCAGGGTCGGCTCGACCCGGGGTGGCTGCAGGCGCACGCCCCCGATGCGACCCTCGTCAGTGTCATGCTCGCGAACAACGAGATGGGGAACGTCTATCCGGTGGCGCAGATCGCCGCGCGCGCCCGGGAGCTCGGCGCCGAAGTGCACGTCGACGCGACCCAGGGCCTGGGGCGGATTTCGGTCGACGCCGAAGCGATCGACGCCGACTACATGACGCTCTCGTTTCACAAGTGTGGGGGACCCAAGGGGATCGGCGCGATCATTCTGCGGGAAGGGCGCAAGATCGAGGCGATCCTGGCCGGCGGCCACCAGGAACGTGGGCGACGGCCCGGCACCGAGAACGTCCCTGCTGCGGCTGGACTGCTCGCACTCACGCAACAGGTCGCGGCGAACGTCGACGCGTGGAACGCCGACCTCGAGGAGAAGCGGGGTTACTTCCTCGATGCTCTTCGAACGGAAGGGGTCGAGACGATCCTGCGCGGCGACCCTGATTCGCGGTTGCCCAACACGCTGAACGTCGCGTTCGGCGACCTCGACGGCGAAGACGTGCTGCTGTCGCTCGACCTCGCGGGCGTCGCCGCGTCGAGCGGCTCGGCATGCACCGCAGGGTCGCTCGAGCCGAGTCACGTCATCCTCGCCATGGGCCACGAACCGCGCGACGCCAGACGGTCGGTGCGGCTCAGCTTCGGTCCCGCCACCACGAAGGACGAACTCGCCGAGGCTGCGCGACGCATCGCCGAGGTGGTCGACCGCCTCGGCTCGATCGGATGAGCCTCCTCGAAGCCATCAGCGGCCACGCGTACACGGTGCTTCCGACCCTCAAGCACCGTCTGCGCCCGTTGACCGCGCCCGCCGCCATCGAATGGACCAGGGCCGTGACCACCGACCTTGGCGCGGTCGACGTGCGAGCGCTCTACCGCGACACCGGTGGCGACACGCTCGTCGTTGCAGTGCATGGGCTGGGTGGAAGCCCCGAGAGCGGATATCTCACGCCCATCGCGATCGCGGCCGACCGAAGAGGGTGGAGCTGCGCCAGGCTTGCGCTGCGGGGAGCCGACGGAAGGGGAGGGGACTTCTACCATTCCGGGCTGACCGCCGATTTACGGGATCTGCTGACCGCGCCGGACTTCGCCAGGTACGAACGCGTGTTCGTCGTGGGCTTTTCGTTGGGAGGACACATCGCGCTGCGAGCCGCGACGGAGCCGGAGCTCAGCCGCCGAATGACCGCGGTCGCGGCCGTCTGTCCGCCCCTCGACCTGAGTGCGGGGGCCGACTATCTCGACCATCGCGCGCGTACCGGCTACCGCCAGTACATCCTACGTTCTCTCGTCGACATGTACTCCGAGATCGCCCGGCAGAAGGACCTGCCAACCCCGGTCGATGCGGTTCGACGTGCGAGGACGATACGGGGTTACGACGAGCTGACGGTCGTCCCGAGGTACGGATTCCGCGACGCGGAGGACTACTATCAGTCGTGTGCGATCGCCGGGAACGTCGAGGAGATTTCGGTTCGCGCGCTGATGGTCCACAGCCCCCACGACCCGATGATCCCGCGGTCGTCGGTGGAACCGGTCCTGCGTCGAGCGCCGCCAGACTTCGAGGTGCGATGGGTGAGCGGCGCGGGCCATGTCTACTTCCCGCGCTCGCTCGACCTCGGGTGGGGTGACGAGCCCGGGCTCGCCCCGCAGTTGATGAGCTGGTTCGAGGGCTGAGCCAGCCCGGCTCAGGGACAGGCAGCCACGGCCTGGCAAGTCCCGGCGCAACAGAGGTTTGCGCCGTTCGGCCCACACGACGTGCCGTCCGCCACGTCGGTCCAGCCGTCGTTCGCGTCGCCAGCGCTGCAGACCTCGCACTCGTTGACCGGGTTCGCCGTGGCGTCGGCGAAGCACGCGTCGTCGATGGCGCACGAGCCCGCCTGTATGTCGTCGACACAGGTCGTCGCGTCACACACCCCGGTGCACGACAACTGGTCGCCGTCCCCCGAGCAGCTTGCACCGTCGTTGGCGGTCCAGTCGTTCTGATCGACGCCGGCGTCGCACACTTCGCACCCGTTGGCGGGGTTCGTGTCGCCGTCGGCCCGGCATGCACCGTCCACCGCGCAGCTACCGGCCGCTACGGTCCCGACGCAGCGGCCGGCGTCGTCGCAAGACGTACCGCTCGTGCAGTTGAGCCCGTCGTCGCAAGCCGTCCCTTGCGCAGCGTTGGTCCAGTCGGTCTGATCGGCGTCGACGTCGCAAAGCTCGCAGGGATTGTCGGCGTTCGCGGCGTCGTCGGCGATGCACGTGCCGTCGATGACGCAGGAAGTGGCGTCGATCGTTCCGACGCAGAACCCGTCTGCGTCGCAGGCGTCCGCGGTCGTGCATCCGAGCCCGTCGTCACATGCCTCGCCGACCCGGCCCGACCAGCCCTGGCTGTTCTCCGCTGCCTGGCAGCTCTCGCACGGGTTGAGCGGGTTCACGTCACCGTCGGCGTAGCAGGCCCCGTCGATGGCGCACGTTCCCGCCATGGCGTCGCCGTCGCGGCAATTGCCGCCCGGGTTGCAAGTCCCGTCGCCGGTGCACGCCAGGCCGTCGTCACAGGTCGAGCCCGTGGCGAGCTGCGTCCAGTCGTACTGATCCTGCGCGACGTCGCACACGAGACAGCGCCGGCCATTGGCGCGGTTCTCGCCGTCGACCCAGCACTCGCCCTCGATGATGCAGGCGTCCGCGTCGATCGTCCCGGCGCAGACGCCGCCGGTGCAGACGTCGGTGGAGGTGCAGTTGAAGCCGTCGTCGCACGCCGCGCCCTCGGCGGCGGCCGACCATCCGTTCTGGTTCACCGCGGCGTCGCACGCTTCGCAGTCGTTGTTCGGGTTGGCCTCGTCCTGCGCGTAGCAAGTGTCGCCGATGACGCAGCTCCCCGCGTCGATGGTCCCCGCGCATTGGCCCTGGCCGTCGCAGCTCGTGGCGGAGGTGCAAGCGAGCCCGTCGTCGCAGGCCGTGCCGGCGGCCGCGTCGCTCCACGCCTCGGCGTCGTCGGCGGGGCTGCACACTTCGCACGGGTTGTTCGGGTTCGCGTCTCCCTGGTTGTAACACGCGCCGTCGATCGCGCACGTCCCCGAGTCGATGCTCTCGCCGACGCATTCACCCTGGGCGCAGACCGACGTCGGGGTGCAAGAGAGTCCGTCGTCACAGGAGGTTCCGGGGGGGAGCTCGGTCCAGTCGACGTCGCTCGCGTCGACGTCGCACGCGCGGCATGCAGAAGCAGGATCGGTCGCGCCGTCCGCCACGCAGCTCCCGTCGATGAGGCAGCTCGCGGCGTCGAGAGCACCGGTGCATTGGGCGTTCGCATCGCAAGTGTCCCCGCTGGTGCACGACAACCCGTCGTCGCAGCTCGACCCGACGGCGAGCGGCGTCCAGTCGTCGGTCCTGGTGGCGGGAGCGCAGACTTCGCACGCATTGTCGGGGTTCGCCATGCCATCGGGGACGCAGACACCGTCGATCGTGCAGGGACAGCCGCAGACGTTGTCGCCGCCGCACTCTTCGCCCGCCATGCACGTTCCGCAGTCGACCGTGCGTTCGGCTCCGCACGCGTCCGTCCCCGTCACGCTGCCACAGTCTTTCATCAGCCGCGCGCAGAAGTCGGCGTCCGATTCGACGCATTCGCAGACGTTGGCATCCGAGCAACTGTCGGGGGCGTCGCACGCCCCGCAGGTGATCTCGCGCTGCGCTCCGCAGCCGTCCTCCACGGTGATCGTGCCGCATTCGGCGCCCGCGGCGTCGCAGAGAACGTCCTCCGTTTCGGGCGTACACTCGCCGTTGTTCGCGGTGCCATTGTTGGACGCGCCGTTGTTCGATGTGCCGTTGTTGGAGGTTCCGTTGTTCGATGTGCCGTTGTTGGAGGTTCCGTTGTTGGATCCTCCGGTCTCGTTGTCACAACCCGAACATGCGGCGAATGGAACGATCGCCGCGGCACACAACACCGCCAGCCGTGCCTTGATTGACATGATTCTCTCTCTGAACTGTGGAAAATTCGCTCAGCCGATCGTACGCCGGAACCGGTTTCACCTCAAACGAAGGTGACAAAGCGGGGCGGGAAGCGGCCGTTGACCCCATCCCTCACGGAAGGCAGCATGACCCGATGAACTACCGCATGTTCAACATCGTCGGGACCGATGGGTCCTGGTTTTCGCCGTTCGGTTGGCGCGCGCGTGCTCCCGCGCTGCGGGGGAAGGCTGCCGTCGAGTGGGTCGACGTTCCACTGCACCGGCAACGGTCCGTGCTGGAACCCTACGCTGCGGCGACTACGCCGCTACTGGTCGGCGACGGCGGCGAAGAGATCACGAGCTCCGTCGAGATCGCCCGTACACTGCAGCCCGAACTCTTCCCCGAAGAACTGGCTGACGCGATCGAAGCCTTGAACGCGCGGTTCGATCGCGATCATCAGATCCCGGGGTTCGCCGCTTTCGCGGCCGACTATTTCCTGAGCGGGGTCAGCAGCGGCCCGGACGAGCCGATCATGCGCTCCATCGTGGAGCGCGCCACGGGCCGCCCGGTCGTCGAGGATGCCGCAGAGCGTGAGGATCTCGTCGCGAGCTTTCGCGCGTCTCTGCACGAGTTCGAGGGCCGGCTCGAGGACTCCGCCTGGCTCTTCGGGGGAGCTCCCACGTATGGCGACGTCCTCCTGTTCAGTTGCCTCAAGTGTTTCGCCACGGTGCTGCGAGGCGTGGACGGCGTTCTGGGAGAGGACGAGTTTCCGTTCCTGCGGCGCTGGTACGGTGACTTTCATCGCGAGTTTCGCATCGAGGACCCGTATTGAACCGTCGACCCGAGGCCAAACCGCCCGGCGAAGGCGAGGAGTCCGTCTGGGACTATCCTCGCCCGCCCGCGCTCGAGCAGACGGCCAGACATCTGGTCGTCCGGCATGCCGGCGTCGTCGTAGCCGAGACCGAGGCCGCGTTTCGGGTGCTGGAGACGAGCCATCCCCCGGTCTACTACTTCCCGCCAGGTGACGTCACCCGATCCGTGCTCGAAGCCGCGTCGGGCTCGTCTTTCTGCGAATGGAAGGGGACTGCTCGTTACGTCTCCGTTCGCGTGGGGGACGAACGTTTCGAACGGGCCGGCTGGTACTACCCCGACCCGACCGAACGCTTCGCTGCGATCGCGAACTACGTCGCTTTTTACGCCGCTCCCTTCGACGAATGCCGGGTGGATGGCGAGCAGGTGACGCCGCAGCCCGGCGGGTTCTACGGCGGCTGGATCACGTCCGACGTCGTCGGACCGTTCAAGGGCGTGCCGGGGAGCGCCGGGTGGTGACCCCACGCGGAGCTCGCGACCGACCGACTCTTCACCGAATCCGAGACATACATCATGGTCCACCGATTCGTCTTTGCGTTCACGCTGCTCCTCGCGTTCCTCGTAACCTCGAACGCCCAGGCACACGACCCGGGGGTCGTCGCTGACGTCCCGTCGGCGACGGAGCCGAGCCCGTCCGCGAACTCGACCGTCGGGAGCACCGGCCGAACGACTCCGAACTACGGCCTGCTGATCGTGGGAGGGACGACGGTGTTCGTCGCCTACGGCATCCCACTCGGGATCTCGCTGCTCTATTTCGCCTTGATCTGGCCGTTTCAGGCGGCGTTCTCGGGGAACTTGAAACCGCCCGAGCCGATCCTCTGGCTCATGGTGCCGGTCGCCGGACCATTCGCCGTGCCGCGGACCGAGTTCGGACAGAACAACCGAAACCTCACGCCGTGGTTCTATGCCGACGGAATCCTCCAGGGGGTGGGAATCGGGCTCGTCCTCGCCGGGTTGGTGATTCGGAAGAAGGCGACGTTCACGGCCGAAGAGTCCGCGCGCTGGCAGTGGGACGTCCTCCCCGTCGCCTCGGGCCGCCCCGGCATGACTTTTCGGCTCGGGTTCTAAACGGCCCCTGTTCGGGAAACTTTCGCTCCGCTTCACCAGGGATTGAAAGGCGACCGGAGACGCAGTAGGAAGGGGGTCGGATCCCGTAGCTCAGCTGGATAGAGCATCAGATTCCTAATCTGAGGGTCGCGCGTTCGAATCGCGCCGGGGTCATCGAGGTCACGCGCCGCTTCCCGCAGCCAAACCCGGCGCAGTTCCGCTCATCCGCCCCACCATCTGCTCGACGAGTACCGGCCGACCCTCCTTATATCAGAGGTAGCTTCGCCGAGTTCGTCGAACCAGCCGTGGACGGCGGCGAGGCAGCCGCGCGTCGTGGCCGTATTCGTAGCGCGGATGAGGCGGCCGGACGGATCGGTGAGGTCGATCCCCTCGAACCAGAAATTGCCGAGCTCGTGACCTGCCAGGCGTCGCCCGAACAGGTCGTCGCCTGCCAGGCGGTCGCTCGAGTAGCTCGTCGCCTGCCAGGCGGTCGCTCGAATAGCTCGTCGCCTGCCAGGCGGTCGCTCGAATAGCTCGTCGCCTGCCAGGCGGTC
>CAYPJU010000041.1:0-210 GCA_964411125.1 uncultured Bradymonadales bacterium | reverse complement strand
GCCTGAACATGGGAGTGCCATCATCGCTCTTCTACTCGTGGGATTCCGTGTTCCCATTGGCGTACGCGGTTTACTTGCCCAACGGGGTAGGTCCCCTGGCCCGTCTGCTCACACGGGGTTCGCCCCCCACAGGGCGCTGCTACGAACGCCTCGGCCTTCGATTTTGTCGCCGAATACGACGAACTCGACTTCATCTGGTGCTGAAATGGA
>CAYPJU010000040.1:4268-52918 GCA_964411125.1 uncultured Bradymonadales bacterium | reverse complement strand
GCGCAGCGCGCAGAACTCGACGAAGTCCATGTCGTGCCTAGGAATTGATCAAGCCATTACATCACGGCTTCTGCCAATTTCTAGAATGGAACTGACATGAGTATCTCTCGGACTTTGAGAGCAATCTTCCTTTGTGCCCTCCTCGCGGTCCCGACCGTTGCGAGTGCGCAGGACGGGTTTCAGGTGGAGCAGTTCGAGCCGCTGCCGGCGCAGGGGACGAACATCCTGAACATCTCGAAGAGTGAGCCCCTGGGGCATTTGAAGCCCGCGGTCGGATTGTTTCTCCACGTCGCCGACGACCCGTTGGAGGTGGTCGAGCGCGGTTCGGGGGAGCTCGACGCGAGAGCGGTCGACTTTCAGTTCAAAGGTGAGCTCTCGGCGGGGATCGGGCTGTTCGATCTTCTCGACGTGGGGCTCGTGGTTCCGCTGACGCTCGGCCAGCGTAGCGAGCCGGCGCTGCAGTTCGGTTCCCCCGATTTTCAGGGGACCGACCTGGGCGACATTCGCCTGATTCCGCGGCTCGAGATCCTCGACGGTGGTCGGTTCGAAGGCTTCGGCCTCGCCGTGGCGGGGGTGATCCAGCTGCCGACGGGGGACCAGGAGACCTACAACAGTGACGGCGGGATCCGCGGCGAGCCCCGGCTCGTCGTCGACTACAGCACCGGATTCTTTACGGTCGCCGGTAACGTCGGGGTCGACTTCCGCCCGACGAACACCGCCACGAACTACGAGACGGACAACGCGCTGCGCTACGGCGTCGGCTTCTCGATCCCAGTGCGGCGGCCGGTCTACATCATCGGGTCGATCTTCGGTTCCTACGGCTTCGGAGAGAGCCCCGAGCCCGGCACCGACATCGTCGAGGTCGTGGAGAATCCCGATGGGCCTCCGCTCGAGGCGCTCGGCGGCATCCAACTCGAGCTTCCGGTCGACCTCGTCGCCCAGCTCGGTGGCGGTGCTGGTCTCACCAACGCCGTCGGCTCGCCCGACTTCCGCTTCTTCGGTTCGATCGGCTACACCCCGCGTGGGCTCGACCGTGACAACGACGGCATCGAAGACGCCGCGGACGATTGCCAGACCGAAGCCGAAGACCTCGACGGGTTCGAAGACGATGACGGCTGCCCCGACATCGACAACGATGGCGACGGCGTTCTCGACGTCTCCGACAAGTGCCCGCTCGAGGTGGAAGACTCCGACACCTTCCAGGACGAAGACGGCTGCCCCGACCCGGACAACGATCAGGACGAAGTCCTCGACGTCGACGACAACTGCCCGATGGTGCCCGGTGACCCGCGGACGAAGGGATGCCCGGCCGAAGACTCCGACGGTGACGGCTTGATGGATCCCGACGACGAGTGCCCGAGGAACCCCGAGGACCCCGACGGGTTCGAGGACGACGACGGCTGCCCCGACAACGACAACGACAAGGACGGAATCTTCGACAAGGACGACAAGTGCCCGCTTCAGCCCGAGGTCATCAACGGCTTCGAAGACACGGACGGTTGCCCCGACGAGGGTGAGATGAAGGTCTTCGTGACGAAGAAGAAGATCAAGATCCTCGAGAAGATCTACTTCGAGTTCGATAAGGCGGTCATTCAGCCTCGCTCCTACAGCATCCTGAACCAGGTCGCGGCCGTCATGAAGGCGAACCCGCAGATCACCCTGGTCCGCATCGAGGGTCACACCGACAGCGAAGGTACCGACAGCTACAACCTCGACCTGTCGAAGCGCCGCGCCGCGTCCGTCCGCGCCTACCTCGAGAAGGAAGGTGTCCCGTCGACTCGCCTCACGTCGGAGGGCTATGGGGAGTCGAGACCGATCGCCGACAACGCCACCGACGCCGGACGCGAGCAGAACCGTCGCGTCGAGTTCACCATCATGGAGCTGAACGGTCAGCCGGTCGGCGACGCGGTGGAGGAGCCCGCCGGCGACGGGGGCGAAGGATCCTCGGATTCCGAAGGTGACACAGCCTCGGAGGAGCCGAAGGACGAGCCGGAAGCGGAATGATTTCGGTGCGCTAGCACCGTGGGGCCGCCCGAAAGGGCGGCCTTTTCTTTGCCTCCAGCCCCGCGGGTTCCCCCAAATTGACCTCTATTTCTCGACTCACTAGGATGCGCCCCTAATCTAATGCTGTTCTGAACTAGATAGATTGTGCGGTTCAGCGTCCCACCAGGTTGCATGAATGTCGGAGTTTCCGTCCCAGAGAGAGTTCGCGGGCGGCGAGCGAGAGTCTGAATCCGAGCCGTTGTCGCGGCTCGTCGCTCGGTATTGGGTCCTCTTCAAGAAGTACTACTGGATCCTGATCGCGACTTGCGCGCTGGGTGTCGTCGGGGCGTACTTCTATACCCAGCAACAGCCCAAGATTTACCAGGCATCGACGAAGATCATCTTCCGGGAGACGCCGTCGAACGTCTTCGGTCGCTCGATCGAGCGCGTCGATCTCGTCGACCCGGGCGGGATGTGGCAGTTCGAGCAGTTCTGGAACACGCAGCGCGAGGTGATGCGATCGCGCTGGTTCGCCGAGAAAGTCGTCGAGTTCGAGGGCCTGATCGACGAGCAGGGCTTCATCTCCACCTCGGCGACCGATCGTGAAAAGCTCAAGAAGATCGCGGCCGGCAAGGTCCTCGGGTCGAGCGACGTCAGCCTGCAGCCGGGCTCCCGCGTCGCGATCGTGACCGCCGAGACCACCGACCCCGAACACGCGCGCCTCGTCGCCGACGGCATCGCCGATACCTACGTGCAGTACACGCGCGACTTTCAGTCTGGCGGTCTCTCCAAGATCATCGAGTGGTTCGACGACTACGTCGGGCAGAAACGTGCCGAGCTGAGCGAAGCGCAGGCCGAGCTCCATCGGTTCAAGAAGGACAAGAACATCCTGTCCATCTCCTACGAGGAGCGGCAGAACCTCACTGCCGCCAACATGGAGGCGGTGAACTCGCAGCTCAACAGCGTCCGCGCCCAGTTGGACGCCGACGACGCGCTGCTGCGACAGCTCAAGAAGATGGAGTCGGGGAACGCCGAGGACGCAAAGGCGATCGCACACATCGTCGACTCTCCGGTCCTCGACGGCGCCATCGAAGCGGAGCAGCAACTGCAGCGCGAGCTCGCCAACGTCACGACCATGTATGGGGAGCGGCACGAAAAGGTGCAGGCGATCTCGCGACAGCTCGAGACCGTGCGCAACACCATCGAGAAGGAGAGTGCGCGGATCCGACGCGGCGTTCAGGCGCGCGTCGACAAGTTGCGGACCGAGGAGACCACCAAGAACGCTCGGCTAGAGAGTCTCAAGCAGGAGGCGTTCGAACTCAACGAGCTCGGCCTCGAATACAGCCAGATGAAGGACCGCGCCGACAGCCTCAAACAGTTGTACGACACGGTCCTCAAACGGTCCGAGGAGCTCGACATCAACTCGATGTACGAGTCGCAGACGATCGAGGTGCTGCAGCGGGCCGAGACGCCCGGCAGCCCCGTGCGCCCGTCGATGCCGATCAACCTCGCCATCGGCCTCGCGATGGGGCTTCTGCTCGGCGGAGGACTCATCGTCCTGATTGACAGCCTCGACAACACCGTCCGCGCCGAGAGCGACATCACGCGCCTCACCGCCAAGCCGATCCTCGGGCACCTGCCGCAGATCGACGCTGCCCTCCTGCGAGAGTTCGGCTCGATCGACACGATGACCGAGATCGCGCCGCGATCGAGCTTCGCCGAGGGGATCAAGACGCTGCGCACCAACCTGATGTTCATGACCCCCGACAAGCCACCGGAGATGCTCCTCGTCACGAGCCCCGGCCCCGGCGAGGGGAAGACGCTGATCTCGATCAACATGGCGATCGCGATGGCGCAGTCGGGGCTGCGAACGCTCATCGTCGACTCCGACATGCGTCGGCCGCGCGTCCACAAGGCGCTCAACATCGTCAACGATCTCGGCCTCTCGAACCTCATCCAGGGCAACGCCACCCTCGACGAGGTCACCAAGACGACCCAGACCGAGAACCTCTTCGCGATCTCTTGCGGCGAGATTCCGCCCAACCCGCTGGAGCTCCTGCACACCGAGAGCTTCAACAAGTTCCTCGACGAGATGCGCGAGAAATACGACCGCGTCATCCTCGACTCGCCGCCCCTCGCCGCAGTGTCCGACGGGCTCGTGCTCTCGCACAGCGTCGACGCCGTCGTCCTGATCCTCAAGTTCGGCCAGACGCGCCGCGAGCTCCTCAAGCGCTCCATCGAGCAGCTCGAGGCCGTCGGCGCGCCGTTCATGGGCTGCGTGCTCAACGACATCTCTGCCGACGCCGGCTCCGCCTACGCCTACTCGTACTACTACTACCGGTACAAGTACGAGGAGGACGACCCCGGCAAGCCTACCCGCCTCGCGAGCTGATTCATGCGACATTCTCTCTTCGTGAGCCCGCACGTGCGCCGGCTCGTCGACCTCGCTCTGGACGAAGACGACCTCGGCTTCGACATCACCTCGAACGTCTTCTACAGCGACCGCGACGCCGAAGCGCGGCTGCTCGCCAAGCAGGACGTCGTCGTCGCGGGCCTCGCTCTCGTCACCGCCGTCTTCCAGGCGGTCGACCCGACCGTCGAATGGTCGTTCGACGTCGCCGACGGCGACTCCGTGTCGCGCGGCACGAACTTCGCCACGGCGCGCGGCAACGCGGCATCGCTCCTGCGCGGCGAGCGCACCGCCCTGAACTTCCTGCAGCGGATGACGGGGGTCGCGACCCAGACACGGCAATACGTCGACGCCCTCGGCGATACGAAGACGAAGATCACCGACACGCGCAAGACGCTCCCCGGGTGGCGTGAGCTCGACAAGTACGCCGTGCTCTGCGGCGGCGGCGCGAACCATCGCTTCAGCCTCGGGGGAGGCGTGATGGTGAAGGACAACCACATCGCTGCGGCCGGCAGCATCGCCGAGGCCGTCCGCCGGGTTCGCGAGGTCGCGCCGCACACGCTGAAGGTCGAGGTGGAGGTCGTCGACCAGGCCGGCGTCCGCGCGGCCCTCGACGCGCGGGCCGAGATCATCATGCTCGACAACATGTCGACGGACGAAATGCGGGAGGCCGTCGCCACGATCCGCGAGTCCGCAGGCGACACCGTCGCCATAGAAGCGAGCGGCAACATCACACTCGAGCGCCTGCCCGAGCTCGCCGACCTCGGCCTCGACTACGTCTCGTCGGGCGCGCTGACGCACTCGGTCCCCGCCGCGGACATCTCGATGCAGATGGGGTAGCGCCGGGGACGCGGGAGCTGGTCGGCCCGACGGGAGCCGTGGTACTGGGGGGCCGTGGGCAGATTCGGAAACATCAAGGGTACCGCGCGGCGGGAGGACTGGGGCACCGCCGTCGAGGTGGACGACGACCTCTTTCGCATCCGCCTGAAGAACCCGCTCGGCCAGTTGCTCGTCAACTCGTACGTCTACCGCACCGCCAGCGAGCTGATCGTCGTCGACATCGGGTGGCCGTGGACTTTGGAGGCGCTGGAGGAGGCCCTCCGTGACCTGGGGCTCGCGCGCTCTCTCGGCGACGTCACCGCGTGGCTCTACACGCACAGCCACGTCGACCACATGGGGGGCGCCGCGCTGCTCGGGGACTACTCCGACGCGCCGCACTACGTCCCCGCCGGCCTCGCCCCACACCTCGACCGCTGGCACACCTTTCAGGACGAGCTCGCCGCGTGGATCGACTGGGCGGACGGGGCGTTCGACGACTCGGCGAGCCGGGAGCTCGTCCGCCGCATGAATCGCGACCTCGTCGGTGCCCAGGGGCTGATGGTCGAAGATCACGGCGAGCGCGGCATCCACGATCCGAAACTCGTTCACTTCGGAGACGTCGTGAAGGTCGCCGGGCTGGAGCTCGAGTTCGTCGACGCGCGCGGCCACGATCCGCACCACGGCGCATTCTTCGAACGCGAGCGCGGCTGGCTCTTTTCGGGCGACGTGGTCATCGCGACCGTCACCCCGATCAACCGCTCGATGGGCGACGACCTCGACACCTACCTCGCCTCGCTCGAGCGACTGCGGAACCTCGACGCTCGACTGATCCTGCCGGGACACGGCGTGCAGCGAGGCGGGGATCTGGAGCCGATGTTCGACCGGTCCCGTGGCTACCACGACGAGCTGTCGGCCCGTCTCATCGAGATCTTGCTGGACGCTCCCGAGCCCCTCGGGCTGCTGACGTTGGGGCTGAAGACGACCGGCGACGGGCGCCCGCTGGAACCGTCGGGGCGCTGGCTCGTGCAGCTCTCGCTGATCGACAGCCACCTGCAGAAGATGATGCGCGAAGGGAGGGTGGAAAGAGTCGCCGGACCTCGCTACAAATGGATCGGCTGACACTGAACACCGGAGCAGGGATGAGCCACGGAACGGTCACCTTGCGGGAACTTCCGGTGCTGATCGTCGATTGCCAGGCGACCGGCACCTCCCCGAAAAATTCGCACCTCCTCGAAGTCGCATGGAGCGCGTGCTGCGCCGACGACGAAGCGCCGACGGTGGAATCGCTGCTGGTGCGGCTCCCCGACGACGTCACGATCCCGAAACGCGTCACTCGGCTGACCGGCATCGACGCGTCGATGCTCGCCGACGCCCCCGATAAGTCGGCGGTCGCCGAAGCGTTCGAGGAGATGTTGAGCGCGTGGGAAGGCGCCTGCGCGCTGGCGCACTTCGCCCGCTACGAGCGTGGGTTTCTGTCCGATCTACTGGCGCGGGACGATCTCGACTTTCTCTGCACCCACGAGATCGCGAAACGGATGCTGCCGGGGCTCCCGCGCAAGGGGCTGCGCCCCGTCGCCGGCTACCTGGGGCGCACCGTAGACGAGGCGAAACGTGCCGGCGAGCACGTCGACGCGACGCATTTCGTCTGGCGCGAGATGGTCGCGCGCCTGGAGGCCGAAGGGATCGTCAGCCCGGAGCAGTTGTGGCGATGGCTGGAGGAGCCCCCGCCGAAGGCGACGAAGCGGACCTACGCGCTACCCCGCGAGACGCGCCTCGCCCTCCCCGACGAGCCCGGCGTCTACCGCATGCTCGCCGGCGATCGCTCGGTGCTGTACGTCGGCAAGGCGACGTCGCTCAAGGCCCGCGTAAACAGCTACTTCCGACAGCGAAAGCTCGCGAACGACAAGATGGAGCTCGTGAGCCAGGTCCACGACATCGAAGTGACGACGACCCCGACGGCGCTCGAAGCGGCGCTCCTCGAGGCCGACGAAATCAAGCGACTCGCGCCACGCTACAACCACCTGCTGCGCGAGCGCGACATCGTCTGGGCATCGCCCGACGACTTTCGCGACCTGTCGAACACCCGGACCGAACGCCACACCGTCGGACCGCTGCCGAGCCGCGCCACCTGCACGCACTTCGCCGACGCGATCGACGTCCTGTCCGAGCGCGGCGCGGCCGAGTGGTTGCGCGGGGTCGAGCCCGGCATCCTCGCCGCAGGCATCGAGGCCTTCCGGACGAAGTGGGACGTGCGGTCGGTCGAGGCGCGCGAGTTCGTGGAGCTGGGCGCCCGCATCTTCCCGACGCTCGAAGCACGCGAAGACGAAGAAGACGACGTCCCGTCGGTGACGGCGGTCACCGAGGAGACGATCGTGCGCTATCTCGAGTGGAGCGCGGCGGGGGCGTATCGGTCGACGCGACGTGCGAAGTGGCTGCGCGAGCTTTCGACGAGCGTCGTCTCGTGGGCGCCGCACGGGGCGAGGGACCGGCGCCGCAGCATCGCGCTGCAGGCCGGCGAGGTCGTGGGGCGCGACTCGGGCCGGCTCGATTTGCGGCCCGAACCGTCGCCGACCGTCTTCGACAGTTACTCCTACGACCGGCTCTCCGTTCTCTTGATCGAGCTGCGCCGCATCCTGCGCGACGAGCGAGCGGTGGAGGTCGAGACGTGCGACGACGCGTGGGGTGCCCCCGAACTGCGCGGCGAGTTCGAGCGCTTTTAGGACTCGGCCGAGCCCCCATTCGGGCGATCGCCGCGCGTTCCCGACTGGCCCCCTCTGGTGTACCATGCCGGCCATGAGCTCCCTGACCGCCGACCCGACGATGATCGGCCAGACACTGTTTGGCACGTACACCGTCACCCAGAAGCTGGGTGAGGGGGCGATGGGCGACGTCTACCTCGCCGAGCAGCGCAAGACGGGCCAACGCCTGGCGATCAAGCTGCTCAACGACCGCGCGCTGCAAGATGCTGAGACGGTCGCTCGCTTTCATCGCGAGGCCCGCGTCATCTCGATGCTGACGCACCCGAACATCGTTCGGGTCTTCATCTTCGGGGAGACCCGAAGCGGGGTCCCCTACATGGCGATGGAGCACATCGACGGCACGCCGATGGAGCAGGAGGTCGTTCGCGGGCCGATGCCCGAAGAGCGCGTGAAGAAGATCGCCCGGCAGATGTTGTCCGCGATCGGCGAAGCCCACGACGTCGGGGTCATGCATCGGGACCTCAAACCGGAGAACGTGCTGCTCACCGAGCATCGGGGGCAGAAGGACTTCGTGAAGATCCTCGACTTCGGGATCGCGAAGGTCGCGAACTCCAAACAGCAGCTCACACAGTCAGGGATCGTGTACGGGACACCCGCCTACATGTCGCCCGAGCAGGCGCAGGCGCTCGACATCGACGCGCGGTCGGACATCTACAGCCTCGGCTGCATGATGTATGAGATGCTGACGGGCAAACTGCCCTTCGACGCGAAGACGGCGCTGAAGATCCTGGAGATGCAGGCGTTCGCGACCGCCGAGCCGATCGAGTCGTTCGTGTCGATCTCGCCCGAGCTCGCCCGCGTGGTCGAGACGGCGATGCGTAAAGAGCCCGAGCACCGCTACCAGACCGCGGCCAAGATGCTCGAGGCGCTCGACGCGGTGGACGGGAAGACGGACAAGCCGCCCGAGCCGACGCCGTTCGGTCAGCTCACCCATCTCGCCCAGACCCAGGAGATGTTCTGGCCCGCGGTGGTCGGCGCGTTCGCCTTCCTCGTCGTCCTCTGTTTCGTCCTGACGATCGCGCTCCTGCTGTGACCGACACTCCCACCAGATTCGGGGAGCACTACGAGCTCCTGCAGCACGTCGCCTCGGGAGGGATGGCAGACATCTGGCTCGCCGAGCGGGTCGGCGCGGCGGGGTTCCGCAAGCGGGTGTGCATCAAGCGAATCAAGCGTGAGCTCACCGAGGACGACGAATACGTCACGATGTTTCTGGACGAGGCCCGGATCATCTCCCGCCTCTCCCACCCGCACATCGTGGAGGTCTACGAGCTCGGCCAGGTCGACGACGAATGGTTCGTGGCGATGGAGTGGGTCGAAGGGCGCGACCTCGATGCGGTGATCGCCGAACGGCGTTCGGCTGGCGAGACGGTCGCCCCCGCCGTCGCGTGTCGTATCCTCTGCGAGGTGTTGGCCGGATTGTCGCACGCGCACGGCGTGACGGACGTCGACGGGTCGCAGCTCGAGCTGGTCCATCGCGACGTGAGCCCCGCGAACGTACTCCTCTCGGTCTCCGGGATCGCCAAGCTCACGGACTTCGGCGTGGCGAGCGCGACCGGTCGCCAGACGAAGACGCAAACCGGCGCGGTGAAAGGGAAACTGGCCTACATGGCGCCCGAGCAGATCGGCGCGCGGGAGCTCGACGCCCGGACCGACGTCTTCGCGGTCGGCATCGTCGCCTACGAGCTCCTGACCGGGGTTCATCCATTCGGCGACGGGCTGAGCGCGGTACACCACATTGTCGAGAAGGATCCGCCCCCCATCGAGACCGAGGTTCCCGCTCCCCTCGTCGAGGTCGTGCTCCGCGCCCTGGAGAAGGACCCCGCCGAGCGTTGGCCGAGCGCCGCAGCGATGAAAGAGGCGTTGGAGACCGTGGCACGCAGCGAGGGCTGGCATGCGACCGCCAGGGACGTCTCGTTCCTGGCCGGGCCGCCCAGCGAGGACACCGTCAAGGAACCGCCGGTCGAGTTTCCCGTGCCGACGCTCGACTTTCCGGTGCCGACCCAGGATCTCGAGGGGGTCGCTCCCACCGACGACTTTCCGATCGAAGAGCCGATTCCGACGAGAGAGTTCCCCGCCGGCGAGCCGGTCCCGACGAAAGACTTTCCCGCTGACAAGGTGCGGCGAGGCCTCGCCGAAACCCGCGAGGAGCCGGACAAAGACATGCTCGTCCTCGTCGCGGGGGTAGTCGTCTTTCTCGTGCTCCTCGCCGTCGTCTTCGGGCTCCTCGCGGCTCGCGACGACGGAAGGGTCCCTCGCTCGGCGACCGAGAACGTGGTCGAGACGCCTGAGGAGTTCGAAGGGTCTTCGGACGACCCGACGACGGCGAACGAAGGGTCTCCGAAGCCAGCACTGCAGGCCACGACTGGCGAGGATGCGCCCGTCGACCCCGCCGAGGCGGAGCGCGCCGCGGACCGTGCGCGACGCGAGGCGGAGGAGCTGAAGCGGGCCGCGGAAGAGGCGAAGAAGGCTGCCGAAGACGCGCGTCGGGAGCAGGAGAAGGCCGAGAAGGAGCTTCGGAAAGAGGCGAAGAAGAACCGCGGCAAAGGGAAGGACCGGCAGAAGGGAAAGAAGGGAAAAGGCAAAGACGACTGAGCGAATCGAGGGTACGCTTCCGACATGCCGCTGCCACGCGTCGACACCACGTTTCAGAGCAAGTACGTCCTGAAGTCCGTCCTCGGAGAGGGGGGCTTTGCGACGGTTTTTCTGGGGGTGGACGACATCGCGGATCGACAGGTCGCGATCAAGGTCATCGACGCCGCCCAGCATGGAACGGGTTCGGGGATCGACGAGCGTTTCGTGCGCGAGGTGCGGGTGTTGTCGAGCCTGCGTGACCCTCACACCGTCACGATGCACGACTACGGTCGGACCGACGACGGCCTCCTCTACATGGTGTTCGAGTACATCGAGGGGCTCGATCTCGAGCAGCTCCTGGAGCAGCGCGGGCGGTTCACGGAGCCCGAGGTGGTCCACCTGATGGTGCAGGTGCTGCAGTCCCTGCGTGAGGCGCATGCGGCGGGGCTCCTCCACCGCGACATCAAGCCCGCGAACATTCGGGTCTTCGAATACATGGGGGACCCCCTGCGGGCGAAGCTGCTCGACTTCGGGATCGCGCGAGAGGTCTCGCCGAAGGAGAGCAAGATCACGCAGGACGGCGTGATGATCGGGACGCCGAAGTACATGGCGCCCGAGCAAGTCTTCGGCGACACCCTGACGACGGCGTCGGACATCTACAGCCTGGGGCTGGTCGCGTTCGAGATGCTCGCTGGGCGCGCGGCGATCGACGCGCCCTCGACGGCGGAGATTCTGCGGCTGCAGGCCTCCCTGGCCCCGATCGAAATCCCCGAGTCGCTGCCGGTGTCGGCGCAGTTCCGGGAGATCCTCGCCTCGATGCTGGTCAAGCATCCCCGGCAGAGGGCGAGCTCGGCCGAGGAGCTTCTGGACCGTTTGCGATCGCTCTCTCCTGCGGCACCGTCGTCGCCCCCGGTCCCTACGCTCGACATGCCCGCACCGAGTCGACCCACGCTCGATTCGCCTGCCGCGCCGACGGGATCTGGCGGGACGTCTCCTGTGCGAGCTGCGACGGGGTCCGGGTCCAATCGGCCACCCACTCTCACGGAGAAGGCGCAGCCCCGTCACGACCAACCTCCTCCACCGACCGCGGTGAACCAAACACGGACCGAGGTGTCGTCGGAAAATCTGGTGATGATCGGAGTCGCGCTCGTGGTGGCGCTCGCGCTGTTGGGTGGCGTGGTGATGGTCCTGGCTCGGGCGGACGAGGAGCCCGAAACGCCCGCCGCGGCGGCTGCGCAAGCCCCGGTCGAAGCCGCCGCGTCCGAGTCTTCCGTGGGGATGCGAGAAGCGCTAGAGACCGCCCTCGCGATTCGTCGGCTCGGCGTGAAGGTGGCGAGCAAGGACCGGGAATGGGTGGCGCCCACCTCTTTCGGCTGCGGGGGCAATCTGCAGGGCAGAGAGACGATCGAGACGATCGAGTTCCAGCAAAAGCAGCGGCGGTGGTTCGAGCACTCCGGGAGGAACTACGACCCCGACGTGAAGCACGCCCTGATCCTGGCGTTTCACGACACGCGCGACGGCTCGATGCCGAAGACGCTGAGCGGGTCGGCGCGGCCGCGATTCTTCGACGCCACCGGCTTCGCCCGTCTGGCGGGGCGCGAGCCGGTCGTCGTCATCACCCCCCAGTCGCTGTCCGGGAATCACGACTCCCCCGTCTCTTCTCCGCCGTGGGTGGACGCGGAACACGAGATCGACTTCGCTCGCTACCTCATCGACAGAGCTCAGAAGACCTACTGCATCGACGAGAGCAAGGTGTTCGTCGTCGGACACGGTAGCGGCGCACGAATGGCGGAGCACGCGCGATGCTCGCTGCCGGTGAACGCCGTCGCGCTCACCTCTTATCTCGGCCACGAGAGCCATCGTGTGTGTGAAGCGGATCCGGCTGTCCCCGTCGTCCACATGCGGGGGGAGACCGACGGCTATTCGCCGGCGCAGGGTGGGGAGGACTGCCAGGGAACCCCCAGAATTTCGCTCGCAGAGCAGAACCGGCAGTTCGCGAATGTGAACGGGTGTTCTCGCCAGACCGAAGTCTTCGCGAAGACCTCCGATTACACGTGCGTGGCGTGGAAGGAGTGCGAGGCGCCCTTCGTGTCGTGTTCTCATCCCCAGGGGCACGGCTGGCCGAACGCGGTGTACGACATGGAGGAGCAGATGGTGAGCGTCGGGCCGTGCTTTCGCAACCCGGCCACCTTCGACATGGCGGGAACCCTCTTCGACTTGATGGCACAGATCGCCCGTCCCCATCCCGACGCCGCGCGGCGGCCCGACGCCTCGGACCGCTAGCGAGACTTCCGCCGCGATCCGTTGTACAGATGCGGCTCTTTCGCCCCGGACAGCACGAGAATCTCATGTATCAATCCGTCTTTCGAAACGACCTCTTCGCCGGCCAGACGATCATCGTGACCGGTGGCGGCAGCGGCATCGGCCGTTGCACCGCACACGAGCTCGCGTCGCTCGGCGCCCACACGGTCCTCATCGGCCGGATGGGGGAGAAGCTGCAGCGAGTCACGGCCGAGATCACCGAGGATGGGGGCTCGGCGAGCTGGAAGTCGTGCGACATCCGGAACGAGGAGCGGGTCGCGGAGGTCGTCGCCGAGATCGTCGCGGAGCACGGGCGCATTCACGGCCTCGTCAACAACGCCGGCGGGCAGTTTCCGGCGCCGCTCTCGAGCATCTCCAAGCGCGGCTGGGACGCCGTCGTCGGCACGAACCTCACGGGTGGGTTTCTCTTCGCCCGCGAAGTCTTCGAAGCCTCGATGGGAGAGCACGGCGGCGCGATCGTCAACATGCTCGCCGACTACTCGCGCGGAATGCCCGGGATGGGTCACTCCGGAGCTGCCCGAGGCGGCATGGCGAACCTGACGATGACGGCGGCGGTCGAGTGGGCCTGGGCGGGAGTCCGAGTCAACGCCGTCGCGCCCGGGTGGATCGCGTCGTCGGGGCTCGAGACTTACCCGGAGGCGATCCAAGCGATGTTCCCGAAGCTGCGTGACTCCGTGCCGCTGAAACGGCTCGGGACGGAGGCGGAGGTGAGCGCCGCGATCGTCTTCCTGCTCTCGCCGGCGGCGGCGTTCGTCACCGGAGAGATCGTGCGGGTCGACGGTGCAGCGCCGCTCTATTCGTCGACGTTTCCGATGCCCGACGAGAGCCGCTCCACCGCCTTCAACCCCTTTCATCGAAGCGACATCCCCGATTTCGTCAAACCGCTCGTCCGCGGTGAAGAGGAGTAGCCGTCGGGTCAGACGAGAGTCCCCTTGGCGGCGATGAGCGCGGCGTGCAGATCGTCTTCGGCGAGCGCCGTCTGCAGCGCCTTCCAGACCTCGACGCGGTCGACGAAGTGCTCGGCGAGGTAGTCTTCGATCGTCCCGGCGTGAGGCATCGCACGGTGAAATGGCTCGAGCGCTTCGGCGAAGACCTTCGCGTCCCCGAACCGGTGTGACGGCTGCTTCTCCAACGCTTTGAGCACCGCGCGATCGAGCGTCGTGGTGAGCGCAGCGTTGAAGTCGGACGGCGCCGCCGGCTCTTCCGCCACGATCGAGATCTCGCGTCGATCGGTCTCCTCGGGGTAGAGGCGCTGTAACGACAGCAGCTCCCACAGCACCACGCCGAGCAGGAAGACATCGGTCGACGGTCCGACCGCCTTCTCCTGAACCTGTTCGGGGGCGCGGTAGCTGTTGGCGAGCTCGGAAGCCTGGCCGTCGCTCATGTCGTTGGCCTTGCGCAGCACTTTCGCGATCCCGAAGTCGGTGACCAGCACGGTGCCGTCGGGCCGGACCACGAGCCGGTCGGGGGAGATCCCGGCGTGGACCGCGTTCAGCGTCAGTCCGTCCAGGCTCCGCTGGGTGTGGGCGTGGTGCAGGGTCAGCGCCACGTCGTGGACGAGCTGCACGGCGATCGCGGCCGGGATGCGCTCGTCGTACATCAGCGCACGCTCCCAGATCGAAGCGAAGGTCTCGCCGATAGGCAGGTCGGTGACGAAGAACATGCAATCGCGATCGAGCCCATATTCGTGGGTTCGGGCGATGTTGGGGTGCCGCAACTGCTCGATCAGATCCGCTTCGTAGCGCGCCAACTGCTGCAGCCGCGTGCTCGCCGAGACGGCGGCCGGAAACCCGGTGACGCCGACCAGCACGGGCTCACCTTCGCGCGGCTCGGCGTTGCGGGCGACCCAACGGCGTACGACGCCGTCGTCGCCGTACGGCGCAATCAGCTCGAATCTGTCGAGTACCCACTGGGACATTCATGCATCCTAGCTCGCGAACAGCGCGCCGCCTACCACCGCGCCATGGCCTTCGTGACGGGTTCAGCGGTCGAGGAGCTCGGTCAGAGAGTCTTCGACCTCCGCGCGGGGCAAGTCCCCCGCCTCGAGGTCGTCGTCGTCCATCTCGAGCAACCTGCGGTAGAACGCCACGCCTTCCACCCGATGGACCGGCTCGAGCTCGACGGCGAGGAAGAGCCAATCCTCGGCTTCGGCCCACGCCTTCTTCCATTCGCACCAGCGGAACGCCCCCATCGCGAGGCTCGCCACCGCTTCGTCTCCGACGACGTGCAGCAGGGGGTCACGGTGCTCCTCCAACTGCTCGGCGGCGAGGGACGTACGCTCGGTGTACGGCCTGCCGAACGCGCGCTCGAGCGCGGCCGCCGCCAGCGTCGCGGAGTTCGTCGGGTCGAGCCCGTCCTCTTCGCAGAGCTTCGCGTGGAGGAAGAGGAGCCGACACGTCTCGGCGGCGAGGGCGGTATCGAGCGACTCCATCGCGGCGGGCCCCTGCCCCATCACGAAGCGTTTCTCCACCCCCAGCATTTCGCCGAGCGCCTGCTCGATCTCGTCGCGCGCCTCTTCGGGCGTCTCGACCTCGTTCTTCGTCGCGATGCGAAAGAAGACGTCGGCGAGTCGCTGGATCGCGCGCATCAGGAAATCGCGGTGCAGAACCATCAGAACTCCTGACAGCCATCATAGGCTTCGATCATCGTGCTCTTTCCGGTGCCGAGGGTGAACGCCACCCCGTCGTCCCCCACGAAGGTCCAACGCGTTCGGTTCTCCTCACGCTGCTCGCCGGCGGAGCAACCCTCTTCGTGCAGGCAGACGCCGCTCCCTCCGTCACGGTCGAGGCAGCGCATCGCGTCGTCGAACGTGTTGACGATCTCGTGCTCGAGGTGCTTCACGATGCGCCCTTCGGGCTGTTCGAAGACGACGTCCTCGGTGCTCTGAAACGTCCAGGGTCCACCGACCCGCTCCGAAACGTAGCGTTCGGTCTGGCGGTGCACCACGCGAAAACTCTTCGACGGCTCGTTCCAGATCGCGACGACATACGCCATGAAAGAGGCCTCCCCCACCCCGCCCTTGCAGCTCTCCTCGGCCTCGGCCTCGAGAGACGCCACGACATAGGGGACACCGTCGGCGCGACGGAAGGTTGCGACCTCGGCGAACGGGCACGGCGACTCGGTCGGGGGTTCGATGTCCATCCGGAAGAGCGCTCGGCCATCGGAACTCTCGATCGAGACGAGGTCGCGATCGACCACCACGAGTTCGGGACCCGGTGAACTCTGAACGATCTCGAGCTCACGGTCCCCGTGCACCCGACCCTGGCCGGCGCCAGCCGGGTAGTCCCACGAGAGAGTCGCCGGAACCCCCAGCGGGGTGTCGTCGGCGCCGAAGACGGAGCCGGGAGGGGCACCGGGGAAGTACTCCGGAAACGCCGGAAGCGAGACGACGCAATCGTTCTCGTCGTCCCAGAAATAGCCGGTGACACCGAAATCGCCGAACTCGAGCGCCATCGCGTCATCGGCGTCGTGGAAGATCCACCACGTCGACTCTTCGTCGCGACTCATCCCCTCCCACGTCCCCTCCGTCGCCTCGGTATGACAGCCATGCGCGTGCTCGGCGCGAGGGAACCTCAACAATAGCCGGCGCCGATCACCGGCGCGCAGGTAGAGCAACAAGTGCTCCCGTTCCGTCTGCAGCTCCCCCTCGCGCACGGGGCCTCGGGCGATCTCCACCATTCGCTGATATTGCGGTGATCTCGTCGGCAACAACAGACGCGCTGCCTCTTCGCGGACGAGCTCGGGGCTTCGCGACGGACACCCCGTCGCCAGTAGAATCAGGACCGCAATCCAACCTCTCATCCGACGACCCCGATGCAATGCATCCCGAGCCCTCCCAGGGTGTCGACGACCGCCGCGTCGTCGAAGCCGGCCTCGAGCAGCCACCGATGTACCTCGCCCGCATCGAGCCGGCCGACGTTTCCGCTGACGAAACGCCAGGCGACCATCGAAGCCTGGAACCGGGCGACCTCGATGCGTCCGGCTCGTGCATAGTCCCGCCCGTAGCGTCGGCGGTTCGCGGCGAGGAGATCCCCGCGTCGATTCGGTTCGAGGAGCACCAACCGGCCCCCCTGACCGAGCACCCGACGAAGCTCCTCGAGGACCCGCTGCCGTTGGGGGACCAGGTAGAGAAAGCTGTGGCCGACGACGAGGTCGAACTCGCCGGCGTCGAAGCGAAGGTCGGTCGCGTCACCGACTTCGAACCTGACGTTTCGGAGCTCCGGAAACAGCCTGCCGTGGTGACGGCGCGCCCGAGCGATCATCCGCCGCGAAAAGTCGACACCGACCACTTCCGCCTCCGGAAATCGCTGCGCGAGGACGAACGCCGAGGACCCCGGGCCACAACCGATGTCGAGGATGCGCTGTACCGACTCCGGGTCGGGGACGTGGTCTCGCACCGACGCGATCTGCTCCCACCAGAGGCTCTGGTTGGTCAGAAAGTCGTACGCCGCCGACGTCACCTCGAAGAAGAGTCGCGTCTTCACAGTCCGATCGACTTCTGTTCCGTGCGCTTGTTACCCGCCTCGTCGATCGCCACGACCTCGACCGTCTTCTGGCCCTTCTTCACCTGCAGCTCGATGCGCCAGCTTCCCGTCATGCTCACGTCGGCCTCCTTTCCGTCGACGAAGACCTGAGAGCCTCGCTCCGTCTTCCCTTCGACCACGACCTTCACCGTCGCTTCGAGCTCGGGCGGGGTCGTGTCGACGTTGAGGTTCACCTTCTCTCGTGACTCGTTCCCCGCCTGGTCGACCGCGACGATCTCGATCTCCTGCTCCCCTTCGGGCACGTCGACCGTCGCCTCGTAGATGCTCGGCTTCGTCTCCTTCGCCGCCACGCCGTGGATCGTCACGGTGTCGACGTCGGTGTCTTTCACCTCGACGACGAACGGGATCGAGGTCTCCGTGATCACCTCCTCGGTGTTGGGGCTGATCACGTCGATGAGCGGCGAGCGGTTGTCGTAACCGACGTACTGGAGGTTGGCGACGACGCGCTGGCGCCGTAGGCCGGGGTATTCGATCGATTCGATCCGGTTGCGGAGCCGGTCGAAGTCCCCATCGTATTCGAAGGTGTACACCGTCGCTTGCCCCATCGGGTCACGCCGGATGTTGTAGACCCCGTCGATCTCCGCGATCTTCTTCTCGAGTTCGTTCTCTTCTTCTTCCTTGAGGCCCTCGACCGAGACGTCGACCTGGATGATGTTCGCTTCGGGATCTTCGGCTTCGTTCTTCTTCTGCAGCCCGGCGCAACCGAAGGCGAGGATGGCGAGAGCGAGAGTGAGATGACGCATGAAAACCTCCACGTGGGGATTCGGTGAGGCTAGGTCGCGGGGCAAGAACCTGCAACCATGAGCCGGGCCTCGAGCCGGCGGGTGTCGGTCGACGCGCCGCGCTTCGCGGCGACGGGTCGGCGGTGTATCATCACGGTTTCCAGCAACCCCGAGGCCCCGATGCGCTACCCCGACTGGCTACGAGTCGACCCCGACGATTTCGACCTTCGCAACATCGAAACACGGACCCGCCGCATCGCGGACGGGTCGAAGATCGAGCGCGAAGACGCCGAGGCGCAGCACCGCGCGAACGTCCGAGCGCTCGATTCCCTGCAGTACAAGATGTGGGCGGAGCACAAGCACAAGCTCCTCATCGTGCTTCAAGCCCTCGACACCGGCGGTAAGGACGGCGCGATCCGAAAGACGTTCGGCCCCCTCAACCCGCAAGGGGTCCATACGGTCGCGTTCAAGCGACCGACTTCCCTCGAGCTCGACCACGATTTCCTCTGGCGCATCCATCAGCACACTCCGCGCGCCGGCCACATCACCATCTTCAACCGCTCGCACTACGAGGACGTCCTGGTCGTCCGCGTCCACGACATCGTCCCTGAGGAGCGCTGGCGCGCCCGCTACGAGCATATCCGCAACTTCGAGAAGCTTCTCGCCGACGAAGGGACGATGATCGTCAAGATCATGCTCCACATCTCGAAGGACGAGCAGAAGGAGCGGCTGCAGGAGCGTCTCGACAACGCCGAGAAGCACTGGAAGTTCGATCCGGGCGATCTGAAGGAGCGAGCGAGGTGGGACGACTACATGGACGCTTTCCAGGAAGCGCTGGTCGAAACCTCGACCGACTACGCCCCCTGGTACGTCATCCCTGCCGATCGGAAATGGTTCCGCAACTACGCGATCTCGACCCTGGTGCGCCAGACGCTCGAATCCGTCGAGATGCACTGGCCGGAACCCGCCGAGGGGCTCGACGAGATCGTCATCGACTGAGCGGTCGCCGAACCGGTTGCGGGTCCGACTACTTCTTGGCGTACAGGATCGAGTACTCGAGGGGGGCGGCGAGCTTGGGGCTCTCGACTTTGACGTCGAGGGTCATCTTCTTCATGTCCTCGGAGAACTTGTACGTCATCGTCTTCTTGCCGTCGTCGGCGGCGTAGACCTGCGTCACCGTGTCGTCGGTCGCGGCCTGGGAGACCTGAAACGGTTCGCCGTCTTCGCGCTTCCAGGTGAACGATTTCCCGTCGGGCTTCGACGACACCTCGGCGCGGTCGTCGTGTTGAATCGTCAGCTTCTTCCCCGACATCTTCACCGAGATCTGTTTGGACGCGATGTTCGTGTTCCCGAGCTTCTTGCGAGCAATGGGTCGCGTGATGAACGACATGTCCTCGACGGCGCCCTCGATGCCGGCGTCGATCAGCTTCTGGTTCTCGGCGTCGGACTTCACCGCGACGTAGGTGGCGTCCGTCTTCGGGATCGCGCCGACGGCGAGCGGGAAGACGACGAGCGCGATGGCTGCGAAGAGTGATTTGCGCATGGTAGAGCCCTCATCTCGTTGGATTGTCGTGCTGGTGCGTTCGGCTGGCGAACGTTATATCACGGGTGACGGGTGCGGAGAAAACGGGTGACGAACTGGCGAGCTTCATACGATGTCGCGACGAGCGGAAGCGCGGTCCTTTCGAGGACGGGGCGCGGAACCCTGGTCGGCACCGGTGAGGACGTCGTCCCCCTGTTGCAGGGTGTCGTGACGAGCGACGTGTTCCGGCTGGCGGCGCCGGGTGCCGGGCAGCAGAGCGCGGCGGTCAACGCGACGGGCCGTCTGCAGTGCGAGATGCGGATCGCACACGCCGTCGAGCTCCTGCTGATGGACTTCGAGCCGGGGCTAGTCGGCGACGCCGCGAGCCTCTTTCGAGCGAACGTCATCACCGAGGACGCGAAGTTCGTGGACCGTACCGCGCGAACCGGGCGCATTTGCGTCGTCGGTCCCGACGCCGCCGACGCGATCGAAGCGCACGCCGAGCTCGCCGGAGCGCTCCGAGAACTCCCTGCCAACCACATGACCTGGGGGACGTTCGCGGGGCGGGACGTTCTGGTGCAGCGGCTCGACACTTACGGCGTCCCCGCCTGGGAGCTCTGGGTCGACGTCGCGGCCGAAGATGCGACGACCGAACGCCTCGACCTGCCGTCGCTCGACGAAGCGGCGGCGGAGGCGCTCCGGATCGAGGCGGGGAAAGCGCGATGGGGCGCGGAGCTCGACGAGAAGGTGATCCCGCTCGAAGCAGACCTCGATCACGCGATCAGCTACGACAAAGGTTGCTACGTCGGCCAGGAGATCATCGCGCGGCTCGACACGCTGGGGACCCCCGCGAAGCTCCTGCGAACGCTGATCGCCGAGGACGACGCGCCCATCGATGTCGGCGCCACCTTGCAGCGCGACGGCAAGAAGGTCGGCACGGTCCGCAGCACGACCTTCTCCCCGGCGCTCGGTTCCGCCATCGCGCTCGCATACGTCAAACGCGACCACAACGACCCCGGGACCGTGGTGGAACTGGATGGACGCGAGCTACGGGTAGAGCTGCCAGGGCACCCTTTCCAGACCCGCTAGCGGTTCGCGAATTCGACGTCGGGCGACAGCAGGTATCCGTCTTCGGCCGTCAGGACGATCTCTTCGAGGCCCAGCTTTCGAAGGTTCCGAATCGCGCTGTAAACGCGGCGCGTTCCGCTCTCGTAGGTCATCGATTCGTCCGGCCATCCGGCCTGCATCAGATCGTCGAGCGTCAGCGCGGCGCCCGCGCTCTCGCGACGTGCCTCCAACAGCGCGCGAAACAGCCGCCGCAGCACGTAGCGCGACTCGAGGTCGACGGTCTCGCCGGTCGGCAACACGAGCCCGGCGGAGTCGCCGAGGACGTCGACGCGGTTGCTGCTCTCCCGGTTCAGCTCACGCCAGAGCTCGCCCGGGCTCGGCTGAAAGTCGAGGACGAGCCCGAAATAGGCATCGTCTTCGGCGTCGACGTCGGCAGCTTCCCCGCGAAAGACTGCGGCGAAGTCGGGATCGTCGGCGAGAAGTGCCATCGCCTCTTCGCGCGCTCCGGCGACGGAGCTCAAGACCGCGTGGTAGCGACGCAGCCTCGCCGCGAGGCGTTCGTCGCCGTGCTCCACGACGGTTTCGACGAACCTCGCCATCTCGGTGAGCGCGACCCGGCTGTCGCCCAACTCGTGAAGCTTCAAGACGAGGGCGAACCAGGCCGACCACCTGTCGTTGGTCACCACCCGATGCGTGAAGGTGGAGAGCGTCTTTCGCAGCAGTGGGACGGCCGCAGGGGAAGGGTCGTGTCGGGCGATGAGGATGTCGCAGAGAGCCGCCTGGTAACGAAGCCCCGAGCGGGACGCAGCCTCGCGGGCCTCGTAGGCCAGCTTCTTCGAGCGCTCCGGGTCTTCTCTCGACACGGCCTGCGCGAGGGTGAGCATCGTCTGGGCTTTGGAGACCGAGTCGTTCACCCGGTCGAACATGTCGAGGGTCGACTCGAGATACGAGACGCCCCGGGCATGCTGTCCATCGGCGAAATAGGCGAGGGCGCACCAGCTCGATGCCCGGGCTTCGAGCACGAACTGCTCTTCGAGCCGCGCGCTGTTCACGGCGCGTTCGAGGTAGCGGATCGCTTCGGCGTTGGCGCGGCGCTTGACGGCCGCGAGCCCGCTCGCGCCCAGGATGTGGGTCCGCAGTTCGGGGGAGACCCGGTCGATGAACTCCCGGGCGACGGCGAGGCGCTCCTCGGCTTCTTCCGCGCGGTCGAGCTCGTGGAGTCGAACGGCGCGGGTGAGGATGATGCGAGCCCGAATCTCGGGCCAGTCCCCCTCGCGGGTCAGCTCTTCGGCGCGGTCGAGCGCTTCGGCCATCGCCTCGAAATCCATGCAGGCGTAGTGGCAACTGGCCAGGCATGCCTGCAGCAGCGCTTCGTTGCGCCGGTCGAGGTCGGGGTGGACCAACGCCTCGTCGATCATCTGGAAGACGCGCGGCAGGTACCCTCCGCGCGTGAGGCGCTGTCGAGCGGCGATGAGCAGATCGACGGCGACGCCGAAGTCGAGCAGGCGGGCGAGCTCCCAGGCGTGAATGACGTCGCGCAGCTCGGCGGCCCCGACGTCGGGCTCGCTCATCCGGGTCTCGAAATGGCGGGCGTAGCGTCGTACGAGGTCCGCGTCGAATTCGGTCCGCTGTTGCACGAACCGGCGGACCCCCTCGTAGGGTACGAACTCGACCTGGCCCGCGCGCTCGATGCGCAGCAGGGACTTCTCCACCAGGGACTCGAGTGTGTCGCCGACCCACTCCTCGACTTCGACCACCTCTTCGGCATCACGGATTCCGAAACGCCCGCGAAAGATCGCAATCTGTTCGAGGACCGACTGTTCCTTCGGGTCGAGGAGGTCGAACGACCACCCGACGCACGCGTCGAGGGTCGCGTGGCGCTCCACTCTCTCCGTCTTGCTGCGCAGGAGCTGCATTCGTCGCTCGATCCGTTCGGCGATCATCGCGGGGGTGAGGATGCGGACCCGCGCCGCGGCGAGCTCGATCGCGAGCGGCAGCCCGTCGACGAGCCGGAGGATGTCGCGCACCGCAGATCGATTTTCAGGACCGACCTCGAAGTCGGAGAGCACTTCTCGCGCGCGGAGTTCGAAGAGCGCCTCGCCGTCTTCTTCGGCGAGGGGAGTGAGATCGACGACGACCTCCTCGGGCAGCCGCAGCGGCTCACGCGAGGTGACGAGGAGCCGCGGGTGCCGGTCGGCGTCGAGGAGGCTACGGACGAGCCGCGCGACTTCGTCGACAATGTGTTCGGCATTGTCGAGGATCACGACTCCGGCGTCGGCGAGCCCGGTACAGATCGTCTCGAAGTCGGAGGCCGGGACCTCGTCGGGGAGAGCAGCGGCGAGGGCCGCGACCGCGTCCTCGTAACTGTGACAGCCGTCGAGCTCGACGAAGAGCGCCTCGGTGGCCGCCGCGACGGCGCGCGAAAGCGTGGTCTTCCCGACCCCTCCCGGACCACGGAGCGTGACGAGGGCTTCGGAGGGGAGCGCTTCGAGCACTCGGGTGAGAGCGTCGTCGCGTCCGATGAGGTCGTGGCTGGACATGGTGCGAGCAGCATCGCACAGAGAGGCGCCTGCGCGCCACTGGTTACGCGGTCGACCGGCCCGTCAGTAGAGCTTTCGGACGTCGATGCCGGTGTAGTAGTGCTCGAGGATCTGTTCGGCGCTCTTCCCCTGGTCGGCCATCCCGGTTGCGCCCGTCTGGCACATCCCGACGCCGTGGCCGAACCCGGCGCCTTCGAAGGCGAACTTCGTCGCCTTACCTTGCGACTTCGTGATCTTCATCGTGAAGAGGCCGCTCTTGAGGCCGCCGAACATGCGGCGGACGTTGAGCTCGCGCTCCACGACGGCCTTGCCTTTCGTCCCCTCGATCTCGAGACGTTTGACGCGGCCGGAGACGCCGCGCGACACGATCTTCACGTCGCGGATCGAGCCGACGTCGTCGACGTTCTCGCGGAGCCACTTTTCGGCGGTGCTCGCGTCGACGGTCTTCGACCAACGGTAGTGCTTCGTGCTGCTGACGGGGGCGGTCTTGCTGTAGGCGGGATAGTCGGCGTCGAGGAAGGCGTCGAGCTCGTCGGCACCGACACCGTCGGCGAACTTCGCGGGGTACGTACCGCCGGGCGCGTCGACCTTTCCCCGCAGGTAGGGGCGTGGCTGCATGTCCCAGACGTTCTCGTTCGACTCGGTGTGGCCACCGGAGTTCGAGCTGTAGAAAGCGTGGACGATCTCCTTGCCGTAGAACATCACCTTGCCCCGGGTCGCCTTGACGGCGGCCGTGGTGCGCGAGTCTTCGACGCCGCTGCCGCCGTAGACCTGATCCATGACGTCACCGCGCAGCATGTAGGGATCGGCGAGGTTTCGCACGCCGATCGCGGAGAAGATCTCGTTGCGCGCGGCGATCGACTGGGCCTGCAGCGCGGCCGGCGGTGCGCTGGCGAAGATCTCGGCCGGGACGACACCTTGCAACAGGCGCTCGGCCCCGAGGCTCACCATCGCGACGAGCTTGCCCTCCTTGTCGGGGGCGAAGACGAGCGTGCCGGTATACTTGCGGGTCTCCTCGCCTTTGCCGTACGAGCGCGGCACGCCGGGGACCGTGTAGGTGATGTTCTGTTCGCGTCCGCTCCGGGCACCGACCCACAGGACGTCGCGCGCGCGGACTTTCGTCTCGATCCCGCCGCCCGACAGTTCGATCGTCGCGGAGGGATACTCGACCGCCTCGGAGTGGATCGAGCCACGGATGCCGAACTTCGATTCGAGCGTCTGTTTGATCTTGCGGGCTTTGCCGAGGTCGTCGGTGCCGGCGACACCGACGAGGATGGCGCGGGAATCGAAGACCTGGCCGGAGACCGCGAAGAGGCCGCCGACCTCGACCTTCTCCGGGATGTATCCGCGCTGTGCCCACGTGTTCTCGACACCGGGGACACGCGCGCGCTCGGCGACGGGGATCTGGTCGACGACCACGAGATGCCGGTACTTTCCAGAGTCGGTGTTGGAGACCTCGACCGTGTACTTCACTTTGCCGGGGAGCTCGACCTCGGGGCCCCCTTCACCGATCGGGAGGACGCGGATCGTCTCGTCGGGCGTGAACTCGAACGTCTTCTTGCCGTCGACGATCATCACGCGGACGAGCGGATCACCCTCGCGGGTGAAGTTGAGCTGGGAGGTGTAGAGGAGCGCCAACCGGTCGGTCGACGTGAGCTCGCGGGTCTGCGAGCCAGCGGTCGTGGTGATCGCGACGAGCAGAGCGACGAGGGCTACCTGCAGCGAACGGCGACGTCTCACCCTGTGGCACTCCCGAGGATCAGCTGCAATTCCTGGACGACGTCCTCGGGCGAGGCAGGCTTCACGACGTAGGCGTCGGCACCGCTGGCGAGCCCTTCGCCGACGTTCTCCGGCTGCTGGTGGCTGGTGAGGAGTACGACCATCAGGTCGCGGAGCTCTTCGCGCTCGCGGATCTTTCGCGTCGCCTCCACGCCGTTCATCAGCGGCATCTCCATGTCCATCAGGACGAGGTCGGGGTGGTCGTTGTCGAGCAGCCACTGGATGGCGGCCTGCCCGTCCGCGACGGTCGTCACGTCGTGCCCGAGAGCGGTGAGGAGCGTCTCGTAGACCTCCCGCAGGTTGGCGTCGTCGTCGACCAGTAGAACTCGTGCCATCTTACCACCTGACCCGGGCGTCGAGCCCTGCTGGCGAGACCCCGAGTGACACTTCCGGGTCGGCGGCGCCGTCGTCGCCGTTCCACACGAGCCAGATCATTCCCCCGACGGTCGCCGCTGCGCCTACGCCGAGGAGCACGTGGTGGGCGAGTTGAAAATTGCGGCCGCGGCGGCTGAGCTCGTCGTAGCGTTCCGCGGTGAGGGTCCCCTGGCGGCTCTCCTCTTCGACCGTGCGCTCGACGGACTCGAGGGCGATGCCGAACACTGCCGAGGTGACGAGGGCGGCGCCCCCGAACCCGACAGTGAGGATCGGGCCCCAGCGGGGGCCGTCGTCGCGCCGGGTGTCGGTCGCGGTGAGCCCGGTGTCGGCCGGTGCGGGCTTCGTCGCCTCCGGGGCGGGAGCGGTGGCGGCGACCTCTTCGGAGACGGGCATCAGCTCCGCCCACAGCTCGATCGAGCCGCCGCGGCGCAACTGCACCGTCTCGCGGTAACTCGTGTACGAGGGGTGACTCACCACGATGAGGTAGTTTCCGGCCGGGAGGCCCTTCCGCTCGATCGGGGTGACCCCGACGAAGACCTCGTCGATGCGAACCTCGGCGCCATCGACGTTCGAACCGATTCGGATCTGCGTCCGCGCTTCGCCCCGCTCCTCGGCGAAGAACGTCTCGATCTCTTTGCGGAACGAGACCATCGGATCTTCGGTCTCCGTGACGGTGCGCGACAACGTGTTGAGCATCCGTCCCGTCTCGGAGTCGAAGATGCTGAGCGACAGTTTGTACGTCTCGGACGTCTGCTCCACGTCACCGAAGATGAGCACACGAACCTCGGCGTGCTCGGCGACCTGCTGCAGGCACGAGGGGCTCTCTTTGCTGCATCCCAGGACGGCGAGCACTTCGCTCAGACGAATGGGAAACTGGTTGGTGACCCGGTACTTGTCGATCTGCATCGCTTCGTTGCGAACGATCGAACTGAGCGTGCTCGTCATCTCCTCGGGAACGTTCTCACCCTCGAAGTTGAGGATCGCCGCCGGGAGTGCGTCCTGGGCAAAAGCCACCCCGGGCGCGAAACAAGCCGCGATCAGGAGGACGAAGACGAGGAGAGTGCGCATGGGCGCGAGTATAGTGCCATGCGGTCAAAGGTAAACCCTCTCGGGGTGAGTTGGGCCGGTTCGGCACCCGCTGGCTTCAGTTCAGATTCATGATCTCGATCGTCGGCTTTTTCTCGACGCGACGGACCTTCTTTCGTGGCTTCATCGCCTCGCGAATCTCCCCTTCGAGGCTCTCGAGGTCTCGTTGTTCGACGCGAAGCTTTCCCGCCACCCGCATCGACATTCCAGTCTCGACGTTCGCCGCCTGTGCCGACCGGACGAGCTCGAGTGCGTCGGAGTAGTCGCCCGCCTCCATCAGCGAGCGCCCCTCGGTGAGGGCGTGCTCGGTGTAGGCACGCCGTACGTCGACGAGGACCTCCGCCTTCTGCGAGACACCGGAGACCGACCAGCTCCCCGCGTGATCGATCGACGTCGTGCCCGACGCCGGGTCGCGGTACCGAATGGTCGGCTGGAGCTCGCCGCTGGCATCGTCCGCGCGGAGCTTCAAGACGACTGTGGTGGGCATCGCCAGATCGCCGAGCGCGATGGTGGCAGAGCGCCCCTCGATCTTTCCGCGCTCGTCGAGGATGTCTTCGATCGCTACGCCCGCGGCAGGTTCCAGCACCAACTCCACCCCCTGCACCGCCCGATCTCGGGGGGCGACCTCCAGCCGGGCAAACACCTCGCTCGGCCCCGCGAGCGACCCGGAGGTCACGAACTCCACCCGGAGCGGGCCGGACGCCTCTTTCTCCGAAGGCTCATCGACGAGCGGCACCTCCTCGAGTTCGACCGGCTCGGGCACTTCCACGGCGGCGACCTCCGCCACGCCGTCGCTACTCCCCATCAGTTCGTTCGCCGCCACGCCGGTAAGCGCAACACATGCCATCACGATCGCCATCTCTTGAATCTGCGACATCTTCTCCTCCGTTTTGCATCGACGAACCAACCTTACGCAGCTCTCTTGCAGAGCGGTTGAATGGCCGACGGAATCGCCGAGGAGAATTTGTGCAGAAACGATGGGCGCCGCCCGCGGCTCAGGGGAGCGACAGATCTCGCGCCGAGAAGACGA
Organism: uncultured Bradymonadales bacterium; assembly: GCA_964411125.1. Lineage (GTDB taxonomy): Bacteria > Myxococcota_A > Bradymonadia > Bradymonadales > Bradymonadaceae > JBFIHF01. The sequence goes on along the minus strand of CAYPJU010000040.1, from coordinate 25,388 downwards.
CCAGGCGCGGCTCGAAGACGAAGCCGACGACGAGGTGGTCGGCGCCCAGAGCGGCGACCGAAGACGCCGAGGTATCGCGGCCGGTTCCGATCCAGACGTCCTCCATGCGTCCACCCTGACCCCAGAAGCGATGCACGGCGGACGGCGAAGCTTTCGTAGGATCTTCGGCGTAGGCCACGAAGTCGAGCAGCCGCGGGTGAGCGCCGACCCAGACGGCGCCCGAAGCGTCGACGTCCAGATTGTCCGCGCCGATGAAGTGCGGTCCTCGCGTGACCAGCTCGAGCGTGCCGTCCTCCCGGGGCTCGAAGATGGTCACGACTCCTGCCGTCGTCTCCGCGACGAGGATCGTTCCGTCCTCGGGATGATGCGCGATCCCATTCGCGTAGCGGGTCCCGCTCCAGGCGACACGAAATTGCCCTCCGTCGTAGTGGACCACGTTCCCGAGCGGGAGGCGCAGCCAGTCCTCGAACGCGCGAAAGAAACCAGGGTCGGTCCCGTGGTCGTTCGTGACGTAGAAGGTCCGGCGACCCGTCGCGGCGACGTCGTTGGGGGAATGAAGGGCGGGGTCGACGATCGATTCGGCGTGGGTCAACGCCCCATCCGGCGCGACGTCGAACACCTCGATCGTGTGGACCGCCTCGCCGAGCTCGTCGGCCGAGGGGGTGAAGCCCGACCCTCGCCGGTGGTTCACCACGAAGAGCCGCTCGCCTTCGGCGTCGGCCCACAGGTCGATCCCATGGGGGGCAAAGGGGGAGTCGAGCGGCGGGGTGACGTCTCGCGGAGGCCCGTCGGACCCCGGACTCACGAGGTAGATGGCCCCGCGAACGGAGGGATTGCGGAAGTCTGCCGACGAGACGAAGAGCTCCCGACGGCCCGAGCGGAAGACGATGTCTTCGGTCCCGCCGACGAACCCGTCGATGACGCGCACCGGTTCGGGGCCGCGGGGGGTGACCTCGCCGTCGAACGCCCCCGCGTCCCCGAGCACGTCGAGCACGTGGATCGTCAGGAGCAGCAGCCCCACGGCGCAGACGATGCCGCCGGCTACCAGAAGGCGCTTCACTTCGCGTCCGGACGAAGAAGGTCGGGCTCGTCACTCACCAGACGGTCCCGTTCGATCTGGTCGTCGATCTGCTCGGTGACCGGCGCCTCGATGTCATCGTGCACGGGCGTCGTCCGTCGCGGCTTCGGCTGCGGTGGCTCCCACGTCGTGTGCAGGATGCGTTGCGTCGGCTCCGGCATGTCGATCGCCGCATCGTCGAACACTTCCTTCACGCGACGGATCGCCGAGCTCTTCGCCGCCATGAAGTCCGTCTCGCTCTGGTTCACCCACGCGTAGAAATGCAGATCGACGGTGAAGTCACCGAGCGCTTCCACCACGACGAACGCCTTCGGATCGTCGAGGATGCCTTTGGTCTCCTTCACCGTCTCGAGCCCCAGCGTCATCGTCTCGGCGAGGTCCTCGCCCACCCCGACGCCGACGACGAAGTCGAACCTACGCAGCGGGTTCCGGCTGTAGTTGAGGATGATCGCCTTGAACACCATCGCGTTCGGCAACCGCAGGTGGTTGCCGTCGAGCGTCATCAGCACCGTGTCACGCGTCGACAGACGGACGACCTTCCCCATCTGATCGTCGATCTTGACGATGTCGTTCTTCGCGAAGGGCTGCCGGACGCTGAGCATCAGGCTCGCCAGGTAGTTTTCGACGATGTCCTTGAACGCGAAACCGATGGCGAGACCGGCCACCCCCGCCGTCCCCAGGACGGCGCTGACGAGGGCCGTCAGCGAGAAGAGCTCCAGGATCAGGACGACGCCCGCGCCCAGAATCACCACCCAGACGAGCTGCCGGACGATCCCCTGAATCAGCGGCTTGTCGTCCAGGCGCCGGAAGAGCCAACCGCTCTGCGACACGAGCCGCGCGATCACCGAAAATACGAAGAGGATGACGATGGCTACGGCGAAGAGGGGGAGCGTCGCGATGAAGTCCGACAAGACTTCGCGCGCCTTCTTGAGCGCCGGCGAGATACGCTCTTGGACGTCCCGTGCCTCCTCCAGATCGTTGTCGACGTAGACGACGCCGTCGGTGGAACGTGCCAGCTCTTCGGCCTTCGTCAGCGCGCTCTCGGAGAGCACGCTCCCTTGCAGGCGCACCACCCCGGAGCGCACCGACACCGTGACGTTCTGCAGGTCGGGAACGTTCGAGAAAACGCTTTCGATACGTTCCCTTATGGCGGCGTCTGCAGCGTTTGGATCGTCCTCCGCCTCGCCTTCCTCGGTGCCGTCGGTCACTCGGATTCTGTTGTCGACCCAGAGCACGCCGTCGATCTTCGAGGCGAGCGTCTCCGCCGCGGATCGCATCTCGGTCCGCGCCACGGACCCGGTGAGAGTCACCACGCCCGCTCCCTGCTCGACCTGCACGGCGGACAGCTCCGGGATGCGCGCGATGACGTCGCGAACTGCGTCGCCGGTCAGGTCGGCGACTACCTCCTCGGGCACCGGCTCTTCGGCTCCCGGCGCATCCCCGCCGTTGGTCTGGGCGAGGACCGACGAGGAGAAGAGCATCAAGACGAGTATCAAGAGCGTTCGGTTCATCATGGCGGGACTTCTACCAGACATCGCGGAGGTTCGTCATTCCGTGCCGGGGACACTCGCGCTACGGTGCGGCGGCGGACGGCCGCGCTTCCGTCGGCGGCGAAAGGAGGAGAGATGCTCGAGACAGGTTCGATTTTCGACGGCCACAACGACGCGGTCACTCGATGGACATCCCGCACGGACCGGAGCGACTGGACCTTCCTGGAGCGTGCGACCTCGGGGCATCTCGACCTCCCGCGAGCGCGGCAGGGGGGCTTCGTGGGCGGCTTCTTCGCGATCTGCCCGTGGGTCGAGACGGACTGGGACCCGCGGGGGAAGAATTTCCACCGTACCGAAGACGGCTTCCGGGTCGACCTCGCTCCCGAAGTCCCCCACGAAGCCTGCTTCCAGTTCTGTGACGAGATGTTCGAGCGGCTCGAGGCGACCGAGCGCGACTCGGGCGGTGCGTTCATCCTCGCGCGCACGGCGTCGGACCTGGACGCGCTCGGCCCCGACACGATGGTCGCGATCGCACACTTCGAAGGCGCCGAGGCGGTCGACCCCGACCTCGACAACCTCGAAGCGTGGTACGACCGTGGACTCCGCTCGATCGGCCCGGTCTGGAGCCGGCCCAACGCCTTCGGAACGGGCGTTCCGTTCGCCTACCCCGCCTCGCCCGACATCGGGCCGGGGCTGACCGAAGCAGGACGCGTCCTGGTGCGGGCGTGCGACGGGATGGGGATCGTCATCGACCTCGCCCACATGAACGAGAAGGGCTTCTGGGACGTCGCCGAGCTCACGAGCCACCCGCTCGTCTGCACCCACACCGCCGCGCACGCGCTCTGTCCGAAACCCCGGAACCTGACGGATCGCCAGCTCGATGCCGTCGCTGAATCGGGCGGCGTCGTCGGCATCACGTTCTTCAAGAATGACCTGCGGGCGTCGATCGACCCCGAAGGTCCGGCGACGATCGACGACATCGTCCGGCACGTCCGCTACGTCGCCGACCGCATCGGCGTCGAACACGTCGCGCTCGGCTCGGATTTCGACGGTGCCCCGATGCCGGCCGACCTCGCCGATGCCGCCGAGCTTCCGAAAGTCGTCTCAGCCCTGCGCGACGCCGGCTTCGACGGCCAGGACCTCGCCCGCGTCACCCACCGAAACTGGCTCGGGGTCGTCGAGAGCGTTCTGTCGTGACCATGCGGAGCGGCCCTGCGGCGTCTTCCGAGTCGTCGTCTCGACCTCAAAGAGTCTGAAACTTCCGTCGACGAGGTCGCGAAAGTTCGGCGGCGGAGGTATCGCTCGCCATGGTTCCTCCCGCACCGGCGAATCGATTCGCCAGTTGCGGGTGCCAACTGTAGCCTGAATGCCACGATTTCTGGTGAATCGATCCGCTCACGTGGCCGGGAGCCGCATGCTGCGGTCGTTGGCAATCGTGGAACGAACGTTGCTTGGACACACGCCGTTCCCCGCTGTGGTGGCGGTTTCTTTGGAGAGAGAGAGTGGAAATGACGCGAATGAGAAAGACGAAGGCGGTTCTGACAGGTCTGGCGCTCGCATCGAGCCTCGCGGCGTGTGGTGAGGGCGCAGAAAACGCGAAGGGCGGCATCGACATGGAGGTCGTGAACGCCGACGGCAAGAGCGACCTCGGCCGTGGCGCCAAAGTGATCGACGCCGTGGGCCCCGAGGCCGAAATCTCGGGCGAGTTCGATCCGAAAGTTCGCGTCTACGCCTACGTCGTCGAGGCCAACGCCGGCGCGCAGCTCAGCATCGCCCTCGACGCGACCGCCGGGAGCGACGCCGCCGACCGCGCGTCGGACGGCTCGCTCGATACCGTCATGGCGGTCTACGGCCCGTACACCGACCGTCAGAACACCGGCCCGAAACTCGCCGAGAGCGAGGACGGCGAAGACTCGCTGGCGGCTCCACCCATCAATCTGAAAATCGAAGAGGACGGCCGCTACCTGGTCGCGTTCATGTCCTATCAGGACACCGGCAAGGGCAATTTCGAGCTGAACCTCGGCTGCGACGGGACCGACTTCCAGTGCCGCCGAGCGAACCTCGAGGACAAGGTCTGTGAACCGGGCCAACTCTTCGTCCAGGGAGGCCAGGTCAACGAAAACGCGGTCTGGAAGAAGTGCGAAGTCACGCTGCTCGAGCCGACGACCGTCGCCGAGGGCAAGACGCTGACGATCGATCCCGGCGTCACCGTGAAGGGCAACTTCCTCCAGGGTGACACGCGCGGTTCGTACGGCACCGTCTCCCTGACGGTGCTCGGCACGCTGCAGGCTGTCGGTACCACGGAGAACCCCATCCAGTTCACGTCGATGACCGACCAGGGCTGGGCCGGCCTTCGACTCAAAGGGCCCAGCAATTCCATCGAGAACGCTTTCATCGACAGCGCGCGGATCGCGATCGAGCTCGACGCCAACGCGTCGGGCGAGATCACCGACGTCGTGCTCGACGGAAGCGTCGGTGACTCCGGGCGAACCCAGCCGGAGGCCGGAATCCAGGCGCTCACCGACTCGCAGATGATGTTCCGCCGCGCGCTCGTCCACGACTTCCAGAACGGCGTGGTCTCCCGCAGCGCGACGCTGCTCGAGATCGAGGACTCCGTCATCCGCAACAACCAGCGCGGGGTGCTGGTCATCGGCGCCGGCGGCCGCATCACGAACTGCCCGCGCCCGCCTGCGCCGCCGACGGTCTGGCGCGATCCGGTCATCAAACACACCGACATCCACCACAACGGTCAGGGGATCGTCCTGCAGGGCAACGACGCGCTGCTTCAGATCGAGTTCTCCAACATCGTCGACAACGAGGGCATCGCCCTGAACGTCGAGGGCTCGATGCTCAACGAAGAATCGTACCTGCGGAACAACAACATCGTGCGCAACGGAGGGCCCGACGCGACGGCGCAGGTCAGTTCGGTCCACGTGCAGGGGCAGCTCGATCTTTCGATGAACTACTGGGAAGACCTCTCCGACCCGGCGCTCAGCGCAAACTGGAACATCCGCTGTAATGGCACCATCGATTTCAGCGGCTTCCACCCCGAGCCCGTCGCCGAAGCCGGACCGCGCACCGAGAAGCTCCGTGACGAAGTGAAGCAGGAGAAGCTCGACGTGCAGCAGGACGTCGTCCAGGGCGGCAACTGAGGTAGCTCGAATACACCGGTCCGAGACCCCGACCGCTCCTTCTTGCTACCGATCCCCGTTGCGGATAGAACGCGTTCGAGGCGACGGAGGAGAGTCCATGGACCGGAACACGGCGATACGATTGGTGGCGACAGCTTGTGCGCTCTTGCTGAGCAGCAGCGCCACCGCGCAGGAGTTCACTCAGGGAGTGCGATCGGGAGGGATGGGCGAGGCGTTCACCTCGGTCGCGACGGGAAGCTCCGCCATCTACCACAACCCCGCCGGCGCGGCGCGTGCCGTAATGTACGCCGTCGAAGGGTCCTACGAGTACAGCTCGAGCGCGAACGTCCTGAGCGCCGCGATCGTCGACAGCAAGACCAACCCCAGTATCGCCGCGGGGCTCGGCTACGCCTACCAGTTCGGCAACGGTGACAGCGACGTTCGCGGGCACGACATCCGCGTGGCGCTCGCGATCCCGGTCCTCCCCGACCGTATCTCGATCGGCCTCGGCGGGCGTTGGTTGATCCTCAAGGACACGGTCACCACGCAGAACGAAGACGGTGAAGACGTGCAGACCGACGTCGAGCTGATGAACGGCCCGACGTTCGACGCCGGCATCATCGTGAAGGCGACCGACCAGCTCCACTTCGGCATCGCCGGCCAGAACCTCATCGACCAGTGCTCCAAACCGGAGTGCGCCGCAATCGCGCCCACCACCATCACGGGCGGCGTCTCGTTCGGCACCGAGGTCGGCCTGCTGTTGAGCGGTGACGTCGGCGTGAACCTCACGACCGCGCCGGATCCAGCTCTCGAAGCGGGGATCGGCGCCGAGTTTCTGATCCAGCAGATCGTCCCGCTGCGCGCCGGCTACATGTACCGCGGCGCCCTCGAAGAGCAACTGCTGACGTTCGGCGCCGGCTGGCGCTCGGCCGCGGCGGGCGTCGATCTCGGCTACCAGCTCGACCTCACGGACACGTCGAACATGTATTTCATGGGCTCGTTCTCCATCTACATGTGAAGTCGCCACACCCCCGCAAAATCTCCCTGCTCGTGCTCTTCCTGGCGCTCTCCTGCGCCTGCGAGAAGCCGCGCCCCGTCACCATCCCCGCGTCGGCGGACCTGTGGGTCACGGCCGAAAGTCGCGCGGCGCTCGAGTCGATCCCCGGCATCGGTGCGACGGCTTCGCTCCCCGAAGAAGGGCCCGTCTGGTACTTCTGCGACGGCGAACTCTGCGTCGCCGGGGCCGGTCAATCGCATACTCTGGTCGCCGGGACGAAGGCCGACGAGGCAGCGTGGCGAGTGGCCGAAGGCCCGACCCTCGAGATGACCCACCCCCACGGAATCGCGGCGCGGGGCCGTGCCGATTGGGGCTCGCTCCTCGCCGCCGTACAGCGCGACTCGAAGCGCGGCAAAGAGCTCCTCGCGCGTGCACAGAACCAGGTCGCGCACATCGACTTCGAGCTACGAAACGCGGTCGATGGTCGCCACGTAGAGCTCGTCCTGCACCCGAACCCCGCCGAACCCCGATTCGTGGAGACGCTCGGGAAACCCGTTCGTCCGCTTCCCACGCCCGGAGCTCTCGTCGGCACCGGAGTTCACGGGGCGCTCCGGCTCTCCGTCGACCCCGAAAAGCTCGCCGCGTTCGGCGCGACACTCCTCACCCCTGCGCAGCGATCGGCGGTCGAGGAGGCCCGCGCCACGGCCAAAACGGAGCTGCGGGTCGACCCCTGGGACGAGGGGGTCGCGGCGCTGACGGGCAACGTCGTCATCGCCCTCTACGACGTCGCCGAAAAGCCGACGCTGCCCGCGCTACTCGCCGGCGATGCAGCGAGCGAAGTCGTCTGGGTCGGGCTTCGCGAAGAGCACGGGATAGCCAGGTTTCTCGACAAGCTGACCCAGCTCTCCGCCGGCCGCCTCCTGCAGGCGAACCGGAGCGAGGAAGGGCCGCGCGAATGGGTCTGGACGTCTCCCGAAGGAGAGGCGCTGTGGCACGTGTCGGTCGGTCCTGACTATCTGGTCGCCACCGACGGAGCGAAAGGGCTCGAGCACGTTCGAGAGTGGATGAAGGCCGGCCCGGCGGCCGCCGCGGCGCCGGCGATCGACCTCTTCGAGGGGGACGACGCCTCGGGAGTATTCCTCGGCCAACCCCTCGTGGACGCCTTCGTCCCCGATGGACCGTGGAAGGCGCGGAACGGGCTCGTCGCGAAGACGTATCGTCGCGAAAACACGGCGGTGATCGAGCTCTTCCTCCCCGCGGCCGACCAACCTAACGAGTTTTCAAAAATCATTGAAAATTAAACCGTGCCCGGTATCGTGGCGGGCATGATGAGTCCCGCAATTCCGTCGCTGATCGAGGAAGCCGAGGAGTGGTTCTACTGGTGTACGCCAGCAGGCGACGAGCGGCTCGCCATCGGGGTGGCGGAACGTTTCGACGCGCTCCCGGACCAGGCGGCCACGGGGTTCTTCACGCTCTCCTTCGACGGCTCCCGGGTCGAGTTCGTGCGCCCCGAACGGATCCATGGAAACCTGCGTGACGGCAGACGGGAACCGCTGCGTTCGGTCGAGGTCGCCGAAGATCCGGCCTACTCCGCGCGGGTCGCAGATGCAGTCCGAGCGATCGATGCGGGCCTCGTGTCCAAGGTCGTGGTCGCGCGTCGGGACGTGCGCCAACGCTCCCTCGACATCGGCGCGACTCTGTCGGCCCTCTGTGCAGCGAACCCCGACGCCTTCGTTTACGGGCGCGGGTTCGCGGACGGGACGGCGTGGGTCGGCGCCACGCCGGAGCGGCTGGTCCGCGTCGAGGGGAACGCCGTCTCGACTGCCGCGATTGCCGGCACGGCGGCGCCCGAAGGAGCCGACCAGTTGCTGAGTTCTCCGAAGGACCTCGCGGAGCACCAGGCGGTGGTCGACATGCTCCGAACGACGCTCCAACAGTGTTGCGACGAGCTCCATGTGACGACCGGGCCGTCGATCCTGAAGCTTCCGAACCTGGTCCACCTCGTAACCCCGTTGACGGGGCTTCTGCGCGCGGGGGGATCTCCGTTCGAGGTCGTCACGGCGCTCCACCCGACTCCCGCCGTCTGCGGCACACCACGAGACGCGGCGAAGAAGCTCGTCGCCGAGCTCGAGCCGTTCGATCGCGAGCTCTACGCAGGCGTCGTCGGCTGGTGCGAACCGGGAGAGCTCGATGCCGCCGTCGCGATCCGATGCATGCGGACGCGATCGGGCGAGACTGCGGCTTACGCGGGCGCCGGGATCGTCGCGGCGAGCGAGCCGGGAGCAGAGGAACGCGAGGTGCGCCTCAAGCTCGCATCGATCTGGGGCAGCGCACGCTGGAGTGACGGATGAAACCGACCCCTGCCGGCGAAGGAAACGTGGCGGTCCGGTGGGCCCGCGTCGCGGTGGACGGCCTCGTGAAGAACGGCGTCGAGGCGATCGTCATCAGCCCGGGCTCCCGCTCCACTCCGCTGGTCGCCGCCGCGTCGGATCACCCGCGTATCGACGACATCAGCGTCGTCGACGAGCGGTCCGCCGCGTTCGTGGCCCTCGGGATCGCCGCCGAGACGCGCAATCCGGTCGCCCTGATCTGCACGTCGGGGACCGCGACGGCCAACTATTTCCCCGCCATCTGCGAGGCGGAGCGAGCTGGCGTTCCGCTCGTCGTCCTGACCGCCGACCGGCCCCCGTCGCTCCGTGAGAGCGGCGCTTCGCAGTCGATGCGGCAGGTCGGTCTCTACGGCGACAAGGTGCTCTTCAGTCACGATTTCGCGCTGCCGACGGCGAGCCCGGCGGATCTTCGCTACGTCGGGACGATGACGAGCCGTGCCGTCGGGATCGCCCGGTCCGAGCGCGGACCGGTCCACCTCAACTTCCCCTTTCAGAAACCGCTCGAACCGCAGCCGACCGAGACTCGACTCGACATGCCGCGCATCGACCCACCGGTCTTCTCGACTACGGTGGTGTTGCCCGATCCGCCATCGGTCACTCGGGTCGTCTCGCACCTCGAGCGTGCGACTCGGCCCGCGATCTACGTCGGTTCGTTGCCGAGCGACGCCTGCGCAGGGCCGCTGTTCGACGTCGCCGAGCGCCTCGGAATCCCCGTCTTCGCGGAGGCGACGAGCCAGCTCCGGATGGGACCATGGGCGGCCCGCACCATCCCACCCGACGTGATCCTGAGTGATGCGAGCGTCGCGGAGACGATCCGTCCCGACGTCCTCGTGCGGGTCGGACGACCGCCGCTGAACTGGCCGAGCGCCCGGTGGGAAGCCTCGCTCGATACACACCGCATCGTGGTCGCACCGACCTGGGACCGGGACCCGAACCATGACGCCACCGACTATTTCGTCTGCGACGAGCACGCCTTCTTCGACGCCATTCGCAAGCGGCTCCCCGCGAACAAGCGGCCCTCGGCCTGGGGTCGGCGGCTCGAGGAGCTCGCCGACCAGGCGCAGGTGCATGTGGCGAGCGAGCTTGCCGGAGAGGAGCTCTTCGACGCGAGCGTCGCCTACCGGACCGTCGCTTCCCTTCGAGCCGGCGAGGCCATCGTGGTCTCGAGCTCGATGCCTCTGCGCGAATTCGAGGCGTTCTCCCCGCGCCGCGAGGAGCCGATCGTCGTGCACTGCAACCGCGGGTTGAACGGGATCGACGGGATCATCGCGACCGCAAGCGGCGTAGCGCGCAGCCGCCCCCGCACGACCTGCCTCATCGGCGACGTCGCGTTCGCCCACGACATCGGGTCGCTCGCCGCGGCCCGGAGGCTGGGGGTCGATCTCACCCTCGTCGTCGTCGACAACGCCGGGGGAGCCATCTTCGACCATCTGCCCGTCGCCGGCATACAACCGATGTACGACGAGCATTTCGTCACCGCCCAGTCGATCGACCACCAGGCGATCTGCGCCGGATTCGGGGTCGCCTGGGAGGGCCCCACCACCGCGTCCGAGCTCGCCGATGCGCTGGAGCGGGCGCGCGAGAGGCCGGGTTGCTCGGTCGTGACCGTACGCACGAACCGGGACGAGGCCTACCGCCGGCGCCGCGCAATGTTCGAGTCGTTCGCGCCGCAGGAGTCGTGATGTCGGGCTCTTCGTGGATGATGGCCTTTCGCCCCAAGACGCTGCCGGCCGCCGCCGCACCGGTGCTCGTCGGGACCGCGATCGCTGCGTCGCTCGGGAAGTTCGCTGCGCTGCCGGCGCTGGCCGCCCTCGTCGGCGCGCTGCTGATCCAGGTCGGCACGAACCTCGCCAACGACTACTTCGACTTCAAGAGCGGCGCCGACGACGAGAACCGCCTCGGGCCGACGCGCGTCACGCAGGCGGGGCTCATCGACGAGAAGTCGGTTCGCAACGCGATGATCGCGACGTTCGCGCTCGCCGTCGCCGTCGGCGCGTACTTGATCTGGGTGGGTGGCTGGCCGATCGCGGTCATCGGCATCCTGTCGGTCCTCTCGGGGGTCGCGTACACCGGCGGCCCCTACCCGCTCGGTTACAACGGCCTGGGCGACGTCTTCGTGTTCGTCTTCTTCGGGCTCGTCGCGGTGACGGGGACCTACTGGGTTCAGGCGCTGGAGTGGTCGTGGCACGCCTTCGCAGCGGGGTCGGCGACCGGCGCACTGTCGACCGCGATCCTGGTCGTCAACAACTACCGCGACCGTCACACCGATGCGATCCACGGCAAGCGCACGCTCGCCGTAAAACTCGGCGAACGGGTGACGCGGGCGCAGTATGTAGCCCTGGTCGTCTTCGCCTTCGCGGTCCCTCTGCTGCAGATCGCACTCGGTGCTCCCATCACCCTCGCAGCCACCCTCCTCGTCATCCCTCTCGCCGTCATCGTCACCCGCCGCTTCCTCGGAACGGACGGCCGGGAGCTCAACGGCGTCCTCGCCGCGACTGCCGGTCTTCTCATGGCCTACTCGGTGGTCTACTCCGCCGGGTGGCTTCTCGGGCTGGTCGCAGGCTGAAATCTGGTGGCGGTGCGGGCATGGGCGGTCGGAGAGCCAAGGCAGCGCAGTCGGAAGGTCCGCAGTATTAGTTACCAAGGGGCGGCGGTGCGGCTACACTCCCCGGCATGCGGCTCCCGATCCCCGGCGACATCTTTCAGAACAAATACGAGATCGTCTCGGTGCTCGGGCGGGGTGGATTCGCGACGGTCTACAAGGCGACCGATCCCGAAGTCGGGCGCGATGTCGCCATCAAGATCCTCATCCCCGACGTCGACGGCTACGAGGCGGGACTGGTGTCGCGCTTCTCACGGGAAGCGCGGGTGATTGCAGGGCTTCGAGACCCTCACACCATCACGATGTTCGACTTTGGCAAGTCCGCCGAGGGCCTCCTCTACATGGTCTTCGAGTACGTCGAGGGGATGGACCTCGCCGAGAAGATCGAGTGGGCGGCACCGTTTGACGACGACCAGGTCGCGCACGTTCTGCGGCAGGTCCTCGAAGCGCTGCGCGAGGCGCACATCGCAGGCATCCTTCACCGTGACATCAAGCCCGCGAACATTCTGATCTACGAGTACATGCGGGACGACCTTCGGGTGAAGCTGCTCGATTTCGGGATCGCGAAGCCGGCCCAGCTCCGGGGGAAGGACGCCGTTGCGACGCTGACCCGCGAAGGGACGATGGTCGGGACGCCGCGATACATGGCGCCGGAGCAGATCTACGGCGAGGAAATGTCACCCGCGTCCGACCTGTATAGCCTCGGGCTCGTCGCCCACGAGATGTACGTGGGGCGGCCTGCGATCACCGGGCAAGAGACCAAAGAGATCCTGCAGCAACAATTGTCGCCTTCACCATTGCGGCTCCCTATCGATGCGCGGGTGAGCCCGTTCATGCGGAACGTCGTCGAGCGGATGGTGGCTCGCGAGCCGAGCCAGCGGTTTCAGTCCGCCGACGAGGTGCTGCAGTTGCTGTCGCAGCGACCGCGCTCCACGATGACACCGGCGCCTGCACCGGCCGACTACTGGTCGAACCCTGCGAACCGAGGGGCGCAGATGTCGCGCGATGTCGCGAATTCGCGTCGCGGCGCACCCTCGGGCCGCATGACGCCGCGCGAAGTTCCCGCCGCGCCGTTCAAGTCACCGCAGCAACGACGCGCCGAGACCGTCTCCACGATCGCGGTGATCGCCGTGGGGGTCATCGGCGGCGGTAGCCTCATCGCCGGCATGTTCGCGCTGGCGGGGGACGACCCTCCGTCGAAGGTGCCGGAGCGCGAGGTGGTCGCACCGACTACGTCGGTCGCCGAAGAGCCGCGAGAGGTCACCCCGCCGGAGGAAGCACCGCTCGAAGTGGAAGTGGAGCCCGAAGAGGCGACGGTCTTCATCGAGGAGCCGCCAGAGGCCGCGCAGACCGGGTGCGGTTCGAAGGCGCCGTTCGAGCGCCAGAGGCGCTACCAGATATCGGCGGCCGGTGATCTGCGCTACTGGGTCGCCTACCTGCCCACGTCTTACGACCCGTCCCGGCCGCATCCCGTCGTGATGATGTTCCATGACCACACGCGTTCGGCGGACCTGATGCTCGACGACACGTCAATCCGCCCCGTCGCCGACGAGCACGGCTTCGTGGTGCTCGCCCTCGACGCACTCAGGGCGGACTCTCCGTGGAAGGAGGATGGCGAGGTGACGTTCGTCCGGCGTGCCCTGGAGAAGACATCGGAAGAACTGTGCCTCGACCCGCGCCGCGTCTACGCGATCGGCCACAACACCGCGGGGCGCTTCGTCGAGGATTCGGCATGCGAACTGCCGTGGTCGGCGATCGTGACGAGCTCGTTTCGAGGCTCCAAGAACCACCGCCCCTGCATACCGGAAAACCACGTTCCATACCTTCATTTCGCGGGGCTCAAGGACCGCTACGTACCGGTCGAAGGGGGCGTGGGATGCGCGGGTCTCGACGCGATGTCGCTCGACCGAAAGGAGTCGATCTGGTTCGAAGGGTACGAGTGCTCGGGAGAACGGTCCGAGTGGGTCAAAGAAAAGAACGGGGTCTGCTGGACCAAGGAATGCCCGGAAGACGCGAAGTTCGTGACGTGCCACCTCGACGGGGGACGCGACTGGCCGAACGCGACGTCGCGCCTGATCGAACTGAGCTGGTGCCACGTTCGAGGTGCGCAGTTTCCGATGGCCGAGACGGCGTGGAAATTCTTCGAGGAGCACGGCGTAGTGCGTCGCGACGACGAACTTATGGCTCGGTGAGCGCGCGGCCCTCGTCCCGCGCGACTCGATCGCGAGACCGAGACCTCGAGGGATCACTGAGCATCGCCGGCGACCGGCTCGGGTGAGACTCGCTGCGTCTCTTACAGACCGAGCACGATCTGGCGAGCTTCGGCGGGGGTCGCGGGTTCGCGACCGACTTCGCGTGCGATCGTGGCGAGGGCCTCGATGAGGGGGCCATTGCCGCCGACCTTGGTTCCGTCCGGCAGATAGAACGTGTCCTCGACGCCCGTGCGGAGGTTGCCGCCGAGCTCGGCGGTCTTGCGATGGATCGGCCAGACGTCTTCGCGGCCGATGACGATCGACTGCCACGTCGCGCCCGTCGGCAGCTCGTCGACCAGAATCGGCAGCAGGTCCGTGCGCGCCGGCATTCCGCTCGCCACACCTTGCACCAGCGAAACGGTGAAGGGCTCCTGCAGCAGCCCGCTCTCCGCGAACATCCGAACGGAGCGCACGATCCCGATGTCGAAACACTCGCATTCGGGCACGATCTCTTCGGCGGCCATCACGTCCAGGAACGCAGAGATCTTCTCGACCGGGTTGTCGAACAGCATCGGCGGCCACGCCCACTCACCGTTCGAACGGAGCTTCAGGTAGTTGAGCGAGCCGGAGTTCATCGCGGCCATCTCGGGCTTCACGCGGCGCAGGCACGCGATCGGCCCGGAGATGTCTGGTCCGACGACCCCCGTCGTCAGGTTGATGATCACTTCGGGGCACGCGTCGCGGATCTTCGCCACGCTCTCGGCGGCGAGGCTCGGATCCCATGACGGCATGCGGCCTAGCTGTTGCTCACGGAAGTGGACATGGATGATCGAGGCGCCCGCGTCGTAGGCCTCTCGAGCAGAGGCAGCCATCTCGTCCGGGGTGTACGGGACGGGATGGGTGGCGGGGTTGGTCAGTACGCCGTTGAGGGCGCAGGTGATGACGACTTTGTCCATCTCGAAAGCTCCTCGTGCCGGCATTCTGAGCCCGTTGGGGGTACATCCCTAATTTGATTTTTACAAGTCCGAGCGGTAGCTTCGGCATCTGTGAAGTGGCTTCCCCCAGCAATCGTCGTTGGGGTGTCCGGCTGGGTTTCTGGTTGTGCTACCGAGAAGCTACCCGCGCCCGTAAACACCCCTCCCGTGGCCATCGCCGGCGCAGATCTCACTGCGCGAGTCGGTGAAACCGTCGAGCTCGACGGGGCGTCGAGTTCCGACCGCGACGGGGATCCCCTCACCTTCCGCTGGACGCTGCAGGAGTACCCCGAAGGTTCTCAGACCAATCTGACCGGCGAGTCTGCCCCTACCACTTCGTTCGTCCCCGACGTCGCCGGCACCTACAGGATCACGCTCGTCACGAGCGACGGCAAAGACGAGTCGGTGCCCGACTCCGTGCTCGTCACCGTCACCCAACCGCGCGAGAACCGCCCCCCGATTGCCGTGGTCGGCTCGAACATGGAGGTCGCCGTCGGGACGTCCGTCACCCTCGACGGGAGCGAGAGCAGCGACCCGGACGGAGATCCGCTGATGTTCGACTGGGTGCTCGAGCAGAGCCCCTCGGGCTCCACCGCGGCGATCACGGACACGGGATCGGAGACGCCGACCTTCCAGCCCGACCTCCCCGGCCCCTACGACTTCAGCCTCGTCGTGTTCGACGGGAAGCTCGAGAGCCCGCCGGCACGCGTCACGATCACGGGCCTCGCTGCGGGCAACCGCGCCCCCATCGCCGACGCCGGCAGCGATCAGTCCGTCAGCACCGGCACCACGGTCCAGCTCGACGGGACGAACAGCGCGGACCCCGATGGCTCGCCGCTCACGCACGCGTGGTCGATCGCGGACGCCCCTGCGGGGAGCGCGGCCGTCCTCTCCGACGCTACGTCCTCCACCCCGAGCTTCGTCGCCGATCTCGACGGAACCTGGACTCTGGAGCTCGTCGTCCACGACGGCGAACTTTCGAGTAGCCCCGACACGGTCGTGGTGATCGCCGCGACCGGAAACCGCTCCCCGATCGCCCACGCCGGGGCCGACGTCACCGTGGGAATCGGGGAGACCGTGACGCTCGATGGGACGGGGAGCAGCGACCCCGACGGAGACAGCCTGAACTATGCGTGGAGCATCGACACGAAGCCGTCGGGCAGCACTGCCACAATCACGGGCGACACCCAGGCGCGGCCGACCTTCGGGCCCGACCGCCCCGGCGACTACGAGATTTCCCTCGTCGTCTCCGACGGCGCCGTGCAGAGCCCACTCGACCGCGTCGTCGTCACCGCCACCGAACCGCGGCCGACCGCCGCGGGCGATATCGTCCTCACCGAGGTGATGGCAGACCCCAGCGCCCTCTCGGACACCGAAGGCGAGTGGTTCGAGTTCTACAACGACGGAGCCACCGACCTCGCGCTCGGAGGCTGCACACTGACCGACGAAGGGACCGATTCGCACACCATCACTTCGCTGACGGTACCTGCCGGAGGATATGCGACGTCGAGCCGCGGGCAGAGCCCGGGATTCACGCCCGACTATGTCCACACCGGCCAGTTCGTCCTCGGGAACAGCGGCGACGAGATCATCCTCACCTGCGATGGTGTCGTGATCGCCCATGTAGCCTACGCGAGCGCGTCCTCCGGGGTCAGCCGAGCGCTCCTCCGCTCGAAGATGACCGAGATCGCCAACGACGAAGACTTCAACTGGTGTGAGGCTTCGACCGAGTACCACGACGGGGACCTCGGCACCCCCGGCCAGCCCAACGATTTCGACCAGGTATGTCCGTAGGACCCGTCGCAAACCTCGCCTTCTATCAATTCATCGAGCTCGCTGACCCCGAGGCCGAAGCGCGGCGAGTTCGCGCGGAGTGCGAGACGCTCGGGCTGCGGGGCACCGTCCTCGTGGCGAGCGAGGGGATCAACGCGATGCTCGCGGGTAGCTCCGACGCCGCCGACGCATTCGAACGGTGGCTACGCGAAGACCCCCGCTTCGCCGACATCGAACCGAAGCGCTCTTCGTCCGAAGAGATCCCGTTCGGCAAGCTCGTCGTCAAGGTGAAGCCGGAGATCGTCACGATGCGGACGCCGAACGTGGAGGCGTACAAACGCACCGGCCGGCACCTTCCCCCCGCGAAACTCCGTGACTGGTTGCGAGATCGGGAGGAGATCGTCCTCGTCGACACCCGAAACGACTTCGAGGTCGAGCTCGGAACGTTCCGCGGCGCGACGAACCCGCACACGACCTCTTTCAGCGAGTTTCCCGACTGGGTCGAACGACACGCCGACCAGCTCCGTGACGCGCGGATCGTGATGTTCTGTACCGGCGGGATTCGCTGCGAGAAAGCGACGAGCTGGATGCTCGATGCCGGATTCGAAGAGGTGTATCAGCTCGAGGGCGGGGTGCTGAAATACTTCGAAGAGATCGACGACGCGGAGAAAGATTGGGAGGGGGATCTCTTCGTGTTCGACGAGCGGATCACCCTCGATACGAAGCTCCGCCCGAGCGACGGAAAACGTTGAGCGCCGCTCACCATCCCACCAAGAAACGAAACAAGAAACGAAACAAGAAACGAAACAAGAAACGAAACGGGGCGCCATGTTGGTGGCGCCCCGTTTCGTCGGAGAGGGGATGCCGAAGCATCCGAGGGAATGTGGGGTTCAGTTCAAATTAGTCAAATCATCCATTTCGCAGCACAGCCAGACAGCCATTTATTTCAAAATTATCATTCAATTTCAGCAACATACATCCAATCAACATCGTCACCTGGCCCGGCTTCATCCATCAATCATCGCTCCGTCGCCTCGAGCCATTTCACTCAATCATCATTCGTTTTCGAGGCGGCCGGTCATCACCATGCCGTTGACAGTTACGAATGTATACAATTGTTGACGGAGTCAAGGAGTGGGAGAAAAATTTTTCCGAAATCCGGATCCGGACGGTCGATTGCGGGGAAGGGACCATTGCGAGGAATTGCCCCAACGGGCTAAGCTACCGATCCCCGTTCGTAGCAGTGGGAGGTCCACGGTATGGCTCAACGCAAGCGCAACTTCCGCAACAAGCTGATTCACGGCCTCGACCAGGCTGTGAATGCCATGCGCGACAAGCAGGACGTCCCCGTTCCCGAGTTTGGGGAGCCCGACGAGGTCGACGTCGCGGAGATCCGCGCGAACCTCGGTTTGAGCCAGAAGGAATTTGCCGACGCCTACGGTTTTTCTGTCTACGCGGTACGTAAATGGGAGCAGTGGGTGCGCACCCCCGAGAAGGGCACCCGCGTGTTTCTGATGATGCTTCGTGACATGCCTCAGGTCGTGAACGCCTACTTGCAGATCGCCGAAGACACGAAGAAGTAGTAGACGGGATCGTCCGGGGGCGCCCAGAGTCCTCGCCGATGGTGAGGACCCATCACTCCACCCCGAACGTGACGTCCAGATGGCCGACAAGCCCCACAATCCTTACGGCAAGCTGAGCTACGGGTCGTACCTCAAGGTCCCCGATCTGATCTCGCTGCAACATCCGCAGTCCGAGAACGAAGCCCACGACGAGCTCCTCTTCATCATCATTCACCAGGCTTACGAGCTCTGGTTCAAGCAGATCCTCTTCGAGCTCGACAAGGCCGGCGAGTGCATGGACGGCGACGACCCCTTCGAGGCGGCGCGGCTCCTGCAGCGAGTCGACCGAATCGAGGGAGTCCTGATCCAGCAGATTCACATCCTCGAGACGATGACGCCACGTGATTTCCTCTCGTTCCGAAAGGTCCTGAACCCTGCGAGCGGATTCCAGTCGGTGCAGTTCCGCGAGGTCGAGTTCGTCACCGGGATGAAGTCCGAGCAGATCCTCCAGTCGGTCACCTGCTCCGAAGACGAGGAGGCTCGGCTGCGACGGCGCCTCGACGAGCCGAGCCTGCGCGACCGGTTCTACCGCCTCCTGCAGCGAAAGGGGTTCGACGTCGAGGTCACCGACGACGACACCGACGAAGCGGTGAGCCAGCGTACGATCGAGGAGATGTCGCGGCTCTTCAAGCACCCCGACGACTACTACAACCTCTACACCCTCGCCGAGGCGCTGGTTCAGCATGACCAGAACCTGCTGTTGTGGCGGTACCACCACGTCCGCGTCGTCGAGCGGCTCATCGGGGCGAAGATCGGGACGGGGGGGTCCGCCGGGGTCCGCTACCTCGAGAAGACCCTCGGCAAACGCGCTTTCCCCGTCATCTGGGCGGCCCGTGGCCTCCTCGACGACGAAGAGTTCTACGGCACCACCCGCGGACCGACGCGCAACGTCTGAATGCCCGAACTCGCCGAAGTCGAGATCGTCCGCCGGAACCTCGAACGTTGGTGGACCCGCCCGGCCTCCGACCTGATCTTGGACGACCCCGAGCTGCTGCGCGACGGGACCCCGGAGGGCCTGCGGAAGGCTTTTCTCACCGCAACGCCCGAGCTTCGACGGCGCGGGAAGTATCTCCTGTTCGATTTCGGAGAGCACACGGTCGTCGCCCACTTTCGAATGTCGGGAAAGATCGTGCTCGAGC
Source organism: uncultured Bradymonadales bacterium (assembly GCA_964411125.1). Lineage (GTDB taxonomy): Bacteria > Myxococcota_A > Bradymonadia > Bradymonadales > Bradymonadaceae > JBFIHF01. Next base: position 6,000 of record CAYPJU010000040.1, on the reverse strand, counting down.
CCCAGCCGAGCGGTCGCTTCGCGCGACTGTCCTGGGCTGTCGACGACGGCTGGCTCGTCTTCAAAGATCCGCGACGGCTCGGGCACGTCGAGCTCTATCCGAGCGCCGACCTCCCCGACGCCTACCCGGCGCTCGCGAAGATGGGCCCCGAGCCCCTCGACCTCCCGGGCCCCGAGCTCGCCGCCCGGCTCTCGCCGCGCCGTCGCCTGAAGGACGCGCTGCTCGACCAGAAGGTCGTCGCCGGGGTCGGGAACATCGCGATCAGCGAGATCTTCTGGCGCCTATCGCTTCCTCCCGACGTGAAGGTCGCCGCGTTGGCGGATGACGACGTCGCCGCCCTCGCCGCCGAGCTGGGCCGCTACTTCCGACAGCTCATCGAGGTGCAATCGGGCGACGAGGTCGTCTATCTGGGGGAAGGCGCGCACGCGGACAACCCCTTCGACGTCTACGACCGCGAAGGAAGTCCGTGCTCCCGATGTGGCACCCGGATCGATCGCGAAACGATCGGTGGGCGTAGCTCGTATTTCTGCCCGCGCTGCCAATCTTGATGTTACCGGGAAAGGATTTTCCCCCCGGTTTTGTTCTGTTAGTGTCTGCGCGAAAGCGTGACTCAGAAACTTCGGGCACTTGCCCACACCATACGAGGAACCCACATGTACGATTCACCCACCATGCAGTCCGTCAGCGCGGCGAGCATCGACGCCCGCGTCGGCTTCATCCGTAAGACTTACGCACATCTGCTGGGTGCGATCATCGCGTTCATCGGGATCGAGTTCGCCCTGTTCGCGAGCGGGCTAGCCGTGCCCATGGCGGAGGCGATGCTGAGCGTGAGCTGGCTCCTCGTCCTTGGGGTTTTCATGCTTGTTGGATGGGTCGCCAACAAATGGGCGATGTCCGACACCTCTCCCGCGATGCAGTACCTGGGGCTCGGACTCTACGTCGTCGTCGAGGCCTTCATTTTTGCGCCGCTTCTCGTTTTTGCCGCCTACAAGTCCGACCCGTCGGTCATCCCGATGGCGGGCATCACGACGTTGGTCGTCTTCGCCGGCCTCACCGTCGGGGTCTTCATGACCAAGAAGGACTTCTCCTTCCTCCGCACCGGCCTCATGATCGCGGGCTTCCTTGCCCTGGGCGCCATCGTCGCTGGCACCCTCTTCGGCTTCAACCTCGGCCTGGGCTTCTCGATCATCATGGCGGGCCTCGCCTCCGGCTACATCCTCTACTACACTTCCAACGTCCTGCATCACTACCGACCGGGCCAGCACGTCGCCGCCGCCCTGGCGCTCTTCTCCGCTGTCGCCCTCCTCTTCTGGTACATCCTCCGCATCTTCATGTCGCGAGACTGAATCGCCTTTGGCGATTCAGCTCGCGGGGGGACCTCGCTGCGCTCGGTGTGGGACCGGCCTTCGGCCGGTGGGGGACCGCGCTGCGCGCGGTGTGGGACCGGCCTTCGGCCGGTGTTCTTGGTCACGCAAGTCGTTTGAGATTGAGGATGATCCGGCAGACGCTATGTCGGACGTCACAATCATCGCCCCACCGAGCGCAGCGAGGTCCACCACCGAGCGAAGCGAGGTCCAACCGGCCGAAGGCCGAAAAAAAGCCCGGCGCCTTTCGGCGCCGGGCGAGTAGTGTACACGCGTTGTTGGCCCGGTCGCGTGCCGGGGGTCAGGTCATCCTGGATTACTGAACTACTTCGACGCAGTCGGTCCCACACCGAGCGCAGCGAGGTCCC
>CAYPJU010000040.1:0-4168 GCA_964411125.1 uncultured Bradymonadales bacterium | reverse complement strand
CACCGGCCGAAGGCCGGTCCCACACCGAGCGAAGCGAGGTCCCACACCGCGCGCAGCGCGGTCCAGTAGACCGGCGCTTCGCGCCGGCTACTGGATCACTTCGACGCAGCAGCCGTCGTAGCAGGCGTGGATGTCGCCGATCGATTGGGGACAGTCGGCGTGTTGGGTGCAGGTGAGGTCACCCGCGTCACACATTCCGCTTCCACCTGACGTACCGCCGGAGCCGTCGCCGCCGGAGCTGGAACCGCTGCCGTCGGTGCTTCCGGAGCCGCTGCCGTCACCGCCGGAGCCGGAACCGCTGCCGTCGGTGCTCCCGGTGCCGCTGCCGTCCCCGCCCGATCCGCTGCCGTCCGTGCTGCCGGAGCCGTCGCCGCCAGCGCCGGAGCCACTGCCGTCGCCGCCAGCGCCGGAGCCACTGCCGTCCGTGCTGCCGCTGCCGTCCCCGCCCGAGCCGGAGCCGTCGCCGCCCGAGCTGGAACCGTCTCCGCCCGAGCCGCTACCGTCGCCGCCCGAACCGCTGCCGTCGCCGCCCGAACCGCTGCCGTCCCCGCCAGAGCCGGAGCCGTCGCCGCCCGATCCGCTGCCGTCGCCGCCAGAGCCCGAGCCGTCGCCGCCTGAACCACTGCCGTCGGTGCCGTCGCCGTCGGAGCCGCCCGAACCGCTTCCGTCGCCGTCGGAGCCACCGGAACCGCTGCCGTCGCCGTCAGGGGTAGAGCTGCCGCCGTTGGGGTCGTAGGGATCGCCGTCGCTGTCGCCACCGTCGTGGGGATGACCGTTCTTGTTTCCGTTCCCCTTGCCGCCGCTGTTTCCGGGACCGTCGTAGTCGCCGCCGCCGCCCGGATGGTCGATGTCGCCGCAGCCGCAGCCTCCCAGGTCGTCGCCGTGCGCGAGGTGCGCTTCGACCGCCTTGCGGCTGATGACGATCGTGTGCGCGTTGTCCGGGTTCCCCGGCGGAATGTGGCAGACCGCCACTTTGTGAGACTTGGTCGCGGTCCGGTCGGCGTCGTCGCAGTGCTCGACCTGGTCGAGCTCGGAGCGCACGACCGAATCGTGGCCGTCGGGTTCGGAGCCCATCGGCACACAGGCACCGAGAGCGAGGGTCGGAACGAAGAGATAGGGAATCAGTCGCTTGAACATGGTGGTCTCCTTGGTGGGCTCAGAGGATGATTTCGACGCAGCAGCCGTAGTCACAGGCGCGGTTGTCTCCGCAGTCCGAACTCAGCTCGCAGCGGTTCTGGTCTTGGTCACAGACGTCGGTGGAGGGTGGATTCTCGCCACCGCCCTGCGTTCCGTCTTCGGGAACGGTCCCGTCAGTGGGCTCGCTCGAACCGCTCGAAGGCGACGGCGCGGGCGGAGGATTCTCGCCCGGCTCGCCTCCTCCGGAAGTCCCACCGTCACCGGTTGGCGGGACTTCCGAGGAGTCGTCCGGGGTGCAACCGCAGGCTCCGAGCACGTCGCCGTGAGCGAGGTGCGCGTCGACCGCTTTCTTGCTGATGTTGATCGTGTGGGCGTTGTCCGGGTTTCCGGGCGGGATGTGGCAAATGCTGACCTTGTGAGGCTTCGATTCTCGCGCTCGTTCGGCGGCGCGTTCGCAATGCGCTTCGTCTCGCTCCGGCTCGGTGTCGGCACTCGATGCGAGCGCAGCGTGGTTGGTCGAGTCGTCGTCCGGGGTCTCACCGCAGGAACAGAGTCCGATGGCGAGCAGCAGGGCGACGGAGGAAGTCTTGATGATGTGTTCGAGCATGGTGGGCACCTCGTGTCGGACCAGAGCAAGAGCATTTGCCATGCCAACACGTGAAAGAAAGCGCGAGACACACTCGCAAGTGTTTGTTTTTAATAATAAAAAACCACCCTCCGATATTGACTGGCAACAAAACTTACCGGCGCGTGTGGTTTACATGTCACACCATTTCCGAGGAGAGTTCCCCTCGATCGTGGTGCGCAGGTCACTACCGCGCCGATCGGGCCCTTCCAGCGGGGTTGTGGGCGCGTGATCGAGGGTGTACAAATGAACCGATCGCCGCGCGCTGTGCGGGCGATCGGAGAGCCAGCGGCTCGCCCGGCAGAAACCACGAGAGCAAGGGAGCTCCATGTCGGAACAACCGGCATCCAAGCCAACGAAGGTGAAGCGGTACGACGCCAAAGACATCGTCGTGCTCTCAGGCCGCGAGGCCGTTCGCAAGCGCCCCGGCATGTACATCGGCGGGACGGGCAAACCCGGCCTGCATCACCTCCTCTGGGAGGTCGTCGACAACTCGGTCGACGAGGCGATGAACGGCCACGCGACCACGATCGAGGTGGCGCTGCACGAGGACCGGCGCACGCTTTCCGTCTCCGACAACGGTCGCGGCATCCCCGTCGACGAACACGAGGACGGGCGGAGCGCGCTCGAAGTCATCTACACGACGCTGCATGCCGGCGGTAAGTTCGACAACGAGAGCTACGAGACGTCGGGCGGACTGCACGGCGTCGGCGCCGCAGTCGTGAACGCGCTCAGCGAAGAACTGATCGCGCGCGTGAAGCGCGACGGCCAGGTCTACGAACAGCGTTACCGGCGCGGCGTACCGCAGGGCCCCGTCGAAGTCGTGAACAAGGACGCCCGAGGGACCGGCACGGAGATCACCTTCCGCCCCGACCCCGAGATTTTCGAGGACGTCGAGCTCGACCCGAAGCTCATCGCGGAGCGGCTCGAGATCGCGAGCTTTCTGCACCGCGGCGTTCGGATCGTCTTCCGCGACAAGACGACCGGCGACTACCACGAGTTCAAGCACGAAGGGGGCGTCGCCGACTTCCTCGACAAGGTCCAGAAGGAGTCGAAGGAGCCGCCGATCCACACCGACGCCATCGTGGTGCGGCAGTCGGGCATCAACGGAAACCTCGCGCGCGTGGAGATCGCGCTGCAGTGGACCGAGGACACGCGGGAACAGATCCTGACGTTCGTGAACGGAATCCCGACCGCCGACGGCGGGACGCACGAAGCCGGGTTCCGCGACGGCGTAAGCCGCGCGCTGCGAGCGTGGTTCGACACGCACGACGTCGCGCCGAAGTCGCTCACCATCGGGTCGGACGACATCCGCGAGGGGATCAAGGCGATCGTCAGCGTCTTCATGGCCGAGCCGCAGTTCCAGGGGCAGACGAAGTCGAAGCTCAACAACCCGGAAGTGAAGTCGCTCGTCTCGGGGCTCCTGAAGCAGGAGCTCGAGCAGTACCTCCACACCCACTCGAACACCGGCCAGGCGGTCGCCCAGCGCATCATCGCCGCCGCGAAGGCGCGCGCCGCGAGCCGCGCGGCGAGCCAGAAGGTCTCGCGAAAGCGGGCCATCTCGCACCGCCTCAACCTCCCCGGAAAACTCGCCGATTGCTCGTCCACCGATCCCTCGAAGAGCGAGCTCTTCATCGTCGAGGGTGACTCCGCCGGCGGCAACGCGAAGCAGGGGCGCGACCGAAAGACGCAGGCCGTGCTCCCTCTACGCGGCAAGGTCCTCAACGCCGAGCAGGCGTCGGACTCGAAGGTCGCCTCCAACAAGGAGCTGCGCGACATCGTCGACGCGCTCGGCTGCGGGCTCGGCGACCATTTCGACGCCGACAAGCTCCGCTACCACCGCGTCATCCTGCTGATGGACGCCGACTCCGACGGCCACCACATCGCGACGCTCCTCCTCACGTTTTTCTACCGCTACATGCCGCGCCTCATCGACGGCGGGTTCCTCTACATCGCCCAGCCGCCGCTGTTCCGCATCGACCACGGCAACGACACCTACTGGGCGCTCGACGACGCCCACCGCGACAAGATCCTCGCCGACCTCTCCTCCTCGAAGAAGAAGGTCAACGTCCAGCGCTTCAAGGGCCTCGGCGAGATGATGGCGAAGACGCTGAAGTCCACGACGCTCGACCCCGAGAAACGACGGCTACTGCGCGTCGAGGTCCGCGACGAACACCTCTTCGAGACCGAACAGGTCCTGTCCGACCTCATGGGTCGCGACGCTTCTGTCCGGTTCGACTTCATCATGGAGAACGCCGAGCATCTGGAAGAGCTCGACGTCTGACGCCGCCCTTCCTGTGGTGATGCGGCGTCCGGCCTCACGCGCCGTGGCTCTGGTGATGCGGCATCCTGAGGGTGTCGTTTTAGCTGAACACCGTGGGGCTTTGCCCCACACCCCACCAAGGA
>CAYPJU010000039.1:0-53229 GCA_964411125.1 uncultured Bradymonadales bacterium | reverse complement strand
CCCCGCACCCCGCACCCCGCACCCCGCACCCCGCACCCCGCACCCCGCACCCCACCGCACGATGGTCGACACGAACTTTTTGCGCCACAATGGCCCCCTCTCTCGCTGCCGATCTCCCGTATGCCCATCGGTCCCGACAACGCCGATCGTGAACGAATCCATCGCGCACTGACGCGGGTGGGCATCGGTCCCCACCACACCGACGCCGGCGCCACGATCACGCTGTCGGCCAGCGAAGCGTACGAAAGACCGCTGCCGGCGTTCAGAACCCGCTCCTCGAACAACTTCGCCGCCGATCTCGAGCTCGGTCCGATGCTCGGTGAGGGGGGGATGGGGATCGTGCAGACCGCGCACCAGAACTCCCTCGATAGGGATGTGGCGGTGAAGTACCCGCGTCACGACAAGGACGCCGAGGCGATTCTGCACGAGGGGCTGGTGATGGGGTACGTGGAGCACCCCAACGTGGTGCCCGTCCATGCGGTCGGCCGCACCGAGACGGGCGCTCCGATGGTGGTGATGAAGCGCATCGAGGGAGTTTCTTGGAAGAAGGTCCTGGAAGACCCGCTGTCGGCACCGGTCGATGTGGTCGACCAAGATTTTCACCTCAACGTGCTGATCCAGGTCTGCAACGTTCTGCGCTTCTCGCACGAACGCGGGATCGTCCATCGCGACATCAAGCCGGAGAACGTGATGCTCGGGTCGTTCGGCGAGGTCTACGTCGTCGACTGGGGGATCGCGGTGTCGCTGAAACCGCACGATGGACCGCGCGGTATCTTGCCCCGCGAGGCGGCGCGTGCGCTCGCCGGGACGCCGCTCTACATGGCCCCCGAGTCCGCGGGGGACAACATCGACCAGATCGACGAGCGGACCGACGTCTTCCTGCTCGGCGCAACGCTTTACGAGATCCTGACCGGGAAGCCTCCGAACCAGGCCGATACCAGTTGGAAGGCGGTGATCGAAGCGTTCAAGTGCCCCGCCAAAGAGTTCCCCACGCACGTCGATCCCGAGCTGCAGTCGATCGCCCGTCGTGCGATGGCGCGTGAACGAGAGTACCGTTTTCAGTCCGTCGCCGAGCTCCAAGAGGCGCTGCGGAGCTTCCTGAGCCACCGCGAGTCCCTCAAGTTGACGCGCGTGGCGCAGCGTAACTACGACGAGATCATCGACGGGCTCAAAGCAGCGGACGACGGGGCCGAGCCGCCGACGAAGTTGCTCGTGGAGACGCGTTTCGCGCTGCGGCACGCTCTCAGCATCTGGCCCGACAATCGGCGAGCCCGCGAGATCCTCGCCGTGATGAGTCGCGCGGCGTTCGAGTTCTGGCTCCACCACGGCAACCTCCCGGCTGCTTCGGAGGCGCTGCTCGACATCTCCGAGGCCGAGAAACCCGACTGCAAGGCTCGGCTGGCGGTGGCGCTGGAGAACGAGAACGAGTTGCGGCGAGAGGTGAAGGACCTGCGGTTCGCCCGCGACCAGAAGGTCGACAGCGGGCCGCGGCTGGTGCTCGGGCTCTCGATCAGCGCGGTCTGGGGGCTCATTGCCTGGTACAAGGCGATCTCGCGGTGGGGTGTCCCCCTGGAAGAGCTCGAGTACGAGTACCTCTGGAGTCTGTTGCCGACGATCGGGATTCCTCTCATCGCGGTCGTCGGGTTTCGAAGTCTGTTCGTCTCGAACGAGTTCAACCGCCGAATGATGTACCTCCTCTTCGCGGGACTCTTCGGCGTCGCGATGGTGCGGATCGCAGCGTGGCGCTTCGACGTCGCGGTCCACGTGGCGACCGCGATCGAGTACGTTCTCTATGCGCTCCTCGCGATCGTGGTCTCGATTCAGTGGTCTCGCGAGATGCTGTGGGCATCGGGTTTGATCGTGGGGGCGGCGATCCTCGCGGTGCTGGTCCCGACCTACCAGGCGTTCTTCATGGCACTCGCCTTCACCATCTTCGTACCCCTCGTCGCTCGCATCTGGCGGGACGCGTAAGGAACTCGTAAGCGTCCCCGCTTTTCTTTCGATCGACCTTTGGGTACAAACGCCTCGATTTTGGAAAAATCCGAGGGAACGATGCGTAAGTCTTTGCTTTTTCTGTTCGTGTGCGCGGCGCTGAGCTGCGGCAAGAACAACGACAACAACGGCGGCACCAACAACGGTGCGTCCAACAACGGCGGGTCAGATGCCGGCAACAACGGCGGTGTGACGAACAACGTCTCGAACAACGGCGACGCCGACATGGGAGACGATGACACCGGAATGGTGGAGCGACCCGCGGTCGGCTGCGATTCGCTCGATCCGTCCGTCTGCTCGTTGCCGTGGCCCTCGAACCTCTACCTCGAGCCCGACGCGGAGCGAGCGTCGGGGTACACCCTTTCGTTCGGGACGACGTCCCTCCCTGCAAACAACGCTGGCGTCAACGTCGACCCCGACGTCTTCACCCGACGTGACGGTTATTCGCTCGGCACGTCGATCGTCGCAGTTTTCCCGAACGTCGATCCGACGCTCCTCCCCGACGAGAACGCGATCGAGGACTCGCTCGCCGACGACGCGCACGCCGTCCTCTTGGAGGTCGACGACGCCGGAAACGCGGTCGGAAAAGTGCCGTACTGGTTCGACTACGACGCGCAGGAAGACGACCTGGCGAAACGCGCCGTGGTCGGTCACCCTTCCGTGATCCTGAAGCCTTCCACTCGCTACGTGGTGGCGTTCCGGGGGCTCACCGACACCGACGGCGCCGCCATCCCACCGAGCGCCGCCTTCGCCGCGCTCGTCGCGGGCGATACCGCCTCCAATCCGGACCTCTTCTTTCGGCAGGAGCGCTTCGACGAGATCTTCGGGATTCTCGACGCTCAGGGCTGGGCGAAAGACGATCTGACGCTCGCATGGGACTTCGTGACGGCCTCCGACGAGGAGACGCACGCGCCGCTCCTTCACATCATCGACGACGCGCTCGCCACGACGGGCGAGATGGGGCCCGAGCTCACGGTCACCGAGGTGCGCGAGTTCACCGCCGACGAGAACGCCGACATCGCATTCGAGATCTCGGGGACGTTCGAAGTCCCGCACTACATGCGCGAGTTCCGCGGAGTCACCAGCAGCCCGCAGCGCTGGGAGCTCAACATCGGCGACGACGGCCTGCCGGAACAGAACGGTACGCGCGACGCCGATTTCTGGGTCCGCGTGCCTCGCTCCGCCCTCGACGGTACCCCTCACGGTCTGGTGATGTACGGCCACGGCTTGCTGGGATCGGGGACGCAGGTTCGCGGCGGTCACAACTCCGCGATCGCGAACGGCAACAACCTGATCTTCTTCGCCGCCGACATGATCGGCATGAGCGAGGACGAGGGAGACGAAGGAGCGGTCGCGATCGTCCAGGACTTCAACCGGTTCCCGTTCATGGGTGACCGGCTGATCCAGGGGCAGCTCGAATGGGTCCTCCTTTCGCGAGCGATGCGCGAGCGCTTCGGTTCGCTGACCGAGGTCACTGACCGTGGCGTCGTCGTCAATCAGGACGAACTCTTCTACAGCGGCATCTCGCAAGGCGGCATTTTCGGCGCGACGTTCGTGGCGGTTTCGCCGGACATCGACCGGGGCCACCTCGGCGTGCCGGGGCACACCTACTCGGTGCTGTTGCATCGCTCGGTGGACTTCACGCAGTTCTTCGTGGCGATGAAGGCCGCGTACCCCGACAGCCGCGATCAGATGTTGCTGCTGCAGCTCGCGCAGCTTTTGTGGGACTTCACCGACCCGGTCTCTTACTACCGAAACCTGACGACGCCGCTCGCGGGACGCAACCCCAAGGAAGTCTTGCTGGCGCCCGCCAAGGGGGACTATCAGGTCGCAGTGATCCAGAACGAGGTGGTAGCGCGTTCCGACATCGGCATCCCGCTGTTGGAGAACTACGACGACGAGAGAGAGCCAGCGCTCATCACTCCGGTATCGTATCCGCGCGACGGTTCGGGCGTCGTCCTCTACGACTTCGGTGATCCGTGGCCCGCGGCCGGCAACCACACCGATACCTTCTGGTTCGGTGGTTCGTGCGACAGCTCGGCAGACTGCGACGAAGCGAACGGGCAGTTCTGTAGTGGCGGTACGTGCAGCCGAGATCCGCACGGAAAGCCGCGTCGTCAGGCGCACCACACCCAACAGATGGTCGAGTTCTTCCGCACGGGTGTCATCACCGACGTGTGTGGCGGCGACGGCTGTCGCCCCGATTGACCAGCCGCACTTCGGTGGCGCGGCTTCCAGCCGCACTTCGGTGGTGCGGCTTCCAGCCGCACTTCGGTGGCGGTGCGAGCGATCCGCGGGTTTTACCCGCGGATACAGAGTGGTGTCGGGTCTAGCGTGCGGCCTCTAGCCGCTGTCCGTGGGTTCGGTACGTCGCGCCGCATGCGTCGCACGACATCTCCTGCAGATCTTCGAGTCGCTCGCCGCAGGCGCACACCCAGCCAATCTGGCGGGCGGGGTTGCCGACGACGAGAGCGTGGTCGGGGACGTCGCGGGTGACGACGGTGCCGGCGCCGACGAACGCATAGCTGCCGATCTCGACGCCACACAGGATCGTGGCGTTCGCCCCGATCGTCGCGCCGCGGCGGACCGTGGTGGTTCGGAACTCGTCTTTGCGTTCGATGTGGGCGCGAGGGTTCGTGACGTTGGTGAAGACGGCGCTCGGGCCGACGAACACGTCGTCTTCGAGGACGACCCCTTCGTACACCGAGACGTTGTTCTGGAGCTTCACGCCGTCGCCCACCACCGCGCGGGGGCCGACGTAGACGTTCTGGCCCAGCACGCATCGCGCGCCGATCGAGGCATCGCTACAGACATGGCAGAAGTGCCAGATTCGGGTGTGTTCTCCGACGATGGCACCGGGGTCGACGACGGCTGTCTCGTGGGCTTTCATTGGGGCTCCGTCGGGCTTCCCGGGATTGCGCGATGATCGGAAAACGACTACGAACCGCTTCATGATGAAGCGTACGTCCGCAATTGTGCTGGTCCTGGCGTTGGTCTTCCACGCCCCGATCGTTGTAGCTCAACAGGCCGACCCCGTCACTGCGCAGACCGAGCGGTCGACGGTCGACGACGAGCCAGCAGCCACCGAAGAGCCGGCCGAAGGGCCGGGGCGCGACGACGAGGCGGACGACGGTGAGTATTTCGGCGAGGAGCATCGTGTTCGAATCTACGAGTCGCGCAAGAAGTCGGCGGCGAAGGCAGCGCTCCTGACGTTGGCGCTGCCCGGGTTCGGCAACATCTACGCCGAGCAGTACTTCGTCGCCGGCGTCGCGTTCACGATGATGACGTTCAGTGCTCTCTTCCTGGTCTACGGGATCACGACGAAGCAGCCGCGGATCCTCAACACGGGGATCGGCTTCGCCGTCGGCACGTACCTTGGGGCGGGGGCGCTCGCCATCTACGGGGTGTCCGATTACAACCAGGAGCTTCGTCAGGCGCTCAAGGTGGAAGAGCTCGTGTTGCGCGAGCTGTGGAGCCCGGCCGTCACGATCCGCTTCTGACGGTCTCGGGGCCCGCGCAGCGCGCGCAACAGCCGCCGAGTTGGCAGCGCGTCTCCACCCCCGTATCATCACGCCATGTTTCCCAGCGACCCGTACGGCGAGATTCAGATGTTGCTGTCGCAGCTTCCCGACTCGGCGGCGAAGATCGTCGCGAAGTCGCGGGAGTTCCGGGGGGACGACGAGATCGACTTCGCGCTCGAGCTGCTGCGGATGGCGATCGCGCGAGATCCTGCCCCCGTGCTGCGTGGGGAGCTGGTGGATTTGCTCGTCGCGGAGGGGCGTGCGCTCGAGGCCGTCGACGAGGCGTTGAAGATCCTGGGGGAGGCGCCGGAGCAGCCTGCGGCCCAGCGGGCGTTGCGTCGCGCGCTCATCGCGGGCCTTCCGCACACGACTTTGCGGCTGGTCGAGGTCGCCAACGAGCTCGGACGCCTCGACCCGGTGCTCGCCGAGGACCTTCTGCTCGATGCGATCGACGAACAGCCCGCGGACGTCCTGTTGCGTGAGCAGCTCGCGCAGTTCTACGCGTCGCAGAAACGTATCGCGGAGTGCATCGCGGCGAGTCAGGCGATCCTCGACCTCGACCCGGACCATGACGAGGCGACGTTGATGCTCGCCGCGGCCCACCTCAAGGAGGGGGATCTGCCACGGGCTCAGAAGCTGCTCGAGCGCGCGAGGGCTCGCGGGTGCGATCTGCCGATGGTACAGACTCTCGAGGAGAAGGTGGCGGCGGTCGTCAAGCTGATTGCAGAGGCCCGAAAGCCTTGATGAGACCTGCGTATCGGAGGGTGGGCGGCGATGACTGACGACGTGGACGAAGGGTGGGACGACGTCGCCGAGGGGCTCGACTGGGGCGACGTCGAACCGGAGGAAGAGTCCGAAGTCGGTGCGGAGGTGATGCGCTTCGACCTCGCCGGGCTCGGTTTCGCTGCCCCGATCGAGTGCGTCGCGGAAGTCTCCGAACCGATCGACTACGTCGCGCTCCCCGACCTGCCTCCTCACGTTCTGGGGGTCGCCGTGCGACGCCAGAGCGTCGTGACCGTGATCGACCTGGCGGGATTTCTGGGGCTAGCCTCGATCGAGGCGACCCGAATCGTCGAGCTGCGCGTCAAAGACCTCGACGTCGCGGTAGAGGTCGATCGCGTGCGCGGGATCGACATCTGGCCGACGGACGAGGAGTCGACCAAGCTCCTGGACGGTCTGCACACGCGGGTCCGAGAGTTCGCCATCGGAGCCCGCTGGGCCCCCGGCGGCGTGGTGGTCCTCCTCGACATCCCCCGCATTCTCGAACATGCTGCGGTTCGCTAATCGCCTGCGAGGAAACGTTTCATGAGAACTTCGACCAAGTTGTCGGGCATCTCCCTGTTCTTCTGGTTCCTGATGTTCGTCGTGATCGTGGTGGGGCCCGCCTTTTTCGGTCCCAACATGGTGGTGATCGCTCTTGGTTGCGTCACGCTGGGGCTCGTCTCGACGGTCTTCCTGTTCCTCGACCTGAAGGCGCTCGACGAGATCAGTGACGCCCTCGTCGGCATTCCGAGCGGTGACTACGAACATCCGAAGGTCCCCGAGGACGGCGGGGGGGACCTGAAGCGACTCGCCGTGGCGACCAACTCGCTGAAGGGTCAGGTCGAAGCAGCCGAGCAGAACATCGCGTCGCTCGTCAGCGGCAAACTCGGGGTGGCGGCGGCCGAGACGAAAGTGCTCGCCTCGGGCGCGATCTCGGACGCCGACCGGGCGAAGCAGTCCGCGAAAGGGATCGAGGCGGCCTCGATCGATGCCGCGAACCAGATGCGTCGCCTCGCGATCCAGGCGCGGCTGATCGCCCACGACAACCTCCGGCATCCGGTTCTGGACGAGAAGGTGCCGGGCGAGGTGGGCGAATCGTTCTCGCTGCTCGTGCGTCGCCTCCGTCGGTTTGCCGACCGTGCGGACGACCTCGCGGGGGGCCATCTGCTCGAGATCGACGAGGATGAGACGGGCGACATCGGAGGCGCCCTCAACGGGATCGTGGAACGCTACCGCGAACTCTCTTCCGAGGTCGTCGACACCGCGGTTCACATCTCGTCGTCCGCCGAAGAGATCCTCTCCGTTCTGCGTGAGCAGGAGTTCGCGGCGAGCCACCAGGCATCCGGGGTCGAAGAGACTCAGCGTACGATGGAGACGCTGCTGTCGTCGGCGAAGAGGATCGCCGAGAGCGCGCAGACCGTCTTCAAGTCGGCCGAGAAGACGCAGGCGAACAACCGCACCGTCGCCGAGCGGATCGGCGAGCTGAAATCGCACACCGAGCGGATCGGCGAGATCCTGGAGGGGATCAAGTCGATCGCCGACCGCAGCGACATCCTCGCGCTCAACGCCTCGCTCGAAGGGATGCGAGCCGGCGAGGCGGGGAAGGGCTTCGCGCTCGTCGCGGCCGAGATGCGGCGGCTCGCCGAGAACATCAAGGAGTCGGTGGGCGACATCAAGGAGCTTCTGAGCGACATCCGCGAGTCGGCGCTCTCGAGCGTGATGGCGACCGAGGAGGGGACGAGCCTGTCGGAGCGCACCACGGAATCGGCACTCAAGATCACACTGATCACGCAACAGCAGCAGTCGGGGACCGAGCAGGTGACTCAGTCGATGGAGGAGTTGTCGTCCCTCATCAACCACTCGGTCGCCGGGATGCGGCAGGTCACCACCGCGACGAGCGAGCTCGTGTCGGTGTCCGACGATCTGCGGGACGTCGTGGAAGAGTTTCGCGCCCGACCTCCAGCCGGTGCCTCCGGCGAGTTCCGCACGCGACGACTCCCCGCGGAGGTGTCGAAGCGGATGACGACCGACGAGGCAAACCGCCGTCGGGCCACGAAAGTCGCCGAGACGCGCAAGACCGAGGCGCCCGGACGACCTGCGCCCGCCTCGGAGCCCGATGGCGCCGAGTCCGACGAGGAGCTTCCGATCGCGAGCCGCGAGACCGTCAGTGTCTTCGCCCCCGTCATCGGCGCGACCAACGAAGACCCGCCGACCGTCGAACTCACCGGCATGTCCGAGGAAGACGAGCGAGAGATGCTCGCGGAGGCGATGCGGACGCGTGCGAGGCGCGAAGGTTCCGAAGCCTCCGAAGCTTCGGCACAGGAAGAGCCGTCGGAGCCGTCGGCTGACGAGGATCTGCGCGAGACGGAGCCGGCGCGAAAGTCTTCTTCGGGCCTGCTCGGTAGCGCGGCCGACGTGGGCGAGGACGACTCCGAAGAATGAGCGTCGCCGACCTCATCGAGAAATTTCGCGGCGTCGCCATCGAGCGCGTCGAGAAGATGGGGGGCCTCCTCGTCTCGCTCGAGCGTGAGGTGGACCCGGGCCAGATCGAAGAACTCACCCGCGAGATCCACACGCTGAAGGGAGAGGCGAAGATGATGGGGTTCGCCGACGTGAACCTCGTCAGCCACCTCACCGAGCACCTGATTCTGGTGGCTGCAGGGCGCGAGTTCGAGGGGGTCGAGACCGATCTTCAGGACCTGATGTACGAGGGGCTCGACATTCTGAAGGCGCTGATGACGAAGACGAGCGGTGCCGCGACCGCGCCGATCGACCTCGCCGGGTTCGTGGACCGCGTCGCCGAGGCGCGAGCGGTCGCGATGGGGGGCACCGGTTTTGGGGAGCGGACCTACACACCGAAAAAGAAGGTGCGCGCTCTGAGCCATGTGGAGCCGTCGAAGCCGGCCGCCGCGAGCTCGCTCCGCGTCGGTGTCGAGAAGGTCGAACGGCTCGCGGAAGCGTCGGGGGAGGTGCTGCTGGCGAGCAGGCGCCTCGAGTACCAGATGGGACGCGCGGACGACGTCGCCGTCCAATTCAAGCGGCTGCGCGACGCGATCGAACCGTTCCTGCCGAAGTCGCGCATGGCCGAGCTACGCCAGTTCGGGCGTGGTTTCGACCAGCTCGTCTCCGGGCTTCGCGGCGCCGCCGGTCAGAGCGGCCAGTGGGCGATGCAGCTCGAGAGCCACGCCCGCGATCTCCGCCACATCCCCCTCGAACAGATGATCCTGCAGTACCCGCGGGCCGTGCGCGACCTCGCATCCGTGCGTGGAAAGAAGGCCCGTTTCGAACACGACGTCACCGGCGTCGAGGTCGACCGCGGAGTGATGAACGGACTCGCCGATCCTTTGCTGCACCTGGTGCGAAACGCCGTCGACCACGGGATCGAAACGCCGCAGGAGCGAGTGGCGGCCGGGAAGCCCGAAGAGGGGGTCGTGCGGCTCACCGCGGACGCCTCGGGCGATTCGGTGCGGGTGACGCTGTCCGACGACGGGGCTGGCATCCGCCCCGAGTTCATCGCGCGCCGCGCGGTCGAGCGCGAGCTCATCTCCCCCGAGGAGGCAGCGAAGCTGTCGGACGCCGACAAGCTCGCCCTGATCTTCGAGGCGGGGTTCTCGACGCGCGAAGAGGTGACCGACGTCAGCGGCCGCGGCATCGGGATGGACGTCGTTCGCCGCCACGTCGGACTGATCGGTGGGACGGTGGACATCGAGAGCGAGCCGGGCGTCGGGACCACTTTCGTCCTCGATCTCCCGGTCGACACGTCGATCGCGAGCGTCCTGGTCGTCCGAGTGGGCGAGCAGCGACTCGCGTTGCCGGCCAAAGACATCGAGCGCGTCGAGCTGACGAAGTACGAGTGGCTCGAGCTCCAGGACGACGCGCTCCACGTACCGTTCGGCGAGCAGGTCGTCCCGCTGATCGAGTGGGGGCGGGTGCTCGGACCGAGAACGCCGCCCACGCCGCACGGCGACCTGACGGTCCTGCTCGTCCGGCGCGGGGCTCGGTCCGTCGCCGTCTGGGTCAGCGAAGTGGTCGGCGAGCACGAGGCGATGACGCGGCCGCTGGGGGCGTTCCTCTCCGGCGTGCGCGTCTGTCGCGGAATCTGCATCACCGACGCGGGTGAGCTCGTCCCCGTCCTCAACGTCAACGAACTGCTCAGTGCCGAGAATTTCGCCCAGGCGCCGAACATCCGGGCACGCGCCACGGCAAACCTCCCGGCGGTGCCGAAGGTCCACACGATCCTCGTCGTCGAGGACAGCGAGGTGACCCGGGCGCTGGTCAGCAGCCTCCTCACGGGGGCGGGATTCCGCGTCGTCACGGCCGAGGACGGGTACGACGGGTGGCAGAAGCTGCAGGGAACCCAGGTGTCTCTCGTCCTCTCCGACGTGCAGATGCCGCGCATGTCGGGGCTTTCGCTGCTCGAGAAGATCAAGGGGGACGAGCGGTTCGCCGAGCTTCCGGTCGTGATGCTGACGACGTTGGGGGAAGCGGCCGACAAGGCCCGCGCGATGAACCTGGGAGCCGACGGCTATCTCGTGAAGCTCAACTTCCAGGAGAAGGAACTGTTGCAGACGGTCCGACGTTTCCTGAGCTGATCGTGCGCCGGTCGTGGGACTTTGCAGCGCCAGCGAATAGGTTGTTGGGAACAAATGGGCCGCCAATGGTATCTATACCCCCGATGAAACTGCTCCTCCTGATCCTGATCGTCGCTGCTTCCGCCTGCACCCCCAACAAGCGCGGGGACCAGCAGCCCACCGAGGTCCCGTCCGAGACGCTGAACCTCGACCCGATGCTGATTCGACCGTCCAAGGACGGCCCGACCGAGACGATCGACGTCTCGGAGCTGTTCGACCGGGCCTACCGCTCGTTCAGCAACCGACGTTACGAGGAGGCCGCAGCCGACTACGAGCTCGTGATTCGGCACTTTCCCGACAGCCGCTTCTTCCTGCCGGCGCTCTACAACGCGGGGCTTTCGTACGAGAAGCTCGAGCGGTGGCCCGACGCGGCGCGCGTCTATCGGATCATCGTGACGACCTTTCCGGACAACGAAGAGACGAAGGACGCCTACTATCGGCTGGCGGGGGCGCTCGAGCAGACCGGCGAACACCAGGCGGTCGTCGAGCTGATGACCGAGGTGCTGCTGCGCGAGGGGATTTCGAACTTCGACCGTGTCGAAGCGTACGTGCGGCGGTCGAACGCGCTCCTCGGCCTGGAGGACTGGGAGGGGGCTTCCGATGGTTTTCGCACGGCCATCAAGCTGAACGAAGAGGCTCCGACCGAGCAGAAGGTCGCCGAGAGCTCTCACTACATCGTGCAGAGCTACTTCGGCATCGGGCGGGCCTACCACCACATGGTCGGCGAGATCGAGCTGGTGCTGCCCCCCGAGCGGATGGGCGAGGATCTGCAAAAGAAGGCGGGGCTCTTCATCACGTCGCAGGCCAACTACATCCGCGCGCTCTCTTTCCATCACCGCCACTGGTCGATGGCGGCCGGCTACATGATCGGCCGCCTCTACGAGGACTTCTACCGCGACATCCTCACTGCGGAGCTTCCCGAAGACCTGACCGAGGAACAGCTCGCCCTCTACTTCGAGGAGCTGCGAAAGCACATCCAGCCGCTGATGGAACGTGCGGTGCAGGTGTACGAGAAGAACCTGTCGCTGTCGAAACGGTTGATGAAGGACCCCGACGAGAACCCGTGGGTCCGCGACACCCAGAAACATCTCGAGCGCCTGAAGGCGTATCTCGAGGACCCCGAGACGCAGCGTCGCGCCGAGCGTTTCGTCGTGTCGGGTCGCCCTCTCGAAGAGCTCTGGCAGCCGGTCGGGGTCGCGCGCGACGAGGTTGGGTCGGCGCTCGATTCGGCACGGCGTCGCATCGCTCCGAAGCCGAAAGAGTCCGACTCGAAGGGACCGTCGGCGAGCGCTGCTCCGATTCCGAATCGCTGAGTCAGCGGCGCGCAGCCTCCATCCGTTCCAGGAGTTCCTTCACGGCCTCGTTCTGCACCTCGTCTCGAAGGACGTCCTCGTCGAGCTCCTCCCCGAGCCCCCGTCGATCGGACGCACCCGGAGCGCCCAGGTTCCAGCGATGCACCCGTCCCAGGTTGGTCCGGGCGTAGCGGTATTCGTCCCCCTCGCGCACCCCGACTCCCGACAGCTCGTTGATCGACCAGGCGGGCCCCGTGAAGCAGTAGGCCTGGCGGTCCTCGGCGATCGGCTCCAGGAGGGACTGGCCGTCGCGGGGTGCGACGGGCTGCTGCTCGAGCGCCTGTAGAATCGTCGCGAAGATGTCGGTGTGGGACGTCACCCGGCTCGTGTTCTGCGTCAGAACGGTGGCATCGGCGTTCACCGTGGGCGGCAGGTAGAGGAGGAGGGGGGCGTTCGCGAAGATCGGCTCGCACGAGGCGACCCGGGCGCCGTGCAAGAGCCCGGGTTCTTCTCGCGCGATCCGCCGGCGCTCCTCCTGGGTGAACTGACCGCTCAAGATCTCGGCATGATCACTGGTGAAGACGACGATGGTTTCGTCGAGGCGTCCCGATTTCTCGAGCGCGTCGAGGAGCAGCCCCAGGGCGTGATCCGACCGGGCCGTCGCGGCGTCGAACCGGTCGATCTGGTCTTCGATCGGCCACCCGACCTCTTCGCGCGGCCCTTCGAACGGCCAGTGCGTCGCGTTGAGCTGCACGATGCCGAGGAATGGCCCCTCGACGTCGGCGAGGTGCTCGGCGACAGCGGCCGCGGCCGCGACGTCGTCACCGCCCGTGTCGTTCGTCACCTCGATCCCGAGGGTGTCGGCGTCGGCGAACCAGTCTGGCTTCGGGTCGAGCCAGAAGGCGTGCATACCCGCCCACGACCAGGACTGCGCGGTCGCGAGGAAGGTGTGGTAGCCCGCAGCGTCCGCGTACTGCCAGAGCGTCGGCGCCCGTCGGGCTGCGTCCCGACCGTGGATCGGATACTGCCCGGTGAGGAGCCCGGCGATCGCCCAGAAGGTCGCCGAGGAGTTCGGTACGTGCCGGCGAAAACTCCACGTTCGGTCACGGTGTTTGGCGACGAACGCGTCGAGCCTCGGCGTCGTCTCGCGCTCGTAATCGCTGAACGCCGACATGTGGTCGAGGCGCATGCTCTCGCCTACGACGAACAGGACCGAAGGCCCGTCGCGAGGCGGCGCCGACGGAACCTCGACGCGCTCGGGCGAGCCGATCTGCATGCTCCGCGTGCCCCGTAGCCACGAAGCGAGGCCGCGCTGCGCGACGTAGACGCTGCGCACGTCGGAGGGGTAGGGCGTCCAGGGCATCGCGAACATCGACGGCAGGATCGACAGGTAGACCGTCGCGAAGATCAACCCCACCGCGCCCGCGAACCGTGCCTGGGGAGGGACCGGGCGGTGCGCCGCCGCGAGCAGAGCCGCCGACCAGACCGTGGCGAGGCCGAGCCACAGCGGCAAGGTCGTCCAGGACAGGCCGTCCCGGAGGAACGACAGCGCGTTGACCGGCTCTTCGAGGAGAAAGAGCACCTCCTGCGGCGTCACCGCGAAGTAGCGCTCGAGCATCGAGCCCCACGTGACGGCGACGGCGGTCGCCCCGGCGAAGGCGAGCGCCGGGAGCGTGACCCAGCGCGCGCGGAGCCCGGCGAGGAGGGCGACCCACGAGCCCCACGCGACGAGGGAGACGAGGACCGAGCTCGCGAACCATCCGGGGAACGCTTCGACGACGCGCCCGAACTCGCGGATCCACCGGATCTCCGAGTCGCCAGCGAGCACGCTGACGGGGACCACCAGCCAGGCGAGCCTGATGGCGCGGTGCCTAACGGGGCGGGGTTCTCGCGGAGCGTCGGACGTCATGCGGCCATGGTAACGCGGAGAGTGCAAAGGGGGATAGGGGCCGGCCACAGCCCTCCGGCCCCACGCAAAGGTGGACGTCAGCCCGAGAACTCGCCGCGGTAAACACCGTGGCGCATCGCCATGGGGCTGTTAGGATTGGCCGCCCCTTCGGAGGACACATGGCCGATAGAAACTCGGGATTTCGCGCTCCGCAGCTCGTCGTGGGGATCGGCGCTTCGGCCGGTGGGCTCGAAGCGTTCAAGGAGCTGTTGCCACAACTACCGGCGGACGCCGACATTTCGTACGTGCTGGTCCAGCATCTGGACCGTCATCACCGCAGCTTCCTGATCGAGCTGCTGGAGCCGTATACGAGCATGAAGGTCAAGCTGCCCGAGGCGGGAGCGCCCTTGTTGCCCAACGAGATTTCGGTGATCCAGCCGAACACCGAGCTGACCGTCGCCGACGGCGAGTTTCGGGTAAACCCTCACCGTGACGAGCCAGGCCCACGGATGACGGTGGACTACCTGTTCGAGTCGCTCGCGCACCACTACGGGCCTCGGTCTACGGGTATCGTCCTGTCGGGCGCCGGGACGGACGGGACCCGTGGTCTTCGCGCGATCAAAGCCGTGGGGGGGCTCACGATCGCTCAGACGCCGGCCTCGGCAGCGCAGCCGGGAATGCCTCGGAACGCGATCGAACGTGGTGCGGCGGAGCTCGTTTTGGAGCTGGACGAGATGGCGGCAGCATTGCATCGCTACGTCACCTACACGAAGACGCTCGACCCCGACGGCAACGATGCGGACGTCGACCCCGGACCCGACGGACAGGTCTATCTCGACCCGCGGGAGTTCGCACAACTCGCCGCGATCCTCGACACCCAGTCACACTTCGACATTCGCTCCTACAAGAAGCCGACGATCGAGCGCCGACTCTACCGCAGGATGTTGTTGGGGGGCGCTAGCGACGTCTATCAGTACTTCGAGCACCTGCGTGCCCACGAGGACGAATGCCGCGCGCTCGTTCAAGACCTGTTGATCGGGGTGACGGAGTTCTTCCGTGATCCGGAAGCATTCGATGTCACCGGGGAGCTGTTGACCGACCTGATCGCGGACGCGACGAAGGACGAACCGCTGCGTTGTTGGGTCGCCGGATGTGCGACGGGGGAGGAGGCCTTTTCGCTGGCGATCTTGATTCAGGAAAAGCTGGAGGCCGTCGGGCGGATTGCGCCCGTTCAGATCTTTGCGACGGACGTGAATCCCGTCGCGCTTCAGACGGCCCGCGTCGGAATCTACCCTCGAGCCGCCCTCTCCGACGTGTCGAAGGAGAGGCTCGCGAGATTTTTCGTCCCGGTGGAGGGGGGGCGGTTTCAGGTCTTGCCGTTCATCCGGGACAAGATCTCGTTCGCCCATCACGATCTGACGTGCGACCCCCCTTTCTCCAGTCTCGACCTCATCTCCTGTCGAAACGTGCTGATCTACCTCGAGCGAGAGATCCAGGAGCAGGTTTTCCGGACTTTTCATTTCGCTCTGAAGCGGGACGGACACCTGCTGCTCGGGACGTCGGAGACCCCGATCGAGGCGGACGACCTCTTCGCTCCCGCGTCGCGAAAGTGGCGCCTGTATCGAAGGAAGGCGTCGTCCAAGGCGCTCCCGGTCTTGCCGGCTCGGGTTCGGGAATGGCGAAGCAAGCGTACTCGGCTCGCGTGGGCCGAGCCACGCTCCGCGCCTCGAACCGCGGTGGACGAAGGGCTGCTGCAGCGTTCTCTGATCCAGTCGCTGCTCCCTCCGACGGTGGTGGTCACGGAGGACAATTCGATCCGGTACATGCAGGGCGACCTGCGACCGTATCTCGCTTTTCCGGCGGGGGACGTCTTCCGCATGGACCTCCTCGCACTGCTCTCCGACGACCTCACCACGCGAACGCAGAGCGTGATGATGCGAGCTCGACGCACCCGCGACCGTGTGGAAGCGATCGCGCATTTCGGCGAGGAGGGGAGCCACGTACGGATTCGCGCCACGCCGGCGGCCGGGCTCGAGGACGGTACGCTCGCCGTGACGTTCGAGAGCTTCGAGAACGACCCGAGCGCTGCGCAGGAACCGCACACGTCGCCCGGGGATTCCGAGGCGGTGGCGGCGGAGGTCGTGCACGAGTTGGAACGTGAGCTCAGCCGCACCCGGGGCGAGCTTCGGTCGGCGATCGACGAGCTCGAGAGTGCCAACGAAGAGTTGCGTGCCTCGCACGAGGAGTCGATGGCGGTGAACGAAGAGCTGCTGTCGGCCAACGAAGATCTCGAAGCTTCGGGAGAAGAGCTTCGTTCGTTGAACGAGGAACTGACCACGGTCAACAACCAGCTTCGCGACAAGCTCGTGCTGTTGGAAGAGGCGAACGACGACCTCTCGAACTTCTTCGGGAGCGCCCGGGTCCCCATGCTCTTCCTCGACCAGGAGCTGCGTGTGAAGCGAATGACGCCCGCGGCCGAAGAACAGTTGCGACTGGGGAGTTCGGAGACGGGGAGTTTCGTCGGGGACATCGCGAGGGAGCTCCTGCAGTCGGGACTCGCGGAGCAAGCCCGAGAGGTCCTCCGGTCGCTCGAGAGCTCGAGCGTGGAGTTACGACTGAGCGATGGCCGCTGGTATTCGAGGCGGGTGAACCCTTACCAGACCGAGCGACAGACGATTTCGGGCGTGGTCGTCGTGTTGGTGGACATCACCGAGCACAAGGAGAGTGAAGCAGCGCTCACGCAGGCCTACCAGCGGCTCGAGGTGGCGATGTCGGCCGCGGGGATGGGCCTTCACGAATACCACCCGCAGACCGACGAGATCTTCTGGGACCAGCGTGTACGTGATCTCTGGGGGCTCGACCCGGACGAGCCGGTGACGTACGAGGCGTTCATGGAGGGGTTGCATCCCGACGACAGGGAGAGGACCCAGCGGGCGGTGGACAAATCGTTCGATCCCAACGGGACTCGCGAATACTACGCGGAGTACCGCGTCACGAATCGCAAGACAAAGGAGACCCAATGGGTGGCTGCGACGGGGCACGTCTTCTTCGAAGGGGACAGAGCGGTGCGACTGGTAGGGACAGCCCAGAACATCGAACGGCGGCGACGCCAGCGGTTCTCCGATGCGCTGCTCTCGGCGGTCACGCAGGAGGCCCGAGACGCGATCGTCATGACGGATCTCGAAGGGGTCGTGATTGGATGGAACCCGGCAGCCCGTGACTTGTTCGGCTACGCTGCGACCGAGATAATCGGCCACCCGATCGAGCGCCTGGTCCCGGACGAAGAGCGCGCCGAAAAACGCGCGCGTCTCGAACGGGCAAAGGAAGGCGAAGAGCTCACGGACGTCCCGGTGGTCCGGACGGACGCTGCAGGGAACGAACTCTCGCTCCTGCTGAGCCTGCGCAGCGCGACCGACGATCAGGGCCAGCCGGTGGGTCTCTCGGCGATGTATCGACGGCGAGAGCAGGCTGACTCGAGGGGCGACTGACTTCAGGTCGTTGGATCGGATTGGGAGAGGATGTCGTCGATCGTGCTCCAGAGGACGTCGAAGTCGAGCGGCTTGGTGAGGTGTGCGTCGAAGCCCGCGGCCTCGCTGTCAGCACGATCCGACGCGCGTCCGTATCCACTCACCGACAGCATCAGGAGCCCCTCGGTGGCGGAATCGTCGCGGAGTTGGCGGGCCACGTCGTAACCCGACATGCCGTCGGGAAGGCCGATGTCGCAGAGCACCAGGTCGGGGAGCTCGTCGCGTACCAACTCGACGCCATCGTTTCCCGTGTGAGCGACCGACACCTCGTGCCCTTCCTCGCGCAGGACGACGGAGAGCATCTGGGCGAGGTCCTCATTGTCCTCGATGAGTGCGATGCGCCAGCTTCGCGCGAGCGCGCCCGTCGCCTCGCGGGGTACGCGGCGCTCGCGGGAGTGGGCTAGCGGCAGCGTGACGACGAACTCCGCTCCGCGACCCGGCCCCTCGCTGTGTGCCTCGATCTTGCCGTCGTGTAACTCGACCAGAGCGCGCGACAGGGAGAGTCCGAGCCCGAGCCCCCCTCGGGCTCGATCGAGCTCCTGGTCCGCCTGTCGAAACATCTGGAACACGTGGGGCAGGAGGTTGGCCGGAATTCCCGACCCCTCGTCACGGACGGTCACCTCCACCTCGCGTTCGATCGGGTTCACCGTGACGAAGATCCGGCCCGGTGGGTCGGTGTGTTTGATGGCATTCGTCAGCAAGTTGTCGACGATCTGGGCGAGACGGATTCGGTCCCCTTCGATCCAGACGGGGGTGGAAGGGACGTCGGTGACGAAATCGAGCGCCCCCTCCTCGTTCACGGCCCGGGACGTGTCGACCACGTCGGTGACCAGCTCGGCGAGGTCGATTCTTTCCCGGGTGACGTCGATCTTGCCGCGTATGATCCTGGAGACGTCGAGCAGGCCTTCGATCAGGCGCCCCATGTGCTCCGTCTGGCGCCCGAGAATGCCGCGAGCGCGTTCGATGTCGGCCTCCAGAGCGGTCGGTGAGCCCAGGATCTTGGCTGCAGCCTGGACGGCGGCGAGGGGATTGAGCAGCTCGTGGCCGAGGACGGCGAGGAACTGGTCTTTCTGGCGGTCCGCCTCGCGGAGGTCCTGCTCGGCACGCCGCTGGGGGGTCACGTCTGCGGCGGCCCAGACGCAGAGCTCGCGACCATCCGGCCCGGCCCCGAGATGCGTCGCATGGAAGAGGACGGTCCGACGTTCTCCCGACCGGGTGTGAAGGTCGAGAACGTTTCGCTCGACCCCTTCCTCGGTGTCCCAGACACCGGCTACGTAGTGGCGCACACGAGCCGCTTCGTCGGGGAACGCGAGCGCAAGCCACGAGTCGATGTCTGCGATCTCTTCGGCCGAATACCCGAACGCCTCGACCCACGATCGGCTCACTTCCACGATTTCCCCCTCGCGGTCGTATGCCATCATCGGGATCGGTGAGTTCGTGAGGATCTGGCGGAACTTCCATTCCGAGCGCTGGAGATGGTCCTCGGCAGACTTTCGCGCCGAGATGTCTTCGAGGATCAGGATGAGATAGTCGGGCTCGTTCTCTCCGTTTCGAACGACGGAGAGCGTCGATTGGACCCAGATGTCTTCGGCGTCCGGTCGTTCGAGACAGTGCTCGAGCGAGGAGCTCTGCCGCTTCTCCGCGACCAGGAGGTCGATCTCCCGCTGCACCTTCCGCCCGTCGTCCGGAGGGAGAAAGTGCCAGAGGGTGAGGTCCTCGAGGTCTCTCGCGTCGCTCGCCCCGAGCAACTCGTGGAGCCTCTCGTTTCCGCGAAGGATCCGGCCATCGAACGCGAGATGGCCGATCCCGACCGCGGCATTGTGGAACGTCGCGCGGAACTTCGACTCGACCATCTGACGGTGCAGGTAGTCACCGACCGCGCGTCCGATCGACTCCACGGCCCGGAGCAGGACGTCGCCGACGTGGACGGGCCGTCGGCCGTAGAACGCCAGAACCCCGAGTGGCCGATGGCCAGCGATGAGACTGAAGGCGAGGCCGAACCGCAGGCCCGCCTCGTGGGCCGCGAGGTCGTCTTCCGTCGAGCTGGCGCCGAGGTGCGCCGTCGCTTCGGCGGCTCCGGTAGCATAGACCCGACCGACGAACCCCTCCCCCGGAGCGATCTCACGGGACATGAGGTTGGCCCGCAACGGTCTCTCGTCGACGTCTGCCGAAAAGGAGCTCGCCCTGCATCGCAGTAGATCTCCGTGCTGCGAATCGTTCATCCAGAGGACGCAGACGTCCGACGGCAGGTGCGTGGAGAGAGCCTCGCGGATCGAATCGAGAGCGTCAGGGAGGCTGTTGGACGCCGCCAACCGACGCGCGACCTCGGTCTCGATGTGGAGCATCCGCTGGGTCTGATGCTGCATGACGGCCGAGGCGATGACGGACGAGACGGCGTGCAGGAAGGCCTGCTCGTCCTCGGAGAAGAGGCGAGCGTCGAGCCGGTGCGCTCCGAGAATACCGTAGGTCTCCCCGCGTGAGCTGATGCGACAGGTGACCCCACTGCGAGCTCCCTGGTCGAGGAGCAGCCCGGTGTCGTCGAAGCGCGGGTCCTGCGTCAGATCTTCGGTCGCCACCGGGGATGGTTCGGTGAGAGCGCGTCCGAGCTGAGACCTCGAATCTGCCGGGACGACCAGAGTGTCGTGATCTTCGAGTCGCCAGCCGGCGGCGGCCCGAAGGGCCAACTGTCGTTCACCCGGCAGGACCTCGAAGACCTCGCAGAGGTCTGCGTCGAGGGTCGTCCGCACGTCGTGGACGAGGTTGGCCACGAAAGTGTCGAGATCACGAGCCTCCAGCGCCTGAAGCCCAAGGCGCGCGACGATCCGCTGCTGCTTCTCTCGCACTCCGAGCCGGTGGGTTGCGATCTTGAGATCTGTGATGTCCACCAGCGTGACCACGACGCCTTCGATGCGCTGGCTCTCCGTTCGGTAGGGGAGCACCGATCGTTCGACCCAGCGCCCATCGGCCAACTGTATCTCGCTGCTGATCGGCTTCAGATCGCGCAGCACCTCGCGCGCCTGGGCCTCGAGCCCGTGCTGGAGGAGGTCGCGCGCGATGTCGCCGACGAACCGTCCCACGACGTCGCTGTCGAGCGTCAGAAGTTCCACCGCGTGAGGCGTCAGACGCTGAATCCGAAGATCCATCCCGAGAAAGAGGGTCGCGATTCGGGTGCTGGCGAAGAAGTTTCGGAGGTCGTCGTGCGTTCGCTCGAGCTCCTGAATCTTGGCGCGCAGTTGTCGATTGACGGTGGTCAGCTCTTCGTTGAGGGATCGCAGCTCTTCGCTGGTCGCTTCGAGCTCTTCGTTGGCGGACTGGAGCTCCTCGTTCATCGACATCGACTCTTCGTTCGCCGAACGAAGCTCTTCGTTGGAGGTCTCCAGCTCGACGACCGTGTGTCGCAGGTCTTCCCGGGTCGCCGCGAGTTCGCGTTCGAGCCCCCGGATCAGCTCCTCTCCACCGGCGTCGAGCTCGTGTTCGTGCTCGCGCCGTCCGTGTCGTTCGTCGGGCTGAAAACTCACGAGGACGGCGCGCGGCGCGACGTCGGGGACAGGTCGCACCCGAAGTCGGATGCCCGGAATCTCGTCGGTGGGTGGTACCGACACCGCCGTAGGTTCGCCCTCGGACCGGCAACGGAAGATCGCCGTGCGGGCTCGCATCGAGAGGTCGGGGTGCAGCATCGAGAGGAAGTCGAGGCGCGGAATCCCCTGCGGAAATCGCAGGAAGAGTCCCAGATCTCCGTGGACCCATACGACCTCCCCCGCGTCCGACACGACCACGGAAGGCGGGGCGTGGTCCTCGATGAGTGCACCACGGGCAATGTCACTGACGGTCGGGGCCTCTTCGACGTCGCCGCTGCTTCGGTCACGACGCTTCTCTGCGGCGCGGTGCCCGAGCTTCTTGCGATGAAAGTTCCCTCGGATACTCGAGACCCCGACTTTGCGGAACAGCGGGGCTCGGCCCGAGATCGGAGCAAAGCTCTCGCTGGCGCGCTGCGTGGACTCCGACGACCCGAGAAAGAGCACTCCGCCGGGCGCGAGCGCGTAGTGCAGAGATTGGAGCGCCTGTTCCTGGGCGTCGGCTCGAAGATAGATCAGCAGGTTTCTGCAACTGACGAGGTCCATCCGCGAGAACGGGGGATCCTCGCAGATGTCCTGTTCGGCGAACGAGATGCAGTCCCTCACCATCGCGCGAACTTCGAAACCAACCCCCTCGCGCGGTTTGAAATAGCGCGCGAGGTGCGCGGCACTGACGTGTTCCGCGATCGAGGCGGGGTAAGTCGCGCGTCGGGCGACCTCCAGGGCCGCGGTGTCGATGTCCGTCGCGAACACCTGCAGGGGGACCTGTTTCTGCGCCCGCTCCATCTCGTCGAGGAGGGTGATCACGACGGAGTAGGCCTCCTCGCCGGTGGCGCAGGCAGGGATCCAGACGCGAAGGGTTTCTTCGTCGGTCGCGTCGGCGATCATCGGCGCGACGACGGCGGCTCGCAGCTCATCGAAGTGGTCGGGATCGCGGAAGAACTCGGTGACGCTGATCAGCAGATCGCGCTTGAGGGCGACCTGTTCCTCGGGATGCTCCAGGCAGTATTCGACGTAGCGGTCGATGTCGGAGGCACCGCTCAGCACCATCCGGCGTTGAAGTCGGCGAAGGAGCGTCCCGTCCTTGTAGTTGCCGAGATCGAATCGGTGGCTGCCTACGAGCGTGGTGCGCAGGCGTTCGAACGCGTCTTCGACGCCGTCGTGTTCGGGCGCCTGCTCGGCGAGGTCGTCTCGGCGCCCCACGTTCAGCTCCGCGAAGCGCTTCAACGCGGCGGGGATCTCGTCGATCGTGCAGACGAGGTCCACCACTCCCTCGTCGATCGCGCTCGATGGCATCCCCCAGTACTCGGCCTCGTCGACCTCCTGGGCGATCGCGAGTCCCTCGGCGGCGCGGATCTCTCGAAGCCCCGCGGTCCCGTCCCTCCCGGTTCCGGTGAGGACGATCGCGACGGCCCTCGGGCCGACGTCGCTGGCGAGCGACGCGAAGAGATGGTTGATGGGGAGTCGCAGCCCGTGATCACGCTCGAATTCGGTGAGTCGAATGGTCCCGTCCACGACCTCCATGAAGACCCCTGCCGGGATGACGTAGACGGTGTCGGGTTCGATTCGAACTCCGTCCTCGGCCGAAACCGTCGTCAGCGTCGTGTGCGTGGCGAGCAGTTCGGGAAGGAGGCTCTCGTGCTCCGGCGACAGATGTTGCACCAGGAGGTACGCCATGTCGGACCCGGGCTCCAGCGCGCCGACGAACGCTCGGAACGCTTCCAGCCCTCCGGCCGAGGCTCCGGCGGCTACGTACAGTCTCGGACTTTCGGAATGTTTCATCGCTGTCACCCCGAGCGCGGAATAGCACATCAGACCAGTACGCAGTCTGGGCCAGCGCCGCGATTTCGACCACTGAAGTTCCTCTTTTCAGCGCATCAACGGAGAGGTGCTCGCAAGCATTCCAACTTTCGTCAGGACCTCGGGGGCAAGCTCGACCTATCCGGCCGCGAGGTCAGGGTACGGCGTAGAACGTCGCGGCGCCCGGCCCCAGCGGAATGCCGGTGAAGAACCAGATCAACAACACGATCGTCCAGAAGATCCCGAACACCACCGAATACGGGATCATCGCAGCGATGATCGTCCCCATCCCCGCCTTCTTGTCGTACTTCTGGGCGAAGACGATGATGATCGGCAGGTACGGCATCAATGGGGTGATGATGTTCGTGATCGAGTCCCCGACGCGGTACGTCACCTGGGTGAGCTCGGGCGAGAAGCCCATCTGCATCAACATCGGCACGAAGATCGGCGCCATGAAAGCCCATTTCGCCGAAGCGCTCCCGACGAAGATGTTCATGATCGACGAGACGATCAGGAAGCCGATGAGGAGCGTCGGTCCGACCAGCCCGATGTCCTTGAGGACGTCGGCACCCTTCACCGCGGACACGGCGCCGAGCGACGTCCAGTTGAAGTAGGCGACGAACTGTCCGGCGACGAAGGCGAGCACGATGTAGGCGCCCATCGTCGCCATCGCGGCGGCCGCCATCCTCGCGACGTCCTTGTCGTTCTTCACCTGACCGGTCCAGATTCCGTACATCACCGCCGGGAAGGCGAAGAGGAGGGTGATCAAGATCTCGATGGAGTGGAAGAAGCTGTTGAGCGCGTTGATCCCCGGCTCACCCGCGGCGACCTCGTCTCGGAGCGGCGATCCGGGGACCACGGCGAGGAGGACGATCCCGAGGGTGACGACGGCTCCCACGCCCATCGACTTCCAGAACGCCGAGCGTTCCTCGGGCGTCGCGGCGTCGGGGTTGTCGAGGCCGCTGCCCGGCTCCGCCTTCCAATCGCCGAGCATCGGTTCGACGATGCGAGTCGTCACGATCGTGCCGAGCGCGGTGATGAGGAAGGTCGATACGATCATGAAGTACCAATTCGACGTCGCCGCGACCGTGTAGGCTGGGTCGATCGTCTGCGACGCCTGCTCGGTCAGCTTGGCGAGCATCGGGTCGAGACCCGTGATGAGTAGGTTGGCGCTGAAACCACCGGATACGCCGGCGTACGCGGCCGCGAGGCCGGCGAGCGGATGCCGCCCCATCCCGGCGAAGAGGAGCGCGCCGAGGGGGGTGAGGACGACGTATCCCGCGTCGGCTGCCATCGAGCTCATGACGCCGCCGAAGACGAGCGCCGCGGTCATGAGGCTGTTCGGGACCGACCGGACCAACACCTTGAGGCCGGTCGAGATGAAGCCCGTCTGCTCGGCGATGCCGATGCCGATCATCACCGTGAGCACCGGCCCGAGCGGGGCGAAGTTGATGAAGTTATCCACGGAGTTGAGGAACATCCAGCGGATCCCCTCGGCCGTCAGGAGGCTCTTCACCACCTCGTGCTTCATCTCCCCGGAGCGCTGGATGACGTCCGCTTCGGCACCCGCGAAGATGACCGAAGCCAGGATCACGAGCCCGCAGAAGATGACGAACAGCGTCAGCGGGTCGGGCAGCTTGTTTCCGAAATCACCGAGTCGTTCGAGGAAACGAACGACGGCATTTTGCTCGCGTTTGGGCGCGGTTTCATCAGCCACGGGGCACCTCGCGGTCCATTGAATTCACTGTACGTGCGCGGCTATTAGCACACTGACAAAGTGAAAACTAGGATCGGAGCACGGAGGCGCGGGGACGCCGCCGGGCTCATGCCTCGGCGGGTTTGTCCTCTCCGTCTTCGGTATCCGAAGGGGGTGGGGGCACGACCCCCGGTTTTGCGGCGACTTCGTCGCCGACTTCCTCGAGCTCGTCGGGGTTGAGCTCCTGTGTCATCGAGTTTTTGTCCGGCGACTTCGGAGGCTTCGGGACGACCAACATCTCGACGTCGTCCGGCGTGATCTCCATCGTGCTGGCGACGTTTCGTGAAGGTTTCTGAACCCCGCTCGGCGCCTCTTCTTCGTCGACGGGCAGCTCGACTCCCTGCAGGGTCGACGCAACGTCGTCGCCGTCATCCTCGTCCTTGTTCGACTTCAGCCCGGCGGGGGGACGAATGTTGATCGAACTACTCTTCTTGAGCGACGACAGGGTCTTCAGCCCGCGCAGAGAAGGCTTCTCGAACGCGTCGGTGACAGCCTTCTGTTCCGCGGTGGCGACGCCGTGAGCTGCCGCGAGCTCGCTGATCTCGTGCAGGCCCGTCCCCTCGCCTTTCTTCTCGGTCTTGGACGGCTCGAACATCGGCGCCTGGAACGCCGGATCTTCGCCGGTGGCAGGTTTCGTGGACGGCTCGATCCCTTCGGGCCACCGGGTCAGGAGGTTGTGTTCGACGCTGCCGATCTTCGCGTTCTCGAGCCGGGCCATGGAAAAGTCGACGTCGTAGACGTTCGTCCCGGAGAGGTCCGCGCCGCGCAGGTTCGCCGCGGCCACCTTCGCGTCGTGGAGGTTCGCCTTGTCGAGGCGCGCCCCTTCGATGTTCGTCTTCGACAGGTTCGCGCCGCTGAGATCGGCGCCGGTGAGCGTCGCGCCGCGCAGGTCCGCCCCCGTGAGGTTTGCCCCGACGAACTTCGCCCCTTTGAGGTCGGCGTTGCGCAGATCGGCACCCGACAGATCGCACCCCTCGAACACGGCGTTCACGCCGCGAGCGCTCTCGAGCATCAGTTGCTGCATCGACGCCCCGCGGAAGTCCGCGCCCTGGATGTCGGCGTGTCGAAGGTCGGCGCCCGACAGGTTGGCGTCGCCGAGCGTGCATTCGGCGAGGTTCGACTCGCGCAGGCTCGCATTCGAGAGGTTCGCCTTACGGAACGAGGTGCTCCGCAGGTCGAGGCCGCTCAGGTCCGCGCGCTCGAGCGATGCGGACTCGAAGCTGGCGCGCGCCAGCGTCGTGCCGGTGAACCGCGCGCCGACCGCCATGGCGGACGCGAACGAGGATCCGTCGAGTTTGCTGTCCGTGAAATCCGCGCTCAGGAGCGTCGCAGACTGAAAGTTCGACTCCTTGAGGCCGCACGACCGAAACGAGACTTCGTCCATCGTTGCCGCGGCGAAGACTGCGCCGGCGAGGTCGGCGTTCTCGAAGCGTGCCTTGCGAACCTTGGCGCCCGAGGCGTCCACCCCCGGGAGCTGGGCGTTCTTGCCCGATGCTCCGGTGAGGTCCGCCTTCGTCAGCCGGGCCCCCGGCAGCGCCGCGTCGGTGAGGTTCGCTTCGGTGAAGTTCGTGCCGCTCAGGTCGACGTTGTTGCCCGCGAGCCCGACGGCCGACGCCCGCTTGAACGTCGCGTTCTGCAGTTGCCCCCCCTCCACGTTCGCCCCGTCGAGGGTCGCGTCGTGAAGGCGCGCGCCGTCGAGATTGATCCCCTTCGCCTTCGCGTCGGAGAGCACGGCGCCCTGAAGGTTCGCGCCCTTGAGGTTCGCGTCTCCGAGGTTCGCCCGCGTCAGGTTCGCCTGCACGAGCGAGCTCCCCGACAGGTCGGCGCCCGAAAGGTCACTCTCCGTGAAGTCGGTCTCGTCGAGCGTGACGCCGGCGAGCTTCGCCCCCGCCAGCGACAAGCCGGCGAGCGCGATGCGGCTCATGTTGCGCTGAGCCGGCGCCGCGGCGGGCTGCGCCGCAGGTTCGGCGGCCGCGGCCGCAGGAGCCTCGGCGCGCGGGGCGGGCGCCGCCGGCTGCTGCACGATCTGCTGGATCACCTGCGGTGCCTCCCCCGGAATCAACTGCTCTTTCATGTAGAGCAGGCCGAACGTCACGGCCGAGCCGAGGATGATGAGAAGCCCGTGCTTGAACGCATCGGCATAGCCGAGGATCAGCAGGATGATGAAACAAAAGACGATCGCCCCCCCGGCGATCATCATGAGCTTCTGTTTGGGGTCGTCCACGGCTCCCTCGCTCGTCTGGTTCGCTACTTTCTGGGCTGTATCGTTTGCAGGGATTGTTTCACATGGGAGCGCTTGGAGACAACCGCGGCGACAACCGGCGGCGTTTCATCCGCCTGACCCGCACCGGTGGCGGGCGTGACGCAACGGGGAACAGGCGGCGCGGGTCCCGCGAGAGTTGCTTTCGTCGCCCGTCCCGGTACCTTGTTCGCAACTCGCGCGAGGTATTCGCAGTGCTCGAGCAGACCATCCCCGTCGTCAATCTCCACGCTTTCCGAGACGAATCCGAGCGCGAAGCGTTCGTGCAGCAGCTCGGCGATGCGCTCCGCAATTTCGGTTTCGCCGCCGTCGAAGGCCACGGCATCGACTCGGCGCTGATCCACAAGAATTACGAGCTCTTCGAGCAGCTCTTCTCTCTGGAGGACGAGCGCAAGCGCGGTTACGAGTTCCCCGAGCGTGGTCGCGAGCGCGGCTACACTTCCTTCGGGGTCGAGCACGCGAAGGACAGCGAAAAGCCCGACCTCAAGGAATTCTGGCACTTCGGACGCGGTGGCGAAGAAGGGCGGCGCGAGAACGTCTGGCCCGCCGAGGTCCCCGGGCTGAAGCAGAACGCGCTCGAACTCTTCGATTCGATGGAGTCGGTGGCGCTCGAACTCCTCTCGGCGATCTCCCTTTATCTTGGGGCGGACGCCGACCGTATCCCGGCGATGGCTCGCGGCGGAAACAGCATCGTGCGGGTCATTCACTACCCCGTGTGCGACGGGTTCGACGAACCGGGGGTGATGCGCGCGGCGCAGCACGAAGACATCAACCTCATCACGCTTCTCCCCGAGGCGACGCAGTCGGGGCTGGAGCTGCTGACGACGGACGGCGAATGGTTGCCGATCCCGTCGCTCCCCGGGCAGATCATCGTCGACACGGGGGACATGATGCAGCGTCTGACGAACGATTTTTTGCCCGCCAGAACCCACCGCGTCGTCAACCCGCAGGGCGAGGCGACGGACCGGTACTCGATGCCGTTCTTCTGCCACCCCCGCCCTTCGGCGTCGTTGGCTGTGCTGGAAGAATGTGCCGGCGAGGGAGCGAAGTATCCTCCCTGCACCGCGGACGAGTACCTTCAGGAGCGCCTGCGCGCCATCGGCGTCGCCTGATTACGAGCCGAACGCTCGGACGAGGTCGCTCTCCTGCGTGAGCGTGACGAGGGCCACGTCCGCCGAATAGCTCTCGTCGTAGAAGAGGAGCTCCACGTTCGACGGGACGATCGTGCGCAACCAGAGCGCGAAGAGCGCGCAGTCGTGCAGGTAGCCGTCCAGATGGACGACCTCGCCGCTCTGATCGAGAGCACCGAACACGTCGCCGTGGCTCAACGGGACGGTCCATTCCATGGCGTGTACGTCGCCTGGGACGTCGACGTCACGGATGTCGATACCCTCCCACTGCGCGAGTGCCTCGCGAAACAAGTCGAGATCGAATGCTCCGACGCCGTCGGGTGCGCTGATGAAGTAGCTCATGGTTCTCACCTCGGGACCGGGGGGCAAAAGAGCCGTCTGCCGGATCACCACATCAAGTATAACACCCGAAAACGCTTCGACATTCTCTAAACGTTCGCGCCCGCGGATCATCGCGCCGTGCGTGGCTGTCACGGTGTCGCACGCCGAAGCGTCGTCGGATCGGGACGACGAATTCGGACCTCGATCCTCTCTGTCTACCTCTATCGAGGAGACAACCGATCCGCGGTTTGATCAAGAATTGAGGGTTGGTGAAGGATCGTGGACAATGAGATCGATGGCCTGGACCGACCACAGCGACACATCCAGATTCGACCCCGAAGCGGCGGGCGCCGAGGAGATCTTGTTGTGGGTGCTGGCGCTCTCCGAGCCGCGGGAGGCCGAAGAACGGGTGGTCTGGCTCGACAGGCACCGCGAGGGGATCGAGCAGTTGCTGGCGGGCCGCGGTCGGTGGGCGGTGCTGAAATCGGAGTCGCCCCGCGGATGGGCGATCGGACCGCTCGGCTTCGTGGGTCCGATGGGGGCCGTCGCGTTCGCGTTTGCGCTGGGGGCTGCGTGGTTGCTCGAGCTGTCGTTCCCTGGGTTCGTCCTCGCCGCGCTCCTGGGGTTCGTGGTGATGCGCCTGGCGATCGTGAAGCCGGATCACCGCGACTGGCTCGCCGCCGGGACCCCGCTGGGAGCGGGGGTTGTCGCCGCGTGGGCGGTTCGTAACCTCGGCGAGGGGGCGCGGCCGGCGTGGGACGCGCGGATCGTTTCGGCACTCGCGACGAGCCCGGAATACTGGCACGACCTCGCCGGGCGGGCGGTCTCGATGTTGCCCGAGGCTCGGCGCGAGCGCGTCGTCCTCGATGCTTTCCGCGCTCGACCCGACGACCTCTGGCACATGCTCCCCTTCGCGCCGACCGATTCGGTGGTCCGCGCCGCCCTCGCACGCGGGCCGCGGTCGTCGGCGACGGCGGACTTCCACGCGTTCCAGAGCCTCATCCGGCAGGCGGACGTCGCGCCGGTGCTCGAAGCGATCCGGGCGGGCGCTTCCAACCGAGACGTCTTGATTCGGGCGGTCGCCGCGAGCGGAAATCCCGCCGCGGCCGATCTCCTGGTCGCCACTCTCGCCGAGCGAAACGGTCGGCTGCGGAGCGTCGCGCGGGACGGCCTCGTGACGATGGGGCCTGCGGTGTTGCCGAGGCTCTACGAAGCGTTCGAGCTCGACAACCCGCGCATTCAGCGTGGGGTCGCGCGTGTCATCCGAGCGATGCGCCCCAACGACGAGCTCGAAGAGTTCGCGACCGGAGCCCTCGAGCGCCGCGATGTCGACCCGGTCGCCGCGTCGGAGCTTCGCAAAGTCGTCGTGCGGTCGGTGACCGGTCACCTCGAGTTCGGTTTTCACGACATGCGGGAGCTCGACGACGCTCTCGCGCGTGTGCCCGCTCCGGCGCGCGAGGTCCCCGATCTTCAATGGCGCGACGGGGTGCCGGTATCGCCCGAAGCGAGCCTCACCCTCGCAGATCTCCTCGCCACCGAGGCTCCCGACAGTCGATCGTGGGAGCTGGCGCGGATCCGGGGGCTGCTCGATCCCGACGCGCGAAACCGTCTGATGGAGATCGAGGCGGACCATCCCGTCTACCGGATGGTGCTGGCGGACGAGGCGGAGCTCTTGCGGTTCCACGTCACGCGAAACCAGACGCGAAAAGACGCCGAGGAGTGGGTGGACGTGCTCGAGCGGCACGGATCGCTCGCCGCCATTCATGCGCTCGACGACCTGTGGAGGACGGGGATCGACGGCGTCGTGCAGACGTCGGCGATGGCCGCGCTGATGCGAATCAGCGGGCAGTACGACGGGCTCGAGTTCTTCGCCGACGAGCTCCTGATCGAGGTCCTGCGCGACGCGAACCATCCGCTCTATCCGAGCTTCTCGTCGGGGCAGTTCCGGCGGTTCGAGCAGATGATGATCGGCGCGCGACGCGTATCGCAGAAGAAGTTCTGGGAGACCTTCCAGACTCTGCCGGCCCAGCAGGTGCTCTGGGGAGCCTATGACGGGGACGGGGATCTGCGGGCGACGTTTCGGCTCGACGAAGATTTCGCCGCGGTCGACGAGGACGACGAGCCGTTCGTCTTCGATCAGCACGTCTCGGTCGGCATCGTCCATCCGGCCGAGCTCGGCCCGCGGTCGAGCGCGACCTGGGGGCAGGTCTTCGTCGACTACGAGCTCGTCCCACACTTCGAACAACTGCAGCGCGTCGCGTGTCGGCTCGACGTCGAGGCCGCCGACCGACACCTGTACACGGCGTTCGGCGACATCGCCCCGGCCGGTGTACTCGAGGCGGCGTTGATCCAGCGAGGGTGGCGCCCGTCACCGATGGACATCGAGACGGTCTTCTCCCTCACCAAGCCCGTGCAGCGAGGCCGGGCGGCCTACACGGCGATCATCGAGCTCGACCCGGGGTTCGGGGCCGACCTCGAGATCCCGCAACGGATCGAGAGTCTCTCTTTCACGGAGGGGCATCACCACGTCATGTCGCCCGTCGTCACGAAGGTACGGCTTGGGGACGTCGAGTCGGTGATCTTCAGCGAGGTGGTGCTGGAATTGAAGGACGTGCTGCATGCCGCGTCGACCGGCGAGGACATCTCCCTCCCCGCCATCCCGACGCGGCTGCCGTAGGCCCGATCAGGCGGAGACGGCGGTTCGTCCGGTGTTGCTGCTGTCCCAGACTGCGCGGGTCACGTCGTCGATCGTCTCGTGGTCGAGCCCCATGTGGTGTCCGATCTCGTAGCAGTACTCCACTTCGAGCTCGTCGGTGCCGTCACTCGTCGCAGCCATGATGATGAGGCGCAACACCGCCAATTTGTCCTCTTCGTCGTCGAAGTGGGCGCAACGCTCCTTGATGTATTCGACGCGCGCGTCGTCGTCGTTCACCTGCTCCTGCAGGCGTCCGCGAGCGAAGAACCCGTCCTCGGCGTGCAAGAAGCGCAGGTTGGATTGCACGTTCGGGACCTTCTTGAGGCCCGCATAGAGAAGTCGTAGCTCTTCGCGCGACACGACCCCATCCATGAAGACGCCGGCCGCCAGGAGGTCGGCGAGCGCCTTTCCTTGCTCGGGAGTGAAGGACTGGAGGGTCCGGTAGTGCGGGTAAACTTCTTCGAAGTCGTTGTATTTCATTGTGCATCCATTGGCAGAAATTTCATTCTACGCGCCAAACACGGCGCCGATCGCCAATGAACGTAACCGCAGGAAGTCCGCGGGCAATGGACGCAGTGAAGCGATCGGCCCGTCGCTATTCGATGCGGAACGCGATCTTCACCGCCACAGCCGAGATGGTGAGGGCGACCAGGAACGGAGCGTGCCAGGAATGCAGCCAGTCGGGCCCGACGGCGAGCACCGTCACCCCCTCGAGGAGGGTCTCGAACACCGCCATCAACACGATGATCGGTAGCGCCGAGATCATCGTCGGGACGAACATCACCCTGAGCTGAGTGAACTGCGCGGCGAGCGATTTCTTCGTCAGCCCCCACATGACGCTGAAGTCGTCGCCGTCGTAGGACTGCATCTTCTTTCGAGCCCGGGCGGCGTCGACCTTCAGCGCTTTGAGTTCTTCCTGGGGGGAGAGCCGCTTGAAGAGGAGCATCGTGGCGGCCCCGGCGACGAGGCCCGCGAGCGAGACGGTGACGATGTCGGGGACCGGGCCGAGCAGCGCAGCGATCATTCCTCTTCGTCCGCGTCTTCGTCCACGTCCGACGCTTCCTCCGGCTCGATCCCGCGCATCTTTCGGATCGCGACGCGGATAGGCCAACTGAACACGGCGAGGATCGCGACGAAGACCGTCGCCACGAGGCCGATCAGCGCGGCGCCCATGCTGAGGCCCGGACCGGGGCCGACGTAGGCGATCAGGGAGCCGGAGAGGAGCGCTAGCGTCATCGTGTGCTCGGTGCGAAGGGTCGAGGCACGATGGTAACTGCTCCCACCAGAACGCGCAATTTGGGGGCCGGCAGCGTTATCGCGGTCCCGGGGACCCTGCCACCCGTGCGGATGTCGCCGGGGCCGGTTGCATGTTTGATAGCGCCCACTTACTTTGGGCGTCACTTCCCCGGAGTGAGCGTTGACGACCCGAAGACTCTCCGCCGAAGAGCGCCGAAAACAGATCCTGAAGAGCGCGATCCGAGTGTTCGCGCAGATGACGTACCACGGCGCCACGACCAAGCGGATCGCAGAAGAAGCCGAGATCACCGAGGCTTTGATCTATCGGTACTTCGGCAGCAAACGTGCGCTCTTCACCGAAGCGATCGTCCACACGTGCGACCGCCTGGTCATGGGGCTCGAGACGGAGATCGAGCGGAACCGCGACAAGCCCGTCACGGCCCTCACCAACTGCTTCGTCTATTACGCGACCGTCCTCGAGCGGAACCAGGAGATGGCGAAGATGATCTTCCTCGTCATGTCCGAGCTCGACGAAGAGGACGTCCGCGAGACCTACCTGCCGTACCAGGAGCGGGTCCTGAAGTTCACTGCCGAGACGATCGACTACTGGCACGAGCAGGGGTTTCTACGCAGCGGCGAGGGCTTTAGCCCCAAGACCGCATCCTGGCTCTACTACGGAACCTTCCTCATCCTCGCGCTCGTGAAGCAGTCGCACGGCAACATCTCGATCGACGCCAATTTCGCGATCGAGATGGCGAAGCCGTACTTCACCCCCAAAGCCTTCGCGGTGAGCGACATTCCGACGGCTTGAGCCTCACGCCTCACGCCTACGCCTCACGCCTCACCGCACTTTGCGCGGCGCCGCGGAAAATGTTAGCGATTGCGCCGGTGAACCCCCAGAGGAAGCATGAGCAAATATACAGTAGCAGTGGTCGGAGCGACCGGCGCCGTCGGTCGAGAAATGCTGGAGACGCTGGAAGCGCGCGACTTCCCGATCGAGAAGGTGCGGGCGATGGCGTCGGCGCGCTCGGCGGGAACGCTGGCGCGGTACGGCGGCAAGGACGTCATCGTGGAGGACCTCGAGACGGCGTCGTACGAAGGGATCGACTTCGCGCTCTTCTCGGCGGGGGGCTCGGTCTCCAAGGCGTTCGCGCCGAAGTTCGTCGAGGCGGGGGCGGTCGTGATCGACAACTCGAGCGCGTTCCGTTACGACGACGACGTCCCGCTGGTAGTGCCCGAGGTCAACCCCGGCGCGCTCGCGGGTCACAGGGGGATCATCGCCAACCCGAACTGCTCGACGATTCAGCTCGTCGTGGCGCTCAAACCGATCCACGACGTCGCGCCGATCGAACGTTTGATCGTCAGCACGTACCAGTCCGCCTCCGGCGCCGGTCAGAAGGGCGTCTGGGAACTGTGGAACGCCGTGAAAGCTCGTGTGGAGGGGGAACAAGAACCTTCGCCGTCGACGTTTGCCCACCCGCTCGCGTTCGACGTGCTGCCGCACATCGACGTCTTCCAGGACAACGGTTACACGAAGGAAGAGATGAAGATGGTGTGGGAGACCCGCAAGATCATGGGCCTTCCGGACCTCGACGTCTCGGCGACCTGCGTTCGCGTTCCCGTTCTTCGCTCGCACAGCGAGTCTGTCACCCTCGATCTCGGCCGGCCGCTCAGCGCGGCCGACGCCAAACAGATCTTGTCGATGGCGCCCGGCGTCAAAGTTTGGGACGAACCGTCCGAGAACCGTTATCCTCTCGCTCGACTCGCCGAAGGCGGCGACGACACGTGGGTCGGACGCGTGCGCAACGACAACTCTCGTCCCAACACCCTTCACCTCTGGGTCGTGAGTGACAACCTCCGAAAGGGAGCAGCGCTCAATGCGGTACAAATCGCCGAGCTTCTCATTCGTAATCGCTAGTCTTCTGGTCTGCCTCGCGGGGGACGCGTTCGCGCTCGACCCGGAGGAAGCCGATCTCGTCTCGTCGACGACGGTCGACGCCCCCGCCCCGTACGACGAGGACGAGGACGGCGTCGTCTATCTCGGCATCGACGAGTGCGAGCGGATGCTTCGCAACGACGCGAAGATCTCCGTAACGTTCGAGACGACCTACAACCCGACGCAGCTCTCCGACGTCTTCGACGCCGCCTACTACTTCGAAGTCGCGCGCAATTCGGGCGCGCGCATCGACTGCGAGAGCGGCGACCTCTGCACGGTCGTCGACTCCGACGACATCGACTACGGCGAGCGCTCGATCTCGTTCGAGGTCGCCTTCACCGATCTCACGGGGCTGAGCGAAGAAGCGGAGTGCACGGGTTTCGACAACGAGTATTTCCTGCGCGCCACGCTCTATCAGGACACGGTCGGCACCAACGACACGCTGGAGAACGCCGATGGGAAGATCGTGGTCGACACCGTACGACCCTCTGCCCCGTCCGGGCTCGAGGCGGCCGCGACCGAGAACAAGATCGAGGTTTCGTTCGAAGGGGTGAGCGACGACGACGTGTCGCGCTACACCGTCTTCTGGTCGGAGAACGGCTTCGACGGCGGCTCCGTGCCCGACACCGATTCGTTGTCGAGCGCGCCGATCGGGGATCAGACCTCCGGCGACGTGACCGTCGACCTCGATCCGGGGAGCACGGTGTTCGTCGGGGTCGCGGCGCGCGACGAGAATGGCAACTACTCGGTGCTCTCGGGCGCCGTCGAAGTCTCCGTGGTCGAGACCAACGACTTCTGGGAAAGCTACAAAGGGGCCGGGGGTAGCGAGGAAGGAGGCTGCAGCACCGCTGCGGGCCCGACCAACCTCTGGCCGCTGTTGCTCCTCGGGTTCGTCGTCGTGGGACGCCGCCGTCGACGCCGCGAGCTCCTCGCGACTGCGCTCCTCGTCGGTGCGCTCGCCGCACCGTCACTCGCTTCGGCAGAGTCGAAGACGTACGGCGCGCTCGGCCTCAAGGCCGGAACCTACTACCCGAACATCGACGAGGAATTCGGCGGCGAAGGCCCGTTCTCCGAGACGTTCGGCACCAAGAACTTGTTGATCGGCGAGCTGGAGCTCGTCGGCTGGATCTACCAGGGGATCGGGAAAGCCGGACTCGGTGGGAGCGTCGGGTTCAGCAAGGTGAAGGGTTCCGCGTTCGTCGTCGACCCCGACGCTGACGGCATCGAGGAGACGACCACCTTCGGGATCATCCCGCTGCGCGCATTCGCCGCCTACCGGTTCGACTGGCTCGCCCAGCACACGAAGGTGCCGCTGTCGCTCGAGCTCGAGGCGGGCCTCGACTTCTACCGATGGCGAATCGCCGACGCCGCGGGCGACACGGCCGAGTTCGACGGACAGACCGGCTCCGGCTGGAAGCGTGGATGGCACTGGGGCGCCCAGCTTCAGCTCCTCCTCGACTTCATCCAGCCCGCCGCGGCTGCCGCGATGGACATGCACTGGGGCGTCAACAACTCGTACTTCTTCGTCGAGTACCTCTCCACCAAAGTCGACAACTTCGGCCAGGACGGCTTCGATCTCTCCGACAACCTCTGGTTGTTCGGACTGAACTTCGAGTTCTAGGCTCCTGCGCTCGCACCGCCACCATCGGTTGGGTCGCCCCTCACTCCACATTTCTCGGAACATTCGCCGTCCACCGCTGTCCTTGATCTCGAACACACAACGAGAGGGCAACGATGAGCGACGCAACGGACGCATGGGCCGATCCGTGGGTTACTACGGGGAGTTACGACCAGAACGGATGCTGGCATCCGCACTACTTCGACGATGACGGAGTTCGCCACGACGGATGGGGATGGTTCGACGACGACGGGACGTGGCAGGTCGCGCACGGGTGGTTTCAGCCCGATGGAAACTGGGTCGACGCCCCGACCACAGCGCTGCCCGACGAGGAGCCGCCGCCGCATCGGAGCGAACCCGACGAGCTTCCGCGGTGGGTCGGGACGAGCGCCGCGAGCCACGCGGTCATGCTGCTGATCGCTTTCACGATGCCGGACCCGGCGAGCGCGCTCGACCTCGACGGATACCACGCGCACGACCGTTTCGTGGAAGCCTCGCTGGCGCCCGACCAACAGCTCCCCGACGAATCGACCGGGACAGGCGCGGCCGAAGAACCCGAGACGAGCGCCCGGCACGCGGGAGACGAAGGCGCGGCTGGAGACGACGCGGCGCCCGACGTGGCGAAGCGAATGGCGGTCCGCGGCGTGAACGACGAGGAAGACCTCGAGCTGCAGAAACGCCGAAACATGGAGATCGCCACCAACGCCGGGATCGCGAGCCAGGTGTCGTCCTTCTGGGCGGTCTCCGACCGGTCGATCGGCTCGGAAGCCGAGGACGCGGTCGGGCGACTCCACGGTGAAGAGATCGGTGCGGCGAAGGGAGGGTTCGGGTTCGGGATCGTCGGCGAGCATCCGGGGGGCGGTGGGAAACTTCCCGACTCGATCGGGATGGGGCGGGTCGAGACGAAGGGGTTCAAGGCGGGGGGAGGGAAGGGGCTGGGGGCGACGTGCGGCGTTCCGCCCGACAGCCGTTGCGAGGCGAATCTCGGAGGCAAAGGGAGCAGCGTCCCAGGGATCGTGAAGATCGGGAAGGAGGTGCAACTTTCTGGGGGACTCGACCGCGAGATCGTCCGGCGCATCGTCCGGCAGCATCGTCGCGAGCTCAAGGCGTGCTACGAATCGGAGCTGCAGAAGAACCGCAACCTGTCGGGATCGCTGACGGTGAAGTTCACGATCGCCCCCTCCGGCCAGGTCATCGCCGCGGTCGCCGACGGAGGCAGTCTGCAGAGCCCGCCCGTCGCGTCGTGTGTGACCCGTCGCATCCGGCGTTGGGTCTTTCCGGCCCAGAACGGGATGGGCGTCGTCGTCGTGCGCTATCCCTTCAACTTCCACGGGGGATGACCTCGTGGGGCTAACCCCGGGGATTGACACCGTCCTCTCGATTTCTCAGGGTGCTCCTTTCGCCCATCCGACGAGAGCGTCGTGTCCCGAATCCCGATCGCGCTGGTGCTGACGGCAATCGCCGGATGCCACGCGCCTGCAGCCACGACGATGGACGCCGGTGCCGCTCGAGGCGACGCCACCGAGGACGTGGCGCTCGACGAAGGGGGCGGGGCGCCCGACGGCGCGTCCACGTACTGGGGTGACCTGCGCCCGTGGCTGGACGAGCACTGCATGGGGTGCCACGACGGGCGCGGAATCGCGCCGTACGACATGGGCGATCCGTCCGTCGTGCAGGGCGTGGCGGAGCTGATGGTCGACGCCGTCGAGTCCCGCGCGATGCCACCGTGGCATGCGGCCTCCGACTGTCGCCCGCTGAAAGACGACCCGAGCCTGAACGACAGCGAGATGGCGGTCCTGAGGACCTGGGTCGAGGATGGGCGTTGGGTGGGAGAACCCGCGAACTACCGACCCGACGACCCCTCGCAGAATGGTCCCGTGGTCGTCGCGAACGATGCCGACGCTCTCGAGATTCGACCCTCGGCCGCGCACGATGTCGCGCCCGACTCGCCCGACTCGTTCCGGTGCTTCCCGATCACTCCGGAGTTCGCTGCGCCAAGGTATGTGCGCGGCTTCGAGCCGCAGCCCGACAACCTCCCATCCCTCCATCACCTCATCGTCTTCACCGTGAAGGCGGACCCGGCGGTGCGCGACGAGCTCGCCCGGCTCGACGCGCTCGATCCCGAACCGGGGTACGACTGTTTCGGCGCTCCCAACCTCCCCGGGGTCGGCATCGCCGGGGTTTGGGCGCCCGGGATGGGGACGACGCTGTACCCCGAAGGGACCGGGGTGCCGGTCGAGCCCGGCGACCAGTTCGTCCTGCAGATGCACTACAACACGTTGCAGTCGCAGGGCGGCCCCGACCGCTCGGGCGCCCGGCTCCTCCTCCTCCCGGAGGGCGAAGAGCCCGGTGCGGTCGGGCGACTCGCCTACACCGGCAACCTCGCTTTCTCGATCCCGGGAGGGGTCGACGGTACGTCGGTCCCCGACGAAGAGTGCGACGTCGTGTACGCGCTGGCAGAGGGTGCAGCACCGCCGTCGCGGGGGGTCGACAGCGTCACGGCGCGCCGGGATCCGACGAGAGTCGGCCAAAGCGGCTGCGTGACGAACGAGATCTACCTCGATCCCGACGTGACGTACGACATCTGGGCGGCGTTCCCCCATATGCACTACCGCGGCGTCTCGATCGAGCTCGAGGCGGTCCCGGCTCGATACGAGGCCGACCTGACGGT
The DNA here is from genome assembly GCA_964411125.1 of uncultured Bradymonadales bacterium. Taxonomy (GTDB): domain Bacteria; phylum Myxococcota_A; class Bradymonadia; order Bradymonadales; family Bradymonadaceae; genus JBFIHF01. The sequence goes on along the minus strand of CAYPJU010000039.1, from coordinate 14,618 downwards.
CCCCGATGATGCCGACGCACAGTGCCTCGCTCGCGTTCCACGCTGGGACTTCGACTGGCAGCGCAAGTACTGGTTCGAAGAACCCGCGCGGCTCGGCCCCGGCGGAATGTTGCGGTTGAGGTGTCGGTTCGACAATTCCGACAGCACGGCCGATCTACGCCTCGGTTCGAGCTCGACCGACGAGATGTGCTTCGGCCTCTTCTATCTGACGGAAGCACGGCGCTGAAAAAAAATTTACCAGAGCGCCGCCCCGCTCCGTAGATCAGGGGGAACGGCTCTCTCACGAACATCACGACGAGCCGCAGACGTAGATTTCATGCGGCCCGCGGCCGTAGTTGACTGGTGACGAACCCATCTCTATAGTGCCGCGTCCTCGTCAGGGAACGAAAACGTAATTTCAAGCAGGTAATTGAAGGATGAAAGAATTCAGACTCGGGAAATTGATCACCGTGCTCGCGCTCAGCGCGATGCTCGCCGCGTGTGGTGGGAACAACAACGGCAAGGGTGAGAACAACGGCCAGAACAACATCGGCAACGTCGATACGGCCGACATCCAGACCGACACCGAGCTGGTGTTCCTGGCGGTCGCTCTCAACGAGACCGACACGCAGACGCTCTCGATCTTCAACAACGGCGAAGGCACGCTCCGCATCGACAGCATCAAGCTGGTCGAGGAGACGCGTGACGACGACGGCGGCGAAGAGTTCGAGCGCGGCGACGACTGGGTCAACTCGGCGGAAGTCGAGCCTGGTGACTTCATCACCGTGTCGGTCATGTACACGCCGACCGACCGCGACCCCGACACCGGCTACGTGGAGATTTCCTCGAACGACCCTGACGATCCTACCGTCCAGGTCCGCCTGACGACGCCCGACCTCGCGCCCCGTCTCTTCTCGCGCGAGCAGGTCATCTTCCGCCGTGTCCCGCCCGTCGACGAGACGACGCGCGACAAGTTCTGGCAGATCACCGAAGTTCAGAACGTCGGACAGGCCGACCTGAAGATCGACGACATCGTCGTCTCGCCGGAAGGGAGCGACTTCTCGATCACGTTCCCCGAGTCCGCCGATTCCGAGGACCCCTCGACCGACTCGGGTGAGTACCCGACGACGCTGAAGCCGAACGAGAAGTTCCCGATCCGCGTCTACTTCAACCCGGTCGACGACCTTCCCAGTGAAGCGGAACTCATCTTCTTCTCGAACGACCCCGAGGCGAACGAGTACGTCGTGAACCTGCTCGGCAACTCCGGTTCGCCCTGCCTGCAGCTCAACCAGGAAGACGAGATCAACTTCGGCGAAGGCGGCATCGGCTTCGCGAACAACAAGACGATCATCATCGAGAACTGCAGCCCCTCCTCCGACCTCAAAGTCAGCAGCATCGCGGTCTGCACCGATGTCGAAGGAAACTGCGAAGACAACCCGATCTTCCAGATCAAAGACGGCACCCTCCCGGCGGATCTCCCCGGCGGCGATGCCATCATCGGTCCGCAGGACACGGCGAGCTTCGTCCTGACCTACACCCCGGAGAACCTCGACGTCTCCACCGGTGAGCTCACCGTCCTCTCGGACGACCCGGCGAAGACGACCCTCAAGGTCCCCATCGTCGGTAAGGGAACCGACAACCAGTGCCCGACCGCCGTCGCCGAAGCGCGCCTGCAGGACTCGTCGCGCTGGCAGACGGACGTCAACACGATCCCGCTCAAGACGATCCAGTTCCGTGGCATCAACTCGATCGACCAGGACGGTTCCATCGAGCGCTACGAGTGGAGCCTCGTCTCGAAGCCGACCAACTCGACGACGCGCTTCCTGCCGAGCTCGACCGTCGCTGAGCCGACGCTCTTCCTCGACCTCGCCGGCGACTACGTCGTCGAGCTGAAAGTGTTCGACGACAACGGCACCGAGAGCTGCGGCGACCAGGCGATCGTCAACATCCGCGCGACGCCGGACGAAGACATCCACGTCCAGCTCGTCTGGGATACCCCGACCGACGCCGACCAGACCGACACCAACGGCAACGACGTCGACCTCCACTTCCTGCACCCGAACGGAACGTGGAACAGCGTCCCGTGGGACGTCTTCTGGAACAACCCGACCGCCGAATGGGGCGCGCTGGGTGGTGCAGACGACCCCTCGCTCGACATCGACGACACCGACGGTGCCGGTCCGGAGAACATCAACCTCACCGACCCCGAGAGCGGACTGACCTACGCCGTCGGCGCGTACTACTACAACGACGGCGGCTACGGCCCCGCGTACGCGACCGTCCGTATCTTCATCCGCGGCACCCAGGAGTTCGAGCTCCGCGACGTCTACCTGCCGGCGCGTGGCTACTTCTGGTACGTCGCCACCATCTCGTGGCCGTCGGCGGACATCTTCGCCGTCAACCAGGTCGAGAACGGATTCCCGAACCGTCCCTGACGAGACGCCTTCGGAATGAAAGAGGCCGCCCGGTGGGCGGCCTTTTTCTTTTCCCCCCGCGCTAACGCGCGGGGCTACGACGGCGCTACGCGCCGTGGGCCGGCTCACGCCGGCATCAGTATCCGCCGAGTGCCCGGAGTTCGCGGCTGGAAGCCGCTGCGCCACAGCGCACAGCGCACAGCGCACAGCGCACAGCGCAGAGCGAAAACGCCCGAGGCGTCTGCCTCGGGCGCTCTCACAGCCGGTTCCCTTGATAAGCCGGGTTCTGTGCCCTCGCGGGCGGCGATCATTCCTCTAGGCCGACTGTTGCCAGCCGGCTCGAGCGGCTACCCGAGTTCAACGGACGGGACGCCCTCACTCTGTTCGCCTTGCATCGGATGGGGTTTACCTGGACGGAGGACGTCACCGCCCTCCCGGTGAGCTCTTACCTCACCTTTTCACCCTTACCCGGCCGTGGCCGGGCGGTCTGTTTTCTGTGGCACTCTCCCTGAGGTTGCCCTCGGTCGGCGTTACCGACCATCCTTCCCTGTGATGCCCGGACTTTCCTCCCGCGCCACGAGGGCGCCGGCGATCGCCACGGAAACCGGTGTTCTTCAGGTGTCGAGCCCGACGTCGATCTTCTCGTCGCTCAGCGCGTCTTCCCAGAAGTAGAGGATGCGCTGGCAGCTCGGACACGTGACCATCGTCTCGCCGCGCTGAATCTCGATGTACATCTGCGGCGGGACGGCCATGTAACAAGCTTCGCAGTGCGCGTCTTTCGCAGCCGCGATCGCGCTCTCGCCCGGACGCCGTTTACGAATGAAGTCGTACTTGTAGAGGACCCGCTTGGAGACCTCGTCGCGACGCTTGTCCTCGCGCTTGTTGAGCTTCTTGATCGCGGAGTCGTAGCTCGACAGCTCGTCTTCGGCGTCGGCTTCTTCCTGCGCGATCGACTCGCGAAGCTGGTCGATCTTGTCCTCTTTCTCGGAGATCGAAGACTCGGTCGTCTCGATCACCTCGGCGAGGTGAAGCAGCTCTTCCTCGGTCTGCTCGACCGATTTCTTGAGCACTTCGAGCTCCTTCTCGACGGCGTTGAACTCTTTGGTCGAGCCGACGTTGTGGAGTCGTTTGCGACGTTTGTCGTGCTGCTCCTTGATGTCCGAGAGATCGTCTTTCTTGGACGACTGCAGCTTTCTGATCTCTTCGAGCTCGCTCTTCTGCGTGTCGAGGTCCTCGACGAGCTTGTCGAGGAATCCCTTGTTCACTTGCAGTCGATCGACGATCTCCTTCTTCTGTTTGCCCAGCTCATCGAGCTGAAGGTCGATCTGCTGAAGCTCTCGAAGTCTGGCCAACTCTTCCTTCAAAGCGTACCTCGTGGTGCCCCAAAAATGTCGAAAGCGCCGGACGCTTGCGTCGGCGCTTGAGGGTGAAATTCAGGTTCTGTCTGGCGGTTCGTCACCCTGACTGTGGTGACTCGGCTTCGGCAAATTTTCACCCGATGGAGGGTGTTGGACCGGAAAACCATGTACTCGTCCGTTTCGACCTGCGATGGGCCCACCAGGACTCGAACCTGGGACCAGCCGGTTATGAGCCGGCAGCTCTAACCGACTGAGCTATGGGCCCTCAAACCCGCTGATGGTGCCAATTCGAGCGAATCGGATCCATCGAGCGACGCTGTATAACGAAGGTAGGCCGTGAGCGCAAGCCCTTTGTCTGGTCCGATCGGCCACGGGCCGTCGTGTTCTGTTGCTCCAGCAGACGAGCGATTGTCGCCGTCGGCCGGTGAAACGGAGGGCCGCTCGAAAACCGTGCCGGCGCAGATCCGCATGAGACATGACCGAACGGGGAGATTTTCAAAAACTTCGCAACGCTCGCCCGCCGCTGCCGATAACGAAGGGACGGTCGGAAAGTGCGACCACGACCGTCCAATTCGTTTTCGGTCGCACCAGAGGTGAGTGATGAGAAAGCTCCAACGATGTCTGTGTTTGTTGGCGGTCTGCCTTGCGGCGTGTGGGTCGACGGTGCCCGAAATGCCCCCCGACTCCGACGAGATCAGGACCGAGACAGTCGATGTCGACGTCTCCGACGAACGCGCCGACAGACCATCCGAATGGCGAACGCGGGCGGGGGACTTCGCGATGTGGATCGCGTCGAGCCTCGAGCCCGAGCTCGACGGCGGACGAACCAGGTGGACCCTCCGGGGGCGCGTCGGCACGGATCTGATCGCTGCCCGCGCCTACGACGACCGGGGAGTCCCGCGCGCGCTGAAGCTCGAAGACGAGCGGACCTTCGTCGTCACGCTCGACGCGGCGGAGACGGCCGCGTTGATCGGCGGCAAGCGGCTCTATTTCGACTTCTTTGCCCCGACCGGCGCGCGGCTCTACCACGGCAGCGTCCGGTTCGCGCCGCGCTTCGTGGGGTGGACCGGGACGAACGACGTCTTCGTCTACCGGTCTGCCAACCCCGTCGTGGTCGGCGACGAAGTCCGCATCCGAGGGCGCGCCGTGTCGCGTGCGGGGTTCGAGGTCGAGCAGATCTACGCCGCAGGGCTCGACGGACCCCAGGTCTTCGTGGAGCCGGGACGAAAGGTGCGCTTCGACTGGACGATGCACCAGCTCCTCCGGCTCCTCGAGCAGCCCGACAATCGCGTCCGCTTCAGGGTGTGGGACGGTGCCGACCGCCGGACCGAGAAGCGCGCCACGCTCGTGCTGCGGCTGGTTCAGCTAGGCGTCACGGTCGACGCGCCGCTGAAGACGTGGCCGCCGGCGGCTTGCGAGGCCGAAACGTCGCTCTGCCTCGACGAACTCCCCGACGGCGACACCGAAGATTGCGGCTGGGCCGAAGAGGTCGGTGCGTGCCTCGGCGAGGAAGTTCAACCTCCCGTCACTCCGACGGCGGACCGGTTCGTCGAGGACCTCGGCGACGAGATCGTCCGCTGGTATCAGGAGCACGAGCGCGACGCGTCCGCGTTCGGCGCGCCCCCGCTCGACGACGTCCTGCGGCGCCTGGAGGGAGCGGACCCGCAGCGGCTCGAGGAGCTCGGGCCCGGTGAGTCGTTCGACTACGATCCCGAAGTCTACGACATCTTCTGGATGCCCGACCCCGTCTTTGATGGCTCGGACCGCGTCTGGTACGGCGTGTACGAGCCGTCGGGCCGGCTCCACACCATCTTCGTCGTGAACTGAACGCAAAGACGCCCCGCAGGCTTCTGCGGGGCGTCCGGTCCTCGCTCGCGCTCGATCACTCGAGGTTCTTGTCGACCATGTCGTCGCCGCCGTTCTCCTCGAACGTGACGGCGTCGAGCATCGCCGCGCCTCCCTTGGCGACCCAGAGGCCGACGTCTTCGCTCGCCCGAATCACCGTGTTCGAGATCTCCACCAACCCCTCCGACGTGGTCGAACCGCCGACGTAGACCGCCGCTTTGTTGTTCTGGAAGTTGTCCCCTCCCGAATACTCGATGACCGCGTGCGACACCCGGTTGTCGGGGCTCTGCGACTGGAACGCGATGCCGCCCCAGTAGCCGGGCAACGACTCCATCCCGGTCAGCAAGACCGGTTCATCGGCGGTCCCATCGATCGTGATGCGGCCCGCTCCCGACTTCAGATTGACGTCCTGGTCGAAGAGGAGCGTGTTGCCCGCCACGACGGTGAGCCGTGCGCCATCGACCATCCGCGGGTTCTCCGTGAGTCGATACGGAAGCGCCGAGTCCCACGTCACCTCCCGGTCCAGCTCTGCGTGGTCGACCTCGATCCATTCGCGCGGGGTTTCGCCGTCCACCGAGATGTCGGCAGGGACGAAGTGCGCCGCGTCGAACGCGGCTCGGACGAGCGAGTCGTCGACGTCCGCGAAGTGCCAGCCCGTCGATCCTTCGCCGAGCTCGGCGCCCTGGCCGAGTGACACTCCCTTGCCCGACGCGTTCTCCACAGCGAGGTCGGCGACGACGGCGTAACCTTCGGGGACTCCACCACCGAGGATCGCGAGCGCCCATTCGTTCCCCTGGAATCCACCCGCGCCGGTATCTCGGATCACGACGTGACGCAGCACGTTGTCTTCCGAGATCGTCTGAATCGAAATGCCTCCCCAGTGGCCTTTCAGGGGCTCGTCGCCGGCGAAGACGATCGGCTCGTCGGCGGTCCCTTCGGCGGTCAGTTTGCCGTCGGCGCGGACCTCCAGATGCGCGCCCTGCGCGAAGACGACTTCGGTCCCCGGCTCGACGGTGAGATGGTCCGTCACCCGGATCGTCTGCGTGACCGTCATCGTCGGGCAGGACCAGGTCGTCGGTTCCTCGATGTGCTCGTCGACGATGCAGTCCGTGGATTCTTCGCCCACGGGTCCGCAGGCGATGGCGAGGAGGGAAACGGGAATGGCAGCTATGAGCGAACGCTTCATGTGGTTCTCCTTGTTGGGTTCGGTCGCTGGGACCCGAACCCCTCGGGGAACCTTCAGAGAAAAGCGTTCGGTTTCATCAAACGAAACTCAGAAGAAATCGAACGTTCGTGCAGGTTGTTGAGTTTTAAGGTTTTTCTCTTACCGGATTGCGTCGTCCCCAGTCCGTGGAACGCCTCACGCCTCACCGTCGAGGGAGCCGGGCGAGACGCCCGCTCACCGAGCCTCACGCTTCACACCTCACACCTCACCCCTCACGCCTCACCCAGGCTGGTGGGCGTCGAGCCAGTCGGCAAGCGGCTGGAAGACGCGCTCTTCGGCCTCGTCGTTGATGAAGAGGTCGGCGTGCGCGAACCAGTTGTCGGAGTCGCCCACGAAGAGGCGCTCGACGTCGTCGGAACCCATCCAGTCGACCGCCGACATCGCCGTCGCCGGTGGGACGATCCCGTCCTTGTTCGCCGCGACCGAGAGGTAAGGGATCGTGACGTGTCGCATCGCCTTCGTGACGTTCACGTTCCCGACGTAGAGATCCTTCGCTCGGATCCATCGCGAGATCTGGCGGTTGAGGTAGGGGACCGGGTCGTCGACGGTCTTCACGAGCTCGTCGGAGTGATCGAGATCGATGTGGTCCGTGTTCATGTACATCGAGAGAACCACGGGGACCTTGCGAGCGATCGGCAGAAGCCGCCGCGCCATCGCCCGTGTCTTGGGGACGTGGACGATGCCCGCGATCTGTGCCGAGGCGAACGCGACCTGCAGCAGGGTCGCCGCTTCGACCCAGCGGAGCGGTCCCCCCAGCGAGACCATCGTCCCGAGCGGATGGTCGTGCAGGTGGTGCGCCAGGTAGCCGTAGAGGAACGTCGCGCCGAGCGAGCATCCGATCGCGTCGACGGTGTCGGGCTCGCTGAGCTTTCGGCGCGAGATCGTCTCGAGCACGATCGGGATGTCGATGAGCGCAATCTCGCGAAACCCGAAGCGTCGGGAGCCCGCGAGCCGTCTCGATCCCCCCTGGCCGCGGAGGTTGGCGGTCCACACCTCGTACCCGCGGCGCGCGAAGTAGCGCACCATACTGTCGCCGCTCGGGTGGAAGTTGAGGATGAAAGTGTTCATGCAGTAGCCCGGGATCATCAAGATCGGGCGCTTCGACGCGTCGAAGGCCTCGGGATCCGTGTACTGCCGGAGCTCGAGCGACCAACCGTCCCGGTTGTTCGCGTACACCACGTTCTCGTTCATTCTTCGCCCGGTTCGGGTTCGGCGTCGGTTGCGAAATTGAAGGGGTACGTCACCGAAACGGTACCCCCTCCGCCCGGCGCTGGGAACTTCGCCTCCGCGATCGTCTCGGACAGGCAGTCGTGCAGGCGGTTGTCGAAGAGGCTGGTGTTCTCCTCGTCGACCTCGCTGAGCTCGACGCGGCCTTCGTCGTCTTCGGCGATGACGCGGAAGGAGAGCGTGACCCGGCCTCGAGCGTCGGGGAAATCCTTCAGGGTCTCCTCGTAGCACGCCTTCAGGAGCGGCTTCACTTCCGAGATCGCCTCACGAACATGTTCTTTCGCCACGTGTCCTCTGGGGCCGGGGGCCGTGGGCGCCTCTTCCTCGAAGCCGTCGGGTCCCGGGCCCGTGCGGTTCATGATGTCGTGGGGTTCTTCGGGGGAGGGCTCCGGTTCGGGGGCCTGGGCGGCCGGCGCGTCCGGTGGTGGCCGCGGAGGTTCGGTAGAGCCTCGCGGCGGCGCGGAGCTCGGCTCGATCTCGGCCGTCGGTCCACCCGCCTCGGCGGGTGGGTCGTACGGTCGAAAGTCGTCGTCGGGCTCGGACTCGCCGCGCAGGAACGCGAAGAACGCGACGGCGCACACCGCGACGACCCCGATTCCAGCGGCGGCCCGGGTCGGTCTCACTTCTCGCCGTCCCCTCGCTCCGGCTCTTTCGCTTCTTCGTCGGAATCGTCCGAACCCTCGTCGGGCGCCTTCCCCTCGCCTTCCTCGGAGCTTTCGTCCGTCCCGGGCGTGGCGTCTTTCGGGTCTTCTTTTTCGCCGTCCTCGGCCTTCGCCTTCTCGCCGGCCTCTTTACCTTTCGTCTTCGGCTTTTCGGGCTGGGCTTCCTTCTTCCACTCGGCGAAGTCGAACTCGTCACGCCGGATGATCCGTCGCTTCACGACCTCCACCATCGCCTTGGTGGTCTCGACCACGAGCGTCTCGCTCGCCTTTTTGGCGACGTGTTCGCTCAGCTCGCGGAAGAAGGACTTTCCGGCGGCTTCCAAAATCTCTTTCATCGGGTGCTCCTCTACCTTGCGAACCCATTCTACCACGACATGCGCGGCACGTGAGTTTTCGTCGAGGCTAGAACACGGCTCGTCTCCGAGAGCTTCCCGAGGTTTGGAACCCGGGAGGCGACGGGGTTTGTAGGGGCTACCGACAGATCGGCTCGACGGCCGTGCACGCCATCATCCCCGCTCCGTTCGCGGCGCAGTCGCCGCTGGCGCAATCGGCCGAGCGCGCGCACGCTTCGCCGTCGTCGAGGAGCGGCGCGCATGTGCCGTCCGCTGCGCAGTAAAAGCCGGGAGCACAGCGGTCGTTCAGGCACGCCTCTCCCTCGACCGGGGGATTCTTGCACGAACCCTCGACCTCGCCGGGCGGGACCGAACAGAAGCGGGTGTCGCACTGGAAGTCGTCGCTACAGAATCCGCTCAGCGTCAGTCGCGGTTCGACGACGTCCGCGCAACTGCCCTCGAGCAGGGTGAGGCTCGTGGCGGGGCGGAAGTCGGAGCAGTCCGCTGCCGGCAGCGCTTCGGCGCACGCGCCCGCCGCCTCCGACGACACCGTGGCCGTCTCGTTCGACACCGCCTCCTCGAGCGCGGGGACGAGGAACGCCTGAGCCTGGGTGTCGAGGGCGGAGATGCACGTCTCGACGTCGGTGACCTCCCCGGCGAAGAGCGACTCGAGCTCGCCGGCTCCGCAGCATTCGAACATCTTCTCGCACTGCGCCCGCGTGAGCGTCGCGACCGCCGGGGCGACGACCGAAGTGTCCGGCGGCTCGTCGTCATCGTCGGGCGCAGGGGTGCAGCCGACGAAGAGGAGTGCGGTGACGAGCAGAGAGCGTTTCATTCGAAGTTGCTGAAGGTGAATCCGACCTCGAGGTAGCCGGCGGGCCGCAGCGCGAAGTCGATGGCGTTCACGTGCAGGTTGGTGTTGTAGCGTACGTAATAGCCGAAGTGCCTCGCCATCGCGCGCCGCCAGATCGCCTCGAAGCCCGCGTACCCCTGGTAGCTGCCGAACTCGGGACCGCCGTAGAACGAGATCGTGAGGTCCCAGAGCGGATCGATCCAGTTGTGCGAGAGCGCCGCGCCGACGCCGAGTGCGAAGCCCGGCAAGGCTCCGATCGGCGCACCGAAGAACGTCCCGTGCAGATGCAGCGCGTACATCCACGAGGTGCGTTCCGTCGCCCCGAAGACGAAGCCCGCCTTGCCGTGGAAGAGCTCCCACACCCCGCGGGACCCTCGCGCGTTCATCGCCTGCACGAACGGCGGAAAGTCGTCCGACTGTGCGAGGTTCAGGTTCAGCATTCCGATGCCGAGGAGCGCGTCGATCACCAGCGGGGCGAGCATCGTCCGCCCCTCGGCCTGCACGTAGCGCCCCGTGTAGGTGCCAGCAGTGTTGAGATAGAAGAACGGAGCCCCACCGTCGTAGGTCAGCGGCGAGCGCCCGGACGTGACGATGCCGACGTCGATCGCCGCGACGTTTCGGCGCTCCTTGTACGGGTAGCCGGGCCAACGGGTCACGAAGCCCGTCTCCCGGTAGACCGGATCCGGCGGGGGAGGCGTCTGCGCGACGGCCGCCGAGGCCGTGATCGTGCAGAGGAAGATGGCGAATGAACGCAACACTGCGCGGCATCATGCCTCGCGTGTGAGCGCCCGTCCACCGGCACGCGCCCGCTGCCCACACCGCCACCGGAGGTTCCCCCCGCCTCGGTGTGGCAACCTCGCCACTGAGATGGAAGGACGAGTTGCCGATCTTCGTCCAGAAACCGCCAAAACCGACGCAAAACGAACGATTTCGGGTGGCACGTGACGTGCTAGGAGTAGGGTGTATTCGAACCTTCGGAGAGAGCCCACATGAACTTCCGACACGCCGCCACCTTCCTCCCCCTCCTCCCCCTCCTCGGTCTCGTCGCCTGCGGCGAGCCGACGACGACGCCCGACGATGGCACTGACACGCAGTCGACGGACAAGTCGGGCTACGTGAAGGTGCTCGACGACAAGGGGGACGCGAGCGCCGAGGCCGTCTTCCTCGACTTCCGCTTCGACGGCGAGCTCTACACGACCTCGACGTTCAACCCGAAGTCGACGATCGAAGACCAGATGCTCTACACGATCGGGCACCTCAATGGTGACAACTCGGTCGGCGACCTCAACAAGCTCACGCTCTCGAACATCCAGACGGAGTCGGTCGACGGGCTGACGCGCATCACCTACAGCGCCGAGCTGCTGGTGGCGTGGGGCGACAAAGACGACCCGATCACCGAATACGAACTGATCATGCCGAAACGTGCGGACTTCACCGGGCTCGAAGAGTTCACCGAGAAGTACTCGCACTCCTGTGTGGACTACGGCGCTCACGACGTCGACGCCGGCAGCATGTGGTACTACTACCGGCCCAACTCCTCGCGCTGCGACCTCGCCGACGAAGACGTCGTGCGGATCCCGGTCACCGCCTCGATCAGCGAGGTGAACACGACGGGCAAGTACCCCGAGTACCACAAGGTCTGGGAAGACGACGCGCTCCAGGTCGTCGCGGTCTTCGGCAAGTACAAGGACGGCGCGACGAGCGGCGATGCCGGCATCAACGCCTACAACCGCTTCCTGATCGAAGCGCGCCGCGCGCTCGAGATCACCGGTGACGTAACGACCGAGCCGGCCGATCTCCCGCTCAACCCGGGGGTCGACGTCCCCGACGTGACGTTCCGTGCCGACCTCGGCGACGGCAAGACCGTCGAAATCGTCGCGCTCCTGGTCGACAACGTCCGCACCGCGGGCGTCGAATTCGACCGTCGCTACGCCGAGCTGACGCCGCGAGCGGACCTCATCGTCTACAACGGACACGCGGGTCTCGGCTCGAACATCCGCGCGATGGCGAGCAAGGGCGCCTGGGAGCCGGGGCAGTACTCGATGATCTTCATGAACGGCTGCGACACCTACGCCTACGTCGATTCGGCGCTCACCGACGCGCGCGCCGCGATCAACCCCGACGACCCCGTCGGCACGAAGTACGTCGACATCCTCACCAACGCGATGCCGTCCTTCTTCCGCGAGATGTCGAACAGCACGATGGCGCTCATCCGCGCGCTGCTCGAGGCCGACGAACCGCGCACCTACGAGCAGATCTTCGCCGACATCGACGACGACGAGGTCGTCATCGTCTCGGGCGAGCACGACAACGTCTTCGTGCCGGGCGGCGCAGGCACCGATCCGGTCGACTCGTGGGGCGGTCTCGTCGAGAGCGGCGTGGTGGAAGCAGGGCAGGAGAACCGCTACGCGACCCCGACGCTGCCGGCAGGCACCTACAAGTTCGAGATCGCCGGAGACGGCGACGCCGACCTCTACGTTCGCATCGGCGAGGAGCCGACCGAGAGCTTGTACGACTGCCGCCCCTTCCGTAACGGCTCGGCCGAGAGCTGCGTCGTCGAACTTCCCGCCGCGACGACGGTGCACGTGATGGTGCGTGGTTGGGATCCGTCGTCGGTGTACGAGCTGATCGGCGAGTGACGCCTACCGCTCACCCCGCACCCCGCACCGGTTCCCCGATTCCGCGTCAACCGTTCGTCGCATCCTCAATCCGCAGCTTCTCGAGCGACCAACCCCACAGACGCGCGGCGAGCTCCGGGTCGCGTGCGCGTCGCGACGCGCGGCGCTGCTTTCGGTTTGCGTAGTAGCTTCCCGATTCGCCGGGGAGTTCGGACGCAGAGGCGAGCCAGATCTGCGTGGCGGCACCCTTCGCGGGCGACAACAGGAAAGGGTCCGAGAGCTTCGAACCCAGCGCGACCATCCCGTCGTTGCGGCCCGTCAGGTTCGTCGAGATCATCCCGGGGTGAAGGCTGAACGACTCGACGCCGTGTCGGGTCGCGCGGCGCGCGAGCTCCTTCGCGAACAGGACGTTCGCGAGCTTCGTCGACCCGTAGACGGTCAGATCGCGGAACTTGCGGCGGTCGCAGAAAGGGTCGTCGAAGTCGATCTTCCCGATGCGGTGCCCCATCGACGACACCGTGATGACGCGCGCGGGCGCCGACTTCGCCAGGAGGTCGTACAGGAGCTGCGTCAAATGAAACGTGCCGAAGTGGTTGATCGACCAGGTGAGCTCCCACCCACGCGCGTCCGTGCGCTTGTCGGCCAGGTAGACCCCGGCGTTGTTGACCAGCACGTCGAGCCGGTCGTGGGACTCGCGGAATTGGCGGTCGAACTCGCGCAGCGAATCCGGGTCCGAGAGGTCGGCGAGGATCAGCTGCACCCGGTCGGACCCCGAACGCTCCCGCACCTCGCCGAGCGCCGCCTCCCCTCGTTCGCGGCTTCGGCACAGCATCACCACCGTCGCTCCGGCGGCAGCCAGCGCGACCGCCGTCTCCTTGCCGATCCCCGAGTTCGCGCCGGTGACGACGACCGTCTTTCCCTCCATCGATTCGACGTTCATCCCTGCTCCCTGGCGATGCCCGCGAAGAGCTCCAGCGAGCGCTTGCGCGCGCCGAAGTCGTAGACCGGGCACGACGCGATCAACTCGTCGGCGCCTGTCTCGTCGACGACGCGCCGCAGCTCGTCACGCACCGTCTCGGGGCTTCCGACGAGGCTGTAGGCGAGCATCTGCGAGACGCGCTCGCGCTCCATCGGGCTCCAGTAGTCGTCGATGTCGTCGATCGGCGCGGGGAACAGCCCGCGCTGCCCGCGCAGCATGTTGGTGAACATGATCTGCATCGAAGTCGCGAGGCGCGTCGCCTCGTCGTCCGTGTCGGCAACGACGACGTTGAGCGCGACCATCGCGTACGGCGTCTCGAGCTGCGCCGACGGCTTGAACCGCGAGCGGTAGGAGGCGAGCGCGGGGAGGAGCGCCTGCGGGGCGAAGTGCGAAGCGAAGGCGTAGGGCAGGCCGAGCTCGGCGGCGAGCGTGGCGCCGAAGAGGCTCGACCCGAGGATCCAGAGCGGCACGTTGGTGTCGGAGCCGGGCACCGCCTCGATCCGCTGCCCGGGGTGGACGGGCCCGAGCCACGCCTGCAGTTCGAGCACGTCCTGCGGGAAGTGGTTCGACGCGGCCGGAGACCGGCGCAGCGCCTCCAGCGTCACCTGGTCCGTCCCCGGAGCGCGTCCGAGCCCCAGATCGATCCGCCCGGGGAAGAGCGTCTCGAGCGTGCCGAACTGCTCGGCGATGACGTACGGCGAGTGGTTCGGCAGCATGATGCCGCCGGCGCCGACCCGGATCGTCTCGGTCGCTGCTGCGATCTGCCCGATGACGACGGAGGTCGCGGCGGTCGTAACCGTCTTCATGTTGTGGTGTTCCGCGACCCAGAACCGCTTGTAGCCCAGCGCCTCGGCGTGTTTGGCGAGTTCGATCGCTTCGGTCAACGCCGCGCGGCGGTCCGAGTTCTCGCGAACGCCTCCCAGCTCCAGTATCGATACGTCCATGGTCTACTCCCGGTTGGGTCCGGCGATGGGATGCGGACGGTGGTGGTGGGTTGCGTGGGAAGAAAGCCGTTGGGGTCGAGCATCGGTCCGGCGATGCATGCTGACAGAGAGGCATGAACTTCCAGATGTGGAAGTTCCAGCGGTGGAAGTTCCAGCGGTGGAAGTTCCAGCGGTGGAAGTTC
>CAYPJU010000038.1:0-54414 GCA_964411125.1 uncultured Bradymonadales bacterium | reverse complement strand
GGTCTCCGACCCCAATTCACTTCCGCAGCGGTCGACGAAGCCGGGGCGGTCGAGGGCTACCTGCCCTGCGGTCTGGCAAGCGCGACCGGGGTGAGCAGGCGCGAAGTGAGCGATTGAAAGGGAGGTCGGAGGTCGGAGGTCGGAGATCCGAGAACCCCCAGAACCGCCGTGCCGGGGCTGATCTCCGGTCTCCGGTCTCCGATCTCCGACCCCAATTCACTTCCGCAGCGGTCGACGAAGCCGGGGCGGTCGAGGTCACCGCCCCCGCGGTCGGGCAAGCGCGGCGGGGGGGGGCAGGTGTGGGTGAGGGCGATCAGAAACGGACGCCGACCCCGACGAACGGGTTGAGGTCCGCGGTCTCGCTGGTCTCCGAGACCCCCGTCCGCGTCGTCACGTCGACGGAAGCGCCGCCGATGAGGGCGAGGTGCAGCCCACCGACGACGCGTCGAGCACCGACGAAGGCGAGCTCGGCGCGGAATCCGACCGGATCCGCGTAGACCTCATCCGCGTCGAGGAAGAGCGCCTGATGTCCCAGGCGCAGGCGAGGACCGACTCGCCAGGCGTCGAGGTCGAACATCGGATGAAGCTGCGCCCCCACCGAGACGCGGTGGAATCGACCCACTTCCGAATCGGCGAATCCGTACCCGACGTAGCCACCGATCCCCAGACGCCGGTCCCGAACGAAGTCGAGACTCAGCGAGAGATTGTGCTGAACTCCCCCGATGTCGAGGGTGGGTGTCCCCACCGTGTAGTCGAACGACGCGTCGGCGCTCCAACGCTCGGCCTGCGGGGTTTCCTGAGTCACCATGGATTCCCGGCCGGCGGTGTAGCCCTGGACGAACGCGGGCCCGAACGGGGTTGCGAAGAGGCTCGTACGGAACGCTTCTTCCACCGAGCCTCGGGAGGCATCGGCGATTTCGGCAAACGCCAGCTCGCTCGCTCCGACGACCTCGTCCCCTGTGGACACCGTCGCCTGCTGCGTGTCCGTGCGAAGGTAGTAGGCGCGCCCCCCGGTCGGCTCGCGGAGCAAGACGATGCGGGTCTGACCCGCCGGGTCGACGTTCATGTCGAGGTAGCGAAGTCCCCGCGGATCTTCGATGTGAAAGCGGCCGCCCACACCCGATGGCAGGACGAGCCGCGTCGAGTCGCGGAAATCGTCGAGGGTCACCAGCGGCCGGGTCTTGTCCTGGGACGGCGGTTCGGCGAACACCTTGATGCGGGCCCGCGGGTTCGTGACCGCGGCGTTCGCGGCGACGAGGTACGCTTCCAGCTCCCGGTACGTGACGTCGCCGTCCCCGTCGGCATCGGCCGCTCCGAGCATCCCGCTGCGAAGCTCGTGGCTGAAGACGCCCGCGCGGAACTTGCTCCACTCGTGCACTTCCGCCGCTCCGGCGGTCGACAGGATCACGCCCACCGTACTCATCGCGGTCGACTTCTCTTTCCCTTCGTCCAAAAAGGCCTCGAAGGCTTCGTCGAGCGTCTCGCCGCTGCGGTCGTCTTCCCAGTCACCTCCGCCTCGCGACCGCACCATGAAGTACGCATGGCAGGCGTCGATGATGAGGTGTGTGTAGGAGGCGTCGAGGGGCCGAATCACGTCGCGGTAGATGTCGGAGCGCCGTAGCTTGCCGTCGGCGAGGCTCAGGTAGCCCTCGCCGCCGTCCTCCACGTTGCCGTGCCCCGTGAAGACCAGGTAGACCTCGGACTCGATTCCCCGGGCCCGATCCGCGCGGATCTTCTCCGCGACGGACCGCACGCGTGCTCGCAGATTCGCCAGCGACGGTGCTTGCGTCTTTCGCGACAGGGTGCCGAAGACGCGCTGGCTGTCCGCGTCGAGCGTCGTGAGCAAGTATGCTTCGTCGGCAACCGACGAGAAGAGTTCGTAGAATCGAGCCCCGTCGTCGTCGGCATATCGTAGCGGTGCAACGCCTTCGTCGACGCTGCCGTTATGTGCCACGACGATCGCGTAGCTCTTCTTCGCCGGTGGCTCGACGGCCGTCGCGGACGTGGGTCCGCAGAGCACGACGAGAAAGGCGGCGAGTATCGCGCTTTGGATTTTCCTGTTCATGGCGCAATCACCTCGAAGGTCTTGCGGACGACACGAGCTCCGTCGATTCGAATCATACCACTTTGCAGCTCCAATGCGTTTCGTCGCGCAATTCGTTCCACGTCGGGCCATTCGAGCGGTCGTTCGCTGAAGACCGCCACGACGCGAACGGCGCCGAGCGCGTGGTTGACCTCGAGCCTCACGGTCTCGCCGATCGGCGAGACGCGTTCACCCCGAGCCACCTCGACCGCCGCGGGCGCCGCGGGGCTCGGTCCATACCACATCAACGTCCCGTCACTCTCGACGCCGAAGAACGCGCCCCACCGGAGTCGTTCGTCCGTCGACGCGGCCGCGAGCTTCAACTCGCCGTTGCTCGGGCACCGCACCGTTCCGAACTCGAAAGTTTCGGGACCACGGAACGAGACGTTTCCTCCGTCGCGCTCGACGCAGTAGACGTCGAAATGAACGGGCTCGTAGGCCGAGAGTTCGGCCGTCGCTGCGGTGCGAGCCTGAAACTGAGGGGCCGGGGTGGGAGGCATGAAGAGTGGAGCGAGCGCGAGCAGCGCCAGCGCGGCGGCGGCGACGATCGGCGCCCACGGGACGTTGTCGTTGGCAGCTGCCGTCGCGGGAGGCGACGAGGCCTCCTCGGCGAGCACGTCGTCGAGCGCATCGAGGAACATCGCCTCGCCGAACCGGGCTTCGAAGTCGCCACGGACGGCCTCGTCCAACCGCGCGAGGTCGTCGTAGTAGGCGCGAGCATGCGCGTCCGCACGCAGGACTTCGACCACTGCTCCGGTCTCGCCGGCCTCGGGTTCGTCACCCGCGAAAACGCGGTCGAGAAACCCTTCGATGTCGGTGCTCGTCGTCACTGCTCGAAAACCTCTGCAGGGTCCAGGGACCCGATGAAACCTTCGCGCTTGAGGTGCCGGAGCAACCTCTCGCGCATCAGGCGAATTCTCTTCCTCACTTCGTTGCGGTCGCCCCCGATCGCTTCCGCAACCTGTGTCTGGGTGAGTTCACCCATCATGTGCTGTCGCAAGATGACACCGTCTTCTTCGTCCAGCCCGTCCACGAAGCTCACGAGAGCCTTCTGGAGCTCACCGCGAAACGCGTCGTCTTCCGGGCTCGCCTTCGGCACCGACGCCGCCACGCGATCGAGCGCCGCTTCGTGATCTTCGTCCGGCCCGGCGACGTCTGCCGCGCTCACGAACAGCTTCCGTTCGAGGTTCTGCCGCCGCACGACGTCGATCGCGTAGTTGCGAACGATCGTCACCAGGTACGGCCGAAACGGCTGCTTCGGATCGTAGCGCTCGCGCGCCGACTTCCGGAATGCATGGACGAAGCTCTCCTGCAACACCTCCTGGAGCCGAAAGGGCTCCCGAAATCCGTGGAACCGAAGCGCGGTTCCTTTGCTCCGAAACGTGAAACCGTCGCGAAGCAGGAGCCGAATCTCGTCGACGTGCGCTCGATACAGATCCGCCAGGACCTCTCGGTCTCCGCGGCGGAACGCCTCGACGAGCTCGTCATTTCCCTTCAGCTCCACCCTCTCAGTACGGACCGGATGGCGGGATTGGTAAAGTTTTTCTGACGAGGGGGGTGGGGCGGGCGAAGCGATCGGTCGGAACGTCGCGAAACGCGGGCCCGGAAGGGAAGGGGTTTCAGCGCAGGGATTCGACGAGGTCGGCGTACTCCGCCTTCGCGTCCTCGGTGCTCATCCCCTTTCGCTTCGCCCAGGCGTCGTACTTCGCCCGCCCGACCGGGTCGAGCATTCCGGGGCGCTTGCCGCTGCAGTCCCCCTGCGTCCCCTGCTTGTAGAGCGCGTAGAGCTTCAACATCGTGTCGTTGTCGGGGCGCTCCGAGAGCTTGGTAGAGTTGGCGACGGCTGCTTGGAAACGGTTATCGAGGTCGGACACGGTCATCTCTCGTTGGGTTTCGTGACGAGGAAACGGAGCACGTCGAAGACGAGCGCCGCGTAGTGGGAAGAGCGCGACAGGGAGCCCTGGTGCGACCAGAGGTCGACGAGCGCAGCGGTCGCCCCCGGCGTCGCCAGCCGGGCGAGCCGTTCGGCCGCCGCCCAGCCGCGAATGTCTTCCGCCGCGGCCTGCGCCGCCAGCGTCGTGACGTCGGCGTCGCCCAGGGCCGCGGCCGCGCGAGCGACGGGAGCGCGCTGGTCTCCGCGAAGCTTCTCCGCCGCTCTCAAGTGCGGCGCGAACGTTTCGGGATCGGCGAGCGCGAGCTCACCCAGGTCGACCAGCGTCGCCACCAGGTAGAGCTCGTCCTCGGGGTCCGATCCTCCATCGCGGAGCAGTTCGAGCGCCGCCTCCACCTCTTGCGGGGTGGGGTAGGTCGGGCTGAGGGGGAACCCACCGATCCCGGGCGAGTCGAGCCCGCGCGAGAACAGAAGGTCGTGGGCCGCCGCGTCGACCAGCGCCGGGAGGAGCTCGTCGGCGTCGTCCGCCAGGCAGGTCGCGGCGCGAAAGATCGAATGACCCGCGAGCAGGGCGAAGTTCTCCGCCTCCATCGCTTCGATCACCGGATCGAGAGACTGTTCGGGGGGGGCGGCGGCCCGAGCTCCGGCTCCCGCCAGCGCGAGCCGGGTGATCGTGTCGAGCGCGTGAGCGTCGTCGCGCACGGCGTCGAGCAGCCCTGCGAAATAGGACGCCCCCGAACACGTCAAAACATCCGCGATGGCGACCCAGTCGGCGCTCAGGGCGGCTGTGACGTCGCCTCGAAGATAGAGCCTGGACCAGCGGTCGGGGGACATGTTGAACAGCGCGGCCTCGAGCCGATGCTTCTCGCGACCGTCGAGCTCCGAGACCGGGCCCCACCACGCCTCGTAGGCGTCGAACAGATCGCCGATGCCGAGCAGTCCGACGATTCGCGCCGTCTCGATCACCTCCTCGGGATCTCGCTCGGCATCGAGCCAGTCTTCGAGGACCTCGGGATCGGTCTGGCTGAGCATCCCTGCCGCGCCCCAGCGAAACTCCGGTCGATCCAGGAGCTGCGGGAGCGACGGGTGTGACCACGTCACCCCGGCACGCAGCAGATCGGCGATCACCTGAGGATCCCTGTCGATCGTCGCGTCGATGGTATCGGCGACCTCGTCGAGGTCGACCGAACGAGCGACGACCCGCGCCATCGGGCCGGGAGCGCCGCCGCCGCGCACGTACCAGTCTTCGAGAATCGTGTCGTCGGTGCCCAGGAGCAGTGCCGCCTGCCCCACGGGGCCGAGCTCGGCGAGCTCGTCGACGGCCCCGTCGTCGAACGGAAGTTCGAGGACGACGTGGTTGGCTATCCGCCAGTCGGAGTCGTTCATTCGTTCGCGGCGGTCGGGGGCGCTTCATCCGGCTTCGGGGCGCCGTCGCGCCGTTCCATTGCCTGTTGCTTGAACGCCTCGAGGTCCCCCTTCATCGACGCGACCCCGTTGCTCTTGTTCGATGGCCCGCTGGAGAGTCGGATGACCGTGCGACCGAAGGAGACGGCCTGTGCGGGAGGTTCGGTGCCGAGCTTGAACTCGTCGGCCCACTTCCAGGTGTCGCTCTCGTAGATGACGACGCTCGTCGCGGAGCCTTCCTTCTCGGCGAGGACGCTGGTCTGTAGCACCTCGTCCATCTTCGTCGTTTCGCGCTTTCCGATCCGCCAGCCGGAGGCGACCATCCCCTTGATCAGCGTGTCGGCGGGGAGGGTGGGCGAGCCGTCGCCTCGCTCCGCGTCGGGTTGCACGGGGGCGGCAGGCTCTTTCTTCTCGGCCGCCGGCGTAGGAGCCGCCGCCGCCTGCTCTTCGGTCGCGTCCGGCGTCGCTGCGGCATCCGGGGCCGGATCGCCACCCGCAGAACTGAAGAGATAGACCCCCGCCAGCAGTGCTACGACGAGGACGGCGATGGTGATGCCGACATTCGAACCGCTGCTCTTCGGGGCCGTAGCGATCGGTCGGTCCTCCGCCGAAATGCCGGCGTGGTCGCTGTTTCGTTTCGCGATCTGGAGGCGAGATGCGCGTGCCGCCGAACTCTCGCTCAGATCGTGCGACTCCATCACTTCCACGGCGTCGTCGTAGCCGTCCGATTTTTCGATGACCTCACCGAAGAGTTCGTCTTCGGCTTCGAGGTCTTCCACCGTCTCCGGGTGGTAGGGCTCTTTCTTCGTCAAAGCAGGTCTCTCGGCTGTGTCGAGCTGCGTTCCCTCCAGCGGATCGGGCCTCGATACACCGTATCGAGAAGTCAACCACCCACTGAGCGCAGCCTTGAGTTCGACGCAAGACTGGTAGCGCCGATCCAACGGTTTGGCCAGACTTTTCTCCAGGATGTCCCGCATCTCGTCGGGGCATTCGAGGGTCTCGGGGAGCCGCCACGGCTCCGGACCGATGTGAAACTGGATCGCGTCTGCGAGCTCCCGGGTGGGAACGGCCGGTTCCCCGACCAGGCACTCCCACATCAGTAGCCCCACGGCATAGACGTCAGCCGCAGGGGTCAGGGTTTCGCGCCGCAATTGTTCGGGGCTCGCGTAGCGAGGCGTCCCCACGAACGACCCCTGGATCGTGAGGCGGTCCGATTCGAGCTGATCCCCCATCACCTTGGCGACGCCGAAGTCGAGAACTTTGACGATCACCCGGCCGTCGTCGTTGCGGAACATCATGACGTTGGACGGTTTGAGGTCGCGATGCAGAAACCCCTTGGCGTGCACCTCGATCAGGCTGTCACACACCTGAAGCGCGATCTCGGCGACCTGCCGCGGCTTCAGCGCGCCGTATTTGCGCACCTGCCGATAGAGGGACCGTCCGGCGATGTACTCCATCACGGTGTACAGGTAGCGGTCCTCGACGATGCCCGAGTCGAAGACCCGCACCGTGTTGGGGCTCTGCAGGTCCTGTACGATCGCGCTCTCGCGCCGAAATCGCTCCATCGAGATCTGTTCACCGCGACGGATCCAGAGGACCTTCACGGCGACCCTCGTCCCGTCAGTCCCGATCGCGCGGTAGACGGAGCTGAACCCGCCCTGGGCGATCAGCCGCTCCGCGGTCCACCGACCGCCGATCACCTCTCCCGTGAGGTCCTCGGATTCCTCGGTCATTTCGCCTTCTTGCGCCCCACCCTCCATGGCACCATCGTACGGTGTCACGTCCGCTTTTCCAACGCGTTCGCGAGGTCGAAGTCGAGTCCGTCACCCTCTGGGAGGGGGGCTTCCGGCTACGCACACCGTTCAGGACTGCTCGAGGAGAGCTGAGTGAGCGTCGAGCGATCTTCGTCCAGCTCGCGTGCGTCGTCGATGGCCTGGAGGTTCCGGGCTACGGCCAGGCGGCGCCGATCCCGGGGTGGAGTGAGGAGAGCCTTCGGCACGTCGCCTACGATCTCGACCGGGTGGCAGACGCCGTTCATCGCGGAGCCCGATGTCTGGGCTGGCAGTTGCTCGAGATGGCGCGGCCGCCGTCGGCACGCTTCGCGCTCGAACTCGCGTTGCTGGACGCCGTTGGACGGGCAGCGGGGATGCCGATCCGCCGACTCCTCGACGATGAAGCACCCAACGCCGTGGCGCTCAACGCAACGATCGGGGTCGTTCCAATCGCCGAAGCGACGACCTCCGCGATCAACGCCGCCGCCGCGGGCTACGCGGCGATCAAGATGAAGGTCGGCGACGCGGAGGACGTCGCTCGTGTCCGAGCGGTCCGCGAGGCGCTCCCCAACGCGGTGTTGCGCCTCGACGCCAACAGGGCGTGGACGGTGGAAGCTGCCCGCGAGCGGCTCGCGTTGCTCAGCGAAGTCGAGCCGCAGTACGTGGAGGAGCCCTGCGACGATCTTCGAGCGCTCGGGCCGGTGCCGGTCCCCCTGGCGGCCGACGAGTCGTGCGCAGCGATCGAGGCGGCCCGAGCGCTCGTCGACGACCGTCTCGTGTCGACACTCGTGCTCAAGCCGGCCCTGCTCGGCTCGATCGAGTCGACGCTCTCGCTCGCGGCCCACGCCGACGACGCCGACGTTCGCTGCGTCTTCACCAGCGCGCTCGACCCGTGCGTCGGTCGGTCGGCCGTCGCGCAGCTCGCCGCCGGGTTCGACCGGAACGGGGTCGCGATGGGGCTCGGCATGACCAAAATCTTCGAACACGACGTCGGTTCGGAAGAAGTCGTCATCGATGCCATGTTGCACCTGGGGAGCGGCGCCGGCATCGGCTACGTTCCGAACTTCGACGGACTGCGGAAGCGACGATGAACTGGCTCGTTCGACAAACTCAGATGCGACCCGATGCCGTGGCGTTGCGGTTCGAGGAGTCCACGCTCACGTGGAAAGAGCTCCACCGTCGAACCGATCGCGTGGCCGCCGCTCTCGAAGTCGCCGGAGCGCGGAGCGGCGCACGCGTCGCTACGCTCGTCGAGAACGGGCCCGACTTCGTGGCCTTGCTACACGCCGCGATGTGGACCGGTGCAGCGCTCGTTCCGCTAAATACGCGCCTCACGGATTTCACGCTCAACGAGCAGCTGCGCGACTGCAACGCCGACCTCCTCGTCATCGACCACGAAGCCGCCAACCGTAGCCTCGAGCTCGGCCACATCCGCTTCGTGCAGGTCGAGGAGCTCACCTACAGCTTGTCGACGAACCCCGTGACTCTGCGGCCCGGGAACGACGCGACCATCCTCTACACGTCTGGGACCTCGGGGACCCCGAAGCCGGTCCGGCTCACGTGGAAGAACCATATGGCGAGCGCGCTGGCGAGCGCTCTCAACCTGGGGCTCGACGGGGAGGACGACTGGCTCTGCTGCCTGCCCATGTACCACGTGGGCGGGCTGGCGATCGCGATGCGGTCGGCGATCTACGGGACGCAGATGACGCTGATGCGGCGATTCGATGCCGCCCGGGTGCTCGAGGCTCTGCGGGAGCGCTGCACCATCGTCTCGCTCGTCCCCACCATGCTCGTGAAGCTCGTCGAAGAAGCGGGAGGTGTCGAAGAGCTGGCCCAGACCCTCGCGACATCCCGTGTCCGTGCCATTCTGCTCGGCGGGGGCGCCGCCGACCCCGCGCTCGTGGGGGAAGCGATCATGGCGGGCCTTCCCGTGTTTCAAACCTACGGCATGACCGAGACGAGCTCGCAGATCACCACCGTTCCTCCCGACCGAGCCAGCGACAAGATCGGGTCGGCGGGGTACCCCATCTTCGGAGCGGAACTCTCGATTCGAAGCGCCGAAGGCGAGCCGACCGACGACGCGGGTATCGTATGGGTGCGCGGCCCGATGGTCGCCAGCGGATACCTCGACCGACCGGAGGACAACCGGCTGAAGTTCGTCGGCGGGTGGTACCGCACCGGCGATTGGGGGCGCCTCGACGACGATGGCTTCCTCTGGATCGAAGGCCGTGCCGACGAAATGATCGTCACAGGCGGCGAAAACGTCGCCCCTGCCGAGGTCGAACGTCTCCTGCTTCAGCATCCGCGCGTCGCCGATGCCGCAGTCTTCGGCACTCCCGATCCGGTGTGGGGTGAAATCGTGAACGCCGCCGTCGTCCTCCGCGGTTCCGACGAAGCGGACCTCGACGCCATCTTCCGCGACGTCCTCGCTCCCCACCAACGGCCGCGCGCCTGGCACTTCGTCACCGAACTTCCGCGGACGTCGACGGGAAAGATCGAGCGCGACAGGATCCGACGCTCCTACACTTAAAGATGCGAAACATCGCATGATTCTCAGGCCCGGTTGCTCGGTGTTTGCACGAACACGGCGAAGCACCGCCTTGCGCCGGTGGCTATGTTGTTCTCAGACAAGGGAGAACACATGGTCCAATCTTCAGGGAAGTACGACACAGCCATCCATCGCATGCGATCGCGCTTCTGGAGCTCATTGCCGGCGCAGTCGGGACGGCTGCGGAGGCTCGCGGTTCGGGCCGTACGAGATCGGCTCGCGCTGGGCGAACGCGAAGAGCTGGAGCTACTCGTCAAGAGGTTGGCGGATTCCGCGCAGACCCACGGCTTCGGGGAGGCGGGCGAGATCGCGCGCCAGATGGCCGCGACGCTCGACGCGGAGAGGCTCGGGATCGACGACCTCGACGGGCTCCTCGACGCCTGTGACGAGCTCGACCGTTTCATCGACGACATGACGATCGAGGCACTCGCCGTCCGCCTTCAAATGAACGGCGTCTGACAGCAGCTCCGTTCAACCGAGAGCGCTCCCCATCTCTCCGAAGTCGGTCTTCTCTCGTGAGAGCCGCTGTTCCGCGAGCTCCCAATCGGCGCGCAACACGGGGAGCAGCTCTTCGATGCGAGGACCGTCCTCGTCGCCCGCTGCCCGCTCGATGGCCCGAGCTTTCTCGGCGACCTGAACCGAGCCGAACTGCGCCGCGGCCGACTTCAGCTTGTGTGCCTGATCTCGGACGATGCCGAAATCCTCGGACTCCCACGCTCGCTCCATCGTGTCGAGCAGTTCGGCGCCATTTTCCAGATGCAGGTCGATCAGCTCCACCAGCTTGTCGGGGCGGCTCGCGAGCATCTTTCGGAGTTCGAACCACGGGCCCCGTTCGCTGCGCCCCTTTCCGTACCGTTCGATCGCGGCCATCAAGGCCTGGACGTCGAACGGCTTTCCGAGGAAATCGTCCATCCCCGCTTCGAACGACGCCGCCCGCTCCGTCGGCCCCACCGTCGCCGTCAGCGCCACGATCCACGGCTGGCGTCCCTGCGGAAGCTCCTCCCGAATCCGCCGTGTCGTCTCGAGCCCGTCGAGGTGCGGCATCTGTAGGTCCATGAAGAGAATGTCGTAAGAGCTGCGGTCCAGGCAGTCCATCACCGTCGCACCGTCCGCCGCCAGGTCGGGCTCGTAGCCGAGCTTTTGCAGAATCGTGGTCGCGACCTTCTGGTTGACCGGATTGTCCTCGGCGAGGAGGACACGCGCCGGAATTCGCTGAGCCATCTCCGAGTCCAACAGGCGCGGACGTTCCGCGCGAAACTCGGGACCCGCGATGATCGCCTCGATCGTGTCGCGCAGGGCTCGCCGGCGGGCAGGCCAGAAGACGATGTAGTCCGCCCCCCCTTCCAGCGCCCGCTGGCGCGCTTCCTTGCTCGACACGGGGACCAGCGCGATCATGTCGGCGCTCGTCCTCGGGTACTCGACTTCTGGGTCATCGAAGACGATCAGAACGTCGGGGCGGTCTTTCGGCTGAACCGACCGCATGCCCCAGGAGGCGAGCATCGTGTCGACCGATTCGCGTGACGCCGCCGAGCCACCCATCACCGCCGCCGAGTGACCGATCAGGCTGATTCGCTCCCGGGTGGTGGTAGGGCGAACGCGCGGAGGGACCTCGTTGGCCGGGACGGTGAATCGAAACGTCGTCCCCTCGCCCGCCTTGCTCGAAACGTCGATGGCACCGCCCATCAACTCCACGAGACGTTTGCTGATGGCGAGTCCCAGCCCCGTCCCGCCGTAGCGCCGGGTCGTGGAGCTGTCGACCTGTGAGAACGCATCGAAGACCGAATTGATCTTCTCTTCGGGGATACCGATGCCGGTGTCTTTGACGGTGAACTCGATCAATCCTTCGTGAACCGGCCGCACTCGCACGACGACCTCGCCGCCCTCGTCCGTGAACTTCACCGCGTTCCCGACGAGGTTGATCAAGATCTGGCGCAGGTACGTAATGTCGCCCTCGATCCAGCGGGGCGCGTTGGGATGCGGGATCGTGGCGAGGTCGATCTGCTTCAACCAGGCGTCGCGCGCGAACATGTCGATCACGTCTTCGACACATTCGCGCAGGTCGAACGGGATCGCCTCGGGGGCCCGCGCGCTCGCCTCGAGCCGCGAAAAGTCGAGGATCTCGTTGATGATCGCCAGCAGCGTGTTCGACGAGCGCTGGATCGTCGTCACCATCTCGCGTTGGGCGGGGGCGAGGTCGGAATCCAACATCACGCTCGCCATCCCGATGATCCCGTTGAGCGGCGTGCGAATCTCGTGCGAAATGTTGGCGAGGAACTCGTCCTTCACCTTGACCGCGTCGAGCGCTTCGTCGCGCGCGACGGCGATCTCCGTGGCTCGCTCTCGGATGACCGCCTTCTGCGCGTTCAGCTCCGCCGTGTAGAAGTTCATCGCTCGACGAGTCGCCACGGTGAGGCCGAGCACGATCAAGGAGAGGATGACTTTCCCGATGTAGAGATTGTTCTCGTCCGGGATGTACTCGGGCGGGACGATGAAGAAGTAGTTGCTGAGCCGCACCACCGTCATGCAGATCACGGCGAGCGCGGTCCACACGATCGCGGCGCGCACGCCCATGTGGAAGCCGGCGAAGAGCGGGGCCGCGCAGAGGTACCACGTCGCCATCGCCAGCTCCTGCCCCGACAGAAGCGCGGCCGCGACGAGCGCCGCGCACGACACGGCCAGCACCATGTGCCCGGCTCGATGAATCCGCTGCTCGTCCGCGCCACGGAACGCCCAGAGCCGGGCGGCGAGCACGAGCACGCCCGCCACCAGATCGACCGCAGCGATCCGGTAGTACCCGAGGACGAGATGTTGCAAAAAGAATGCGCCCCAGCAGGCGGCGGTGATGACGGCTAGGGCGTTGAGCCGAAGGGCTCCCGCGGCCGCAGGATGCCCCTCGAAGTTTCGAGGGACTCCGATCACGCTTTGCTTTCGACCAGCTTGTAGCCGATCCCGCGGACGGTCTCGATCGGGTCGGCCCCAAGGTCGTGCAGTTTGTTTCGCAGCCGCCGAATGTGGCTGTCGATCGTTCGGTCGCTCACGTGGATCTGGTCTTCGTAGGCTCCGTCGATCAGCTCGTCCCGGGAGTACACCTTGCCGGGGCGCCGCATCAGCGTCCGCAACAAGTTGAACTCGGTCTTCGTCAGCTCGAGCTCCTCGCCGTCGAAGGTCGCCTCGAATCTCTCGGTGTCGACGCGCAGTCGCGCGTGGCGCAGGATCGAGTCGCTCTCTTCGGGCTCCGACTGTGCGGATGTTCGGCGCAGAATCGCGCGACAGCGCGCTACGAGTTCGCGAGGGTTGAACGGCTTCGACATGTAGTCGTCCGCGCCCAGCTCCAGGCCGATGATTCGATCGATGTCTTCGCCGCGGCCAGAGAGGAACAGGATCGGAACCGATGAGCGCTGACGGAGTTCACGGCACAGCTCCGTCCCACTCATCCCCGGCATGAGCACGTCGAGGATCACCAGGTCGGGCGAAACTTCGTCAAAGACGCTGAGCGCCTGTGCTCCGTCGGCGACCGCCCGCGTGTGAAAGCCCTCCACTTCCAGAGAAGTCTCCAGGAGTCGGCGCACGTCGGAGTCGTCATCGACGATCAAGACCATGTCGGACATCGGATCTCTCTGCCGGATGCTGTGGTTATCGCTCATGTATCAAGCGCCTTCGACTGTAGCGCGGGCATCGTCGTGTGACAATCTTGTGGCCCGGAGGATGTACCGGCACACTAGGAGAAGGCCCGTGTTGGATGAATGTGGTCGCAGATTCCACTGTTCCAAGGATTAACCATGGCACGTCGAACCCTCGCCGTCGTCGCCCTCTTCGCAGTCGCCGCCTCGTGTTCTCTCTGTCAGGAGATCCCGACCGCTTCCCGCGACGCTGGACGCGAAGATACCGGTGAGGACGTGTCGAACCCTTCGGATATGTCAGAAATTCCAGACAGTTGTAGTCCGGAAACCGACGAGGAATATTGCGCGCGCCTCGGTCGCAACTGCGGGACCGTGATCGACTACGACAACTGCGATCTGCAGCGCGAGGTCGAATGTGGGGACTGCCCCGGGGACGGCTGCGGTGCGAACGAGCCCAACGTCTGCGGGTGCCCGTGCTCGATCGACGGCGAATGCTATGTCGCCGGCGAGCCCAACCCCCAGAGTCCTTGCGAAGTGTGTGATCCCGCGCGCGATACCGAAGGCTTTACGCCGCTCGCCGTAGGAGTCGCTTGCGACGACGGCACCGGTTGCACCGCCAGCAGTGCCTGCGACGGCGAGGGGAGCTGCGTCGCACCCGCCGACGATCCGGGTTGTGGGGGGCTCGATGACACCTGCACGATCGGGGTCTGCGAAGACGGATCGTGTGTTGCCCGGACGGTCGCCGATGGCGACCCGTGCCCCAGCCTCGCGTGCGCCACGGGTGTCTGCACGGGTGGAGCCTGCGACATCTCGGTGGTGATGGACGGATTCTGCATCGATCCGGCCACCACCACGTGCCTCGCCGACGGCGAGCCAGCCACCGATAGCCCGTGCATGGTTTGCGACGGAACGACGGGAACGCTGGTCCTAGCCGCCGCAGCGACGCCCTGTGACGACGGCGATGGGCTCGACTGCACCACCGGGGCCTGCGACGAAGCGGGAGCGTGCAACGTCACCCAGGCTGCGGATACGTGCCTGATCGACGGCGCGTGCTACGCCGCGGGTGCGCAAGATCCGCTCTCGCCTTGCATGCAATGCGACCCGGGAACGAACGCATGGATCGCCTCCACGCCCGGCACTGCATGCGCCCCTTCCGAATGTTCCAGCGGGACGTGCGGGGAAGGCGGCGTGTGCACGGAAGACGCTGTCGACGCCGATGCCTGCCGGATCGGCGGAACGTGCTATGCCCAGGGCGAAGAGAATCCGGCGAACGAATGCGAGCGATGCGACCCTTCGACGAGCCAGACTACCTTCACGGGCAAGCCGAACGACACCGTCTGCGGGTCGATCGGGGGCTGCGCTTGCGAAGAGGGGACGTGCCGGAAGAACAACGGGATGGTCTGTCCGTGAACGTCAGCCCGTGGTGACCTCGCAGCCCCACCCGTCGTAGGTTCCGCCGCACTTTTCCGCTTCGAGGAAGAGGGGAATCGTCACGTGGTCTACCGTCGATAGATCGACGGGGCCGTGCGATTTGAACGCGATTCCGAAGCGAAGATCTCCCGTCTCGGCCTCTTCTTCGTAGTCGACCTCGAACCCGCTCTCGACGATTTTTTCGCGAAAACGGCGCCGCGATGCGACGTCGGGAAAGTAGGCGAAGTGGTCGATCGGCCGCGGAATCGCGGGGTCGTCGCCATGATCTGCCAGGGCACGCACCACCTTCTGGTTCCGAATTCGCTGCAGATCCACCGGCGTCGGGTAGAGGAACTCACGGTAGACCTCCCAGTCGGGGTCTTCGCGGGAGAAGGTCTCGATCTCGAAGTCCGTGAACCTCTTCTGGAGCTCGGCGAGTACCACGTCGGCGTCGTCCGTCGCTGTATAGACGAAGAACTCGCGTCGGCCGCCGAATGTCAGCCTACCCACTTCGAGCCCCCCGCGCGCCGACGCCCAGTCGTGGAGGTGGTCCTCCATCTCGTAGAGCGCACGGTTCGTCTCGGCCGAAGGCATGCCGTTGGGCAGCGCGTCGAAGCTCGCCCGCACGAGGTTCATCCATCGGAGGTTTGCGTACGGGGCGGCTTCGTTTGCGCTCACGTTGACCGCGAACATCGCGAAGTCGCCGTTCAACTCGCCGGGGTAGACCTCCCAGCGCTCGTCGTCGTTCTCGTCCGTCATGGCGCGAATGGTAACATTGTGACGACGCAAATCGAACGCTCGTCATCGGCGCTGGCCTTCCGGATTCCTCCTCGGCGGCGAGTCGTCGCAACGGCGCGAGGCCCGGGAAACGCGCGGACTCTTTGACCGAGAACGCGATCCGGGTAAACTGCCACCCAACAGCACCCAACGGTCCAAGAATGTTCGAGAAATCCCACTGGAAAGGGATGGGGTTATGCCTCTCCCTCGCTCTCGCGGCGTGTACGCCGAAGTACGAACCGCCCCCGTTCGAGACGAACAACGGCTCCACCAACAACGGGGAGACGACGCCGGGAGGGATCGGGGACGCCTGCGACGGCGATGCCGACTGCCAGGAGAACCTCGTCTGCGCGGACGATTCGACGTGTCAGGCTGCCGGCGACTTCGCCGAGGGCGCGCCGTGCACGCGCACGGCCGAGTGCGCCGACGGGCTCTACTGCGAACAGACGCTCGCCGCGTGTGCCACGGCGGGGACCGGCGCCGAAGGCGACATCTGCACCATGACGGGCGACTGCACTGCGGGACTCGTCTGCACATTGCAGGGGCTGAACGGCCTGTGCAGCCAGCCCGGCACCGTCGATGTCGGCGGGGAATGCGAAGGTCCCGGCGATTGCCTCGCAGGGCTCGGATGCGTGCCGCCGAGCGACGACCCGGAGGGTGCCGCCGTCTGTCAGGCGGGACCGGCTGGTCTGCCGATCTGGAGGCCGCCGGCCGATCGCTGCGCGCCCGACGAAGAGGGGAACTTTCGCAGCTTCTTCGAGATCCCCGACGGCGAGGTCTCGGAGTTCTACCGGCTCCCGTATCCGAACGACATTCGACTCAAAGACGGGCATCCCGATCTCTCGGGGCATTTCACCCCCGGAGCCGCGCTGCTCGGGTTCGACGTCACACAACGCTACATCGACGCGGTCGAGCGGTCTCAGGACCGCTTCAGCCCCAACACCTGGGCGTTCATGCGGTTCAGCGAAGGGATCGACTTCGACTCGGTGGCGGTCGGAGGGGACGACCCGAGCCTCTACGTCGTCGTGCTCGATCCCGACCATCCCCGCTTCGGTTCTCGTGTGAGCCTGCGTTGGAAGGCGAACTCGGCGGAGGGGAACTACATCTGTCAGAACTGGCTCGCTGTGCGGCCCGGCGGCCCGTGGGGTAAGCCGCTCGATTCGGACACCACGTACGGCATCATCATGACCACCAACGTCAAGTCGAAGGGCGGTGTGCGTGCCAAGGCCGACGCCGATCTCGAGCTGATGCTCGCCGACAGCAAGCCTTCGGGGGTGAAGGGGGACGCGTGGGACGCGTACCAGCCACTGCGCGACTGGATCGCCGCCGAGTCGGTCGACGCGAGCGCCATCGCGCAGGCGATCGTCTACACCACCGGTGACCCGCTCGCCGAAGCTCGGGCGCTCGCCGCACCCGCACGTGCGGAAACCCCGACCGTCAGCGACCTGACAGTCTGCGCCGACGGGGTGACTTCGCCGTGCGACGACGGGCTCGACGAAGCCGAGCGCGTCCGAGGTTGCTTCGGTGCGACCGACCGGTTTGCCGAGATCCATGGGAAGATCTCGCTGCCGATCTTCCAGGAGGGCGACGCCCCCTACCTCGACAGCGGCGGGGCCGTCACTCCGAACGTCGTCCGGCGCGAGGACGTCTGCATGGCGATGACCGTCCCCAATGCCGAGATGCCCGCGGAGGGATGGCCGGTCGTCGTCTACGCGCACGGCACCAATGGCTCTTTCCGCGGCCACACCGTCAACGGCACGATGGACATTCTGCAGTCGGTCACCGTCGGTGGCGAAGAGGTGCAGTTCTTGACGATAGGATGGGATCAGGTGATGCACCACACCCGCCGAAACGGAGACGACACTCACCCCAACAACCTGGTGTTCAACTACGCCAACCCCGCCGCTGCCAAAGGCAACTTCCTTCAGGCCGCCGCCGATACCCACGCGGTGCTCGCCTACGTCGAGTCGCTCGACATCGCCGCGGCGGACTCGCCGACCGGCTCTGCCATCAAGGCGAACCCCGACCAGATCTACTTCATCGGGCATTCGCAAGGTGGGACCAGCGGGCCGCTCGCGCTCCCCTTCGACAGCACCACGAAGGGGGCCGTGTTGTCGGGGGCGGGAGCCGGTCTGATGCTCGCGATCCTGGGGAAGACGACGCCGGTCGACAGCCCGGCTGCCGTCCAGGCTGCGCTGCTCGAGCGAAAGGTGCCGACGGAGACCCACCCCGTCCTGAACATCATTCAGGCGTACTTCGACCCCGTCGATCCCGTGAACTTCGGCCGATTCATGACGTCGGAGATCATCGACCAGGTCACCACGCCGAAGCACGTCTTCCATACCAACAGCCCCACTGACACCTACAGCCCGCCTGCGGGACTGGACGCGATGGCGAGGGCGCTCGACGCCACCTACCTGCTGCCGGTCCCCGGGGAGGTGGAGGGTGTGCCGACGGCGTCGGCGCCGTTCGGCGGGAACATCGAGCACGACGAGGTTCCGTATTCGAGCCTCGGGCGCCAGTACGAGTCCGACGGGACGTACGACGGACACTTCGTGATGTTCCGCAACGAAGACGCCTCGGGCGACGTCGCGGAGTTCCTCGGTAGCGCGATCGAGACCGGCGTTCCGACGGTCGAATGACGACCTCGCGAACGTTCGTCGCGGCGCTGGCGGCGCTCGTCGTCGTGGGCGGGTGGACGACCGCCAACGCGCAGGACGCGACCGACCCGGATCGGCGTGTCAGGGGGTCGCTGCGCGCCGGCACCGAGTACGACGACAACGTCTTCCGAGCCGAAGGAGACGAAAAGGAGGGGGGCTTTCTCTCCCGTTACTTCGCGACGCTCGACCTCGCCGCGCACGGCCCCGCCGCCTCCGTGGGAAGCCTCAGCATCTCCCACGGAGGGAAGTTCTTTTTCGTCGACGAACAGGGGGTCGCCGATACGCTCCTCACCCAGATCGCCGTCGGCTATCGTCAGCGGCTCGTCCAACCGCTCGCGCTGTGGGCGTCCGCAAACATGAAGGATCGCACCGAGCGAGTATCGCTGCGCGATTACAACCTCGGCGGAGCCGGGGGCGGGATCGAGTTCTACGTCGGCCCGATCACCGCTCGGCTCGGCGCCGCATGGCGCTACTTCGCGTTCAAACCGAACTCCGAATCGTCGAGCTCGAACGGTGAAGCGCTGGGGGTCCTCCGCTGGGAGATCATCGAGTCGTTCGACGCTTCGCTCGGTTACACACTGGCGCGGCGCTCGTTCGACACGGACCGGTACCGCCTGGAGGGCGAAGAGATCGCCGCCGTAGCCGACGACCCCCGCCGCGACGCCTACCACGTAGGCTTCGTCGCGCTCTCCTTCACCGGGCCGGTCGTGGCCGAGACGCGCTACTCCTACGCCCTCAACGCTTCCAATTCGTACGGGCAGGATCTAGTTCGGCATTCCTTCGACCTCACTGTGACGGCCCCCTTGCCTTGGCGGCTCTTCGCGTCGGGCCACGTGGAACTCCAGCGGACGACCTACCAGGACGCCGTCCTGCGCGACGCCACGTTCCAGATCGACGAAGACAACCGCAACGCTTTCGTCGCCTCGCTCGCGAGGGCGCTCGGCGAAAACTGGGAGGTGGAGGGCCGCTACAGCCTGTACCTGCAAGAATTCGGCGTCGACGACGAGTCGTACCGACGCATGACGTTCATGTTAGCCGCCGGCTACGTGTTCGACTGAGGCGAAGGCCTGCCGACTCAGACGGCGCGCGAATAACCTTTCACACCACGTCGGTGGTCGAAGACGGCGGCGACGTTGCGGACGAGAAAGCGCCCGCGAGGCGTGACTTCGAGCCGGGGCCCTTCCACTTCGACCAGGCCATCGGCGACCAGCCCTTCCAGACCGGCCCACTCGTCGGCGAACATGGCGACAAGGTCGCGGCCGTGTCTCGCACCGAGCTCTTCGAGATCGAGGCCGTTCGAGCACATGATCGCCATGATGACGTCTCGGCGGATCCGATCCTCTTCGGACGCGATCACGCCTCGTTCGAACGTCGGCATGCCGGCATCGATCAGCTCCTCCCAGCGCGCCTGAACGCGCACGTTCTGGATGTAGGTATCGGAGGTCTGCGAGATGGCGGACATCCCGAACGCGTGGATGTCGACGCCGTCGTGGGTCGTGTACCCCATGAAGTTGCGTCGCAGCGTGCCGTCGCGGCGGGCCACCGCGAGCGAGTCCGTCGGGAGGGCGAAGTGGTCCATCCCGATGTGCTCGTAGCCCGCGGCTTCGAGGATCTCCACCGCACCCAGAAACATCTCGATCTTCTCCGCTGCGACCGGCAGGCGATTCCGCTTCTCGAAGATGCGTTGGGCGGGAGCGACGTTGGGGACGTGCGCGTAGCTGTAGACGGCGAGTCGGTCCGGACCGAGCGCGACGATGTCTTCGACGGTCCGGCGGAACGACGCAGGCGTCTGCTCGGGGAGTCCGTACACGAGGTCGAAGTTCACCGACTCGATGCCCGTCCCCCGCGCGGCGTCGACACATGCGCGGGTCGTCTCCAGCGACTGGACACGATGGATCGCGCGCTGGACCGCAGGATCATGGTCTTGCACGCCGAGCGACACGCGGTTGAATCCGGCGGCACTCAGCGCCGCCCGACGTCCCTCGTCGAACGTCCGAGGGTCGATCTCGATCGAGAGCTCCGCGTCGTCGGCGATTCGGGCCAACTCGCGGGTCCCCGCGATCAACCGCTCGAGGTCGTGCGGCGCGAGAAACGTAGGCGTTCCACCGCCCAGATGAAGCTGCACGACGGGGCGCTCTCCCAGCCATCGGCGGCGCGCGCGAAGCTCCGCGAGCAGACGGTCGACGAGCGGTCCGGACCGCTCCGAACGACGCGTCACCACCTTCGTACACGCGCAGTACCAGCAGAGTTCGCGGCAGAACGGGACGTGGAAGTAGAGCGCCACCGGTCGCTTCATCTCGGTCGCGGTCGGCGGCGCGAGCCGTCCCAGCGACCGGAACGACAGCGCGGTGGGATACGAAGTGTAGCGGGGCGTCGGTACGTCGTAGCGGGTCAGTAGTTCGGCATCGATCATCGGAGTTCTCCGTCCGGTTCACGATGCGTCCAAGCAAGGGCCGTACCGGCCGCGCGTCACCGCAGAATGCGGAGTTCCGGGCCATCCGGCGCGAAAATGTTGCGCCAATGCCCGTCGGGACGAAATGGTTTCGAGGGTCCCCGCCGCCTCAGCGAGCCGAAGCGGATGGCACGGCCACGGGGAATGCCGTGAGCCGCGGAGGGAAGACCGTGTCCGAATAGACCTGGTCGATGTCGCGGTCGCCGAGCTCGAGCCCCGCCGCGACCGGGTGGGGGCGGGGCGTGGGGAGTGGCACGTCGCGTCGTTCCACCGTCGTATCCATGTAGGAGGACGCGACGAATGGCGTCCAGAACACTTGCTGCAGTACCACCGCGACGATCGCCGGATCAGCGTCCAGAGGCCGGGTGCCCTCCCGGACGATCCCCTCCGCGAAAGTCCCGTCCCA
The DNA here is from genome assembly GCA_964411125.1 of uncultured Bradymonadales bacterium. GTDB lineage: Bacteria > Myxococcota_A > Bradymonadia > Bradymonadales > Bradymonadaceae > JBFIHF01. The sequence goes on along the minus strand of CAYPJU010000038.1, from coordinate 33,391 downwards.
TCCTCCCGCCGCCTTGTCGACGTCCAGCGTGACCGACCTCGCCTCCGCGTAGCTCGAGAAGAACCAGACGTTCGCCGACGTCGGCGTCTGCGCTCCCCCCTCGGGGCGCCGAAGCTCGACCGCGATGCCCGGGGCCGCGCCGTTAGCCTTCTCGCGGTACACACGGGCGATCACTCCCTCCCAAGAGGTGTTCGACCCCGGTGCGGCCGCGACGAACGTCAGGTCGAAACGACGCTCCCCTTCGGTGTCGTCCTCCAGCACCGTCATCAGCGTTCGGTACGTGTCTTCGAACGCTGGATCGGTCTCGTTGCGGGCGAACTGCACCACGGCGAATACCGCCGCCCACGCCGTGTCGATGTAGTCTGCATCGGTGATCTGCCAGTAATCGAAGGCGGTCGCCCGCGACGAATACGACGGCGTACTCGGGCCCTCCGACGGGGTCCAATTCTCCCAGATCGCGGTGAGACGGTCGTCGTCGAGTCCGATCAGTGTTCCCCCTTCGTTCACCACGGGGTCCGACGACTTCGGGGCCGAAGAGCATCCGACGCCGACCGAGAGCGCGGAGAGGAGCAGCGCCACGAAAAGCGGGCGCGAGGATCGGTGATGGAATGTGGGCATAGAGGCTACGGCGCGTGGGGAGCTCGCTGTCAGGCGGATACTACACGCCTCGCCGGGCTCGCCAACGCGATCAGCCCGGCATGACGTAGAGAGCGACCGCCATCACATGACAGAAACTGCCCCCCATCACGAACATATGCCAGATCGTGTGGAAAAACTTCTTCCCGTCCAGGGCATAGAACGCGATACCCGCGGTGTAGGTGACGCCGCCGGCGATCAACCACGCGACCCCCGCTGTCGGCAGTTGCTCGAAGAGCGGCTTGATCGCGAACATCGCCATCCAGCCCATCAACAGGTAGATCACGAGCCCCGCGTCACGCTGACGGTTCTGCTTCCGAAGCTTCAGCAAGATCCCGAGGAGCGCGAGTCCCCACACCGTCCCGAACAGCAGCCAGCCGATGTCCTCGCGCAACGTCACCAGCGCGAATGGCGCGTAGGACCCCGCGATCAGTAGATAGATGGCCACATGGTCGAAGATCCGGCAGACGTACTTCAACCGCGGGTCCGACACACCGTGGTACAACGTCGACGCGAAGTAGAGGATGACGAGCGTCGCGCCGAAGATCGCCGCGCCCGTGATGTGCCACACGTCCCCATGCGTGATCGCCTGGTAGAGCATGATGGCGAGCGCCACCACCGAACCGACGAGCCCTGCGCCGTGAGTCACCGTGTTCGCGATCTCTTCGCCGACGGTTCTCACCGGCAGTCCGTAGTCCTCGGCCTTCACTTCTTACCTCTTCGCTCGCGTGAACGTGTCTACCCAAAGCATAGCAGGTTCTAAACCTGACGCATCCGTCAGTTTTTTGGCGGCGTTCCCAGAGAGGTGCGCGCGATATCCACGGGTTGCGACGCCGCCCCATGAAAAATCGCGGTTCCAAGGATGCAATCCTTGGTGGGGTGTGGGGCAAAGCCCCACGGCGTAAAGCCAACACGACAGCCTCGGGCCGAGGCCGTCGCAAAAAAGGGGGCGGCTGGCTCAGAACGCGGCCGTCATCTCCGTCGAACCATCCGGACGTTCACCGGTACCGACGGTCGCAGCGTGATGGCGGGCGCAGTCTTCAAAGGCCCCGCCATTCGGTTCTCCATCCCGAAGCGCTGCGCCATCGTCGCGATCATCAGCGCCGCCTCCATGTTCGCGAAGTGGTTACCGATGCAGACGCGCGGCCCGCCACCGAAGGGGAAGTACGCAAACCGAGGCAACGATTTCTCGAAGCCGTCGTGCCATCGCTCGGGGCGGAACTCGTGCGGTTTCGGGAAGTACTGTTCCTCGTAGTGCATCACCACCTGCGGGAACAACACCTGCGTTCCCTTCGGGACCCGGTACGGGCCGAGCTCCAGGTCTTCCAACGCTTCGCGCCCAATCAGCCAGGCCGGCGAGTACATCCGCATCGTCTCTTTGATCACCTGGTTCAGATACGGCATCTCTCGCACGTCATCCGCGGTCGCCGGCCGGTCTCCCAGCACCTCGTCGACCTCCTCGTGCAGCCGCTGCATCGCCCACGGGTTCTTCGTCAAGAGATACCACGCGTACGTCACCGCCAGCGCCGTCGTCTCGTGACCCGCCAGGAACATCGTCAGGACTTCGTCGCGAAGCTGCTTGTCCGTCATGCCGTTTCCGTCCTCGTCGTTCGCAATGAGGAATCGGTACAGAAGGTCGTCACCCTCCTCGTTCGACGCACGACGCTTGGCGATGAGGTCGTAGACCACCTCGTCGAGGAACTCGATCGACCGGTCGAACTTGCGCGACAGCGGCGTCGGGATAGCCCGCGGAACGAAGCGCCATGGCGTGTGGGTGTACTTGTGGAAGACCTCCATCGCCTCGTCCACGGCGTGCCCGATCGCGTCGATGCGCTCCTCGATGTCGAGGTTGAACAGCGTCTTCACCACGATACGCAGCGTCAGCTCCATCATCCGATGATGAAGCTCCACCTCCTCGCCGTCTTGCCACCGATCGACCTCCGCGTTCGTCAGCTCGACCATCCAGTCCGCGTAGGTCGAAATCTGGCGCCGAGTCAGCGCCGGCGCCGCGAGCTTCCGCTGACGCCGCCAGTCCTCACCTTCATTGGTCAGGAGCCCGCGCCCCAGCATCTCCTCCAGATCATGCGTCAGCGCGTCCTTGTGGAACAGCGACGCGCGCTTGACGAGCACCTCTTCGATCAGCTCCGGATCGTACACCAACATCGTCTGGAACATCCCCAGCCGCGCCTGCGACACGAGCCCGTACTTTGCCCGCATCCAGTGAAGAAACCCCACCTGGTCCGTCATGAACCGCGCGTGAGTACGGACGAAGTCCAGCTCGGAAGGGCCGGGGGGCGCCGCGGACCGGTTGGACCGGCGGGGCGAACTAGTGGTACGAGACACGGGGTCGAACGCTGCGGACATTTGGACTTTCTCCGTGGCGGCTGTAGAATCTGAGCGATAGCTCATGTTTTTAATAATATGAGCTTCTGCTCACATTACAACTCGCATTTCGTTTTCGTATCCATGACCGACGCTTCCCCCCGCAAAAAGCCCAAACAACGACGCGCCATTGCGACCTACAACGCGATCGTGGAGGCGACTACTCACCTTTTGGTCACCGACGGGTTTCACAACCTGAGCACGAACAAGATCGCCGAGACCGCAGGCGTCTCCATCGGCTCGCTCTACCAGTATTTTCCGAACAAGGAAGCCGTCGTGTCCGCTGTCATCGAGGCGTTCGCAGAACGTCAGGTGAACGTGCTGACCGAGGGGCTCGCCAACATCGACGGCAACGACCTCGAGTCGATCGTGCGCGAAGCCCTCCATTCGATCTTCGAAGCCAAGCGGCTGGAGCCCGAGCTGTCCAAGGTGTTGTTCGAGGAGCTTCCTCCGATCGGACAGGTGGACGTGATGAAGGCGTGGATGGACAACACCTGTGCGATCGTCGAAGCCGCTCTGCGCACTCGCGCCGACGAGATTCGACCGAAGAATCTCGGGCTCGCCGCGTTCATCCTCGTCGGAGCATGCCACGGCGTGATCCACACCACCGTGGTGGACCGCCCCGAGCTCTTTCAGAGCGACGAGCTCGGCGAGGAGACGGTCCAGCTCGTGCTTCGCTATCTCGAGCCCGACCGATGAATTCCGACACGATCCTTCCCCGCATTCGTGCGCTGGGCGCCGAAGCCGGGGTGCCGCTTTCCGACGTCACCATCGCGACGAACGGGCTGGTCACCCTCACCCCTCACACCGTTCCGACCGACCCGGGGAAGCTCGCCGAGCTCGCGCGGCGGGTGAAGGCGCTGGACCCTGAGATTCGCTGGGTGACCATGGTGATCGAGACCGACGATGATTGACTTACAACGACGCTTCGACGCAATCGTGGCCGAGATGGCTGAGCTACCGAGCATCGTTGTCGCCTTCAGCGGCGGCGTGGACTCGAGCCTGGTCGCCGCGATGGCCCATCGCGCCCTCGGCGACCGTGCGGTCGCCGTGACGGCCGTCAGCGAAACGCTCGCGGGTGCCGAGCTAGAAGAGGCGAAGGAGATCGCCGCATCACTCGGAATCCGACACGAACTGGTCTCCTTCAGCGAACTCGACGATCCCCGCTTCGTGAAGAACGACGCGTCGCGCTGCTTCTTTTGTCAGTCGATGCGCTTCGACCAGCTTCAGCGGCTTGCCGACGAGCTCGGCTGTGAAGTTCTGGCGAGCGGCACGAACCGTGACGACGCCGGCGACCACCGGCCCGGCCTGCGCGCCATGGCGCAGCGGCGCGTCTACCAGCCCCTCCTCGACCACGGGGTCGGCAAGGGGGAAGTGCGGCAGATGGCGAAGCTCGCCGGGCTGGAAGTCTGGAACAAGCCCGCGAAGGCGTGCCTGTCGTCGCGGATCCCGCATGGTCTCAGCGTGACCAACGAACGGTTGCGTCGTATCGAGCGGGCCGAAGACGCCCTGGCTGCCCGCGGCTTCGCCGAGTTCCGAGTGCGCGACCACGATGGCGTCGCCCGCATCGAAGTCTCGCCGGCCGAGATGCCAGCGCTGTTCGGTCAACTCACCGGAATCGCTGCCGACATTCGCGGTGCTGGTTTCGACGTCGTCACGGTCGACCTCGAGGGCTTCCGCAGCGGCAGCCTCAACCCCCGCACCAGGAGCGCTCCCCGATGAGTCAGGTTCTGCGCGACATCCTCGCCCGGTTCGCCAGCGGCGAACTGAGCGAAGACGACGCCATGCAAGCGATCGCCCGCCAGCCTTTCGAGGAACACCTCGTCGGCAAGTTCGACCACCTTCGGGAGATACGGACCGGCATCCCCGAGTTCGTCTTTTCCGAGCGCAAGGATCCCGCCGCCGTCCGCGATCTTTTCGAGCGCTACCTCGAGCGCGGCGAGCAGCTCGTGGCGACGCGCGTCACCCGGCCGATCGCAGAGGCGCTCGAAGGCCTCGAGCTCGTCCACCACGACGCAGCCCGCATGGTGTCGACCCTTCCGGCCGAGCCCCGGGAGTCGCGCGGTTCGGTGCTCGTCGTCAGCGCGGGGGCGAGCGACAGGTCCGTCGCAGAAGAGGCGGCTTGCACCAGCGAGCTACTGGGGAACCCGACGGAACGTCTTTACGACGTGGGAGTCGCGGGGATCTCGAGGCTGTCGAGCCACCTGGCCGACCTCGAGCGAGCCCGTGTGCTGATCGTCGTCGCCGGCATGGACGGGGTGCTGCCCTCGCTCGTCAACGGGCTCGCCCGTCAACCCGTCATCGCGGTGCCGACATCGGTGGGGTACGGCAGCGCATTCGAGGGAATCTCCGCGCTTCTCACGATGCTCAACGCATGCAGCCCCGGACTCGCCGTCATGAACATCGACAACGGGTTCGGGGCCGCGGTTCACGCGACGAAGATCTTGCTGCCTGGCTGAGCGCCCTCAGAGGTCGTGGCAGCTCGTCGTCGGCGGCCGGCAAGTTCCCTGGTGGCACTCGCCCGAGAGGCAGACCTCGTCCGAGGTGCACGATCCACCTTCGTTCTGCGCGGTGCAGTCTGCGCCGCAGAAGTAGCCGGTCGGACAGGCGTATTGAACGCACGCTTCCCCGGGACCGGGGCGCTCTTCGCAGACCCCGCTGCGGCAACCGAGCCCGATGTCGCAGGCCCACTCGTCACCGCAGCCACCGCCCGCTTCGCCGCGCCGGATCGCCTTGCAGGTACTGTCGACGCAGTCGTAAGTCTGAAGACATTCGCCGCCGTGGTCGCATGTGCCGCCGTCGCCGAGCCGCGGGCCGCAGGTGTTGGTCTCGAAGTCGCACTGCTCGTCGAGCTGGCAGTTCGTCTCCCCGCAGAGCGGGAAGAGGAAGTTGGTCGGAGTGCACGCCCCGAGGCAATTGCCGTCTTCGGGCTTGTAGCAGAAGGTGTCGGTCGGGCACTCCCACGAACCTTCGCAACTGACCGGCTCCACGTCCGACGCCAGCACAGCCTGGCACTCCGACAGGTACGCGAAGGGGTCGTTCGCCACGTCCGCCATCTCGTCGCAGGAGGTCATCGCGATTTCGGTGATGCAGGCCACGACGCCGGAGATGTCGAAGTTGCTTCGACCCGAGTCGACGGCGGCCTGCAGCAGGCTCGGATGCTGGCGATTCAATTGAGCCTGCGTGCATTCGCCGACCGTCGCAGCCCCCCGCACCGAAAGCCAGTTGAGCAGGTTCCCGTTGTTGAGGCATTCGAACGAGCGCTGGCACACCGCCGTGACGAGCTGGAAACCGAACTCCTCGACGCTGCCGTTCGGTTGAAAAGCAGGCGGCGTCCCCTGGTAGTTCTTGCCCGAATCGACGGGGATGGGGTCGACCTCGAGCCCGTTGTTCGCCCCGTTGTTCGCCCCGTTGTTGGGCGCGACGGTTCCTCCGTTGTTCGTCCCCGACGTCCCGTTGTTGGCGCCGTTGTTCGCGACCGTGCCGTTGTTCTCCCCGTTGTTGTCACCGTTGTTGTTGCCATTGTTCGACAGGAGGCCCGGGCCCTGCTTCTGGCCGCAAGCGACGGTGACAGCGAGCGCCGAACAGAGCAGGGCGGACTTGAACGTGAGGGTGCGGGTCATGGAGCCATCCGGGACACGGTGAACTGAAAGTGATGAACTGAGGGTGCGCAAAGCTCGAGTCTGAGTCAATCGCTCTGCAGGACTTGAACGGTGGTCTTACCATCCGGCGCAGGGTACGCGAGGACGGTCATGAATTCTCTTCCGCGCGCGAACTGGAGCAACTCGGCGTCGTCTCCTTCGAATTCGACGTGCTCCTTGACACCCATCAACATCGCGCTCGACTCCGAGAGCTCCCAGCCTCGCCGCCGCATCGCATCGACATAGTAGCGGGTGGCCGCCCGCGGGGAGTGCGTCCCCCGGAAGACCTTCTGACCGTGGATCTTCCCCCCGTCGAGCTTGTCGAACGACAGCAGACGCTCGCAGCCCGGGCAGGCCGGCACTTCAGTGTCGACGTTGAGGTCGGCGACCTTCGACTTCGGGTCCATCTTGCGCAGGTCGAACTCGTCCGACCAACTCGAGACGACCATCGAACGGTCTTTGTACTCGTCGTCGCGGACGATCTCGAGCCAGCGGTGCCCCGTGAACAGCCGCTGGTAATCCTCGGGTGTCTCGGGCCGCAGCTCGGCCCGGCGGGACGCGAGCTCTTCCATACTGCGCGGGCCGCCCCGAATCTTCGCGCTCATCATGATGACCCGGTCGTCGGTCACGTCCACCGGCACCATGTCGCCGATGAGCTGTCCCTCCCAGATCTCCCGCTGGTTCTCGATCGTGGGCGCCGAGTACTGCTTCGTGTTGAAGCCCATCTCGTGAAACTTGCGCTGATAGTCCTCCATGATCCGGCGGGGCTCACCCCGGGTGTAGCCCGACGCGAAGTGGATCACGTTCCCGTTCAGGTCGAACGTCTCGGGCTTCGAAAGGCCGAAATCGTCGAGCGCCTCGAGGTACATTCTCTCGCGCGGCTTGTCGCCGAAGCTGAAGTCGCCGATGTCGGCGTCCGAAGATTGTACTTCGCCCTCGGGCTCCAGCGTCACCACGGCGAACCCGATCGCGAAGATGGTCGCGCCCGTCGCGGCGAGTTTCACGATGTTCTTCATCGCCTTCATCACGGCACCCACAGCGGAGGAGTTTCGTTGGCGAGGTCGGGCACGTTCAGGGATTCCCCGGGGAGCGGCTGGCTGTAGGCGATGCCGGGAAGGTCGGAGTACGGCCCGTGCGACTCCATCGTCAGTCGGGTCACGGCGGTCGTGATCAGCTCGTTGGTGTTCCCCCCCATCGGGTACGGGGCGACGAGCGTCGTGAAGTGCGCGCGGAAATCGGTCGTGATGCGGGCGACGGTCTTCTGGTCCTGCCAGTATCCGACCGCCATCCCGTAGCGAGCACCCGCCGCGATCGCCGGACGAATTCCAGCTCCGGAGAGGATCGCATTGAGCGCGCCGAGCGCACCACCCCCCGATCCGCTGAAGTCGATCGACTCGTTGTAGAGGTCCTTGACGTAGTCCGAGTCGCCGATGATGGACGTCGATGGGTTGAGGACCACCCGCCCCTCGAGCCCCGCTCCGAATTCGAAGAACGGATCGGCGATGAATGCGCGCGCCCGCGATTCTCCCCACGTGCCATTCGTAGTCAGCAACCCGTACGTACCGATCTCAGCGCCCGTCACGAAGGCTTCCTGAAGCCCGGTACGGGTGTGAATCATCCCCATCTCGGCCAGCGCCGTCGCGCCACCGCTCGCGGGAGCCATGTGGATCGGTACGACCGGCGTCTTGGTGATGGGAACGGCGTAGGTCCACATCATCCGGTAGGCGCGCGACTCGACCACGATCGAGTGAGCGTTCATCATCCCGATCTCGACGATCCCGATGAAGATCACGATGAAAATGGGGAGCGTCAGCACGAACTCCGTAATCGTGGTGCCGCGCTCGTCGTCGTCGAGCCGATGGAGTTGTCGTCGGAGCCAGTTCATTTGGGGAACCCTCCGATCGTCGACGGGCCGAAGCCGCGGGTCGTGCGCTCCATGGCGGCGAAGTCCCAGATCGAACGCAAGATGTAGTTGAAGTCCCCCGCACCGACCAACGACGCCAGCGCCATGTAGGGGAGCACGTCGTGGTACGCCTGGTTCATGCTGTAACCAGCCTCGAACCATTCGCCTGGCAACGACACCGGGCGCAGCCGCGCGGTCCATCCCGCCTGGAATGGATGGGGCGACCCGCCCTGGAAAGAGATCTCCGCGCGAGCCATCGACCAGCTTCCCGAGGAGCGGTAAGTGAACTCGTCGACGAGACCGAGACGGAACTTGTAGTCCGCACTCGGGACGCTGAATTTCTGTCGGTCCTTTGTGAATTTATCGGGCCGGTTGAGGTAGGCGAAGACGAGCGTCGAATTCATCGTCAGCCATTTCCCTTCGTCGCTGAAGTGCGCGAAGAGGAACGGGTCGGACACTCGGCCGTATTCTTTGGCCATCATCTTCCATCCCCTCAGGAAGTAGAGCGCCGTGCCCATCGCGATGACGACCATCTTCTTGGCCCCCAGGTCCGACTCGTTGCGGTGATTCAGCACATTGACTGCCGTCTCGGCGAGCGCCGCGGTGGTCGTGAAGTGGTCGAAGTCCCACTCCCCTTTGCGGAACGGGAGTTGGTCGACCAGGTTCGTCGTCGGGTAATTGTCCGTCGAGTTGATGCTCGCTGCCCCGAGCGCCCGGTTGATGAGCGTCACGATGTCGGGGAAGCCCCGCAGCGCACGACCACGCGGCACCGGAAAGCTCCCCGTGGAGGTCGCCCCGTTGCGCATGCCGCGCACTACTCCCTCGCTCCATCCCCACCAGCCCGCCAGGTTGAAAAGATAGCGCTGCAGGTTGTCGAGCGCTTCAAGGTCTTCACGGTAATAGTTGGTCACGTTTCCGCCCGGCGAGCCGAGCAGGCCAAAGGTCGTGATCCATAGCACCGCAGCGGTGAAGCCGGCGAAGTTCGTCGCGTCCCCCAGTGTTTCCACCACCCACATCGGGGCATTGGCGAAGAAGTTTGCGCACGCACTGGGGTTCGGTAACCACTTGAAACAGTCCGCGGCTTGCGCCGCCAGCCAGATGTCGAAAGCGACCATCATCGACGGGTAGAGCGCGGTGATCGCCACGATCGAACGCTTTGCGACGTTCGCGTAAGCGATGTAGTTCGCCGAGCGGGCCCGCACCGCCGATTGACTGTAGGCGGCGGTGTCGGCCGCCCCCTGCAGCTCGAGTTTGTCCCGGGCAGCGGGGCCTGCGTCGAACGCTACCCACGCCATCAGCATCAGGATCAACACCGCTGCCAGTGACAGCAGGAGGATCGCCCCCCGCTGGTCCCCATGGAATCTCTCGAGGATGTCGGTCAATGACTTCACGGCATCTCCGGATTTGGATCGCGCTGCGCGAGCGGGAACACGTAGATTCTCTTGTAGACGGCGTAGTAGCCCTTGCGCCCACCGATCGTCAGCAGCTTGCCGAACATTCGGCCGACCAACGGCATCGAGTTGTGGTGCGCATAGATCAGCGTCGCCCCGACTGTCGGGCCCACCTCCATCGGGATCACCATCGTCGCATTGTACGCGAACGTGAATTTACGAATGGACCGCAGCCGGAAGCTCGTCGCGTCCAGCCCGCGCGTCATCGACTGGTTGGCGCGCGTGTGCTGCCGAAGCAGGCCCGGTGCGTCCTCGAGGCTCAAGATCAACGAAAGTTCGGTCGATGCGTACGAACCCAGGTCGTCGGCGATGAACGGCAGCTGCATCCCGACGATCGCGTTCAGAGTCTGCTCCGACTGCGGCGAGTGGATACCGATCGGCGTGAAATAGTCCGCCGGGGCTACCGGCGTGAGGACCAGCGCCGCCTGGATCCGCGCCATGTCGATGGCGTAGTCCATGGACGTTTCTCGGCGTTCCACGTGCGCCTCGGGCAGCCAGATGAACATCGAGCGGCCGGCCTGAAACGCGGCCAGATTCGTCAAGATGCCAGCGACGTTGTTGATGGCGAGCTGCGCGAGGCCGAAGTACAGCGTGAGCGCGAACGGCAAAATGATCAGCGTTTCGGTGACCACCGTCCCCCTCGCGAGGGAGACGACCCGGCTCGAGCTCCGCTTCCGTTCGTCGAGATGTCTGCGGGCCCGACGAAACGTGGCGTAGACGAGGGTCCACAGCATGGCAGCGATCACCACGGCGTGAGCAGCGTCCTGCGCGGTGAAAGCGGCGAACTCGGGGACGAAGAGCGTCTCCACGACGAGGCGGAAATGCGAGGGTCCCGCGATCCAGAGGTGCGTCAAGATCAGCGTCGCGCACACCCCCACGGAATGGACGATGGCAAACGACGCGGCTCTCTGAATCACGGTACGGGACATCGAGAAACTTACAGCGTGAAGGTCGTATTACCTGACTGGACGGTTCCGATTTTGACGTTGCCCGAGTCTTTGATCGTCCAGACGTCGGCGGTGCCGCTCATCTGGCACGTTCCGCCCTGGCTGTCGTTGATGCGGACGACATGCACGACGTCACCTGGCAGAAGGTCCCGGCCGAAATCGAACCGTGCCGAGCTCCCGATCACACCGACGTTGGCGCCGAGGTCGTCACACGTCGCGTCGGGACGCGCCGCCTTGTTCTGATTGGTCGGATAGAACGTCTGGTTGCCGCGGGTGACGTACACGGCGTCGATCTCGAAGCCGCTGACGTCGCCCAGACCCTGCGGATCGTTCGACGTCACCCGGAGCTCGATCGACTGCGGTGCCGTAAAGTCCGCACACGGCTCCTGGAACGTCTGGGTGCCGAACTCCATCGGGTTCAGCTCGGCTTTGTACTCGCCGACCGAAAGAATCGGACGGTCGACGCCGCGGATGCGAACCGCGCCGGTGTATCCAACGTAAGGCGTCGCCTTGAGTCCCATCTTGAGGCACGGGTTGCTGTTGTTCGCCGCCCACACCACCGGGGTCCACTTCGCTTCGTACGCGACCTCGAGGCCAGCCTTCGGCCCGTCGATCGTCGCCAGCGGCACGCTCGGCGCCACACCCAGGACGATGGACGCGTCGACGCCCACTTTCGCCGTCAGGCTCGCCACGTCGAACGTCAGATCGACGCTCGGGGTGGCCGAAAACGTGGCGCTGCGTCCCCGCACCCCGCGCTGCGGAATGCCGTTGAAACCGCTGCGGCAATGGATGCCCGTCCCACAGTGGCGTCGAGCCGCGGCGCGGTTGCGAAGGTACTCGAACCCGACCGGCGCGCGGCCACTCACGTTCAGCTTCCCTTCCAGAATGACTTGCTGGTTGAGCGCGATCTCGGCGACCTTGTCGAGCACCAGCGTCGGCACGATGCTGACTCCGGCGACCACCGGAATCCCAGGCAACTGACGTCGCGTGATGTTCTTGCTGCGGTCCGGGACCTTCCACCCGACGATCTTCGCCTTCATGTCGAGCTTCGCGCCCACTTCGACCTCGACGCGCGGCGCCACGAGGAAGAGCACCTGGTCGATGCAGATGTCGTCGCCGTCGGCACACTCGTAACCGCTCGGGAACTCCACCTGGTCGAACGGCACCCACGAATCGTAGTGAGCGTGGAACGAGGCATCGAAATCGATCGGCAGGCGCAGACTGCCAGTCACCTCGACCTTCGAAGTCAGGTCTCCTGAAATCTCGTAGCTCGCGGCGATGTTCATCGACGGGAAGAATTCGCAAGTCGTCGGGCGGCTACCGCTGCAACCGATTGCCTGACGGTGCGTCACCAGCTCGCTGTCGATGTTCGGGAGCGGCTCGATGTCGCCGAGCTGCTCGTTCTCCAGATGCGGCCAGCGCTCCGGCGGGAGCCATCCCTCTTCGGGGTTCCACATCCCGTACTCCTGACCGAGCCCACGCGAGATCGCCTCGCCGAAGTCGATCTCGAAGTCGCCGTACACGATCTCCAACAGGTTGAACTGCTCCAGCTCGACGTACGCGCCGATCTCGCCTCGTTCGATCGAGACGATGCGGCCCACCCACTCTTCGCTGAAGACCACGTCACCCACGTCCGCGCGCTCGATGTCTTCCAGCGCACCACCCTCGAAGAACGCCACCCCATCAGGGAAGAACTCGACGTCGTCGGTGTGCTCGGCCTTCACGACGTAGCTCTCGATCCCCGGACGCAGGTACATGTCGCCGTAGACGAGGTCTGCGTTAGCGGCCACTTCGGGGGTGAACTCGTACCCCCAGATCCGATTCGGGTTGTCTGGATCGATCCGCGGAGCCGGTTCTTCCCCGCCCGCCGTCGACAGATCGAAATCGCTCGTTTCGCCACATCCGACCAGCGCAGCGGCAACCGCCAACGTTGTAACTAACCTTCTCACGTATCTTCTCCACTCGCTCGAAATGTGGCTCACGCCGTCGGGGCAACAGAGGCCCGCTCGCCCGTGATTCTTTCGGTACCTGGTACTTGTTCTCTTCGTTGTTGGTGCAAGACTTACACCTACTCTACACGTTTTGGGCCATGGGTGCAGCCGTCCGCCGATCCCGGCCCAAATGCCGTGCCATCATGTCACGATCCGGGGTCAGGAGGCGTCTGCCTCCACCTTTGCCTTGTAGGCCTCGTACTCCTCCAGAGTCTTCTTGCCACAGCTCTTTCGCACGTTCTCCGTGAGAACCTCGTCCTGCTCTTCGGACCGTTGGGCGCGCGTCGCCTGGCCGATCCCCTGCAGCTCGTTCGCTTGATCCTGGTCGAACTGCCGGAGGAACTCGACCTGTTCGGGGAACACGCCCCCGTAGAGCTGGCGTCGATACTTCTCGCACTCCTTCGACTTCTTCGGCTCGGCGGACTGGCCTTCGCCGAGGGCACCTGGACCGTCATCACCCCAGAGTTCGGCGGCCTCCGCGTTCGCAACGGCGAACTCTCCCTGCAGTAGTGCCAGCTCCGGGGTGTGAATGGGGAGCGACTTTCCGCCCGAGCCCGGAAGGCCCTCGCGTCCGAACAGATCGTAGCGCTGATCGCTCATCGTCGCGGCCCCCGCCCGAATCCCAGAATCGGTGAGCTGCCGATCGCGAGCATTGATCGCTCGCTCCACGATCACCCCGGCCGTGCGGAACGCCGAGCGTATGCGGTCTCCCGCCACGAGCTTCGCGACGTCGCGAGAACTCGCGTCCTCGGGAAGGTCTTCGCACCACTGAAGCCAGGCAGACCGCTGAGCGATGAATCCGACGCTGCTCGTGGCGGCCGCCGCGAGGACGTTCAGATCTTCGACCACGGCTCGATTGGAAGGCTGCTCGGCCGTGAGTGCGCACCCGAGCGCGACGGTCCACTGGAAGAATTCGGGGCTACCCAGGGACAGCGTCTGGCGGACCGGGTCGTCTGCCGAGGCGAACGCGTAGCGTACCGAGAGGGGGAAGAGTTCGTTGTCGTGGACAGTGCGCGTCTTGACGTCGCCGAGGCTCGAGACGAATCCTTGCTCACCCAGCGACCCCAGCAGCTCGTTCGCCACGCAGACTCTCACCTCCTGCGACGATGCGGCGAGCGCCGTGTCGAGGACGGAACGTGTCGTCTCGTCCTTTTCCTGCATCCGTACGAATGCCGCGATCTGAAGGTCGCGACCCGAGCAGTCGGGAGCGGTCACCAGATCTTCGCGCCACCGGGCCGTGACCGCGTTCTCGAGCGCCCGGCCCGAATCCACGTACACCGTCTTCTCCCAGCATCGCACGGCGAGCTCCGGATCGGCGACGAGTGCCGGGATAGCCTCCGGCACGAGCTGTTTGGCCGTCAGGGTGGAGCACGCCGTGTCGACCACCGCGGTGGACTCGTCGGTGAAGAGAGCCGCGACGGGGAGGTCCATATCCCGGTCCACCGCCTGTTCGAGCACCACCGTGCGAACTTGCGGAGCGAACCACGCCGCCGGAGGCGCCGACCCGACGAGCACACCGAGCGCGAGCAGGATTCCGCGAGCGATGTCCTGCCGAAACAGCACGAAACCCGCCACGATCGCCGGTATCGCCCACGCTGCGAGCGCGATCCCCATCCGCACGGGCGGCCACCACCCCGCGAAGGCCGCCGCCACCAGGCCCGCCGAAACGAGAAGGCTCACCGCCAGCGCCCCCGCGAAGACGACCAACTTGCGCGGAGGCCGCTTTGCATCCAGCTCCGCCTTGCGACGCGCGATCGCCTCCTGGATCTCCGGCAGCGAGCCCTCCGAGGTGAGATCCAGGGTGTGCTGGGACGTGCCACCGTGTCGGGACAGGTGAAACCGCTCCATCGCCCGGTCGAGGCTCTGCTCCGGCGAGATCGTCGGGTCCTTCTCCGGCGACCCGTAAGCCCCGCCCCAGGCTGCGATGATGTCGGCCAACTCCTTGGTTCCAGTCGGGTCCTCCGACGCAGGGGGCCCGGCCACCACGGAATCGGGTCGCAGCTCATCGTGCGCCCCCGACTGCTTAGCAGCCGCCGGCACCGCTCCGCTCGCGGGCCGGTGCGATCCCGAATCGGTGCGCCCGGGGCGCGCGACGAGCGGCGCCTCGTTCGTCGCCTCGTCCATCTCCACAACCGGCATCGAACCACTCAGCGGCTGCCGCGCGCGCGCATCTCCGTCGTTGCGAAGCGATTCCGCAACGTCGAGCGCCTCGCGTTCGAGGGTGGACCTCGACGGTACGGTGTGTTCGGGGACGTTGCTCTCGGCTCCTCTTTGCCGGGCCCGGTCTCGGATCTGGCGTGCCATGTCGACCGAGCGTGCCTCGGCCGTCGCCGTAGCGTCGTCTTCGGGCACCTGCGCCGGCCCCGAGGGAGCGCTCGGTCGTCCACCGCGAAGCCGGTCCCGAATTCGCCGCGCGTGGCTGATCGAACCTTCGTTGGTCGTCGCATCGTCTTCGAGGTCGAGCGCCGGGATCGATATCGAGGCTGGGTCGAGCATCGACGTCGCCGAATCCGCGTCGATCCCGTCGTCGACCGGCTCGAACGCCGTGATCGGTACGGCACCCGAATCGAGCATCGACGTCGCAGAATCCGCGTCGATCCCGTCGTCGAACGGTTCGAACGCGGTGATCGGAACGGCGCCCGAGTCGAGCATTTCCGTCGAAGCTTCCTCCGTACTGCTCTGCTGACGTGCCCGGAGCGCGGAGCGAAGCGCGTCGCGGTCGACTCGGCTCGTCGCCTGGTCTGCGTCCCCTCCTGTCGTTCGCGCATGACGCCGCGCGATCGCCTCGCGCACGTCCCCTCGATCGAGTTGTTCGGTAGCGTCGGGGCTGGAGGAAGAGTCGGATTGCTGCGCCTGAGCCTTTCGAGCCCGCAGCGCGGCGCGGAGAGCGTCGCGATCCACCTGGTGGGTAGGTTCGTCTTCCGCGCCCGTCGTCGTCGGGGACCCCTTTCTCCCCTTGGAGTTGCTTTCCTCCGACATCTGCTTCTCCTGACCATTGGGAGGCTAACAGGCGGGCCCCAGACCATCAAGAAGACCGCGACTGTGTCTCGCCCCGACGAATCGGGCGCAAGGGGGCCCCGCCTCGCCTCCACGCCCCCCCACTACGCGATGCTCGACACCTCTCGCGCTCGGTCGTAGTCTTCCTCGGCATGGAAAAGAAGCTCCACGTACCATCCCCCCACGAGCGCAACGTGGACCGATCCGCGCTCTGGATCGGCCTGCTCGCGGCGTTCCTCGCCTTTCTGCTGGCGGCGATCGGACTGTCACGCCTCGATCAGAAGCGCGACATCGCCCGCATGCAGAAGGATCCGACGACGACCCCCGCCGGTGTCCCTCTCGACCCGATGCAGCTCGAACTCAAGCAGCAGCGGAAGCGTTCGCAAGAGCTTTCGCGAATGAATCCTGGCGACTTCGACACGATGGAGTGGACGAAAGAGGACATCGCCGTCGTCTTCCGCTTTGGGCCGCGGATGGCCTCCGAAGCGATGTGCCGACAGCTCGCGCCGTCGATAGCCGACGGCTCCCTGCCTGGCTCGACCCGGTTGGAGCTCGAAAAGACCCTCGACCGACGCACGGAGTTCGCGCCGTGGACCTGCATGCTTCGCCTGCATCTCGCAGGCTCGCTCGAGGGTGACCTCGCCGAGGAGATGGACGAGTTCTGGGGTGAGCTCGAGCGGCACGAGGGCAACGCCCGGCTCATCGCCACCGCGCTCGCCGATTTCCGCGAGACGCGGGACCGCCCCGAATCGCCGGAGTTCTACGCCTGGTTGCGGATGTGCTCGTTCGATCTCGATTACGAGGCCCACCCCGAGTGTCAGCGATTGGTGAATCAGATCCGCCCGCAGCAGGGCGCCGACATGCTCGGGATGCTTGAGAAGCACTGGGAAGAGGTCGGCATTCGTCCCGACGAGATGCCGTGGGTCGCCCGCACGCTGGGGTTCATGGCGCGCAACGGCCAGCCACGAAACTTCCGGGTCGACGAGACCGAGGCGCTCCCCGCCTATGACGTCGATTTCCGGCAGGCCACGATCGGATATCTCTGCAGACTCGCGAACACACCGACTCCCAGGGAACGTTCCGGCATCGACTCGGAGTACGACGAGGTCCCCGTCCTCGCCTCCGAGGAGCTTCGCAAGGTCGCCGAGCGAGGGGCGCGCAGCTACGAAGAACGACTGCTGCGGCGATGGCGCGAGACCTGCCTGCTCGGTTTCGGAGGGAACGGAGGCTACCAGGACGAGCCCCATGTCGGTGTCCCGTTCCTCGCCGTGTGGGACGGTGCTCTCGAGTCCGCTCCCGACTACACGATCGCCTCGGTGATCGCGCGGGGCGACTGCAAGACACGCGCGACCTATCCCGCGTGGTACTGCCTGTCGCAGAGCTGGCTCGGCGAGGGCAAGACGATCCAGCGCGCGCTGGCGGAATTCTTCGTCGAGACCCGATATATGGAGTGGGTCGATTTCGGCGACGACGATCCGATCGATCGACCCGAAGCCGAAGAGCCAGCCGGCGAGGAAGAGACGAGCGCCAGGCCCTCCGAAGTGCCGAAACTCGAAAAGCCGTCGCAATCGCAAGCTGCACCCGAGGCCGACGATACGCCAAAGACGGTGGCCGCCCCGCCGCAGCGACCTGCGGCGAAGGCCGAAGAAGCGCCGCCCGAGGAGCCTGCTCCCCCCGCGCCGAAAGCGCCGCCCGAAGCTACGAACGACGCCGCGGAGACACCTCCGCCCGTGGACCCCGAAGAAATCTCCGATGGGGCGCCGGCTTCGGACGCGGAGTGACCCTCACCTGTGGCCGGTCGCGTCATCGTCGGGATACTACAATCCTCTGATCTCGAACGACGTTGCAGATTCGGCTGCCTCGGGCGACACTCGTCAAACCAATCTCAACCAACGACAAAAGACATGGCAGACAAGACACTCGAGCTGGACGAAACCCAGCTTCAGCATCTCGCGCATCTTCTCCTCGGCGCTGCCTGGGCCGATCAGGAGCTGCATGGCCTCGAGCGGGCGGCGATCGACAAGATCCTGAAGAATCTCGTCGAGGGCGGACAACTCCCCTCCGTGGTCACCGACTACATCGACTCGTTCGAGCCGGACACCGTCTCCGTGGAATCGGCCGTGGCGGGCCTCGGGATCGACGATCCATCTGACCGTCAGGCGGTCCTCGCGCTCGTCGCGACCGTGATCGACTCCGACTTCACTTACGATTTCCAGGAGGGTGATTATCTCCAGGAGGTCGCCTCCGCGCTCGGTGCCGACGAAGAAGAGTACGAGAACCACATGGTGCGAACCGTTCACGTGAAGAAAGTCGACGAGGCCACGACATGACCAGAAGAATCCTCGCCCTGTTGGGCACTTTCGGACTCGCGGGCGGGATCTTTCTGGCGTGCGGCGACGGCGATGGGCCCGGAACCGACACCGGGAACGCTTGCGAAGTCCCCGACGATTGCTACCCCGACGTCGATCGTGACGAGATTTCCGGTGACGTTCAGTGCCTCGACCGCGTCGAGGACGGCTACTGTACCCACGAGTGCGACACCGATGCCGACTGCTGCGCAGCCGAAGGCGAATGCGACGAAGAATCACCCCCGCAAGTCTGCGCCCCCTTCGAGTCGACCGGGCAGCGACTCTGCTTCCTCAGTTGCGAAGGGGAGGAAGAGGGCTACTGCGAGGCGGAGCTGACGGAAGAGTTCGGATGCCGCTCTACGGGAGGGGGATCGGAAAATCGGAAGGTCTGCACTCCCGGCGGGTGAAACTTTTTTCGATCCCTTCAGAAACTCTTAAGAGTCGCATCGTACTTTGTTGGTGAGAGCGGCGAGGAACATTGGAGTCCTCCCCGGTCGAAAACGACACCAACCGAGTCACAGGAGAAGCACCGATGAAGACTCTTACGAAACGTATCTCGATCGCACTTTTCACCGCCTCGATGGTCCTGGGCGCCGGCTCCGTCGCCTTCGCCGGTGAAGGGCACCACCACGGGCACAAATTCGAGAAGCTCCAGAACATGAGCGAGCAGGAGCGGCTCGAGCACATGGAGGATCGACTCGACAAGCGCGTCGAGAAGATGACGAAGAAGCTTTCGCTGACCCCCGCCCAGGCGACGAAAGTTCGCCAGATCATGGCCGATGCGCAGACGCGCACCTGGACTCTCGTCGAGGCCAACAAGGACGTGGAGGACCGCAGCGCGATGCGCGACCAAATTCGCGAGATCCGCAAAGAGTCGCGAACCGAGATTCAGGCCGTCCTGACCCCCGAACAGCGTGCGAAGGCCGAGGAGCTCCGTGCCAAACACAAAGGAAAGCGGGGCAAGGGACACGAAGGGCGCGGCGCGAAGATGCTCGAACGGCTCGACGCGAAGCTCGACCTCAGCGACGCGCAGGAAGCGAAGGTGAAACAGATCCTGCTGAGCAAGCGCGAGAAGATGAAGGCCCTCAAGGAGCAGGAGCCCGACCAACGACGCGCCGCCGGCAAGGCCCTCAAGGAGCAGACCCTCAACGAGATCGAAGCCGTCCTCACCGCCGACCAGAAGGTGAAGTTCGCCGAGCTGCGCGAAGACTTCGCGAAGCACGGCAAAGAGAAGCGAGGCAAGGGCTTCCGCAAACACCACGGCGAAAAGTTCGACTGAACCGATGGACTCTCTCCCCGTACTCGTCGTCGAAGACGACCCTCGCCTCGGAGCCGAGATCGAGAGAACTCTGTCCGACGAGGGCTTCGAGGTGACCTGGGTCACCGACGGTCTCGTCGCTTCGAGGCTCGATCCCGAGGACTACCGGCTCGTCGTGCTCGACTTGATGCTGCCGAACAAACACGGCTTCGACGTCCTCAAGGGGTTCCGAGAAACATCGGACGTGCCCGTCATCATCCTCACCGCTCGGTCCGACACCCACGACAAGGTTCGTGGCTTCAAGCTCGGCGGTGACGACTACCTCACCAAGCCGTTCTGGCCCGAAGAACTGGTCGCCCGGGTTCACGCCCGGTTGCGACGGCCCACGATCGAGAAGGAGGCCGGGATGGAGTACGGCCCCCTCGCGGTCGATCGGGAGATGCGGCTCGCGACCGTCGACGGCGAGGACCTCGAGCTGACGAAGGTCGAATTCGACATTCTCGCCACCCTCGTCAGTCGCCCCAACATGGCGTTCAGTCGGCGGCAGCTCGTGGAACGCTGCCTCGATGAGGACCGTGAAGGGACTGAGCGAACGCTCGATGTCCATGTCTCGCGTATCCGAAAGAAGATGGGTGACGCGGCCTCGATGCTCACGACTGTCTGGGGCATCGGCTACAAATTCGTCCCGCCGGAGTGACCATGGGACTGCGCGGGAAGGTCGCCCTCTGGCTGATCCTCACGGTCGTCCCCACGTCGTTCGTCGTCGCGATCTGGCGGGTGAACTCCGAGCATCGCGAGTTCATGGAACGTCGTGCGGACCGCTTCACTGCTCGGCTTTCCGAACGTCCCATGACCAGGTGCGAACGTCGCCCCGAGCGCTTTGCGGTCGAGCGTCCCGAATTCGCCGCCTTCGCGTACGATCTCGACTTCCAGTCCCGCCATCCTCACGCGCCACCTTTCCCCCGGACACTCCGGCACCATCTCCAGCTCGATGAGCCGCAGCACCATTGGTTCATGCCGGGCGCGAAATTTCTCGGGGCTACCGCGATCCGGCGCGCCGACTCCGGTCCCTGCGCCGTCGTGCTGGTCGTATGGAACGTTCGTGGGACCCCCCGCGGCAGCATGCAGCGTGCGCTGATCCAGACCGGCGCCCTCGCCACGGTTCTCACGCTTCTCGGATTGCTGCTCACGGTCCCGATCGTCCGCCGAATCCGACGGCTCGAGGAGGCGGTTCATCGCGCCCGTCGAGAGCCCTTCTCCGTAGAGCTGGCGGGAAGCGACGAACTGAGCCACCTCGCCGACGCTTTCGACGAGACCTTCAGCGCGTTGCGGTCTCGTGAACAGGCGCTCGAACAGTATATCGCCAACACTACCCACGACCTGGCCATACCGCTCACGGTTCTGCAGCATCGCCTGCAGAAGCTCGCCAGCCAGAACGACGGCGAAGACATTCGGGTCGCTCTCGAAGAATCGCACTACATCGCCGCTCTCATCGCCAACATGCGCTCGGCGGCCAAGCTCGAAAACCCCGAAGCGCTGGCGACCACGCTCCCCGTCGAGCTCGGCCCCTTGGTTGAACGCGTCGTAGGACGCCACGCCCCGATCGCGCGGCAGAAGGGAGTGGAGCTCGACTGGGTGGCCGACGACTGCGTCGTGCTCGGCGAACCGACCCTGATCGAGCAGGCGTTGTCGAACCTCGTACAGAACGCCGTGCAATACAACGCTTCCGGCGGCCACGTGGTCGTGATCCTCGAACGGCACGGCGCACACTTTCTCCTCGCTGTGGCTGACGACGGACCGGGTATCCCCGACGAGATGCTCGCAGATGTCCTCGCTCGAGGCGTACGAGCCGATGCCGCGCGGTCTCGCAACGAAGACGGACAAGGCTTCGGTCTGTCCATCGTCAATCGAGTGTGCGGCCTGCACGGATGGGAGCTGGACCTCCGAAACGACGCAGGACTTCGCGTCGAGATTACGGGTCGCGTCTTGGAGTGACCTCGGTCATTGAGTCGCGCACTTTTTGATGACTGCGGTCATTCGGCCTGGAGAAGCTCCTCTGACACGGAGCTGGCGCGTTCGCGAGCGCCCGCCGCCTCGTAAGCCTTACGCGCTCTCTGAATGTGCTTCGCGACCGACTCGTGGTCATCGGGGGCGGACTTCCGCAGCATCTTCGCAATGCCCGCCTCCGCTTGCCCCACGCCGTAGTAATCTCCCTTTCCTTCGAAGGCCCCGACAGCCTCGTGGTACGCCTTCATTGCTTCCTGGGACAGCTCTGCGGCGGCGAGCGAATCGGCGAACCGCAGCAGCACATCGGCGAGCCGAGGATCCTCCCGCGCCGTGAAGACCTTGATCACTTGCTCCAACAGGACCACCGCGTCGCGAGCCGCACCTCCCTGCCGCACGTAGTCCCCCCGGACGAAGTTGATCTCCGCGAGGAGACGGCTCCGCTCCTCCGTCGAATCGCTCCCGAAGTTCACGAACTCTCGCTCTGCCACTCTCAGAAACTCGTCCGCCGCCGTCCGATCGCCTCGCGCTAGCGCTACCTCGGCCAACTGCGCATTTCCGCGAATTCGCCAGGCCGAGCGACCTGCCTGCAGCGCTTCTGCCACTTCCGTAAAATGGTGAAGAATGACCGCCGCGTGGTCGAGGTCGCCGCGGTCGGATGCGCTCCGTGCCTCGATCAAGAGCGCATCGAGCGCCCCTTCGAGTTGGCCCGCCGCGATGAGATGGCGCGCCCGTCTTCGCGCGTTCGCCGCCGAGTGCGAGAGCGTCGCCGCGGCGAGGGCATTCCATCGCTCCACGCGCCCGGCGGCGCGAGACCGTGCCTCTAAAACTTCGCGGAGCATGGCGTGCCGAAACGTCCAGCCCGAAGTCGTCGCCTCCAGGAATCCTGCGCGGGTGAGCGCCTCGACCAGTGGCTCGTCCACGACGACGTCGTTCCGATCGCAGAGTGCGACCCAGTCCTCGTGCCGAAACTGCCGGCCCAGAACCGCACCCGCTTCGAGAACGAGGCCGGCCTGTTCGCCGTGGCTCTCGACGAACCGGTCGACCCGCTGACGCCAGCTTTCCTCGACACTGTCAGGCAGCGCTAGCCCAATGGGCTTTGCTAGTTTAAAGGACCCATTGTCTGACACCTCCAGGAGCCCCCTCGCCACCCAGTCATCCACTACCTGCGTGGCGTAGAGGGGGTTTCCCTCCGCTGCGTCCGCGAGCTCTTCGCGGAACGGTGACTCGAGATCGAGCAGGCAGTCGATGAGCGCCAGTCGGTTCTCTCCCTGCAGAGGGCCGATGTCGAGGAACCTCGAACGCTCGCTTTCCCGAAGACCCTGGATCCGTTCGTAGTGAAAGTCCCGGGTGGAGAGGATGTCGTGTCGGAACGTACCCACGACCATGATGCGTGAGGCGGTCCGCTCCAGGACGTCCGCGATCCAGAGAACGGTGTCGGGGGCATGATGCAGGTTCTCCGCGATCACGAGCACCGGACGGTCCCGCGACAACGTATCGAGGTACCTGGTGAACGCGTCGAGGCGGTCGCGGTGCGAACCCGGGTGGGTTGGGGCTACACCTGTCGCGAGGTCGAACACCATCTGGGCGTCGCGTCCCTCGTCCTCGTGACCGAGCGACGAGAACTCCGAACGTATCCGCGCGAGACTCGCCGCTCCGTCGAGGCCGCGCAGGGTAAAGTGATCGAGGATCATCCCCGCAAGGCCGCTGGGATCGGTCTCGGGGTGAGTGGTCGCGAGCACGTGAGCCGCCCCCAGCTCCGCGGCTCGGAACGCGACCCAGCACGCCAGGGTCCCCTTCCCCGTACCCGGGTCCCCATGCAGCAGGACGGCGCGTGGGGTTCGGGTGGTGTGCACATTCCGCAGTGTGGCCCAGAGCGCGTCACGCTCGGCCTGTCGCCCCACGATCGGGACCGGTCGCAGGCTCCACATTCCGAGGCTCGCGCAGACGACTTCTGCGGTCCGCGATGGTTTCGTGGCGCGGGCCCACGTACGCGGTGGCGGGGGCCGTTCGACCCAGCGCGCCGGGGTCGCGGACATCTCGTAGACAGCGTAGGACGATGGTTCTTCCAGCCCGGAGGGCTCTCGCAGGTCGTCCTCCTCATCCGAAGCGAACGGGTCGAACGAGTCGTCGGGGACCGAGATCTCCGTCGGGAACTCGAGCAGGTCGTATGCCGCGTCGGCGGCGGAGCGGTAGCGGTCGCGAGGGTCCTTGGCGAGGAGTCGTCGGAGCCACGACTCGAGGTCGTTCGGCACCGCCACCCGACTCCGCAGTCGGGGGATCGGTGCGGAGCGGTGGCTGTGAAGTAGGGAGAGAACGTCCCCACGGTAGGGCGGTCGATAGGTCAGCAGCCAGTAGGCGATGCAGCCCACCGCGTACAGATCGGTCCAGGGACCCACGTTGCGGCGATGACTGGCGAACTGCTCCGGCGCAAGCCACTGTGCGGTCGTCGGGCGTAGGTCGGAACGGTTCTTCGGCGTGATGCTCGGCAGTGGGTCGAAGTCCGTGATGCGCGCGGTGCCGCCATCGCCGATCGCGACGTTTCCCGGCTTGAGTGCCTCGTGGGTCAGGCCGCGCGCATGCGCGTGTGCGAGGGCGTCCAGAATCCCGAGGAGCATCGAGCGAACCTCGACCCACTCCGTC
Source organism: uncultured Bradymonadales bacterium (assembly GCA_964411125.1). GTDB lineage: Bacteria > Myxococcota_A > Bradymonadia > Bradymonadales > Bradymonadaceae > JBFIHF01. The sequence goes on along the minus strand of CAYPJU010000038.1, from coordinate 9,190 downwards.
AGCGGGACCACGTCGGTCAGCATTCGATCCGACCACGCCGTCACCACCCATCGACTGTCGGGAAGGACCCCCAGTACCTCGGGGATGGCTTCGGTGAGCCACCCGTAATCGAACAGCGGCAAGATGCCCTCGTGTTCGAGCCCGGCGACCTTCTGAACCCGGCGGCGAAACTCCGCGTCGACGACCTCGTCGCCGGGGCTCGTCCTCCGGAGAAACTTCACCGCCGCGGGAACGCCGTGTCGGCGGTGTTCCGCCCGCCACACCGAGCTTTCCGCCCCGCGCCCGGCGAGCTTCGAAAGTTCGAAGTTCCCGACGAGTTTCTGGTTTTCCGACATGGGCGGCAGCATACGCGACGCGGCTCCCGGCGGAAAGTCGGGACCTCTTCGGCCGGAGTCCAGCGGCCGCGGCCCACCTCGATTCGAGCGGTTTCTCGTCGCGCCGTGGAACTTCCCCGGCGACCCGTTGTCGATCCCGATGTCCACGAACCCACGGAACCCCGGAGCTTCGATGCCTTCGACGCCACGCATCTTGTTCGCCCTGTTGCTCGTTTCGCTCTCCGCTTGCGAGCCGACCCCCACGAAGACGCCACAGCCAGCCGACGACCGCTTCGTCCAGCCGGCCGCGCCCCAGCCCGAGCCTCCCGAGGCGGTCGCGAGCGAAGAAGCGTCCTCCGACCTCGACGGAGAGCGGTCCGAGGAACCGGGCGAAGGCTCGGAGGTCGTCGCCGTCGCCGCCAGGGAGAGCTCGGAGACCGAAGAGGAGTCCCCGAAGGCCGACACCGACCCGGAGCCCTTTCTCCGCTCGAGGATGAAGGGCCCCGGGGACGTCGCCAGCAACCTCGGTGGGGGCGCCGACGCAATTCGGAGCCTCGGAAACCTGCAGGGGGACAGCTCGGTCGCGAGCGCCAAGGGATACGGAGGGCTCGGCCTGACCGGCGCCGGCCGGGGAGGCGGTGGCAAAGGATACGGAGGCGGGGTTCTGATCGGCGAGAGCCGCGTCGTGGCTCGGGGAGCCGTCGCGTACAAGCGAAAGGCGCGCTCCGCACCCGTCGACAGGGTCGCCCCCACCGAGCAGTACACCAACTACGGCACGAACGACTTCGTCGACCCGACGGAGGACAGGTTCTCGACGTTCGCCATCGACGTGGACACCGGCAGCTACACCATCGCGCGGAGCAAGCTGAACGGCGGGCAAAAACCGCCCCGTGACAGTGTCCGGGTCGAAGAGTTCGTGAACTACTTCCGGTACTCCTACCCGAAGCCGAAGGACAGGCCGTTCTCCGTCTCGATGGAGGCAGCCCCGAGCCCCTTCGCCACCAACGAGCACACCTACCTGATGCGGGTCGGGCTGCAGGGGATGACCATCCCGGCCGAAGAGCGCAAACCAGTCCACCTCGTCTTCCTCGTCGACGTCTCGGGATCGATGTCGAGCAGCCGGAAGCTAGGCCTCGCGAAGAAATCCCTCGTCCACCTCACCCACAACCTGCGCCCCAACGACACCGTGGCCCTGGCGACCTATGCGGGAAACACCCGGGTCGTCCTCGAGCCCACCTACGTCGGTGAAAAGTCGCGGATCCTCGAAGCGATCGCGTCGCTCGGAGCGGGGGGCAGCACGGCCATGGCGTCCGGGCTCGACCTCGCGTACCGCCTCGCCGACGCCAACTTCGTTGGAGAACACGAGAACCGCGTGATCGTCCTGTCGGATGGGGACGCAAATGTGGGACGGAGCGACTGGCAGTCGATCTACGCCCAGATCGGAAAGTACGTGAAAAAGGGGGTGACCCTTTCCACGATCGGATTCGGGATGGGGAACTACAAAGACACGATGATGGAGCAGCTCGCGAACCACGGGAACGGAAACTACTTTTACGTGGATGGGGAGGCCGAAGCGAAGAGGATCTTTGGCGACCAGATCGATGGGACGCTGCAGGTCATCGCGCGTGACGTGAAGATCCAGGTCGAGTTCGACCCGGCGACCGTAGAACGCTACCGCCTCATCGGTTACGAAAACCGGGACATCGCAGACAAGGACTTCCGCAACGACAAGGTCGACGCCGGCGAGATCGGTGCGGGGCACGCGGTGACCGCCCTGTACGAACTGGTGCTGCGCAGCGAACCTGCCGAATCCGTCGCGACCGTGCGCGTTCGCCACAAGGAACCCCGAGGTTCCGACGTCGCCGGGGAGGCGGCTTTCGAGCTGAAGAGCGCCGAGCTTCGCACGACGATCGGTCAGTCATCGAAAGACTTCCAGTTCGCGGCCGCCGTATGCGCATTTGCGGAGAAACTACGGGAGAGCCCGTACGCGAAACACGTCACCTGGGACTGGATCGAGGAGATCGCGGGGAGCACGACTCGGGACCGATCCCGCCGCGCCGAGTTCGTGAAACTCGTCCGAAAAGCACGGGTCGCGGGATGACCCAACGGGCCTATAAAAGCCGCCTTGAGGTGTGGCCCAATGTCGTTGTTTTTCGGGAGTGTAATGGGAGGTATCGCACGGCTGGTGCGGAGTTGGTAGGGTTAGGTCGAACGGTCGAAAAGGGGGTTGACCCCGCCGGATAGAATCCTCGGACTCGTTCGGCCCTCGCGGCGCAAGCGGCCGGGAAACCGCCGCCGGCGGCGGTAGCGTAACCACGGCGCAACTCGCACCCGACCGCCGGCATCCTACGTTCGGATGAAGAGGAGGAGGAGACATGGCAGAACGACCGGAAGTGAACTGGGAACACTGGCAGGCTCAGAAAAAGGAAGGGGAGGGACACATCAAGTTCGGTGCTGGCGTTGGCATCTTCGGCGCGGCATCGCTCGCGGTGATCGGCGCGACCTGCCCGCTCTGCTTCTTCGTGGCGCCTGCAATGGTCGGGGTCGGGATCGTCAAGCGTGAGCGCGCCAAACGCGCGATGCGCGAGGGCGATGCACCCATCGGCGAGCCCGTCGAAGAGGGCCCCGAGCTCGCGTGACGACGGTCGCCGCGCCACTGCCGTTTACGGATCCACGGCGGCGGGCTAGTCTCCGGGCGACTCGAGACGAGGCCCGAGAGACCGATGGCGAAGTACGATCTGGTGGTGATAGGAGCGGGACCTGGCGGCGAAGGTGCCGCCATGACGGCCGCGAAGAACGGAAAGAACGTGGCGGTCGTCGACCGTTACGAAGAGATCGGCGGTGGATGTGTTCACTGGGGAACCATCCCGTCCAAGGCGCTCCGACAGTCGATCTGGCAGTACCAGCAGTACCGCGAGAGCCCGATCTTCTCCGCGCATCTGGATGAGCTCGACATCACCTACCCCGACCTGCTCGCGACGGCCCACAGCGTCATCGGGAAACAGGCCCGGATGCGGCGAAACTTCTACGACCGTAACGATGTCCGGATGATCGACGGCCATGCCCGGTTCGTGGACGCCCACACCGTGGAGGTCGTCAATGACCAGGGAAGCATCGAGCGAGTGAAGGGGGAGAACTTCATCATCGCCACGGGGACTAGCCCATGGCGGCCCGACGACATCGACTTTTCGCATCCTCGGGTCCGGGATGCCGATTCGATCCTGAAGCTCGACGACACACCGGGTTCCATCACGATCTACGGTGCCGGAGTGATCGGCTGCGAGTACGCGTCGATCTTCCGCAACCTCGGTTGCAAGGTGAACCTGGTCAACTCCCGCGACAAGCTCCTCTCGTTCCTCGACGACGAGATCATCGATGCCCTCGCCTACCATTTGCGTGATCAGGGGGCGATCCTTCGGCACAACGAGACCTACGATCGGGTCGAGACCCGAGACGACTGCGTGGTCTTGCACCTCAAGTCCGGGAAGCAGTTGCGGAGCGACTACATCCTCTGGGCAGCCGGGCGGACCGGTAACACGGCGTCGCTGAACCTGGAAAACGTCGGAATCGAGACGAACTCGCGCGCCCAGATCGACGTCGGAGACCACTACCAGACATCGGTCGAGAACATCTTCGCGGTCGGTGACGTGATCGGTCCCCCCGGACTTGCGAGCGCCGCGTACGATCAGGGACGCTTCGCGTCGACGTACATCGTTCGCGGGGAGTGCGACCGACGTCTCGTGGAGAACATCCCGTCGGGAATCTACACGATCCCCGAGATCTCCTGCATCGGGCCGACGGAGCGCGAGCTCACCGAACAGAAGGTGCCGTACGAGGTCGGCCATGCTCTCTTCCGCAGCCTCGCACGAGCTCAGATCGTGAACGTGCGGGTCGGCATGCTCAAGCTGCTGTTCCATCGCGAGACGTACGAAATTCTCGCCATCCACTGCTTCGGGTACCAGGCCGCCGAGATCATTCACATCGGTCAGGCGATCATGGGACAGAGCGGTGGGGGCAACGATGTCCGCTACTTTGCGGACACCACGTTCAACTACCCGACGATGGCGGAGGCGTATCGCGTCGCGGCCCTCAATGGCCTGAATCGGCTCTGAAACTCGTCCCGGAGGAAGTCATGCGTATCACGTACCCGATCGTCATCGCGCTCTCGCTCGCCTTCGCCGCGTGCGACGGCCCCAGTCGCGAGGTTGGGGCCCCGTGCCTCGACGACTTCGACTGCCGCGATCGATGCCTGGAGGATTGGCCGGGTGGGTTTTGCACCCTCGACTGCCGAGACAACGGCGACTGCCCACCGGACGCCGTGTGCATCGACTCGAACGGCGGCGTCTGCATGCTGCTCTGCGACAGCTCGTCGGAGTGCAAAGACTATCTGGGCGACAACGACTACCGCTGCAACGACCGTCGCGACCGTGACCGCGATCGATGGGACGTCTGTGTCCCCGACTAGGCGCCCCCGCCGTGGCGGGGTGTCGGCGCGGCAGTACGAGGCCGGGCCACGTCAATCGAGGCAGAGTCGCCCAAGTCGTTCGTAGAGATCCACGCCAGCATCCAGGCTATCGCGCGTGATGTGCTCGTGATCCGAGTGGGCGACCTTGATGTCGCCCGGACCGACGAGCCATACCGGCGCGATCTGGTGCAGGTAGCTGGCATCCGTGTTGAAGGCCACGGTGCAGGTCTCGACGTCCGCGGGAGGGTCGAAGAATACCGGGTCGTTGGCGGCGGGGACTTCCATTCGGACGTGTTCCCCACACAACTCTTCGATGCGCTCGATCATCGGTTCCACCGGGCTGACCGCTCGGATGAGGACCTCGGCTCGTGCAGACGGTGCGAAGACATTGGCCGCGACGCCCCCTTCCACAACCCCGACATTGACGGTCGTGGGGCCGAGGAGCTCGTGCTCGGGCCAGGGCTCCAGGCGAATGCGGGTGAGGGCGTCGAGAAGTCGATGCACGGCGGACACACCGCGGTCGGGGTAGGCGGAATGTCCGGCGATTCCGTCGGCGTCGAGCACGAGCTTGACCATCCCTTTCTGCGCAGCGACGACCTGGTTCTCGGTCGGCTCGCACAGGATGATGCGGTCGGCCTCCAACTCCAACTGCCGCGCCTCGATAGCGCCCTGGTGGTCGACCTCTTCGCCGATGACGAAGAGGTAACCGAAGTTCCGGTGACCGTCGGCGCGCAGGCGCTCCCCTGCAGCGGCCATCGCCACGATCCCCCCCTTCGTGTCGCAGGCGCCTCGTCCGTACAGCGTGTCCCCTTCGATTCGCGGCCCAATGTGAGGCGGAACCGTGTCGACATGCGTGGAGTAGAAGAACCGTGGATCTTCGTCCGAACGGACGACCAGATTCCAACGGGTCGGTTCGATCTCCTGACGCTCGCATCGCCAACCGCGAGCCTCGAACCACTCCTGCAACCGTTGCAGAAAGGCACCTTCGCGCCCTGTGACCGAGTCGATCGCTACCCATTCCGACAGAAGTTCGAAGGTGTTCATCGGTTCTCCTCGAGGTCTTGGAGCAACGTTCGGTAGTTCGGCTCGGAGGGAGCGAGGCGGACCGCTTGCCGCGCCGAATCCAGGGCGATCGCGCGGTCGCGGTCGAACTCCCGCAGCAGTTCGGCCCGTCGAAAGTGGAACTCGGCGATGTCCGGGGCGACCGAAATCGCGCGCTCCAGCACGTCCGAAGCGCCCAGGAAGTTGCCGCGAAGGCGGTGGAACTCCAGGCGCTCCAGGATCGTGCGAATCTGCGATGGCTCGAATGCTGGCTCCACGCCGAGGTGGGAGCGCGACGCCTCCCCACCGTCCTCGTCGTTGACCGCGATCAGTCCCTTCTTTCGGAGATCTTGGACGATTGCGCCGATGTCGAAAGGGAGTCCTGCGCACATCGAGCGAAGACGGGAGAGAGGAATTCCGTCGTCGATTCGGGATAGCACGAACACCTCTCCGGGGGAGAGTTGGTCTCCCTCCCCTGTCTCTCTGGCGATGGTCAGCACGTCGTCGGGGGCGAGTGCTGGTCCCTCGATCTCCGCCATGAAGGCGTCGAGGGCGCCGCGCGCCTGGGGTGAGATCGCGACGCCGAACCCGCGCCCGGCCTCGTGGCGCGTCTCGTGACCGACCACGGTTCCCTCGACCGTCGCGCGGGCCGACGCTGGCGTATAGACCAGCTCCAGGGTCACGAACGAGCGGAGAGGAACGAGCTCTTCGCACGGGACGAAGAGGCCACCGACGGACAGATTTCTACGGTACTCGCGCTTGAGGCGTTCGTCGGTCCGGAAGGTGACGGTGACCGTGGGTTGGCTCTCGCCCTCGTCGATCTCCACGTCGAGAGAGTTCTCCTCCAGGGACGTTCGTTCCTGTTCCACCGGCACCGCCGGAGCCGTGTGGGAGCGTTCGAAGCCTGCCATCTGGCTGCGGCTCGCGTCCATCGGGTCGACGCTCGGGGTGAACTCGACCTTCGCGGCGCGCCCCAGGGCCCGGGCGAAATCGTCGATCGTGGGAAATCGCTCCTTCGGATCGACCGACAATCCCCGCATCACGAGGTCGTCCCAGCCGCGCGGCGTCGCTCGACGCAGCTCGCTCGGAGGGCGAGGAGGGCGTCGTCGCCGGGCCTCCGGCATCGCCTGAAGCCAGGTCGTCACGTTCCATGGGGTCTCCCCCGTCAACATTTCGTAGACGATGCACGCCACGGAGAACTGGTCGGCACGCGCATCGACGTCGAGCCCGACCGATTGTTCCGGCGCCATGTACTTCGGGGTACCGTAGAGGGCTTCGGTCGCGACCGCGTTCATCACGATGGTGGACGTGCCGAAATCGAGGAACTTCCAGGCCTCCTCGCGCCCTTTGCGCTCCACGACGAAGACGTTGGACGGCTTGAGGTCACAGTGCACGATCCCGAGCTCGTGGACGGCGCCGAGGGCGCTCGCGGCGGCATGCACGAACTTCAAAATTCGTTCGATCGGCTGCGGACCCTGGGTGATCAGGAGCTCCTCGAGGGACTCCCCCTCCAGAAACTCCATGATGAAGTAGTAGCCGTAGGTCGGGTCTTGTCCGAAGTCGGTCACGTACACGATGTTCTCGTGCCCGATCTGGCTCGTCGCCCGCGCCTCCTCGTGGAACCGTGCTACCCAATCGGGGTCCTCGGCGATGCGGGAGTTGAGAACCTTCATGGCGAACTGACGACCCAGCAGCTTGTGTTCGACCAGGTAGACGTTGCCAAAACCACCGTCGCCGATGGCTCGGACGACTCGATAGCGGTCTCCCACGATCGCATCCGGCGTGGGCACCACCTGGACCCGTGCGGCGTTGCGGAGGTCTTCGCGGAGCTTGCTGAAAGCGTTCCCCGCCTGGGTCGCTGCGCGCGTCCACTCCCCCGATGAGAAGTCGTCGCTCATTCACCCATCTCGGCGAGCTCGGCCGCGAGTCGCTTTTCGCGACGCGTCGTGAAGAACCAGGCGACCCCGACCGACACGAAGTAGAGCACGATCAGCGGGACCGCCATCAGAGTTTGCGTGAGGATGTCGGGCGGCGTCAGCATCGCGGCAATCACGAACGACAATACCACCGAATAACGCCAGAACTTCAGCAGGTGGCGGTGCGTGAGGATCCCGATGGCCGACAACAGCATCGCGACCACCGGCATCTCGAATACCGCTCCGAAAGCGAGCACCAGCCGCGTCGTGAGGCCGAGGTACTCGTTCATCATCAGTTCCGGCTGGGAGACGTCGAGCGAAAACGAAAGCAGGAATTCGTAGCCGAAGGGAAGGACCACGAAGAAGCAGAAGCTCGCTCCCAGCACGAAGAAGCCCGTCGCCAGGATTGTGAAGGGAATCGCGTACTTCTTCTCCTTCGGGTAGAGCGCGGGCGCCACGAAAGTCCACGCCTGCAAGAGAAGCCATGGCGTCGAAAAGAACACCGCGCTGAACATCGCCGTCTTCAGCAGAACGAAGAATGGTTCGGCGAGATCCTTGTGGTGCATCTGCGCCAGGGCCTCTTCCTGCGCCGCGAGCTGAAGCGGCATCATCAGAAAGTTGAAAATGTCCTCGACGAAGGTCCACGACACGATGAAAGCGAGCACGATTCCCGCGGCTGCCCAAACGACCCGACGCCGCAACTCGTGGAGGTGCTCGATGACGGTCATCCGAGCGTCGCCGTATGGATCGAACTCTTCTTCGGCAGCCATCAAATGGTCTCGTCGTAGGGAACGTGCAGGTAGACCTCACGATGGGCCGGTACCGCGGACGCGGCCTGGAGGCCGACTTCGGTCACGCCGATCGCACCTCGAATCCGGTGCATCTCCACGACCCGAACGTCGCGGCGGGGATCAGGATCGCGACGGGAAACCGCCTCGAGTCCGCCCCCAGCCGTGGCGCCACTGGCTAGCGGTTGGGGACGAATCGGGGTTCGTCGCGGCTCGTCGTCGATCATGACCGCGTCGCGCAAGACGTTGCTCGCCTTCCGAACCTCGCGAAAGACCTTCCCCATGAATTGCGCAGCCTCCGGGATCTTCTCGGGCCCCATGAAGACCAGCACCACCACCAGGATCAGCAACACTTCTTCTATCGACATCCCAAACACGGGGTCACTCCTCGTTCCGCAGCGCAGTCACGCGCAAGAATAGAGCACCCCCGCAGGTCCGGCAATGACCACGGGAACCCGCTCGCGAACTATCCCCCCCAGGGCCGCGTATCGATGACCCAGGGCTTTGACGGGTGCCCGGGCGTTTGGGGGCGGATTCGGGGGTGGGAGCGCGCGAAGTCGGGCTGGTGGGATGGGTTTTTGTGACCCGTTGGGTTGGGTTGAGGGTGTGGGGGTGTGGGGCGGGCATAGGGGTGCGTCGCGGGGCGCGGGGTGCGCTGAAGCCGCG